>JBBQWG010000051.1:0-44414 GCA_038210825.1 Verrucomicrobiales bacterium
CTCTCACCTCTCACCTCTCACCTCTCAACTCTCAACTCTCAACTCTCACCTCTCAACTCTCAACTCTCAACTATCAACTATCAACTATCAACTATCAACTTTTAACTTTTAACTTTTAACTTTCAACTTTCAACTCTCCTCTCCCCATGCCCATTCCTGCCCGCCCCCTCCTGACTGCCCTGACCGGGTGGTTGCTGCTGGGAGTGGCAGTGAGTTTCTGGCCGGCGGGCGTGATCTGGTGGTCCGGAGCCGGTATTTTGATAGCCACCCTTGCCCTGGCCGATGCCATGGATCTGCGGGCCGCGCACCGTGTCAGTGCCACGCGCGAAGTGCCCGCCCGCATGGCCCTCGGGGTGCCTCACGAGGTTGGCCTGACGCTGCATTTGTCAGGGAAACGACCGGCCAGGGTGCGGGCATGGGACACCCTGCCCCCTGCCCTCGAGACGGCTGATTTTCCCTGGTCCGGCACCATTCCGGGCGGCGGTTACCTGACCATCGGCATCCGCGTCCAGCCGGTGGAGCGCGGTCCGGCCGTCTTTGGACAGGTGCACGTGGAACAAGCTTCCCGCATGGGCTTCTGGACCCGCCGCTACCGGGCCGGCAGTCCCTCCGCCACCCGGATCTATCCGAATTATGAACCGGTGGTCCGCTTTGCGCTGCTCTCCATGGTCAACAGCGAGGCCCGCATGGGCATCCGGCAGTTGAACCGCCCCGGCCAGAGCCGGGAGTTCCGCCAGTTGCGGGACTATCAGGATGGCGATGCCCTTGCGCGCATTGACTGGAAAACCACCTCGCGGCGGCTGGCCCTGACCAGCCGGGAATACGAGGAACAACGCAATCAAACCCTCATCCTGATGGTCGACTGCGGCCGCCGCCTCCGGGCCATGGATGGCGACCTGACGCAATTTGACCATAGCCTCAATGCCCTGCTGCTCCTCAGTTTTATCGCCCTGCGCCAGGGCGATCATGTGGGGGTGATGTCCTTCGGCAGCGACACCCCCCGCTGGCTCCCGCCGGTCAAGGGGCCGCATGCCATGCCCGCCATTTTAAATCATCTTTACGACTATCAACCCACTCCGGCCCCCGGCGACTTCAGTGAGGCTGCCGAGAATCTGCTCGCCCGCTGGCCTCGCCGTGCCCTTGTCGTCATGGCCACCAACCTGCGCAGCGAGGACGAAAGCCATTTTACTGCACCCTTGGCCCAAATCCGGAAAAAGCATCTGGTGGTCGTCGCCAGTCTCAAGGAAAAGGAGGTAGCCACCCTGGCCCGGACCCCGGTGACGGACCTTCCTTCTGCCCTCCGTTTCAGCGCGATCCAGCAGTATGTGGATGAACGCCGCCAGCTCCTCGAAAAGCTGCATCGTGGGGGCATCCTGACTGTGGACGCCCCCGCTGCGGACCTGCCCATTGCCCTGGGCAATCTCTACGTCGATATCAAAAAACGCGGCGTGCTCTGAAATGGAGGCCGCGTATCCGGTCCCGAAATAGCTTGAGTTCACCACCCGCTCCCTTGAAAATCGAAGCATGACTGTGATCCACCGACCTGCCCTGTTGATCCTGGCCGGTATCCTCATGGCGTGGGGCAGAGCCGGGGGCGATGAAAAACAACCTTGTCCGGCGGCTGGCGGCGATCCCGTGACCACCGTGGATTCCTTTTTTGCCCATGAAGTCTGGGCCAAAGTCGGAGCAGCCTCCTGCCTCAAATGCCATAAAACCGGAGGAGATGCCGAGGACAGCCAATTTTTGCTGCGGGATCCCGCGCGGCATCCGGGCCCGGAAACCCTGTCCCACAATCTGGACGCCTTTGCCAGGATGGGCCGCGCGAGGGAGGACGGGGATTCCCGTCTGTTGCTCAAGGCCACGGGCCAGCTCGATCATGAAGGCGAAGACGTCCTCGCCCCCGGTTCTGCCGCCTATCAGGTGCTGGAGGAATTTGTCAGGCGGCTGGAAAACCCTGCTCCGGTGTACCTGACAGTCGTGGATGCTCCGCCCTTTTTTGAAGGCATCCACCTGATCGACGACCGCCGGCTGCTCCGGCGGGTGACCCTGTCCCTCGCAGGACGACTGCCCACCGCCGCAGAATCCGCCACCGTGGCCCGCGATGGCCTGCAGGCCATTTCAGAAGTGCTGGACAAGGTCATGGAGGAAGAGGCTTTTTACGACCGGCTGCGCGAAGCCTTCAACGACATTTTCCTGACGATTGGCCAGGAGGACAATGCGGAGACGGTGCTGTCCTACGATCATTTCGACAAAACCCGCGGCTGGGCCGAAAAACACGACCTGAATCATATCGAGGATGCCAAAGCCCGGCAGCAGGCCCGCTACAAGCTCTATAACGATTACCGGGAGGCCATTCTTGGTGAACCGATGAAGCTGATCGAGCACATTGTCCGCCACGACCGGCCCTTCACGGAGATTGTCACCGCAGACTACATCATGGTGACGCCCTACTCCGCCCGCGGCTACGGCATCTACGATGAAATGAAACCCCGGTTCAAAAATCCGGACGATCCCTTTGAATACCTTCCGGTCAAACTGGAGGCCCTGACCGGACGCAACAAGTCAGACGACCAGGAATCCGCGACCGGATTTTATCCCCATGCCGGACTGCTGAGCACTTTCCAGTATCTCCGGCGATACCCCACCACGGAAACCAACCGCAACCGTCTGCGAGCCCGGGTTTTTTATGAGCACTTCCTGGGCATTGATGTGCTCGAGCTGGCGGCCCGCGTCTCCGATGCCGCCGCTGTCTCAGCGAAGTATACGATCCCGGTCATGCAGGCTTCGGAATGTGTGGTGTGCCACCGCACCGTGGATCCCGTCGCGGGGATTTTCCAGGATTACTGGCGGTTTGAAGGGGTCTATGGCCGGCGTAAAGAGGGTTGGTTTACCGATATGTTTGGCGCAGGATTTGAAGGGGTGGACCTGCCCGCCGCAGAAAGATGGCGGGCCTTGCCATGGCTGGGAGAACATACGGCAAAGGATCCCCGGTTCGCCACCACGATGGTGCAGCACGTCTATTATCTCCTGACCGGACGGAAAGTCCTTTTGCCCCCCAAGGATCCCGGTGATCCGCTTTTCCAGGCAAAGCACCGGGCCTATCAAGCCCAACGCCGGCAAATCGAAACCATCGCTACCCGCTTTGCCCGGACCGGTTTCAATCTGAAACACGTGATCAAGGACTGGGTCGTCTCGGATTTTTACCGCGCGGATGGCCTTGCGGCAGCCGCAGCCAGTCCGGAGCGCCTGACAGAGTGGGAGGATCTCGGACTGATGCGGATGCTGGCCCCCGAGCAGGTGGAGCGGAAGGTTGCCGCCATTTTTGGACGGCCCTGGGGCAAACTGGAAGATCAATTGGCCCTGCTGTATGGCGGGATTGATTCCAAGGAAGTCACGGAACGCGCCGCCGATCCCAGCGGGGGCATGGGCGCCATTCAACGCATTCTGTCCAACGAAATCGCCTGCCGGGAAACCGCGCTCGATTTCACGCGGCCCGCCGCCGAACGCCTGCTCTTTCCCGGGGTGGAGTTGGAGACCCTCCCGGCCGTTGCCCCCGACGATGACCGCCGGATCCTCTCCACCATCGTCCATCTCCACGAACGCGTGCTGGGCCGGTTTGAAACAACGGACTCCCCGGAGGTGGAACGCACGTTCCAGCTCTTCTCCGGAATTGTCAGGGATGCCGCCTCCCTGAAGGACCTGGATGACCGCGAAACCTATGCCTGCCGCCGTGACCTCCCGGAAAGCTTCGCCGGAAATTTTCCTGATCCCCACTACACCGTGCGCGCCTGGCGGGCCGTCCTCACTTACCTGCTGAGACAGCGGGATTTCCTTTATGAATGATATGCGACGCGATTTTCTCAAACGCTGCACCCTCGCCGGTCTGGGCTTTGCCTGCCCTGGCGGCATGGCCTCCCTTGTCAGGGCGGCGGACCGGGAAGCCCCTCCCTACGAGGGTCCCTATTACATGGTGTTCAATGCGTCCGGGGGCTGGGACACCACGCTGCTGATGGACCCCAAGGGCGTCAATAACATCAACCGGATCTACCAGGAGGGCGATATCCTGACAGAAGGAGCCCACCACTTTGCCCCGACCCAAAAACACAAACAGGACGGCATGGGCAATGAAGAATTCTTCCGGGAATTCGGCCCTGAACTTCTGGTGCTGAATGGTCTGGATTATTCGGTCAACAACCATTCCCCGGGAGCCCGCTACATGGCTACCGGCAAGCTGGACAGCATGGCCTACCCCACCTTTGCCGCGCTGGCGGCTGCCTGCAAAGGCCCGGCCTGCCCCTTGTCCTTCCTCACCTTCGGGAATTACTCCGCCACCGGCAATGTGGTGGCCATGTCGCGGGTGCCCTATCTGCCTTCGTTGCAGCGCATCGCCAATGCCGACTCGGTGGAGGGCAATCTCAAATCGCCCTATCACGATCCCTTTGCTCTCGACCGCATCGAACAGGCTCTGGAGGAGCAGCACTCCGCGCGCAGCCCGCAGCCCGCGCTGCCGCGCCAGGCGCACGCCGAAAGCATGCTGTATGCCGCGCAGGTAAATTCCAAAGCCCTTGCCCGGGTGACCCCTCATATCCCCAAGGATATCCCCAAAGAGCGCCTGGCCCAGCAGGCCGAAATCGCCCTCGCGTCTTTTAAAGCCGGGGTTTGCGTCTCCGCCAACCTGTCCATCGGCCAGTTCGACAGCCATGCCAACAACGACCAGGACCAGTTGAAACTCATTCCCGAACTGCTGGCAGGCATCGCTTATGTGCTCCGGCGGGCCACAGAACTGAACCTGCGGGAAAAGCTGGTGGTGATCGTGCAAAGCGAAATGGGGCGGACTCCCAACTATAACCAGGGCAACGGAAAAGACCACTGGTCCATCGGTTCCATCATGTTTCTGGGCCCCGGCATCAGAGGCAACCGGGTCATCGGAGCGACGGATGCCCAGCAATTCCATCTGCCTCTCAACCCCGCTTCCCTGGCTATCGACAAGGATAAGGGCATCCGGGTGCGCCCGGAACATATCCACGAATGCCTGCGCCAGTTCGCCGGCATCGCCGACCACCCGCTCAGCCGCAAATTTCCCCTCGGCGTGAAACCGGAAGAACTGCTCAAGGGACTCTGGGGATAGCCCGAAGACCGGGAATAACGATAACAGAAGGTCAGAAAGGTCACAGGTGGTCTAAAAACCAGCACCCTCGCAAGGAGGGGCCATCCGGGATCCAGTATTCGCCTGAGGATCCCGCTTCGTTTCCTTGATGTCCTTGGTGTCCTTCTGTTCAAATTCCTGCTTCCCTACCAATCCCGGTCAAACCCCAGCCGGATCCGGGTGGACCCATGGGGCGCGGTAAGGCCGGGCGAGGAGAGCGGTGGCCGCAGGATCATCTTTGATGGTTCCCGCCGGGCCCGCGGTGGGATCGTAATGCAAGGTGCGGCCGGTTTGCTGCGCCAGATTGGCCAGAATGCAGGAGGCGCTGGAGATGTGCCCCTGTTCGATATCGGCCACCGGTTTGCCCCGGGAAACGATGTTGCGCAGCAGGTCTTTCATGTGGCCCCGGATCGCCGGAGCCACGTGTTTCTCGAGATCTTTTTCCGTCTGGTCTTCCGGATATTGGTCCAGTTCCATCACGCAGTCGCGGTGGATGGTTTGGCCCTTGGCCGGAATGAAGTCATAACTGTTCACGCTGAGCTTGAGAGTGCCCTTGTCCCCATAAATGATTGCTGCCCACGGATAGGCGGGATCCGGAGCGGCTCCCCATGACCGGTGGGTCCACAGCAGATTGAGATCCCCGTAGGTAAAAGTGGCCGACTGGGTATCGGTGATGTTAGCCCGGCTGGCCTTGTCCATAAAGATGCCGCCCTGGCTGGAAATGGAGGTGGGCCAGCCCAAATCCAGCATCCAGCGCACCATGTCCAGCATGTGGACACACATGTCGCCCACGATGCCATTGCTGTATTCCATAAAGGCCCGCCATGAGCGGGGGTGCACGATAGGGTTGTAGGGCCGCAGCGGCGCAGGCCCGGTCCAGAGATCGTAATCCAGATGCGCCGGCGGTGTGGTATCGGCATCGGTGCGTTTGGAGCGCATGTGATAATAACAACACATCTCCACATGGGAGATTTTCCCCAACTTGCCGGGCTTGATGATGTCATTCAGAGCCTCGATCAGGTGCGGGGTGCTGCGGCGCTGGGTGCCGACCTGGACCACCTTGCCGTATTTCCGCGCCGCCGCCAGCATCGCGGCGCTCTCCACCACATCCACCCCGGTGGGCTTTTGCACATAAACATCAGCCCCGGCCTTCACGGCATCGATCATCGGCAAGGCATGCCAATGGTCCGGAGTGGCAATGATGACGATATCCAAATCCTTCTCTTTGAGCATCTCCCGGTAGTCCTTGTAGAGCCGGGGCACTTTTTTCGAAAGCTGCCGGGAAGCCGTCAGTTCGCCTGCTCCCTGAAGCATTTGGCTGTCCACATCACAAAGGGAGACCACTTCCACCGGGGCCACCTGGATCAGCCGCATCAGATCAGCTTTGCCATACCAGCCGGCCCCGATGAGTCCGACCCGTTTTTTCATTTCGCCGAACTCCTGGGCAAAGGCAGGACGTCCTGACAGGACAAAAGGAGCGGCGGCAGCAGCGGTTTGGAGGAATTGTCGGCGGTGCATGGCAGCGACTTGTAGGGAATCCAGACCTCCTTGGCAAGCCCCGTGCGGGCGGGAATTACGATTGCCGGAATTAAAATCAGGGAGGAAGAACACTTGGCCCCCCTTGCGCCTGTCCTTCCGCTCCATGACTGAACCTGAATTCCGCTCCCCCGACCCGCTCCACGGGGTGACTCTGGAGACAATCCTGCAACGGCTGGTAGCGGAATACGGCTGGCCTGCCCTGGCCGGCCGGATCCCCGTCCGGTGCTTCATGTTCGATCCCACCATCACCTCCAGCCTGCGCTTCCTGCGCAAAACCCCATGGGCCCGCAAAAAGGTCGAAGACCTCTACCGCAGCATGGTTTCGGGTTAGGTTTCCGTTTTGAGCGTCCCAGCGTCCGCCAGAATGAGCGCAAACAGCTTCCGGATGTAGGTTTCAGAAGGACCTGATGGATTTTTGGAAACGATCACGTCGGCGGCATCCAGCTCGCTGTGGCACATGTGGAAGGCTGGAATTACAAGGAATTCACTGGGTTGATCCAGCTCAGGCCTGGAAAACGGGCTAAACCTTGATCTGTGCTAACCAGTGTGGCGCGGTGCTCGATCGCGAGTGCGGCGAGCCAGACGTCGTTGATATCGTTGCCACACAGGCCGATGGCGGTGATATAATCAGAGAATATTCCGGTATGGCGCGTGCCGGCAGCGAGGCGGCGGGTGCCCGGATAGCTCCACAAATCCTCTTTCCAGAATCCGAGCGTTTCAGCCATTGGCACCAATTGCAGCTTGGGCAGCGTGGGAATTCTCAACAATGCGGCTTCCACCAACTCGCACAGACCGATGGAGTCGCCTGCAGCGGCCGTGGTTGTTAACCATCGGCGGCAGGAATCATGCTCCACGGAATCCTTCCGCAAGGCATGGATCAGAACGTTTGCATCCGGAAGGAATAGCGCCATCAGGACTGGCGGGCGTGAAGGCCCAGTTTGGCAAGATCATGTGCTTCCAGCTCTGCGTCGGCCACTTGGCGGATTTCCTCCCAAGTCCGGGAATCGGGCTGCTCGGCAGCGTAAATCCGGAACGCATGGGGAGCGGAGGGCAAGGTCATCTTTTTCTCCAACCGCAAGCGCAGCCCCTCTTCGAGAAAACGGGTCAGGCTTACACCCGCCCGGGCCGCTTCGGCTTTGGCCTCCCGGTAAAGGTGATCATCAATCCGAAGAGTCGTTTGCATGAAAGCAAAATAGCTTTTGAAAGATTTCTGTCAATAGCGGGCGCGCTTAAGCTGCGAGTGAACGCTTGGTCTCACCCCAACCGCTGATTTAGGATATATGATAGCGGGCGGCGGTCCGGGTGGCCATGATCACAAGGCCGGGAGTGATTGGCAGGGTGGTGCGGCGAGCCCGCCATTCGGATGCAGAACCTGTAACCCCCGCAGCCGAGCCTCCCGCAGCGGATCCGGCCCCCTGATCCTAACCGTGGCCGCCGGTCACGCCTTCCCGCGCGCCATCATTCCTCTCACGCTTCGAACTCTTGGGCCAGCCAGACGAGTCCAAGCCCGGCAAAGCTCCCACCCGCGCCCAGATCCTTGAAGCCATCGCCGCCCAGCAAATGGCGGATTCCATCCACGGCGAGGCCTGGCAAGCCAAAGCCGGAACCCTCACCCAGCCCCAGTTCATGCTCTCCTAACCCCTAACCCCCAGCTCACATGGGATTCTTCAATTCATTATTCAGCCAAGCCCCCTTGCCCCCGGCCGCCGAGCCCGCGCCGGCCGCAGAGCCCGCGCCAGCCCCCGCCGTTCCCCCCGATGCCATCTCATGGCAGACCGCCGCCGCCCGCATCGCTACCCCCTACAAGGTATGGCCCGCCGTCCCTGCTGGTCCCCTCGTGGGTCAGTCATCTCTTAGCCAGATGGATGATTACGCCCCCCATCCCCCGGATCCCGCCCCCGCCCAGCCCGTCCACCCTGCGGATGCCCTCCACGCCCCGCCAGCCCATTGGCAGCGGATCCTCCGCCTGGAACAGCAGCGCACCCGCCACGCCCAGCAGGCCCTCGCCACCTGTCAGGAAGAACTGGCCGCCCTCCGTTTCCAGCTCGCCGATGCCCAGGCCCAGCAGCAAACCCTGCTCCGCCTCCTGACCAACACCCGGGCCCAGCTCGCCAAAGCCAAAGCCGCCAAACCCTTCAAAGCCAAACCCGCCCCCTAACCATGGCCGAAGACTCCAACATCTCCTGGACAGACCACACCTTCAACCCATGGCGCGGCTGCACCAAGGTATCCGAAGGCTGCGCCCACTGCTACGCGGAAACCCTCAGCAAACGAAACCCCGCCATCCTCGGGGAATGGGGCCCCGGCAAGCCCCGCGTCCTCGCCTCCACCGCCATGTGGAAACAGCCGCTCAAATGGAATGAAAAGGCCGCCTGGCTGGACGAGCACTGGCACGAAGGCCATCTGGGGGACCATCCCCGGCCCCGCCGCCCCCGCGTCTTCTCCGCATCCCTCGCCGACTGGCTGGATGAAGAAATCCCCCCGCAATGGCTGGCCCGGCTCCTGCGGCTCATCGGCTCCACCCCCGCGCTGGACTGGCAGCTCCTGACCAAGCGGCCGCAGAACTGGTCCCGCCTCATAGAGGCCGCCCTGCTCTGCCAGAAAATCCCTCCATCCGGCGACCGGGAACTGGATTGGGCCGTGGATTGGATCGAAGGCCGGGCCATCCCCCCTAACGTCTGGATGGGCACCACCGTCGAGAATCAGGCCCGCGCGGAAGAGCGCATCCCCGCCCTGCTCCGGATCCCGGCCGGGGTTCGCTTCCTCTCCTGCGAGCCCCTGCTGGGCCCGGTCAATATGCTGGAAATCCTCATCAACCACAAATTCAGCTGGTGCGATGGCGCGGGGCCCGGCGGGCTGTTGACGCGCATGGCTTCCATGCCGTGGATTCATTGGCTCATCATCGGCGGCGAATCCGGCGGCGGCCGCCGTCCCTTCGATCACCCCTGGGCGGATCTGCTGGCCTCCCAATGCCGGGCCGCCGGAATCGCATGCTACGTCAAACAGGATGGCCACGCCCTGCCCGGCCAGCGCGGCACCCTATCCGATTCCCTCTGGTCCCTCAAACAATTCCCCGCCGTGGCAGACGCCCTCTGGTCCCAGAAACACTTCCCCATCCCAACTGAAATGGAAAGGGAGGGCCCGCAGGCCCTCCCTTCTCCGCACCCGTAGCAATCCGGATGCGGAAGAGCTGGTTGCCCAGCTCCCCGTTAATGGGCAGCACGACCTAGATCATTACTGGCGCGAACGACGCCTGCCGGGACAGACGGAATTCCGGCAAATGCAGTACCAGCTTTCGCAGGTCCGCTTGCCGTCCACGTAATGAACATCAGACATGATAGCCGGGAACCCGCAATATTTGCAGGTAGTCGGAAATGCAGCCATAGTTGCTCAATTCAGGTTGAGGGTTATTTCCGTATTGACCCTGGGATCCGACTGAGGCATAAATATGCCCTCCACCAATCGTGACCCCCCGCTTAGGGGGCAGCCGGAACGGCTGCACTTGCAATCCAGAAGCCCGGAGCTCCAACTCCGGGCTTCTTTCGTGATTCCCCGAACGAATCAGGGAGATCAAAATGGTTCTGAAAAAATTCATTAAAGAAAGTAAATAAAGATGCCGGGGGAGCGCCAGCGGTATTTTCCTAAAATAACGGGTAGTGGACAATTTGCTTTTTGAACTCCTTATTCTCATATCCTGATTCGTTGATGTGTTCTACTACTGGTTGCGGCCGGAATCTCCCGCCTGCACACGATCTGCCTTTGGTCAGGCGTGTCAAATCCACCTAAAGGATAAAACTTGGTTCACTCCTTTTCTGGGTCCTCCAACTTCATATTTGCCAACCGAGCCGCGCACCGGAAGCCCGACGGCGTCCAGTTATAAATGACTTTGACCCTAGGGGTGGCATTTTTGACCTCAATAAAGCCACTACCTTCCAACTCCTTCAAAGCCATCCGCATACTCAAGACATGAGTCATCGAGATTCCGGGTCGGTTACCTTGACCCTTGGTGTAAGTTTTCAATTGAGGGGGAGTGGTTTCGAGGAAAAACATGTCCTCATCACCCGACTCGTAGAACCACATCATAAGATAGATTGCTTCATCGGAGAAAGGCACATCCTCCCTAACCCCTGTGGCCTCCAGCACGGCAATGAGCATCCTTTTGAGGTCCTCGACACCATCCGCAATTTGCTGTTCCGCCTCCGACCGGATGATGTTCGAATTTAAGATAAGGTCGGTGAGGCGTTTATCCCTTTGGTTGCCCACGTAAGTGGCAAACTCCTCCTTCTTCCCCCTTTTACGGGCGCTGACAACCTTGGCGACAGTCTCCAACGCTTTCAATGTCAGACTTAAAATGGTGTAGGAATCCATGATTTCACTGGATTCAGGCCCAACTAAACCGCAAGCCCTAACCGGCTGGTGGGCGGCACCCCTGCCACCGTTTTACCTAGCTCTCCTGCTTATCGAAATACTCCGCAAACTCGGGAGGGCCAATCCCCCTACACCCCGTTGACATGGTGGATTTGCACGCAGGGCATACGCAGGTGAGCTGGTTATTGGTCTCAAGGGGATTCAAGATGACCCGTTTCTTATTGTGGAAGCAGTTGGGACACAAATAGTGTGGAGATTCCCCCTCTGCTCGGGCCTGTTTCAAGGCATAAACCTGAGCAGGGCCCCTCCAGGGGCAAACCAACGTGTATCGTCCCGTTTGTTCTCCCCAATTTTCAAGTTCACGCAATCGCTCCTCCAGCTCACGAACCTTATCTTGAAGCACATATTGGGCATTAGACGCATCAATCGCACTGGACTGTGCGGCCATTAGTAGACACTGAATCTCAACAATCTTGCCCTGAACTTCGCCCGTTACTTTGAGATTGAACAAAGTTTTCGTGATTTCTCCGGCCGACTTGAGGCTAGATAACAATAATTGGATTTCGGATATTGGCATTTCCCCGGACAATGGTCAATGCAAGTTGCTATGTCAATCCCCCCATGAAAACTGAAAACTCCTATCCCGCCTTCCGGCCCCGCATCGGCACCACATTGCCCGGTGCCCACGGCTCCAGCTCCTTTACCATGCCAGCCGGCACCGTCGCCATCCGCTTGGCGTAGTGCTTGCTCGTCGTCTTCGGGTCCACATGGCCTGCCGCCTCCTGCGCGGTTGATGGCCCGTAGAGGCTCCACAGCGCCGAGCACACCGTATCCCGCAGCCGGTGGTTTCCCTGCGTCTTCTCCCCCAGCCCCCCGATCATTCCCTTGAGCCAGGCATTGTGCGTCCGGTTCACCAGATCTGACCTATCTGTCATCGTCATCTTCGGCCCTATCAGAAAGCCCTTCCGGCTCCGCAGCGTGGCTACCAGATCCACCGGCACCGGCACCTTGCGATTTTTGACCCCCTTCTGGGAAAACCCGGGCAACAAAACCTTTCCTTCCTTCTCCCCCTCTTCCGGTTTTGCCCGTTTCTCCTTCCGGTCCCGAATCTCGATCGCCCAGCCCTTGCCCTCCTGCACCAGCCAGCTCTCGTGCAGTGCCACCAGCTCCGCGCTGCGCATCCCCGTCACCCGCAGCAGCTGATTCACCAGTGCCAGCTCCCGGTCTGCCAGCTTTCCGGCCGCCTTCACCATCGCATCCCATTCCGGACCGGTCAGAGGTTGCGCCTCGCTCTCTGCCGCTGGCAGCATCGGCTCCTGCATAAACCCATCCAGATCCGGCAGCTGCAGCTTGCCCAGCTTATAGGCCCGCGCCCGCTTGCTGAAAACCTGCCTCGCATGATTCAGCGTCGAATTGATCGAACGGTTTTCCGCCTTCCGGCTGCTCACGTCCAGCTCCTTCCCTCCCTGCCGCTCCCGGAAATACGCCCGCACCAACTCCCCTGTCAGCACCCCGGAAGACAGCTTCCGGATCCGCGCCGCATCATGCACCCGCGTCCCCGGCTTGATCCCCTTCATCCCCTCCCCGGCCGCCGTCCACAACCCCTGCGCCCACGCCACCACCCGGAACAGGCTCGCCACATTGTCCCGCGCCGCCTTGTCCTGCTTCACGATCTGCACCCCCTCCAGCAAATAAGCCGTCTCAATGTCCCCCAGCGTCGCCAGCGTCCGCCGGGCCTTTGTGGGCTCCAGCGCATCCAGCAGCCCCTGCCAGCTTTCCTCCCGGATCTTCCGCCGGGCCGCCGCCTCGATCTTCCCCGCCAGCGCCTTGTCCGTGGCGTGGGTATTGCGCAGCACCTGCTTTCCATCCGGCCCGTGGAGCTTCATGTAATACGTTTCATAAAACTCCGGCACCTCCGCAGAGGCCCACTGAGACTTCGGACGGCGCAGCTTGAAGACAGACATAACAAAACGAGGCTGGTTTTATAATGGATTTTATACCAGCACAATCTGCAATCGCAAGCAATCAGAAACAATCACTTTCCGCCATTCCAGCCCCCATCACTCCCCTGCCCGTCCCCGTAAACCCCTGTAAATCAGGGCACAATAAAGGCCGGTCCCCGTAGAAACCGACCTGAAACAAAACTCCGGAGGTAGGGATCGAACCTACGACCTAATGGTTAACAGCCACCCGCTCTGCCGCTGAGCTACTCCGGATTGTCCGTTCCGCAGGGAGGCTGCGGAGGAGCGGCGATTATGGTGAAGGGGCGGGGCGTTTGCAACCGGTTTTTGCGCAAGGAACGGAAATCACGGGAATCCTGCGGTGCTGGAGGGCGGCAGAGTATTCCGGCAGCCGGATTTTCCCCGGCGTGGCAGTTGCGCCGCTCCGGCATCCCGTTTAGGCAGGGTTTCTCCATGGCCGTTCTTTCTCCTCAATCCCTGCTGGGTGCACTCCAATGGCGGTATGCGACGAAATCCTTTGACCCCGCCCAGACCATCCCCGCCGGGACCTGGGAGGCGCTTGAGCAATCGCTGGTCCTGACACCTTCCTCGTTTGGGCTGCAGCCATGGAAATTCCTTGTGGTGACGGATGCTGCGCGGAAAGCCCGCCTGCGGCCGCACTGCTGGAACCAAAGCCAGGTGACGGATTGTTCGCATCTGCTGGTGTTGTGCGCCAAACAGGACATGGATGCAGCCTATGTGGACTCCTTTATTGGCCTTGCCGCCGCCCGCCGCGGGGTGCCGGGGGAAGCCTTGAAGGGCTACCGGGATATCATTGCGGCCAGTGTGCTTGGCGGGGGAGCCATCGCCGCCGTGTTGCCGGAGTGGGCGGCGCGGCAGGCATATATTGCGCTGGGCCAATTTATGCTGAGCGCGGCTCTGGTCGGCGTGGATACCTGTCCGATGGAAGGATTTGTGCCCGATTTGGTGGATGCCGAGCTGGGCCTGCCGGAACGGGGTTTGAAGGCGGCAGTGCTTTGTCCGGCGGGTTACCGTTCCGCCCATGACAAGTATGCCATGGTGCCGAAAGTGCGCTGGGATGCTGCGGAAATGATCGAACATCTCTGAGAGCGTTTGATTTTCACCATGGATTAATTCAATAGCCAGGAAATCATTCCCGTTTTAAAAATAAGACATTACAGACTTGCGCCTGATGGCAGCATCAGGCAAACACCCATCCCGAAGGAGAATTTACCGTGTATTCCAACGAAGACCATCTGATCGAACTCTTGCAGGACGCCGGCTACATCACGCCGGACAACATCGTCCAGGCCAGCGCCGCCAAACGTGGCACCCAGACCACCCTCGACTTCCTCGTCGAGAACAAACGGGTTTCCGAGGATGTGGTCGCCCAGACCATGGCGGTGGATGCCGGCATGGAATTTGTGGACCTGAACGGGTTTGTCCCGGATCCGTTTGTGCTTGAGCAGGTCAGTCCTGACATCGCGGCGAAATACAACGTGATTCCGGTGGGCCTTGACAATGGACGGCTCATCCTCGCGGTGGCAGATCCGATGGATTTTGAGGCCATGGACAGCCTCCCCCACCTCCTTGCCACCTATCCTTTGGATTTTTACTGCGCACAGAAGTCGCAGATCGAACAATTTATCACCGACGTTTATGGCGTCGCGAAAGAAAAGGAAGTCAACACCTTCCAGGGTGAGGAAGCCGGCGAAGGTGATGCCCCGATCATCCGGCTGGTAATGGACATGCTGGCAGAAGCGGTAAACAACCGGGCCTCGGACATCCACGTGGAGCCCATGGAAAAGCGGCTGCGGGTCCGCTACCGCATTGACGGGGTGCTGCAGGAAATTGCCTCGCATCCCAAGCACCTTCACGCGCCGATGCTGGCCCGTATCAAGATCATGACCGGTGCCATGTCGATTGATGAGCGCCGGGTTCCACAGGACGGCCGCATTCAGACGAAGATCGGCAACAAAAACATCGACCTCCGGGTGTCCACGATCCCTACCAGCCACGGCGAAAGTGTGGTCATGCGGATTCTGGACCGCAGCAGCATTTTGCTGGGTCTTTCCGACCTCGGCTTCTTCAGTGATGACCTGAACAATTTCAATGAACTGCTGGCCTTGCCTGACGGCATTATCCTGGTAACCGGCCCGACCGGTTCGGGCAAAACCACCACGCTGTATGCTTGTTTGAATACGGTGAACCGGCCTGACCGCAAGATCATCACGGTGGAGGATCCGGTGGAATACACCCTTTCCGGCATCAATCAGGTGCCGGTGCGCGAGGATGTCGGCATGAACTTCGCCTCGGCTCTGCGCTCCATGCTGCGTCAGGCTCCCAACATCATCATGATCGGGGAAATCCGCGACCCGGAGACCGCCCAGATTGCCATCAATGCCGCCCTGACGGGTCACTTGGTGTTGTCTACGCTGCACACCAACGACGCCCCGGGGGCGGTGGCCCGTATGACCAACCTGCAGGTTAAGCCCTTCCTGATTGCCACGGCCGTCCGGGCGATGATGGCCCAACGCCTGGTGCGCAAACTCTGCGCCGAGTGCAAACAGCCCGGCGACTTGACGGACAAGGAACTGCGGGCCTTGGGCCTTGATGCCAGCCGGCTCTCCGATTCCAAGATCATGGTGCCGGTCGGCTGCGGCAAGTGCCGCACCACCGGCTACCGGGGCCGGATGTGTATCGTGGAAATCTTCCGGGTGGACGATCAGGTCCGCCATATGATCAATGAACAAATTTCCACCCCGCAGCTCCGCCGCCGCGCCCGCGAACTGGGCATGCGCACTTTGCGCGAAGACGCCATCCGCAAGGTCCTCGCCGGCATGACCACTGCCGCTGAAGCCATCGAAAGCACCATGTCGGACAGCTGAGCCGCCACCTTCCACCCTATTTTCCGACCGTCATGAATCCCCAATTCGTTCTGGATCTTTTTCAGTCCCGCTCCCTGCTGGATGACCTGCAGGCCGCTGAACTTCTGGAAGAGGTCAGCTCTTCCGGAAAGGACATCAAGCGCCTGCTCACCGACTATGGCTACGTGGAAAGCGAAGCCGACGTTTACCGCATGATCGCGGAGGAACTGGGAGCGGAATATGTGGATCTCCGCCGCTATGAGCCGCCCCGGGCCCTGCTGGATCTCGTCCCGGCGGCCGCCGCCCGCATGCATGGCGCGATTCCGGTCAATTTCGATGAACAGGGGCTCCACGTCGCCCTGCTGGATCCGCTCAATCCCCAGAATGCGGAAGACCTGCGGTTTGCCCTCGGTAAAAATATTATCGTGGTGGTCGCCGATACCGACCGCGTGGAGGAACTGATCAATACCTCCTATGCCGCCGAAGCCGAAGGCATGGAAGACATCCTTGCCGGTATCAACATTGATCCCAAGGCCGGTGTCATCGCCGAAGCCGAAGTCAATGCCGCCCCTATCGTCCGGTATGTGGACCTTGTGCTCTTCCAGGCCGTCAAACAAAAGGCCTCGGATATTCACTTTGAGCCATTTGAAAACGATTTCAAAATCCGCTACCGCGTGGACGGGGCACTGCTCGAAATGGCTCCGCCGCCCGCCCACCTTGGGCCGGTGATCACTTCCCGTATCAAGGTGATGGCCAACCTGAACATTGCCGAGCGCCGCGTTCCGCAGGACGGCCGTCTCATGAAGACGATTGGAGGCCGGGGCGTGGACATGCGTGTCTCCACCCTGCCCACCATTCACGGTGAGTCCGTGGTGCTCCGCGTGCTCGACCGCTCCAGTGTCAACTTGGACCTCGAAAACCTCGGATTTGAGCCCAAGCTTTACGAATACATCATCGATACCGTAAACAAACCAAACGGCATCTTCATCGTCACCGGGCCCACCGGGGCGGGCAAAACCACGACTCTGTATGCGGCTATCAAAAAGGTCAACCAGGTCGACTCCAAGCTGCTCACCGTGGAAGACCCGGTGGAATATGAAATTGATGGCATCCAGCAAGTCCCGGTCAACGACGCCATTGGGGTGACTTTCCAGCGGGTGCTGCGGGCTTTCCTGCGTCAGGACCCTGACCGGATCATGGTGGGAGAAATGCGCGACGTGGAAACCGCCACCATCGCCATTCAAGCATCCCTGACGGGTCACCTTGTCCTCTCCACCCTGCACACCAACGATGCCCCCGGAGCGGTCACCCGGTTGATCGACATGGGTTGCGAACCATTCCTTGTCGCCGCTACCCTTGAGGCCGTGCTCGCCCAGCGCCTCGTCCGCACCATCTGCAAATCCTGCCGGGTGCCGTATGAACCCAACGAATCTATTCTGACCCAACTCGGTTTGTCGGCCCACGAAATCGGGGACAAGCATTTCTACACCGGCCGTGGCTGTGAGGATTGCGGCAACAGTGGTTACCGCGGACGCCGCGGGCTTTATGAATTGCTGGACATGAACGATGTCCTCCGGGATATGGTGATTGAGAAGGCCCCATCCATCGTGCTGAAACAAAAAGCGGTGGAGTTGGGCATGACCACCCTGCGGGACTACGGTCTAAACACCATCTACGAGGGCAGCACCACCATTGAGGAAGTGCTCAAATACACCTGACCGCCCGCAAAACTTCACGATTCCCTGGCCGGTTCCGGTTTTTCCCAATGACAAACCCCGGCCTTTCCGCTATCCCTTGATCTAATCCCATCTCCCCAGAGCACATGGCCAAGTTTGAATACATTGCATTGAACGCCAAAGGCGAGGAAACCGCCGGCACGGTTGACGCCGGCAACCGCGACGAGGCGTCCTCCAAACTGAAGGGGATGGGCCTCTTCCCGACCCAGGTCGCTCCTGAGGGACAACTCACCGCCGCAGTCAAGTCGAAGGCGAAAGCAGCCAAAAAGCGCGAGGCCAAAGCCCCCAAAAAAGTCACCGGCAAGATCAAGAGCAAGAACCTCATGATCTTCACCCGGCAGTTGGCGACCCTGATTGATTCCGGCCTGCCCCTGCTCCGCGGCCTGACAGTGCTTGGCAACCAGGAACCCAACCCGGTGCTGAAGAGCACGGTCAATGCCCTGGCGGATTCTGTGCAAACCGGTTCCACCTTCTCGGAAAGCCTCGCGCAGCACCCGAAAATCTTCAACAAGCTGTATGTCAACATGGTGAAAGCCGGCGAACTCGGCGGGGTGCTGGAAATCGTGCTCAACCGCCTCGCCGAATACCAGGAAAAAGCCAACAAGCTGAAAAACAAGATCATCTCGGCGATGACCTACCCGGTTATCGTGGTGCTCATCGCAGTGGGGATCGTGATCTTCCTGCTCACCTACATTGTGCCCAAGTTCACCACGATTTTCGAAAGCATGGTGGAAGGCGGTGCGGAGTCCATGCCGGTCCTGACCAAGGCGGTGATCGGGGCCAGTGACTTCATGAAAAACAACATCCTCATCATTTTGGGTGGGGCTGCCTTGCTGGTCTTTGGTTTCAAGGCCTATGCGGCCACCAAGGGCGGACGCAATACGATCGACAAACTGGTCCTGAAGCTTCCCCTCTTCGGCTCGGTGCTCCTGAAAAGCGCCGTGGCCCGCTTCACCCGCACCCTCGGCACGCTGGTGACCTCCGGCGTCCCCATTCTCCAGGCGCTCAACATCACCCGCGACACCGCCGGAAACAACACGGTCGCTGCGGCCATCATGAAAGTGCATGATGCGGTCAAGGAAGGGGAATCCATGGTGGCTCCCCTGAATGCCTCGAAAATTTTCCCGCCCATGGTTATCAGCATGATTGAAGTGGGTGAAGAAACCGGCCAGTTGCCCGAAATGCTTCTCAAAATCGCGGACGTGTATGATGATGAAGTGGACAATTCGGTCACCGCATTGACATCCCTGCTCGAGCCAATCATGATTGTGGTGTTGGCGGTCATTGTGGCGGTTATCGTGCTCGCCCTCTTCCAGCCCCTTATCACCGTCGTCACCAAATTCTCAGGCTAGCCCGTGTTCCGGGTCCGCTCCTTCCACAAGCCTCACACCCCACCCCCCGTCATGAAAACCAGGTTGCTGCATCCCCTCCCGAAAGCCTTCACTTTGATTGAAGTCATGACGGTGATCACCATCATTGGCATGTTGGCTGCCATGGGCTTTGGCGGATTCCGCATTGCCCAGGACAAGGCAGCCAAGAAAAATACCGTGGCGCGGCTGCAAGGCCTCCAATTGGGCATTGAATCCTACAAATTGGACAATGGCGAGTATCCGGAAGCCCTTGGCGGCGAGGACACTACCACCGTCAAAGACAAACAGTGGAAAGTGGGCGGAGCCCGGCTGCTATACCAAGTCATGACCGGAGATGGCAACAGTGCCATCAAAGGCGGTGGGGAGGCCTCCATCGGAGAACCTGGATCGACCGGGACGATTTACTGGGAAGAGGTGACTCCTCCCACCCAGAAGGAAATCGAAAACAAAAAACGGAAATCGATGGTGGATGTTGGCGAGGACGGGACCTACTACATCATCGACGGGTGGCGCAAGCCCTTCCAATACATCAAGGCCATCAAAGACCGCAATAAACGCATCTCCAATATCGAGTTGGTTCACTCGGATGGGGACTACGAAATTTGGTCCTATGGGAAGTTGGAAGAGCCGCTGGATGACGAAAAATCCCAGAAGGAATGGATCGCCAGTTGGGGAACGGAATAATGGGGCTCCGGCTAAAACAGCAGTGGCCGCAATTCCGGCAAAGCCGCGATCCAGTGGCCCTGCGGGTGCTGTGGGCCATGGCCACCACCCTTGTTCTGCTTTCCGTTTACCTCGTCAGCGGTCCCAATCCCTGGGAAAATTCGATTACGAAGCGGCTCGCTTCGGGCAAACCGCTGAAACTTGAGCAGTTGATCACCCTTGGGCTTTGGTGGGGGGCGCTGACGGCATGGTTGGCCGCCCTTTTTGCGTTGGCGACAGTCAAGTGGTGGTCGCGGCCACAAACCGCCGTCTATCCGGATCTTCAGCCTCCGACAACCCGGGCCGTGCGTTGGACATGGGCTTTTGCCTTGGCTGCAATGGCCTTGGCAGTTTGGCCCCGGCTGGCGCGAATCGATCACAGCCTCTGGAATGATGAGGAATATCATCTCCGCACCTATGTGTGGGGCACGGCTAAACCTGATGGAGCGGACCGATTGCAGTTTGATGCCATCACTTGGCCCGAAGCGGTGTTTGGCAATGAAAAAGGGAACAATCACCTTTGGTCGTCCATTGAAGTCCGGCTTGGCCATGCCCTCACCGGCCACCATTGGGAACAGGGCAGCACCTTTTCTGAGCGCGGGTTGCGCACGTTTCCCTTTTTAAGCGGAATCTTGACGGTGGGGTTGATGGTCTGGCTAGGAGCGGCCCTTGGAGGCCCCCGTGCCGGGTTGGCTGCTGGTCTCCTGCTGGCCCTGCATCCATGGCACGTCCGCTGGAGCGTGGAAATCCGTGGATATTCCACCATGCTGATGGCCGTCACGGCCGGGCTGCTCTGTCTGGTTAATGCCCTCCAGACCAACCGGTGGCGCTGGTGGTGTGGTTATGCCGTAGCCCAGGCCCTGTTCCTCCTCTGTTTCGCCGGCAGCCTTTATGTGGCCGCCGCCCAGAACATCGTGGCCCTTGCCGTGATTTTATCCAGCGGCAGCCCGGCCAGTGTGCGCAAGGGGGGTGCGTCCCGTCTGGTTCTGGCCGGGATTTTTTCCCTGATTCCCGTCGCTTTGTTTTATGGCCCCCATGTGCCGCAAATCGCGGCTTACCTGAAAACGTCCAACGAGTATGCCCCGATCGGGATAGGGTGGTTTGCAGACCTTTGGAGCCACTTGGTTTCCGGGCTGCGGCCGGCTGGGGATGCTCCGGGCACCAGCCAGGGAATCGGCCTCCCGGATCTCACCTCCGTTCCATGGAAAATGTGGATGGTCTTTGGCCTGTTTCCCGTCTTTTGCGTGTTGGGCCTGGCTCTGATGCTATGGAAAGACTGGCGCACCCGCCTGGTTGCTGGAACCCTGCTTCTGGCCGGCATTCTCGCCATCGGCCACAATGCGCTCTCCGGCAGCCCCTTCCTGACATGGTATGTGCTTTATCTGATCCCTCTATTTATCCTAAGCCTAGTCTGGGGAACGCTGGCCCTGATCCGGTGGCAGCCCAAAGCGCTGGCTTCCCTGCCCTTGGTGCTGGTGGTGGGGTTCATCCTGGTCACCGCCCCGGCACTGGAACGCATCATGCACATTCCCCGGCAGCCGATTCGGGAAACCGTCGCCGCCATGCGGGGTGTGGCCCCGGCGCTGCAGGAAAATCCTCCCGGCATTCTAACCGCTTCTTTCGGCGATGGGGCCCGTCAAATGCTGTCCTACGATCCCCGGCTCCGGCTGCTGAAAACCCCGGCGGAGCTGGAATCCCTGATCGCCGAAGCCACCACCAGGGCTCAACCGCTCTATCTCTGTCTGCGGGGTCCGGCCACCACGGCCACAGAGCACCCCAGCCTCTTCAAAGCCCTGACGTCCGACCCACGCTGGCAACTCCTGCCCCCGGTGCTGGGGATGGAGGCCATGCTGAGTTACGACATTTACCGCTTTGCCCCGGAAGCGGCAGGGCGGATTCAGTTGAATCCCTGAACCGGCTCCCAGCCTGTGAATCCTGACAAATCCAGCCTGCGCCGGAACCTGCGCGCCCGGCTCAGCCAACTGTCCCGCGACACCATGGACCCGGCTTCGGCCGGGCTATGCCTCCGCCTCCGGCATTGGCCCCCCTTCTGCCGGGCGCAGGTCATTGCCCTTTTTTATCCTACCATTACGGAACCCGATCTCCTCCCTTTGCTGCCCACTCCTGACAAAAAGTTTCTGTTCCCGCTCTGCCACCGGGACCACAGCCTGACGTGGCACGCCCCGGTCGGGATCTCCCAGTGGAAACCCGGCCCATATGGCATCATGGAACCGGATCCGGCGCTCAGTCCCGCCCTTCCGGCCTCCAGCATTGATCTGGTGTTGGTGCCCGGCCTGGCGTTTACCGAAGCAGGGGACCGTCTGGGCCACGGGGCTGGATATTACGACCGTTTCCTCCACTCACTCCCCGGCCATATTCCCACCGCAGGCATTTGTTTCAGTGCCCAATTGGAACCATGGCTTCCTGCTGAAGCCCATGATGTCAGGGTGCAGCACCTCTTCCATGCCTGACCACCAAAATGGCGTTTTTTACTTGGCTGCTGCTGCCTGAACCTTGAGACTGGGTCTGCTCCGGTTGAATGGAACCGCCCGCTCCACCGATCATCATTCATTCCGGAACCATGACTGCCGCCACCATTTTGGACGACCTGAAGGCCCTTGGCAGCGAAGGTTACCGCAACATTCTGCTCCGGCATGGTGCCGCCCTGCCCTGCTACGGGGTGAAGATCGCAGACATGAAGCCGATCCGGAAACAGGTGAAGAAGAACTATCAACTGGCACTGGACCTCTACGAAAGCGGCGTATATGACGCCCGCTATCTGGCGGGCCTGATTGCCGACGATGCCCGCATGACCCGGGAGGACCTCCAGCGCTGGGTGGAGCAGGCGTGCCGCCCTCTGGCCGGTTCCATCGTCCCCGCCGTCGCGGCCGGCAGCCCGCATGCCATGGAGATGGCCATGGGGTGGATCGATGCAGACCCGGAACTGATCTCCACGGCCGGTTGGTCCACCCTCAGTGGTTATGCGGCGCTCAGCCAAAATCCGGATCCCGATCCTGCCACATGGGAACGCCTCCTGCTCCGGGTGGAACGCACCATCCGCCAGGCTCCCGATGCCACCCGTTACGCCATGAATGGTTTTGTGATTGCCGCCGGGTCGTATGCCGCCTCCCTCACCTCCATCGCTGAGGCTGTCGCCGGGAGGATTGGCAAGGTGGAAGTGGATATGGGGGATACCGCCTGCCAAGTGCCCTTCGCCCCGGACTACCTCCGCAGGATCCGCGAACGTGGACTGATTGGCAAGAAACGTAAAACCCTTAAATGCTGATACGGCGGGCCTGTAATTTTCCTCAAGGCATTACAGTGAGGGGGTATTGCAGTTCACCATGCGCAGGGCTCAGTCTGTTCCGGAAACCGCCGGTTCCGTGCGGCTTTTCCCGTAGAGATGTTTCCAGTTTTGAGTGGTTAATTTCCCTACCTCCGTTTCGTCCTGTCCCAGCACTGCGGCCAAGGCTTTCAGCGCGGTCCAGAGGTTGCCGGGATGATTTACGGACCGACCGGTATTGGCGTCCCACAGCGGCCATGGATTATGTTCCGGAGGGGGAGCCAAATCCGGGGCATCCGTTTCGATCAGGACACGGTCCGCCGGCATCTGAAGGAAGGCCTCCCGCTGCGGCCGTTTGCGGTCGGGCAAAAAATACGGGGAAAACGAAAAACGGGCCCCCCGCTCCACCAGCCAGGGAATCCATTCAGGTGGTCCGTTGTAGGCATGCAGGAGAAAACCTGCCGGATAGGGCCCAATGGATTTCAGGACCGCCCGCAACTGCTCCCATGCCCTGACACAATGCACCGTCACCGGGCGTCCGTGCTCTGCCGCAATGGCCCATTGGCGCATCATCAGCTGGCACTGGTCCGTCAGATCGCAGCCTTCCACCAATGCATCGAGCCCAATCTCGCCGACTGAAGCCCCTGGATCGGCCTCAAGACGGGCATGAAGAACGGACTCCCAATGCCCGCTGCGCTGCGGGGCCTGCCATGGATGAATGCCATAGGCCGCCCGGCACCATGAGTGGCTTTCCACAAAACCGGCCACTGCCTCCCAGTCGGATTCACTGGTTCCATTGACCACAGCCGCAGAGAGTCCGGCGGCCTGGACGGCCGGCCAAAGCGGTTCCCCCAAATTCCGCAGGGCCGGAAAATGATAGTGACAGTGGGCATCACAGAGTTTCATGACGATGCCAACTGATGAATGCGCCGCTCCACCGCAGCAAGGCCGCGCAGGCGGGTAGGCGACAACTGCCGGTCCAGTCCGAGACTTGTCAGAATCCGGCTGCCGAAGCCAACGGCGGCCTCCGCAGGCACGCCCTGATAGATCCGGCAGATCAGACCTGCCAGCCCCCGCACCAGAGGCGACTCCGCGTCCCACTCCAAATGCAACTGCCCGCCCCGGCAGGAACCGCGCAGCCAAACCCGGGAAACACATCCCGGGACGAGATCAGTCACGGCCCGTGAGGCTTCCGGCAGTCCGGCCCCGGCACAGGCGTCCACAATCAACGCGAGCCTTTCCTGCGGATCGGTCAGGGGCAGGAAGGATTCGAGGAGCACCTGCTCATTGGCGGCGGGAGTGGCAGCCATCGGGCCCGGCATCAGGACCACCCTTTGGCAGAACCCAGCGCCCGCAGGTATCCCACACACTGGGCGACATCACTCAGGTTGTGGTCCCAGTTGGTTTCATACTCAATGGACACATTGCCTTTGAACCCCTGACTGCGCAGTTCTTCCAGCATGCCCACGACGGGTGAATTCCCCGTGCCGAAGGGCACATCCGGACTGGCGATGTCGGTGCGGTCCTTGAAGTGGGTGGACAAGACCCGCCCTTTGAGCAGTTTGATAGCCGCCAGAGGATCCAGACCGCTGCGTTGCCAATGTCCGGTATCCGCACAGGCCCCCACCAGCGGGGACCGGTCCTTGGTCAGCTCAAGAATGTATTCCGGATTCCAGACCTTGTAGCCGGGATCGTTTTTATTTTGGGGATGGTTATGATAACAGACGCGGATGCCATATTCCTGAGCAAGTTTATCCAGGGTATCGATGGCATCGGCGGACTCAGTGGTGACTCCATACAAGCCCCAGCGTTTGGCAAAATCAAAAATTTTCCGGGCTTCCTTCTCATCCTTGGAAATGCCGGTTACGCCATAATTCATCGGGGTGATTTTCCATTTGGCCAACTGGTCGGCGATGGCCTTGGCCTGTTCCTCCGAGGCATTGTGGTCCCATTTCAAGTCCGGCTTCTCCGCGCTGAACTTCTGGCCGGGGAAAAACTCAATCACCGTGGACCCGGCCCGCCCGGCCATCTCGATGGCCTCCATGGCCGAAAATTGTCTGAAGGTCCATGCCTGGGGGCCCACAAAAAATCCTCCCACGGTGCGCCCGGCCTGCCATGCCGCACAGTCGGGTGCGGCCGCAGACGCGGTTGAGGTCAGCAAAGGAACCGCAGCGGCGGCAAGCGTGGTGGTAGTCAGGAAGGACCGTCGGCTGAAGGAGGTTGGATTCATGGTCGGAATTGAATGGACTGGGACCGCAATTACGCCGCCGCACCCCCGCACATTTCAGCCGGAATGACAGAACTGCCCGCACTGAGGCGGCATTTGCCGGAATGGTTATTTGAGGCGCACTACAAAGATGAGCCGTCCCGTCCGCCAGTGGGGCCCACCGAGGAAAATGGGCTTGTCCGCCCGCAGCACCGAATCCGATTTCACCAGCACCTTGGTGTCCTGCCAGAGTTGGAGATGGACATTCACGCCGCCTTCCGCCGCCGGACCCCGTGAATCAATTTTCAGGCAAAGATCCTTCGATGGCACGACCCATGACTCATACTCCTTGAACACTTTTTGAGTATGCCGCCCGATCAGATGGAAGTGCGAATACGGGAAAACCTTTTTGAGTTTCCCCTCCAGGGCGGTCAGCACCGCCGCATCCGCTACCACCTTTTCCTCCTGGGCCGGGGCGGAGGCGTCGTTGGCCGCAAAAAACAGATACCCTTCAACCTGGGCATCCGAAGCGGCACTTGAGGCAGGGACCGTGGCGGTTTTGTCCTGCGCCACCGCCGGACTCAGGATGCCGAAAACCAAGCCAAGGACGGCAGTGAGCAGTGGGCAAAGGCGCATGTGGGTAGCAGGAAAAATGAAATCTGTTTCCAATCAACTCAACTCAACTCAACTCCACTCAATTCAATTCACGGAATCGGGGACCGTCCACCGTATCCGGTGCCATGACCAACAGAGCACGGTCCGGATCGTTGGCGGCATGGAAGACCCGCGGTTGGCCGGGGGCTGCCGGACCACTGTCCGCTACATCAAACGCCCGGATTTCACGATCCGCCGGCACCGCCTCCAAACCTTGCAGATCAATGACGGTGGCTCCGGCTTCCTCGGAATAAAACGCGGTGGCCACCACATTGGGATCCGGTGCATAAACCCGCGCCACTTCAGTGGAACCGGCACCCGAACGTGATCCATTGGCCGCCAGAAACAGCAGAGCCACGACCGAGGCTGAAGCCAGGGGAGCAAACCATGGCTGACGCAACCACGACATCAGACCGATGCGGCGGTCTTTCGATGGCGGAAGCAGTGCCAGGACCGGAGCCCCCTGGACTTCCTCCATGATTCGACTGGTGAAAAATTCCGGAGAAGCCGGCTCCAGAGCTGCGGGCAGATGTTCACGCAGCAGGCTGCCCACGTGGCGGGCAGATTCCATTTCCAGGGAGAGATGAGGATCGGCGGCGAGGGCCCGCTCTACCGCTTCAAGTTCTGCAGGCGTGAGCTGACCATCAATCCAGCGCGTCATCAACTCTTCGTTGAAGTCATCAGGGGGAGGCGTGGCATTCATGGCAGGTAACAAAGTAAAAGACTCATGGGATTAAACGGTGAAGTCAGAAATTAAATTCATTGGATAACGTCAGTCACCCGCTTCATACACGTCGCGCAGCAGGGTTTGAAGCCGCTTCCGGGCGTAAAACAAGCGGCTCATCACGGTGCCAAGGGTGCATCCCACGGTGTCCGCAATTTCCTGATAGGACAGACCATCCACTTCCTTGAGGAGCACGACCGCCCGGTGTTCGGGGGAAAGTTCCTTCAGGGCTACTGCAATCCGGGCTCCCACTTCCTTGTGGCGGAGGCGGTCGTCGGGAGCCGAGGATCCCTGGGGGACCGTCACCGCACCGGCGGCAGCGGTGTGTCCAAGGGCATCATCAAACTCGGTCCCCGGCCCGATTTTGCGTTTTCTCAGCCAATCGTAAGTCACATTATGGGCAATGCGGTAGAGCCAGGTGAAAAACTGGGAACGGGCCTCGAATCTTGGCAGGGCTTTCCATGCCTTGAGGAAGACGTCTTGCGACAGGTCCCACGCATCAGCGTCGTTGCCCGTCATGTTCATGATCATGGCATAGATCCGGCCGCGGTAACGGACCACCAGAGTTTCGTAGGCATCATGCCGTCCTTCCTGGCAACGGCGCACCAGTTCCGCATCATCCGGCTGACCATCTGCCGCGGGCATTGGGAGGACCGCCGCCGGGGCCGTCGGGGCAGCATCAAGATACATTGGGCCTGCCAGAACAGCTTCCATTGGTTCCTTGGACGGGGGGGGCGTCGGATTATTCACAAATTTCTTCCCAGGCGGGGCCACTCCTGGATCGTTGTATTTCTACTCCTGCGGGACGCGGCGCGCAATTGCATTCCCAGATCCCTCCTCCTATCTTTCAGCATGGTGAATTTTCTCCACGTGTCCCTCTTTCTGGTCGCCTCTCTCACGCTCATGGCCTCCGCCGGACCTCCCGTGGCGCCCGCGCCGCAGGCGAAATCCCCCCCGGAAGCAAGCGCAGGCCAGCCGCCCGCAACGCCCGCTCCAGCCCCGTCCATAAAATCCCTTGGGGGGACGCGTCATGAATTGAACGGAATCCAGTTCGACCGGAAAACCCGCGCCATCTCCCTGCCGGCTAAAATCAATATGACGGAGGGCCTTTTGGAATACGCCCTCGTCCACGAATCGGGCAAGGTTCACGAATCGCTGCTAAGCACCACCATTTCCCCCTTCGATCTCAATGTGGTCCTTCTGCTGGTGAACTATCAACCCAGTGCCAAATTCTTCGATCTAAGCGACAAGGAGGCAGGGGCCGTGCTGGTGAAGAATCCCAAAATCGAACCCCAGGCAAAACTCACCGTGACGCTGGATTGGATGGATGCCGCCGGTGAGGCGAAATCCGCCTCCCTCGAATCCATGCTGCTCAACATTGACCAGAAAGCCCCCGCCAAAGAGGGCCCCTTCATTTATACCGGCTCCATGCTGATGGAGGACGGGACCTTTATGGCCAAAGAAACGGGTTCCATCATTGCCCTCTATGTCGATGCCGCAGCCCTCATCAACAATCCCCGGAAAGGCAATGATAACGACGATGTCTGGATCAGTGATCCCAAAAAAATTCCTGCCAAAGAGACGCCGGTGACAGTCACCCTGACCCTTGCCCCAAAGTAACCGCCGCCCCGGCGGCCAGCTCATCGAATCCCCAAATACTCCTCATCCATGAATCGCCTGTTCGCCACTGCCGCCCTCGTCCTCTGCACCCTGCTGCCCCAGCCGCTCCCGGCGCAGGGCGATGTCTCCCTCAAAAACGAAGTCCAGGCCGCCATCAACAAAGGCATTCGTTATTTAATTTCCCGTCAGAGCCCCGAAACCGGGGCCATCGGCGACCCGGACTACCCGGCCATGACCGCCCTCGCTGTCATGGCCATGCGCGGCAATCCGGAAACCGATCCCGATACCCTGACTCCCGAGGCTGAGAAGGCCTACCGGTTTCTTTTATCGTGCCAGAAGGAGGACGGCGGCATTTACACCAAATCCCTGCCGAACTACAACACCTCGCTGGCCCTGACCGCCCTCACCATGGTCGATGGCGAACCCTGGCGCGAAGCCGCGATCAAAGCCCGCCGCAGCGTCATCGGCAACCAGTATGACGACAACAAGGATGGCCTGATGAATCATCCGCAGGACGGAGGCATCGGTTATGGCAGCAAGCCGCCTACCGACCTCTCCAATACCCACCTCGCGCTGGAAGCCCTCCACCTTTCCAAAAAGCTCCTCGCCGATGACCCGGACCGCGACAAGCAGGAGCCCCAGCTCAACTATGCCGCCGCGATCCAGTTTGTCAGCCGCTGCCAGAACCTGACCGCCACCAATGACCAATCATGGGCCAGCGACGATCCGAAAAACAAAGGCGGTTTTGTCTACCGCCCCGGCGACAGCAAAGCCGGGACCGAAGAACTC
This sequence comes from Verrucomicrobiales bacterium, assembly GCA_038210825.1. Taxonomy (GTDB): domain Bacteria; phylum Verrucomicrobiota; class Verrucomicrobiia; order Verrucomicrobiales; family V1-33; genus CAIZWU01. The sequence continues at coordinate 28,966 of JBBQWG010000051.1, forward strand.
GGCAATGGCAAGACCGCCGTCCGCTCTTACGCCAGCATGGGCTACGCCGGCCTCCTCGCCTTCATCTATGCAGAGATCAAACCCTCGGACCCCCGCATTGTTGCAGTGAAGGAATGGCTCGCCGCCAACTACTCCGTCACGGAAAATCCCGGCATGGGACAGGAAGGCCTGTTTTACTACTATCATACCATGGCCAAGGCCTTGAACCTCGCAGGCATCCAGGAAATCACCAAACCCGACGGCACCAAAGCGAACTGGCGCCTCGACCTCGCCAAACAGCTCTTCAACCTTCAGGCCCAGGATGGCTCATGGTCCAACCCCAACGCCCGGTGGATGGAAAAGGATTCCGACCTCAGCACCGCCTACGCCGTGCTTGCTCTGGTGCATCTGATCCAAGGGCTTTGAGCACAATTTAGGGGGAAATATGCCGATTCGGCTCCCGCATGCCTGGCCATGACCTGCCCAGGCACCAGCAGATTTTTCCCTCAATCCCAGTTGCCGCATCCTGCAACGCCAGCGCCGGCTGTCATCCCGACGACCCCATGGGCTTCCGCCATCGCGCCGCTCCTTTGTCATCAGTGGTGGATACCTAGGTCAGCAGCCCAAAAGTCAAACGTATTGCAGCCAAATGAAGCCATTTGAAGCTAATTGGAGCCAAATAGAGCTTGCCGAAGGTTTCGTAGCGTCTAAATATCCAGGCTATGGACTTCGTATTGCCGCGCACCCTGCCCCTCGCGGCTGAAGATATCCAACTCCTCAGCCAAATTGACGAGTTCAAGGGCCACTGGAAGGCGCTGGAATCCCTTGTGCCGGAGCAGCTCACAGGGCTGCGGCGGGAGGCCACGATCGAGAGCATCGGCTCGTCCACCCGCATTGAAGGCTCCCGCCTAAGCGACCGCGAAGTGGAAAACCTGCTGGCACGGCTGGAAACCAAGTCTTTCGCCACCCGCGACGAGCAGGAGGTGGCCGGTTATGCCTTCGTCATGGAGCAGGTGTTCGCCCATGCCCTGGAAATCCCGCTCACCATCAACATGGTCCAGCAACTCCACCGGGATCTGCTCCAGTTCAGTGACAAGGACGAGCGCCACTGCGGCCAGTGGAAATCCCTGCCCAACCACGTCGCTGCTTTCGATGCCCACGGGAAGGAGTTGGGCATCGTCTTTGCCACCTCCACCCCGTTTGACACGCCCTATCACATGGAGGCCCTGCTGCAATGGCACCGGGAGGCGGAAGCCGACACCGGCCTGCATCCGCTGGTCCGCGTGGCCATCACCGTGGTGATCTTCCTCGCCATTCACCCGTTTCAGGACGGCAATGGCAGGCTCTCCCGCATCCTGACCACTCTGCTGCTGCTGCGGGCCGGCTACTCCTATGCGCCCTACTCCTCGCTGGAGAGCGTGATCGAGGCCAACAAAGAGGCCTACTACATGGCTTTGCGGCGGACCCAAATTTCCTGGCAGGAGGGCCGGCCCGACTGGGAGGCATGGTTGCGGTTTTTCCTGCGTTCCCTGCTGCGCCAAATCCGCCGCCTCCAGGAAAGAATGGACTCCCGCCCGGCGGAATTGACTCCAGGGGCCCGCCGGATTCTGGAACTGCTGCACACGGAGCAAACCCTCACCCTCGGCCAGGTCGTCCGCCTCACCGGCCTGCCGGAATCCACCGCCAAAGTCCGCATCAAGGAACTGCTCGCCGCCGGCAGACTGCTCCGCCACGGACAGCGGAAGGGAACCTATTACACCAAGGGTTGACCCGGCGGAGCCTGGAGCTTTCACCCTGCCGAGGGGCTGCCCAGCCCCCTTTCCAGCTCCGCTTCCTCGTCCGATGGAAACTTGCTTTCGCTGAAATCGACCCTAGTTTGCCCTATGATCGCTGAACGATTCCCTGAGGTCATGGCCCTGACGGACGATGATAAATTCCGCTTTATTGCGGAGCTGTGGGACGATCTGACGGGAGGCGAGGTGCCGGACGATTCCTCGACAACGGCCTTGATTGAGCAACGATTGGCCGAATATCGGGCCAACCCGGAGAAGGTGTCACCGTGGGAAGACGTGAAAGCCCGGATCCTTGCTTCGCGCGGCAAATGAATCCCGGGGTGATTTGGACGGGCAGCGCCGAATCGGACCTTCTCCATATTTTCAACTTTGAGGAAGACTTCTCCGAGGGAGCCGGAGAGAGTTGTTCGTTAACCACACCAGTGACCTCCTCGCGCTCCTCCGGAGGCAACCACTCCATGGCCGCCGCTGGCTTGGCAGCGTAAGGAAAGTGAATATCCGGCGCTCCGGCATTGGTCTGTTCTACACCATCGAATCCCGCCGCATCGTCGTCATCGCGGTGCTGAACCTGCGCCGCTCCCCGGCCGCGCTCAGGGCCGAAATCCAACGGCGCCTACCGGGATAGGCCACCCTGTAAGTTTGCTGCCCTGCGGTTGAAGTAAACCCGGTGCGGTGGGCCAGTTGCGGATTTCGCTTCAGCAGACGCCGCCGGCAGACTGCTCCGCCACGGACAGCGGAAGGGAACCTACTACACCAAAGGTTGACCCGGCGGAGGAGGCGGAAATCTTCCCGCCGGAGGGGCTAATTCCCGTGGGCAACGCAGACCGCCCCCACTGACGAAGCCGAAGCGGTCCGTGGCCTCCCCTTCCTGTAAGGGGCAGATTCCTCCGCATTCCCAGTTGCCGCCCCCCGGCCCCTGCTTTACGCCGGGGGAATGGACCATTTTCCCAGTCTGCGCATCCTCAGCGGCACCGCCCACCCTGCATTGGCCGACCGCATCTGCGACTATCTCGGCATGAAACGGACGGACGCCACGGTCACCGCGTTCCCGGACGGGGAAAGTTTTGTCAAGATCAACGAGAATATCCGCGGAGGAGACATCTTCATCGTCCAACCGACCTGCCCTCCCACGAATCACAACATCATGGAGTTGTTGATCATGGTGGATGCCGCGCGGCGGGCCAGTGCGGAGCGAATCACGGCCGTCATTCCCTTTTTTGGCTACGCCCGCCAGGACCGCAAGGACCAGCCACGCGTGCCCATCACCGCCAAGCTGGTCGCCAACCTCCTCACTGCGTCTGGCGTGCAACGGGTCCTGACTGTCGATCTTCACGCCGGGCAGATTCAGGGTTTCTTCGATATTCCCGTCGATCACCTGTATGCCGCTCCCGTCCTGCTCAAATACGTGCGGGAAATCGGCCTTGGAGACGACAACGTCGTGGTGGTTTCGCCCGATGTCGGCGGCATCAAGATGACCCACTCCATCGCCAAAGCGCTCAACTCCAGTTTCGCCATCGTCGCCAAACACCGCACCAGCGCCACCGAAGTCGAGGCCCATAACCTGATCGGAGAAGTGGATGGCCGCGATGTCCTGCTGATCGATGACATGACGGAAACGGCCGGCACCCTGACCGCAGCCGCCCGCCTGCTGAAGGAACGCGGGGCCCGCCGGATTTACGCGGCCGTCTCCCATGCTATTCTCAATGAAATCGCCGTAAAACGCCTCGCGGAGAGCCCCATCGAGCGCCTGATCTGCACCGACACCGTCCCCATGGCCAAAGGCGAAAAAGTCACGACCCTCGGCGTAGCTGACCTTCTCGGCGAAGCGATCCGCCGCATCTACGGCGGGGAAAGCGTGACTTCCCTGTTTAACGTTTGAAGCCTGCCACACGGTCCGGAATATCCTCCCGGTGCCCCATCCAAAAGGGAGCGGCTCGAGGTCTCACTAAATTTCGTGACTTCCGGCAGGGCCCCATGATTTAGGATAATCTGTGATTCTATCCGACGCCCCTCCTTCGCTTTACTCGTGGTTATCCTGCTTGGGAAAATAACGGACCACGGATGGCACCGATTCAACTGATAACCACGGATTTATGATGAACCCGGTATTCACCTTTTGAATGAATCCCGCTGTTTTGCTATATCCGTGATTATCAGGATCATCCGTGGCCCATCAGCGTCCTTTTTAGGGTTTTACTTCCGGCAGTCCGGCAAGCTACGAAAACGATTGCTGGACCCGCCCGGACTCTGCTACACCTTCGCGCTTATGACCGACCCGACGCCCGAACACGACGATTTCATCCACAGCGAGGAGTTTCTGCACGGCCTGATGAAGCGCCAGCTCCGCTTGTCCGTGGCCTGCGCCGCCGCCTTTCTGATCGTTCTGTTTGGGCTGCCGCTCGCCAATTATTACTTTCCGGACTTCATGGCGCAGCGCGTCGGCGGATTTACCCTGACATGGCTGCTGCTGGGAGTGCTGGTATTTCCGTTCGTCTGGATCATTGCGCGGATTTTCATCACGCGTTCCATGGCCTTGGAAGAAGCGGAGGTGCATCTCGCCGCCGAGGGCAATCAGAAGCGAAAATCCTGACTCCCGCCCTGCCGCCCCTGATCCATCCCTGACATTTTTTCCGCCATGCCCGCCGCCGAAGCTTCCTTCGACTACTGGATCCTCGCCTTCTCCGCCGTCACCGTGTTCGTGACGATCTGGATGGGCTTCCGCTCCGCCAAAACCTCCAAATCCGCCTCTGACTTCTTCGTCGCCGGACGTTCCGTCTCGGTCGGCTGGAATGCCTCCGCCATCTCCGGGGAATACCTCAGCGCCGCCAGCTTCATGGGCGTGGCGGGGATGGTGATGTTGTCAGGCTACGATGCGTTATGGTATCCGGTTTGTTATGCCTGCGGCTACCTGTTCCTGCTCCTCTTCATTGCCGGGCCGCTCCGCCGTTTCGGAGCCTACACCATTCCCGACTTCGCGGAAGGCCGCTACGATTCCCCGCTCTTCCGGAAAATCGCGGTCTGCTTTGTCCTCTTCATCGGATTCTTCTACACCATGCCGCAGATGAAAGGCGCGGGCACCACCCTGGCTTACATCTTTCCCGGGCTGCCTTATTGGGTGGGTGTTGCGGTAGTGGGCGCGGTCATCACGCTGAACGTTGCCCTGGGCGGCATGAAGGGCATCACGCTGGTGCAGGCGTTCCAGTATTGGATCAAGATGTTCGCGATTTCCGTGCCGGTGTTCGTGCTCATGGCGGTCTATGGCGGATACGGGAACAACCTTTCCCTCAATAAATCCGCCGCAGATACCGCCACCCCGCCCGCCATCGTGCAAACGGTGGAACCGGGCACGCTGCTCCGGCAGGAGCTGCCGGCGAATGCCCCGAAGGATGAAGCATGGATCGCTCCCTTCGGTCCGCTCACCACCAAGGCGGCCAAAGCCTCCGGACTGTCTGCGGAGGAATCGAAACCCTACTCACTGCTCTATACGTTTTCGCTGATTGTCGCCCTCGTCTGCGGCACGGCCGGGTTGCCCCATATTCTGGTCCGTTTTTATACCAATCCCGACGGAGTCGCGGCCAAAAAAACCACCATGTGGGTGATGATTCTGATCGGGGTCTTTTACGTTTTTCCGCCGGTCTTCGGGGTGCTGGGCCGCAACTTCCTGCCGGAACTCTATGAGGCCTCCGGTTCCAAGGGTCCTGACAAAGTGGTGCTTGAGCTTCCTACCCTGATCCGCGCCAAATACGGCGTGCTGGGATCCATCCTCAGCGGCATCACCTGCGCAGGGGCCTTCGCTGCCTTCATGAGCACCTTTTCGGGCCTGCTGGTTTCCATGACCGGAGCGCTGGCCCATGATGTCTATGGCCGGATTCTGCGTCCGGCCTCGACGCCCGACGAGCGCATGAGGATGTTCAAATGGTGCGCCATTCTGGTCGGGGGCGTGTCCGTGCTGCTGGGTTCGCAGGTGGAACTGCTGGACATCAACTTCATGGTCGGCCAGGCTTTTGCCATCGCGGCGGCCAGTTACTTCCCGCTCCTCTTCATGAGCGTGTGGTGGCGCGGAATGACCATGAAGGGAGCGGCCACCGGAATGCTGACCGGCGGCTTGTGCGCCCTTGTCTGCGTCACCCTGACGAGCATCAGCGATATCGGGGCCAAGTCCGGGAAAGCCGCCGCCGCTGCCGCCGGAACCGAGTGGGTGCCGGATGGATTGAACAGGTTTTGGATCAGCCATCCCCTCCTGCGCATTCTCTCCGAGCAACCCGCCCTCTGGGCCGTGCCCCTTGCCATTGGCCTGATGATCCTGGTCTCCAAAGCCACCCGCAAAACCATTCCCGCCGACATCCGCATGAAGATGCTCGTCCTTCACGCTCCGGAAAAACTGGGGCTCAAACAGGAATACATCCAGGAGCACCAGGGCGCCGCGCACTGACCAACAAGGGAGCCCGGGCCTCCGGCCCGGGTGTTTATTCCCCCTCCAAAGCCATCCAAAGCTAACCCAAAACCCGGCAATAACCACCCGGGCCAGAGGCCCGGGCTCCCTTCTTTATCCCGCCGCTCCCCAGCGTTCCCCCACTTGCCGCACATGCCCGGACAAATGATCCCGCACGCTCATGCGGCGCGATCCCGGCAACTGCAACTCCGTCACCACCACGACGCCGTCCCCGGTGGCAAACCGCATTCCCTCCGCATCCGCTCCCACCAGCGTCCCCGGCAACGGACATCCTGACGAAATCTCCTCCACCCGCACCGGCGGAAAAAGCTTCACCACGGTCCCGTCTGGCAGCGAGCTGCTGGTCCCCGGCCAGGGATAAAACGCCCGAATCCGCCGCCCAATCGCCGCCGCTGGTTCCGTCCAATCAATCACGCCATGTGACCGCTCGAGCTTCCCCACATGCGTTGCCTCGTCCGGATTCTGCGGCGTAATCTTCGGCTCCCCTGACAAAATCGCCGGTAGCGCTTTGGCCAGTGCCACCGGAGCCAAAAGCGCCAGACGGTCATGCAGGGTCTCGCCGGTTTCATCAGGTGTCAGCGGAATGCGTTCGTGGTGCAGCATGGGGCCGCTGTCCAAGCCTGCTTCCACCGCCATCACCGTGATGCCGGATTCGGTATCCCCGGTCAGAATGGCCGCCTGGATAGGGGCCGCCCCGCGGTGCTTTGGAAGCAGGGAAGCATGCAGATTCCAGCAGCCCAACGGGGGCAGGTCCAGCACCGCCTGGGGAATGATCTGGCCATAGGCCATAACGATGATCAATTCCGGCTCCAGGCGGGCTATCAGATCGACATGGTGCCGCAGCCGGTCAGGCTGGAAAACGGGAATGCCCCGCTCCAGCGCCAGCACCTTGGTGGCGGGCGGGGTCAGGATCTGCTTGCGTCCCACGGGTTTGTCAGGCTGGCAGACCAACCCGATGATTTCGGTGCCAGGACAATCCAGCAGGCAAGCCAACGATGGCACCGCGATATCGCCGGTTCCCAGAAAGAGTGTGCGGGCAGGCATGGGAAAACCGGGATCAGGCCAATCGTTGGATGGCAACTTCCTTCAACACCCCGATGTAGGGGAGGTTGCGGTATTGCCCCTGATAATCGAGGCCGTAGCCTACAACAAATTCGTCGCCGATTTCAAATCCCACATACTCCGCAGTGACGTCGCAGGCCCGGTCCTTTTTCTTGGACAACAACACACACAATTTCACGCTGGCGGCACCCGCTTCGTTGACAAACCGGTTCCGGATGGCCTCAAGGGTGCGGCCGGTATCGAGGATGTCGTCCAGCAGAATAACATGTTTTCCTCTCAGGTCCGGCAGGGCATTCTGATGAAAAGTGATGACCCCGCTGCTTTCCACTCCCCCATGATAGGAGGACACCGAAATCGTCTCAATCAGCAGGGGCAGTTGGATGCGCCGCAGCAGATCCGCCATGAGAATGATGCCTCCGTGCAAAATGCAGACTACCGTGGGCATTTCCCCCTGATAGTCCCGCGTAATGTCCCGGGCCATGGCGTCCAGCCGGCTCAGGATGGTGGACTCGTGAAGCAGGACGTGGTCGATATCGTTGTGCATGTGCAAACCTTGGCGGCGTGTGATACGTAGCCGGATAATGAGAATGGAGAATCCCCCGTCCAGCAACGAGAAAGAAACCACCCCGGACCTTGCCGGTCTGCGCATGGAATACCGCCGTCACAGCCTGCGCCGCGATGCGGTCGCCGCCGACCCCTTCGCACAATTCCGCACCTGGTTCGGGGAGGCCGGCCGGAGTGGCATCGTGGAGCCCAATGCCATGACGCTGGCCACGGTGGATCCAGGCACCGGCCAGCCGTCCTCGCGCATTGTCCTGCTCAAAGGGCTCGACGACCGCGGCTTCACCTACTTTTCCAACTATGCCAGCCGGAAAGGCCGTGAACTGGCCGCCCAACCCCGGGCCGCCCTCGGCTTTTTTTGGAAGGAACTGGAACGGCAGGTGAACGTCTGCGGGCTTGTTGAAAAGGTGACCCGGGAGGAAAGCGAAGCTTATTTCCACAGCCGCCCGCGCGCCAGTCAGCTCGGGGCCCATGCCTCGGCCCAAAGCGCTGTCATACCCGGACGCCCATGGCTGGAAGCCCAGTTTGCTGCTTTGGAAAAAGCCTATCCGGAAGGCACGGAGATTCCCCTGCCCTGCACCTGGGGCGGCTACCGTCTGATCCCGCAAACCGTGGAATTCTGGCAGGGCCGCCCCAGCCGTCTGCACGACCGCATTTGCTATACACGCAGGGAAAACGGCCTTTGGCAGTTGGAACGGCTCAGCCCCTGAATCCCTGCGGCGCTGACAATCCGCAAACTGCCGATGGCAAGGATTCATTCGGAGGGATACTGCTCCGTGGATGCCGGAGGCGCAGGAAGATGACTGCGGATCTGCCGGGAGAAATCCGCGGCCCCGGCGGCATTGCGGGCGCGCTCGTTGATCAGGGCGGCGGCCCGGAATTCCTCCCATGGCTGGGAATGGACCAGCCATCCCTGGTCATAACCCATGCGGACATACGTGCCGGTGCGCAGCGGCCGGCGATACCATGGCACCTGACGGTCCTTCAGATGATCCACATGCTGGGCGATGACATTGGTGCAGTTGTCAGTCAGCGTATTGTAGAACTCCGGGTTTTCCTCAAGGGCACTGGATCGGGCGGCCATTTCTGTCAGGAGACGACGGCCGGTTTCCGGGGTCAGATTGGTGCGGAAAAGACTGACCTGCTCCCCCCGGGCGGTGGTGCGCAGGTTTACGAGGTCGCGCTCGTCTGCCCAAACATAAAAGAGTTCATACTGTTTGAAGAACCCGCGCAGCAGGGTATTGGGTTCCCCGGCTTCGGCACGGAGTTCGATGCTGACGGCCAGCGGTGGTTGGTCTTTGAAGACAAAACTGGTGATCACGTGATCCACATCCGGAATGCCCCAGTTGTTAAAGAAAAGATCCACCGCTTCCAGCTGATCGAGGTCAAAGGTCCGGCTGGACCACCGGGCATCAAAATCCGAGGGAGTGCGGTAACGGAAATCCCGCATGGCATGCACCGTCAAAAAATTGCCATCGCGTTCAAACCTTGCCGCCTGTTCGGTCTCACGTGGATAGCGCAATCCCGCTTCCGCCTTCCGCCCGGCCCACCAGACTGCCACGGCCAAAAAAAGCACCAGACTGGTCCAGCCCGCGTGGCCCATGGACCGGGCAAAGCGGAAAATCAGACCGAGGAGGGCCGCGTATCCCACCACCGCGAGGAGAGCGGCAAGGGGTTGACTGACAAACCAGAAATACAGTGCCAGCAGTGCCCAGCCATGCAGCAACGCCAAACCCACGGCGGCGACCGCCGAAACGAGGAGTTTTCCCCGCGAAATGTGATGAATCATCGCCGAATCTGAACCGGTCGCGATGGGTTTGCACGCGTTTTCCCTTTTGGCAGGGCCGCCGATTTCTGCGCGGCAATTGTCCCGACTGGCCCCTCCGGCCCCCGTGCCGTCCAGGGGACCAGGAGCGAGACGGGGTGAAAAGGCAGGGTGCCGCCGCCGTAACTGTCCCACGCCCCATGGGCAATCCAGCCCGCCCAGCATCCATCCCAGTATGAATCCCATCCCACGTTCCACGGCCCGCCGCCAGTTCCTCAAGTCCAGCCTCGCGGCCACGGCGGCTCCCTTCCTCCTGCCTGCCGGCCTGCACGCCCAGGGCACCGCCGCCAACAGCAAAATCCGCATGGCCTTCATCGGCACCGGCAAACAAAACGGGGGACTGATGCGCGGGTTCCTCGGCATGACTGACGAGGTGCAGGTGATGGCCGTCTGCGATGTGGATACCACCCGCCGCGAACATGCCCAAAAGACGGCGCAGGCCTTCTACACTTCAAAAGGCCGTTCCGAAACCGTCGATGCTTATAACGATTTCCGGGAAATCATGGCCCGCAAGGATATCGATGCCGTTTGCATTGCCACCCCCGATCACTGGCACGCGATCATCACTCTGGCCGCCCTGAATTCCGGCAAGGATGTTTATTGCGAGAAGCCCCTGGTGCATTCCGTGGAAGAAGCCGTCGCCGTGATGGATGCCGTGAAACGCCACGGCCGCATCCTCCAAACCGGCTCCATGCAGCGCTCCATGAAGGAATTCCGGGCTGCCGCCGAGGTAGTGCGCAATGGATTTATTGGCGAAGTCAAATCCGTGGAAACCCAATTTGGAGTGCCCGGCAAACTCTGTGATCTGCCGGAAGAACCCGCGGAACCCGGCCTCGACTGGGACCGCTGGCTGGGCCCGGCTCCGCTCCGTCCCTACAGTTCCGTGCTTTCCCCGCGCGGCGTGCATGACAATTTCCCGGACTGGCGTCACTATCTGGAATACGGCGGCGGTTATGTTACCGACTGGGGGGCCCACCACCTTGATATTGCCCATTGGGCATTGGGCATGGATGAAAGCGGCCCGGTGGAAGTCCGGATCCCGGGCAATGCCAAAGGCCTCAAGGATGGCGGACAGCTGATTTATGCCAATGGCGTTACCGTGACCCACCTGAACAAAGGCTACGGCGTCGACATCACCGGCAGTGAGGGATCCGTCAAGGTCAACCGCGGCCGCATTGAGGTCACCGTCAAGGGCCAGGTCCTCGCCAACTTCGACCGGGGCACCTCCGGCACTTCCCTCGACCGCGAAGTCGCCAAACTCGATTCCACCCTGCTCAAAGACCCCAAGGTGCAACTTTACCGGACCAAAAACGGCAACCACCTTGCTGATTTTATTACCAGCATCCGCAGCCGCCAGAAGCCGTGCACCCACGAAATCATCGGTGCCCGCAGCGCCACCGTCTGCAATCTGCTGAATGTCGGATACCACCACGGGGTCAGCTTCGGTTGGGATCCCGCCGCCATGACCTTCAAAGGCCCCGGCACCGACCCGGCATGGCTTAAGTATCAATACCGCGGCGATTGGAAACTGTCCTGATTCCTGCCAGCGGCTGAATCCTAACAGACAGGATCCGGAAACGGGTCCTGTCTTTTTGGTTTCGCCCCCGGATCCGGCGTGGCATTCTTGGTATGACCACCGCTTCCCCCGGACCTCCCGCATCCGCCCACTGGTTGATCCGCATTCCGGAAATCTTTGCCCCATGGACCCCGGAGATTCTCGGCCTGCTGCACGCCTCCCGCTCCACTCCCCTGGGCCCGGAATTCCACCTCCTTCAAGGTGCCAGCCCTGACCAATGGCAGGGTGGCCCGGCCGCTCCCTTCATCCCGTGGAACCTGCCGGTCCAGCACAGTTGGCCCTGCCACCCTCCGAAGATGGAGAATTTTGTTGAGAAAGCGGCGCAGACCCTGATGAAAAAGTTCGGCCCGCTCCAGCCCCAGGCCATCCAGATCGGGCCGCTGCAGGCCGGGGCTCCTGACCGTTATTACAAAGGGCTCGCCTCGAACCTGAGGGGACGCAGCCTGCAGCTTTTTCCCGGTTTGTCCGGCTCCGCTCCGGCGGAATCTCAGGATCCGGAAAAGCCCACCCTCTTTGCCGTGCTCGGCAAGGAAGGGCTGTTTGCCGGAATGCAGACACCCCGTGCCAGCAACGGATTCCACCCGGGCGGCACCAAATTCATCAGTCAGGGAGCGGCGGATACCATCAGCCGCGCCGGAGCCAAAATCGCCGAAGCCCTGCACTATCTGCGGCTGCACCGCCCTGCCCTGCCCGCCGGATCGCATTGGCTGGAACTCGGAGCCAGCCCCGGCGGCATGACCTCCGAACTCCTCCGCCGCCGCTACCGCGTCACCGCCCTCGACCGCGCCCCCCTCGACCGCCGGCTGGATGGCCATCCTGGCCTCACCTTCACCAAAACCGACGCCGCCACCTTTACTCCTCCGCCCGGCACCCTTTACGACGCCCTGCTCTGCGACATGAACGGCGACGCCCGCCAAGCCCTCCGCCACGTCATCCGCCTCACAAAATTCATGCACCCCGGAGGGCTCATCATTTTCACTCTGAAGACTCCCGGCCGCGAAACCTTTCCCGCGATCATGGAAAGCATCGGCCTCACCCTGCGCGATGCCGCCGCCGCCGGCCTGAAGCCCATCGCCCTGACCCACCTGACCTATAACCGTCAGGAATTTACCTGCTTCTTTGAGAGCTGACCACGGTCTGGCCGGAAGTGCCAAGTTAACAACGCATCCTGCCCAACGGGAAAAGTCCTGGACTGCAGGAGTTCGACCTGGCTGAATTCAGGTAGTTCCGCTTCCGTGATCCCCGGCTTCCTGCCAAGTCCATCTCTGTGACACTCATCACCGTGACACTGGCATTCAGCCAGCGTCACGGGGGGCCATTTCAATTCCACCCGGACCCCCTTCGAATCCTTGTTCCGGGTCCCACAAAAAAGTGCATTCAGCCGCACCATTCCGCTTCAGGTTTTCTGATATTTCAGTTATTGAAATTGAAATATCAGCTTGATTGAGGCTGCCCAAAAATCGGGAGCTGGAGATATCTTGGATAGATGAATTTTCCTCCCAATTCCTTGACGGCACGATGCTTTTCCCTTAACATTTAAGGATCGTTCGAAAAAAATATCGATATTCGAATGCACTATTTCCACTGTTGGACGAAGAAACTAGCGTTTCAAATCTATCAATAGAATAGAACCTGTAACGAAAGACTTGTAGTGTCAGTAAATAGCTGATTCAATATACAGCATCAAAGCGACCGTCAACAACATTCTGCGCGAGTGGCGCGATCTCTGGCCTGGGGGATTGCGGGATGAGCAGTATTCCACGCTCAACCTGATCGCCTGCTGCCGGGAGGGGAGCCTGGGATACAACCAGGCCCGCTGCGGGGACTGCCGGCACCGGGAATGGTATGCCAGTTCCTGCGGGGACCGGCACTGCCCGAACTGCCTCGGGCCGCGGCAGGCGGAGTGGTCGGAGCAGGTTTGCGCGAGGTTGCCGGATTGTCCTCATTTCCACGTGGTGTTCACGGTGCCGGAGCAGCTTCATGAAGTGTTCGAGCTGAACTACCAGATTTTCGCGACGGAGCTGTTCGGCGGGGCAGCGGAGACTCTCAAACTGTTCCAGGAACACAACTGGCGCATGGAGGGCGGCTTTCTGGCTGTGCTTCACACTTGGGGCCGTGCCCTCAACTGGCATCCGCACCTTCATGTGCTGGTCAGCGCCGGCGGCCGGGACTGTGCGACCGGCCGATGGCGCCAGGCCCGCCCCAACTATCTGTTTCCCGTGCGGTCCATGTCGAAGGTCTTCGGCGCGATCCTGCTGCGGCGCATTGAGGCGCTTGAAAGCCATCCCGAAGTCCGCTGGCCGGAGGGACTCGGGACGCCGGAGTCCCGCCGCGCCTGGCGTCGCGATCTGGCCCAACGGAATTGGAACATCTTCAGCCGGGCCACCCTTGGGAACACCCGCGCGGTGGTGCGGTATTTGGCGCGCTACACCAGCCGCATCGCCATCAGCAACCAGCGCATCAAACACATCGACGAAGAGCAGCGCACCGTGAGTTTCGAATGGAAGGATTACAAGGACGGGGAACGAACCAAGGAGATGACGATGTCCGGGGCCACTTTTCTGCGCTCCTTCACCCGTCACATGGTGCCCAAACGGTTCCGGCGGATCCGCTACTTCGGGCTGCTGGCCGGGCCGAAGGGACGCCACTGCAGCCTGCCGGGCGCACCGCCGGACAGCATCGGGGAAAAGACCGTGAAAAAAACCCGTCCGGTCTGCCCTTCATGTGGCGGTTGCCAATGGCTGTATCTGAGGTTCAATTTCCACCCTGCCAGACCACCGCACTCCACTCCCCGGATCGCCTCGGATCCCGCCCGGGAAGGGAGAAATCGCTTTTCCCTATACCCTCCGATAACCGGCCCGCCCCGCGTCCAATCGGGTCGGGATGGCAGGATTGCGCCTGCCACCCCTCCCACACCACCCGGCATGCGGCTCCGCACCGGGCGGTTCCAATAAGACTCGTTAGGTGATCAGCTTGCCCGTTCCTTTTGGTTTGGGCTGGTCACCGTAGTGCAGTCGGATCCAGATCTCTCTCAGTTCAGGCACCCCTTGTTCCTTCAGGTAGGTATTGTTCAGGGCGTAGAGCACCAGACTGTTCTGGCTCATGCGCCAATACCCTTTGCGGCTGCGGCTGGCGAGGTGCACCCCGCCGGGGTCGATTCCCAGCCTGATGAGGTTGCGCCGCCGCGCTCCCGGTCTCTTCCACTGTTTCCAATAGTAGAGCCGCACCCGCCTTCGGATCCATGCATCGAGTTCCCGCACCGTGGCATACGTGTGGCTGATTCCGAAGTAGTTCATCCAGCCCTGGGCATAGCGCCGCAGTTCGTTGATCACAAACCGGACATTTTGCCCACGGTTGCGTTTGGTTATTTCCCTCACGCGCTGTTTGAACCGGTCAAGCGCTTTCGCGCTCCACTTCACTTGCCCCAAGCTATTAATTTGGAACCCGAGAAACGTAGTTTCGGCTAGTTTTCCACTTCTGCTTTTAGTGCGGTTGACGACGAGGCCAAGTTCCTTCTCCACGTAGTTCATCACGCTGCCCATCACCCGTTCGGCGGCTTTCGCGCTTTTCACGAGGATCACGAAGTCGTCGGCATAGCGGGCGAATTGATGCCCGCGGCGTTCGAGTTCCTTGTCCAGCGGGTCCAGCACGATGTTGGCCAGCAAGGGTGACAACGGTCCGCCCTGAGGCACGCCAAGCGGCGTAGCTTCCCGGCTGCCGTCCGGCAGTTCCACTCCCGCACGCAGATAGCGTCCGATCAGCCGCAGCAGTTTGCCGCCTCCGATCTTGTTCCTCAGTTGTGTCAGGAGTTTGTCATGGTTCACCGTATCGAAGAACGCCTTCAGGTCGCAGTCCACTGCGTGGCGGCGATTCTGCTTCCACCCGGATTCCACGTGACGCACTGCCTGATGGGCATTGCGTCCGCTGCGGAACCCGTAGCTGTGTGGGCTGAAATCGCCGTCGTAGAGCGGGGTCAGGACCTGGGCGATGGCTTGCTGGATCACGCGATCCAGCACGGTAGGCACGCCGAGGGGCCGCTGGCTTCCATCGGGCTTCGGGATGAACACCCGGCGCACCGGCGCCGGGCGATACGTGCCTTCACTGAGCTGGGAGCGGATACGCTCCCAGTGTTCGCGGGCAAACGCCGGGAAGTCATCGATGGTCATCCCATCCATGCCCGGCGCTCCTTTGTTCGCCTTC
>JBBQWG010000052.1:0-42607 GCA_038210825.1 Verrucomicrobiales bacterium
CGCCCGGCCCCCAAGTCATAAAAGGACGAAACCGAAATCTTATGGATTTTACAGTTAGGCTTGCGGAAATGGCCCCGAAACCAGAAGCGGCCTCAAGAGCGGCCCAAAATCGGCCGATGACTTTTTGCGGCCACATCTTTAAAGTCAGCGACGCTAGTGTCGTCAATGGGGCGCAAACAGTAAGCACAATCGGAAAGTATACTGACTCAGGAAAGAATCTTGAACATGTGAAAATTCCTCTTCGAATCATTTCGCTTGAGCACGCTGAGGACCAGTTCGGCTTTGAAGTTACCCGTGCGAATAACAGACAGAATCGAATCGAATCCCGTGACTTTGTCGCGCAGGATCCCGAGCAGCTCCGACTGAAGACGGAATTGGCTCTTGAGAACATTAATTACAATTTGACCCGTTCTGAGAGTTTCAGCCCAAGCGAACAGGCTTTTGATTTAGCTGAGGCTACAGCAGCACTTGCGTGTTTAAGTGCAGATTCGGGGCTAGCAGTGCAAGCTAAACGGGAAATTGGTCGATTCTGGACCGATCTCTCGAAATCACCATACAAGACGATTTTTAACCCCTCAGTAAACGGAATAACAGTTTACCGTGCGGTCGCCGTCCTCCGCGAAATTGAGAATTGTCTCGCCGCAGCAATTAAGGGGCTCGGAAAGCGCAGTGGCCGTGATTATGGGGTGCTAGTTCACGGCAATAGACTTATTTCTTCTCTTGTTTTTGCGATAATTGACGCACGGAAAATCACAGACGTCAGCCGGAGTTTTGATATCAGCGTCGAGGCCGCGCCCATCGAAATAAGCACCACTAAGGTGATCGGAATATTGACCGATGAAATCGAGAGGCTGTTTCCGGGCGGATTCCTCGCCACTGTGTTCAAGAATCCGGCGAAATCGAAGCACCTTTATCAATCTTGCCTCGCCTTAGCTGCGCGACCCGAACCTGCGGCGCCAGCACAGGACTTGTTTGAATTTAATTCTGAAGAATGAACTCCTCCTTCATCGTCTCCAAAGTCTGGAACAAAACCCACATACTCAAGAACGCAGGGGTGGGTTACGGCGACTACGTAGAAAATCTCCAAATCGTTGCCGAAGTCGAAGCCCGCACCACCGCCATCGATCACCTCGAAGCCGAACTCGACAGCCAAAACACATGCGCCTCGCAGTTGCGCCGGGGAATCCTGGACAGCGCGTTCTCAGGAGAAGGCGCATTCGTTTGAACATCGACAAGACCACCGCCCCGAATTGAGTTTCGCCGCCAAATTCATGGGAATTCATTACGTTGAACGCAGTTTCGAGCTTCGGGGACCGTCCGGTCTCGGCGAATCACCGTAACCGTCTCAGCAATCCACCTAGCCCCGTGCGTGCATTTCGCCGGGGCTGAGGCGAAGATCGGGGATGAGCATCTCGAAGCGATTACAACCCTTGAAGCGGATTGATACCGACTATTTCGAGGAGAACTGATGAGCGGCAAGTCGGTCAACTCTACCGACCAATCTCGACTCCTTTCCCTCTCTTTCATGTAGCTGGTCGAAGATGCGTTCGTTTCCAAGATTCTTCAGGAAGCCTAAATGGGTATAGGCCTCGCGCAAATACGACGATTCCAATATCACTCGAGATTCCGCGTCGGGAGGGCGAGCGGTCTACGCCCAGAATGCATTTCAGGCGTGCAGATCGTAGTAGTGCTCGCGGGTGTCGATCACGCGACCTTATAGAGAATCTTTTCGTTTTCGGTGAACTCAAGAATGCCGGATTGGATGAAGGACTTGAGGGTCTTAGCGATAAACTCCGGATCCGCGTTGTTTTCGAAAGCGGACTGGATCTTGTTTTCGAGCGCCTTGCGGGTCGTGGGGCGGGGCTTTGAGGAGTCAGCGAGTTCGGCTTTGATCCGTGCGAGGCGTTCGTCCGGAGTCCGGAGGGCCGGGATATCAGAGAGGGATAAGCGGCGGGCGATAAGTTTGTTCTCGCCCTTGAGGTGGCGGACCACCGAATCGAAGTCGGTGTCCTTCGAAACGATGTGGAAATAACCTTCCGGATTGGCGGCGAGCAGGCGGCCGAGTTCGAGAGTGAGCACAAAGTCCAAAGCATTGCGGCCATCGACCGGGGTTTGGATGATCTCGACTTGCCCGGGATGATTTTGGGCGAAGAGAAAGAGTGACGCCGGGAGATTCTTGTGGCGTGTGCCCAGGATCATAAAGACCCGCACGGCCTTGCCGCTGACGCGGGAGAGATCGAAGTCGTTGACGTTTTCGCAGTCGATGAAGATGTATTGGGTGCGCGCCATGGTGAAAGGCGGATTTTCAGGCCACGGCGGCCGGTCTTGGGTCAGCAAAGGGGTAAAGCCGCACGGCGCAGGTCTCATGCAGTTCACCGGCGAACCCCCGGCTGCCGCTGCCAAGCAGCACGAGGTCGTTTTCCGCCCGGGTGATCGCCACATAAAGGAGGCGGCGTTCCTCCGCTTCCGCCGTGCTTCCAGCCGGAAGGAGATCCGTCCACAGCACCAGCACCGCTTTGTATTGCAGTCCTTTGGCGGAGTGGATGGTCTGAACCTTGATCGCGGCTTCATTCACGGCAAGGTGAGCCGCAGCATCCTTCGGTTTGGAAAGCCAGCGGGTGGGGGCCAGTTCCGACAGCCCGGCGATCAAGCTTTCAAGGAGAGGACGGTTGACGAGTTTTGGATAGAAGATGCCGATCTCCTCTGGTTTGAGAGGCACCGTGCCCCGGCCCGCGCGTTCTCCCCGCAACCAACGGCCCACAATCTCCTGTGCCGCTGCCACCTGGGCGGTGTGGTCCGCCGCCTCCACCAAAACTGGCACGCTATGGTTGAGGCGCCGACAGGTTCCGGGACCGACCCTGATGGCATTGATCCCGTCCTCGTGCTGTTCCTCATCGCTGTAACCAGAAGCCAAAGCGGCGATCCGCGGGGTGTTGCGGTAGTTTTTGTCCAAATCATAACGGGCTGAAGTCGTGCGACCTGCCGCCTTGATCCCAAGGGCTTTCCAACTCAGTCCATTCCGCTTGTAGAGCCGCTGGCTGCCGTCCGCCACAATCACCAGATCGCCGTCTTCAGGGTCCTTCATTCCCGCGAGGGCGCACTGAAACCAGGTTGGTTCAAAGTCCTGGGCCTCGTCGATGAGCATCACATCCCATGTTCGTGCCGCATCGCCCCGCTGCCGTAGTTCCGCCAGCAGTCGCGCCCCGAAAGTTGCATCATTCTCTTTCCAGCGACGGCTAAAGCCCAAGTCCTTCGCCCATCCATCAAAGTGCCGCACAGTCACTTTCGGACAATCTGACATCCGTGGCGCCAGCCACGCGGCGAGCACTTTGTTATAGCAGAGGAGAAGCGCATTCTGTTCCGGCCGCTCCCGCGCGAGCCATCGCGCCCGGGCCAGCAGGAGCACCGTTTTCCCGGAACCCGCCACGCCGGAAAGAATCCGATGACCACTCCCCAGCGACCTCGCATGTTGTTCCTGCCGTGCATCCAGCACGGCCAGCACTTGGTTCGCATCCGCTTTGTCCCGGCCAAAAATCACATCCATGCGGCTCTCCGGGAAAAGGACCCACCGAAGTACGTCGATCTGATGGGCGGTGAACCGATCCCTCATTGCGAAAGGCTGGAAAAACGGCTTCAAGGCGGCCACCAGTCCCGCCTCGTCAAGGTCCTGCCATGAGCGCCTGGCGTCAGCCAGCACCGTGTTCCCATGAGTAAAAATCGAATCCCACGCCGCCCGGTGGGGTGACCGTTCTACATCCGCCCCGCTGATGGCGGTGAAGACTACTGCGCCCCCCACTGGAAAGCACAGATTCCCGCGCCAATCTCCTTCCTGCTGCACCAGTGCCCGCCCAAAAAGGCTACCCTGACATTCATCCTTCACCGCCCGCCAATACCCATCCACCTGCCGCAGCGGGTTTTTCTCCCTTTTGGGCTGAGCGGCGCTGGCCGTCTGCCGTTCCACCCACTGATGATCCACTGCCTGCACGGTTACCAGCTTCCAATCCTTCACTTCCAGCACCAGCACGCCAAGTGATGGGGCCAGAATCACAAAATCAGGCCGGAGCCCCCGCACGCTCGGCTCGTGATACACCGTCCAATCCTCCGGTAAGCGACGCAGCAGCCGCGCCAATTCCTTTTCGCCATGCGTGGAACCTGAAGGGATGGGATCGGGAATGAGGGTCGCCATTCAAGAAGCTAGCCGCACTATCCGTAAAATCCATAATTATTTACAACCCCTGATGGTTCCGGTGCCACTCAAAGTGGGCCGGGTCGGGTCGCAGTTGGGAGGCAGGGTGGAAGTGGAGGGCTGTTTCGTGGTAGGCAGCAAGGCGGGGACCGGCAGGCGATGATTCCGAGAATCCTGCCAGAGCGATTTGGATCATCAGATGGTCTCCTTTAGGAACAGCTGTCCAAAGACCCGCATCGAACATCCAGTGGGCATCGGGGGTCAGGGCGAGGCCGATGCGGGGGTCGTTGTTGCCGCTTTCGGAGTGCTGATGGATGTGGGCGGCTTGGACGAGGTAACCCACAGTGGTATGAAGACTGTAGCCGGTGAGGGAGCAGGTGTATTTGTAGCTCGGACCGGCCTCTGGCCATGCTTGGGAAGAAAGCAACTGTTAATGGAATTTTGATGAGAATTACCCGCAGGTCCCTCACTTCCTGATCGTTGTGCCCTTCTGTTCCAGTTCCATTTTTCCATTGGGGCGGAGTTTCGCAGGGCGGGCCTAGCCGCCGGGGGCGCGGGTTTTGAGGGCGGGGTCTTTGATGGTGTTGGCCCAGATGGCGGCGGCTTCGGGGTCGGAGGCGCGGAGGGTGCGGGCGAGGGCGCTGGCACCGTGATCGTAAACTGCGGTGCCCTGGTTGTTATTGAGCCAGGTGCCCATGGCATCGGGGTTCTGGCCGGACCAGGTTTCGAATTTCGTCTGGAGAATGGACTGGGCGTCGGGGGACCCGAGGGCGTTGGCAAAGTCGGCGGCGTTGCGGCGGAAGGTGTGGCTGATGCCCATCATGTCCTCAATCCCGAACCAGGGCTGACCGGCGACGCTAACCAGATTGGCGACGGCTTGATCGGGCGGGGTGCCCGCATCGCGGATGCGGCGGAAGAGATTTTGCAGGGCGGAGCGCCCGCCCAGGTTAGGGTCGTCCGGGCCGTCCGGCAGTTGTTTGATCCATTCCAGGGTGGGTTCCAGGCCTGTCCCAAAAAGGCTTTCGACGTAGAGGGTATTGATGGCCTGCTCCCGCTTCGCCGGATCGGGGAACTGGGCCTTCATGGCGGCAGTGGCGGCGGCGAGATCGGTGCGGGCCCAGCCGCGCAGGACGCCATTCACGGGATCATCCTGGGGACCGAAGCCGGGGTGCGGTTTGCCGGCGACAAGTTCTTTGTTAGCGATGGCCCAGTCGAGGGCCGCCTGGGGATTCATCTGGGCCCAGCCTTTCAGGACATTATGCACATCTGCGGGGGCGGGGGGGCTTTTGGCATCCACAAAATAATACTGGAGGGCACCCGCGCCATCGACCTCGCCCCAGCGGCCGGCAAAGCGGGCATACTCGTCCGGGAAGTCACGGCCTTCCTGGTGCATTTTATTGAAGAGGACGTGCAGGGCGACGCCGTCTTCGGGCCGGAGAATATCCAGCAGCAGGCCGAAATTCCGGCTCCGGCGGGAGGCATCGTTATCAAAGAGCACCTCCCACGCTTTGTTTTGGAAGGGCTCGTGGACCTGCCCGGGGACGGCGGATTGATTGATGCTATGCAGTTCCTCCAGCAGGGTCCGGGTGCGGGCATCGTGAAGGGCCGGGCGTGGCGCGGGGGCGGGGGGAACGCCGACAGGGATTTTTTGCGCCGCAAGCCGGGGGGCGGTGGCGGTGGCGGTGGCGGTGGCGACGGACTCCTCCAATCCGGAGATGCGGGATTGCTGCCGGATCACGATTGCGAGCAGGACGGCGGAAGCTCCGTAACCGGCCCACTTGATGAATGAATTTTGGACGTCGGGCATCTTGGCAGGAGAGAAAGGTGAGGATCTGAACCGGGAGCCAGGGCCGATGGACCGGGAATCGCCTGGCAAGGTTTAACGATTCAGGATAACCAAAGTCAACCAGGATTCGTGGGCAGTGCGAAGTGCCTGAACATTGGGAGTCGCGCCGGAACTCTTTGCGATGTGTTTGAACCGAAGAACGCCCAGGAGGCATAGCCCCGGGCCACGTTGGCCCAAACCCACCCCCGGGCAGATCTCACCCGCCCGATGATGCGGTGAGCTATGGGGTTAAGTCATGTCGGATGCCACTCCCGGACTTTGAGGCCTCTGACCCGTTTGAATTCGAGCACGTTTCCTGTGACGAGGGTCGCGTCAAGGCTGCGGGCCTGGGCGGCGATGAGAAGATCCAGCGGGCCGATGGTTATGCCGGCGGATTCCAATTCGGCACGGATTTCCGCGTAGTGAAGCGCGGCGTTCATGTCGAATTCCAGCACGGCAAACAAATCGAGAAAAGCCCGAAGTCTGGCGGACTGGTGTGGATGCGTGGTCAGGTTCTTCTTCACTCCGGTCCACAGTTCCGCCGCGACGATCACAGGAATACCGGTTTTGGCGGGAACAGGCAGTTTGCCCAGACCAGCCTTGTTCCGCAGAATGGGGATGCAGGCGCTGGAGTCGAGCAGAAAAGTGGGGGCCGCAACCATGGTTCAGAACTCCAGGATAGGGCGTTCGTGCGCGGAGGGCCGGGGCGGAGGCTCCGGAAACTCCCCCGCATCCGGGAAATTTTCGGCAAGGTGCCGGGCGATCTCCGTAAAAGACTTGAACCGGCCAGGGGTGACCGGGCGCAGCACGACTTCATCCCCATGCTTCTCAATGAGAACCTCCGAACCCGAAAACCGGAAGGCTTTGGGCAGCCGCACGGCCTGGCTGCCGCCATGCTGGAATATTTTAGCGGTCGTCATCTCTATATTTTGTAGCCATTTTTAAAAACGTCAAGCAACTGGTTCCACAGGACAGGTGTGAGGTGCCCGGCACAAGGCAGCAATCCGCCAGAGGAAACCTCGGTTGTCTGGCGTTTTGCAGCAATTCCACCAGTGCCTCCCCCGTAGGCCTGGCGGGCACGGCACGTGCGGATCTTAAACATGGCCGGAAGTGCATCCAACCCCCGCCTATCCTTTCCTGGATTCCGGCCGGGAGGGGAGACCTACCTTGTTGACCTATGAAAACCCTGATCCTGACCACGTGGGCCCTCGCAGCCCTTCAGCTCGCGGCACAACAGATTCCCGGCCGCGAGGCTCCCGGTGAGCCGCCGCGTATTGACCCGGCCAGCTACCCGTTGCCTGCCAACCAACCACCGGGGGTGGAGGCCCGGGAAACCGGATCCGGTCAAACCCGCGATGAACAGTTCCTCCGCGAGGCTGGCAAGGCCGGCAAATTGGAATTGAAGATCGCCGAACTGGCCCTCACCAAAGCGACGCGGGACGATCTCAAGGCGTTTGCCGCCGCGGTGGTCAAGGATCATACCGCCGCGAACCAGGAACTGGCAGGGATAGCCCAATCCCTGGGCGTGGACCTTCTGGATCCTGCCCACGGAAAGCCAGGTCAGGAACGGGAGTTCCCCAAGCCCGCCCCGGATCCCTCCGGCCGGCCGCCTGGAGCAGCCAGATCCCCTGCTTCAGATAACGAGTCCGCCGCAGCAAAGCACGAGGCCCTCATGCAAAGGACGGGAGCGCATTTTGACACCGCCTTCATGGAGGTGATGCAGGAAAGTCACACCCGGAACATCGCTCTTTTTGAGAAGTCCAGGGATCTGGTCCGTTATCCAGGACTGAAAGGATTTATTGAAAAGGCCCTGCCCATTCTCAAGACCCATGCCGTGGCCCTCGAGGCCCTGCAGCGGAAGGACCCTAACCGGCCGGACGCCCAAACCGGAAGCCCGGCGGTCATACCAGAGCCGACCCTGCCTGGCAGAACGCCCCCCAACCGTTAGTTCTGAAAGATCCCACGGACGCCCCGCCGCTGCCAGCATCGGCGGAGTTTCTGCTTTTCAAGTTTACCTGCAGAATCTCCGGTCAGACCAGTTCGGCCGTCAGGAAGGAAACGGCCCGGGGAGTGCCGGGAATCAGCACCAGCCTGGCACCGCTGAGATGGGCTCGCGCCATGCTGTCGCGGAGGGCGGTGCGGCGGCACTGGTAGCGGGCCACCAGGCGTTGTGCAGGAAGCTGACGCAGACTCCAGTCCGCGCCATCATGATGCAGCGTGTAGCAATCCGCGGGTAAGCCGGCAGGATGGGGAGGAGGTTCCACCGCTCCGAACGCCGGCCTACAGAAGGTGGAGTCCGTGGCATCTGATTGACGGCGACTGATGAAGGGGTGCGGGGATTGGGAATTCATCGGGGGTATGGTTTGGGCGTCCATAACCTTCAGCAGAATCAGTGCCTAACCTGCTCCTGGCCGGATACGGGGGTGATCCATGAGGTTTCTCCCGGGATGATAGGCAAAACGCCGTTTCCTTCGGGAAAGCGCCGCAAAATTCAATGCTCCGGTGCCGGGGCCGTCGTGGGCCGATGCATTGATGACTCACTTGAAGGAATAATCCTTCCCGGAAACCCGCCCATCATCGGTCGGCTGTGGTCCTGCGCACTTGCTCGCGTCTTCAACCGACGCTCATGGCGGAAGGAGGCTGCATGGCCGCCAACAACTCGGCCAAGGAGACCACCGCAAAGGAAGTATACCAGTCCGAGGTCGCATAAGGGAGCACCAGATGGTCGCGGTATATCATGCCGCCGCAGCTGTAAACCACATTGGGCACATAGCCTTCCCGTTCGTGGGGCAAAGGGCGGATGAGGGGCTCAGGGAGACGGGCGATAATTTTTGTGGGATCCTCCTTATCCAGCAGCAAGGCCCCAATGCAATATTTCCGCATGGCTCCGACACCATGGGTAATGACGAGCCAACCTTGATCCAGTTCCAACGGCGATCCGCAGTTTCCCATATGCAGAAACTCCCATGAATGGGTGGGGCGGACCAGAATTTCCGATGTCTCCCATGCGTAAATATCATCCGAAAACATAATGCGGATGTTTTCGTTGTCCTGGCGGCTGAGCATCACATATTTCCCGTGGATGCGGCGGGGAAAAAGGGCCATGCCCTTGTTATAGACCGCCGCGCCCCGCAGCGTCCGGAAGTGAAATGTCAGGAAATCAGTCGTTTCCAGCATCTGGGGGAAGATCGTGCGTCCGTCATAGGCGGTATAAGTCGCATAATAAGTCACCTGCCCGTCATCCTCCGTGAAGCGCACAAACCGGGCGTCTTCAATGCCATTGATCTGACTGGGGGAGAGCGGGAAAATGGCCCGCTCGGAAAAACGCTGCGAGGGGTGGAACTGCACCTGGAAGTTGTTTTTCGCCAGCATCACAAGGCGGTCCGCATCTCCGTCCTGTGCCGGCCCGCAACAGGATTTAATCGCAGTCAGCAAATCCGCCTCGGTAAAGGAAGACGGAAGGGATTCCATCACTTTCGCGGCCGACCGGGGGTCCACGCCCACCTCCACTGCTTTATGTTCGAACCATTCCTTGTCAAAGGAGGCATCCACGTCCCGCTTGGGTTCGACCACCCAACGGGCGGGGTCACCGAATTGGATGCTGAAATCAGGACGGATCTCCCCGCACCGGAAGCATATGGAGGAAATGTGTCCTTCGCCCACGGCCCGCAGGCTTAACACAAAACGCAGGCTGCCTTCGCCCACCTTGTCCTGATCGGGGCAAAGCACAATACTGGGATTGAAGAGGGCAGCGGCCTCAATGGCGTATTCCTGAGTGAAGTAGGCCCCGATCAGCAGCTTGCGGGTTTCCGAGATCGTGGCATCGGTCGGCACCCAGTGGCAAACCTGTTGAAAGCGTTCGAGGAAGTAGTCCGACAAGGCATGGTGGCGCGGATCGAAATCCGCGCTGGTGATGGCCCACTGCTGCGAGACCTCATCCTCTGTCAGGGAGAGGATGCGGCAAATGATGTGCAGCACGCGGGACACCCCGGCCGACGTCTGCGCCCGGGACTCTGCTGGCCAGAAGGGCCTGATGAGCACCCGCGATGGGTCGGGCTTGAGGGTGATAGGAAGTCGCTTGATATTCATGCGGAGGAAGCGCGGCTTAAGCCGTCAGCATTTGCTTGACGGCAGGCACCGGCACCCGGGAGACAGGTTTTGCCGGGGTTTTTCCGCCCGGACGCGCCATGGCCCTGCGGAGTTCCACCGTGGACTGCAGCCAGGCCAGAATGGATTCGGCTCCCTGATTCCGGTTCAGTCCATGCTCCATGAGGCCGTCATAACATCCTCCGGTATGGGGCAGCGCCACGGAAATTCCATGATCGTTGGATCCCGTAAACCAGTCGTAACAATGTTGCGCGGCCCTCAACCAATGCGCATTTCCCGTGGCGGCAGAGGCCCTGAGACATGCCGCAGTCATGGCTTGCGCCTCCAGTGGTTGTTGGTCAAACCGGGCCGGCTGCCCGCTGCGCCGCCAAAACCCCTTGCACCCGACCGGCCGGAAGTGACCCCGGCCGGCGGTCTGGTGACTCAATAAAAATTCGAGGCTGCCGAGGGCGGTTTCCAGATACTCGGGATTGCCGGTGAGGGCATGTGTCAGCAAAAGGGCTTCGGGCAGTTTGGCGTTATCATACGTCACGATGTCCTCGAACCAATGCCAACCGGAGCCCGCCTGGTTCCGATATAGCCGTATCAGCCGGTCCGCCAGTTCTCTTTGCACTTCCTGAAGAAAGGGACGGGCCATGCCAGTGCCATGAAAATGGCTGAGTCCGATCAGGGTGAAGGCCCACGCCCGCGGGGAGGAGAACTCCCGGACCGCGAGAACTCCTTCCACGAACCGCATGACCTCATGGAGTTGTCTGCGGTGGGGCGGTTGTCCGGCCAAATGCAGGCCCAGCGCCCAGAGGACCCTTCCGTGGCTGTCCTCGCTTCCGGCAGTCTCCAGCCAGCGGCCTTCGACATCCATGAAATTGCGGAACCGCTGTTCATCAGGATTGTAGGCATCCCACAATGAGCTGACACATCTCTCCTTGAGGATGCGCAGGGCGGCTGATTCCGAGCACCATTTTTCCGTTTCCGGATTGGACAACAAAACCACCACCCGGGCATTGTCATCCGCGCAAAAGCCGTGGCGCGGATCCGGCTGATCATGCACGCCATGCTGGTAAATGCCGAAGGCACCAGTCATCCGCTCCAGTTGGGCATAGGAAAGCACGGGTGCTGCCTCCGGCGCGACCAGCAGCGGCGAGAGGACCTCGACCCGGGGAGCAGATACCGGTTGGAGCAGCAAACCGGCATATTGACGGCCCACACGATTCCATCGCATAGCCATCCCTTTTTCCCCGGCCTTCTCTCCCATCCGGGTCCTGCCGGCGTGATCCGTCAGCAGGTCGCGGGTGGCACGTGCGATCGCGTGACTGTCCGCGAACGGAACCAGCACGCCGGCCCCGCCCTGCAACACTTCCTCCGCATACCAATAAGGTGTGGAGATCACCGGTTTGCCGAGGCCAAAAGCGAAAGCAAGGGTGCCGCTGGTGATTTGGGCCTCGCTTAGATAGGGTGTCAGATAAACATCCGCCGCAGCAATCAGGGAGACCAGTTCCTTTTCCGGAATGAAGCGGTCGATAAAGGCGACGTTGCCGCTGACCCCCAGTTCCTCCGCAAGCTTCACGAGTGACTGACGGTAGGACTCCCCATCACGCTTGACAAGGTTGGGATGGGTAGCCCCCGCGATAACGTATAACACCTCAGGGTGGTCCCGGACGATTTCCGGAAGAGCGGTGATGCCGTATTCCACCCCTTTGTTGGGGGATAGCAACCCAAAGGTGAGGAGCACAGGCCGGTCATTCCACCCCATCTCCCGGCGTAGCGCCCGGCTCTCCTCCACGGTAATCGACAGATCAGGAATACCGTGCGGCACGACCTCAATTTTTTGGGCGGGCACGTTGTAGATGGTCCGCAAAAATTCCGCACCCTTCTCGGCCATCACGACGATTTTGGTGGAATACCGGGCAATCGCCTGAATAATGGTCCGTTGGTTGAGCGAAGGATCGCGGAGGACGGTGTGGCAGGTGGTGACCACGGGAATCGTCAGCTCCCTCAGCATATCAACAACCCATTCCCCGTCGGGTCCGCCAAAAATACCGAATTCGTGCTGCAGACTCAGGGCCTGAGCTCCGGAGGCATTGAGGCGGCGCGCCAATTTGGGGTAAGCCTCACGGCTGCTCCTCCCGATGGAATAACAAACTTCCGGCGGGAAGGCGTTTTCGTCATCCTCGCCCTCCACGATGGCCACCGGCGCTTGATAGCCCGGGCAGGCCTGCAGCACAGAATTTCTGAGGTCCTGGGTGAAGGTGGCAATGCCGCAGCACCGCGGGGCGTAGTTTCCGACGAAGCAAATGGAGTTCATGAGGCGGAGGAAGGGTTGGCCCCGGAAGGGCGGGCACTCCGGCCTGAAGCGGGCGGTGCACCGGGATGGGAAATCTTTTGCAAATCGTGTGCCTACCCTTCTCATGGCTTCGCCCCCCGTCGCAGCCCGGGAAGAGGGAAATGGGGGTGACGCGCCTTGCGGAATTTTGCCACAGGCAGGGGGCAGAATGCCAGAATCGAGGAGCCATTCTGCCTGCTTTTTCGATTACTCTGTCCATCCCAAATGCCATTGACCAGCCTGACAGGCAAATTTGCCATACAGACTCAACTCAGTAAATTTGAAGCTTTGAATGATGCAGATTGCGTGTGGCCAAACTGCTTGTCCCTTGTATATAACCAGATCCACAGCGCGCCATCATGCCCCTTTCCGATCCCACAGCTTTGCAGAAACTATTCCGGCGACATGCCCATGACCTCAGGAACCACTGTTCGGGCATCGATCTGGATGCCACGCTCCTCGCGGAGCTGGCTGGAGATCCTGAAAACGCAGCCATTGCTACCCGGCTGAAGAAACATGTAGCCCGGATTGAAGCGGACCTCCGGCTGCTCCTGCTGAAGCTGGAAGATCCGCAGACCGTCACCCTCACGCTGGGAGACCTGCTGCAACTTTGGCGCATGAAATTGCAATCACTGGACAGGCGGAGTTCAGCGATGGTTTGGCCGGAGATTCAAGGCGGACCCTCCATTTCGCTGGACTCACGGTTGACGGTGCAGGTCCTTTGCAATCTGGCTGTCAGGATTTGGGACCGCCACCCCGAGGCTGCTGTCGAAGTGGTGCCTCAAGTGGAAACCGAACGGGTGGTGCTGAATTTGGTGTTGCCCCGGGACGGGCCCGGTCCGCCTGCGGATTTTGTGAATGAAACTTCCTCCGTGCTGGCTGCCGGAGGCCTCGCGCTGGCTTTAAAAAGGCACCCGTCTGACGATCGCTGGTTGATCAGCCTCGAGATTCCCTTGGTCCTAAATCAGGGTGGCTTGAACCACGTGGTTTGATTCCCGCCACGACACGGGCAAATAGACCGGTGGATTGGGGACAGGATCATCGGTCCACTGCCCACCACCATTTTCACAGGGGGAACCATTCGTGGTGATTGAAGCCGCGGCGCAGGCAATTTGCCTTCCGTTTGAGGCGTCCCCCCGCAAATTGCCGGATCGCAGGGAGGGAGACCAGCCCGGTTATCGGGGCCAATAGATCCGGCATTCTATCTGCAACGTCCAAACAAGCCGCTCTCCAATGACATGAAATCCGCTCACACGCATTACCAGCCCTTGCTCGGGCGTCGGATTCTCATAACCGGGGGCACCACTGGACTGGGGAGAGCCATCGCCCTAAGGTTGTCTGCGGAAGGAGCTTCCGTCCTGATTTTTGGCCGTCATCAGCCCGAGCTGGACGATGCGATGCGTGACCTCTCGGGCAACGGATTTTCCCCCATCGGCATGATCGCGGATGTGACGGACCCGGCGGGGATAGACAAAATTTTTGCACGGGTGGACGAGGAGTGGGGTGGCCTGGATGTCCTGATTAACAATGCGGCAGTAGGCGCAGGGAGTGTTGAGGAAGAATCGGAGGAGGACGCCGAATACGCTATCCTGACCAATGTTTTCGGATACCTCCGATGTGCGAAACGGGCCTTGAGCCGCATGAAGGAAAATTCACATATCGTGCTCATCGGGTCCGTCAGCGCCGACCGCCGCAATCCGGGAGGGTCCGTCTATGTGGCCACCAAAGCCGCGGTCCAGGGTTTTGCCGAGTCCTTCCGTCAGGAGGCTGCAGAGCACGGAGTGAAAGTCAGCCTCGTGGAACCCGGCAAAACCGGTGCCGACATGATCGACCAGGACTTGGAGGAACAGCGCGAAAGCCAGGAAAAACTGGAAATGCTCAAAGCTGAGGATATCGCCGTGGCAGTGGAATACATCCTGACCCAGCCGCCGCGATGCACCGTTTCGGTTTTGAAAGTCGTGCCGGCCAGGGCGGCCTCTTAACTCTGCACCCACACAAAACCATGCGGGCGATCTGGAAAGGCTCCATCAGTTTTGGGCTGGTCAACATTCCAATCTCACTCTTCCCGGCGACCCGCAGCGAGGACCTGAAATTCCGTCTGCTGAGGGACGGGGATCTGAGTCCGGTCAATTACAAGCGCGTGGCAGAAAAGGATGGCAAGGAAGTCACGTGGGACAAGATCGTGAAAGGATACGAATACGAAAAAGGAAAGTTTGTGATTCTCAAGGACGAGGATTTCAAACGGGTGGACATCGAGGCGACCCAGACCGTGGATATCCTGACGTTTGTGGACGTGAATGAGGTAAATCCCGTATTCTTTCACAAACCGTATTACATGGAACCTCAGAAAGGAGGCGACCGCGCCTATGCCCTCCTGCGGGATGCGCTGGAGGGCACCGGAAAACTTGGCATTTCCAAGGTGGTGATCAAAACCCGTCAACACCTTGCCGCCGTGAAACCGCAGGATGAAGGCCTGATGCTGCAATTGATGCATTTCCCGGATGAGTTGCGCGATTTGGAGGACTTCCGTCAACCCGGTGCCGTGAAGGTGGCCAAAAAGGAACTCGATATGGCCCGGTCCCTGATCGAAACGATGACGGAAAAATGGGACCCGTCAGCCTACAAGGATGAATACCGGGGTGCCGTCGAACAGATGATCGAGGACAAGATCGCCAAAGGCGGCAAAAGCGCTGCGAAAACCCCTGCCCGGAAACGCGCCGGAAACGTGATTGATTTGGTGGCAGTTCTCCAGCAGAGCCTGGCCGCCAATCCGTCAAAGAAAAAGGTGGCGAAAAAAGCAGCGAAGAAGGCTGCACCAGCCCGCAAACGCGCGTGAATCGGCTGTTGGAACTCTCCTGTCATCCCGCTCAGTCTATACCGGAGAGCCTGGCACGGAGACCTTTCTCCGAGGCGCTGGAGTAGTTACGTACCCTCCCTTCCATCAGGCAGGTTCCCCGCCAGCCTGACTTGCCGGGGACGACGCGGAGACCGCAGTGGTGGGCCGCTCAGCTGCTTCCACCAAAAGGCGGCCGCTTCCATCCAATACTCTGAATCACCTTTTTGTCCGTTGCCCCGCAATAGGGAAAGGCTTCGTGCTAGCACTGCAATCCAAGCCGGGTTCAGCCTGCTCAGTTTCCCCGGGGCAGCCTGGGTGCCACGGGGCATGCCTCCCGTATTTGGAACAGTCAGCGGATCTTCCGCTGGCTTCCCCGCTGCGCCCGTCAGTGGGATAACCCGCAGAAGCGGGGTGATGAATCGAATGACCTTCATGGCGTTGTTTAGTGGTTTAATCTAGCCGTCGGGCGGTAATTCCGTGCGCGCCGCTTTTGAAGAGGGGGATGGAACCATGCGGGGATCCGGCGACGGGTTCGTCTGGCTGTTAGTGTGAAGGAAGGGGAAATTCAAAAAAAGCCGCGTGGGCGGCTTCCAGCCGCAGGATTTCAACCGTCGTGCGCTGTTCCTCAGCCCTTTTTCTCAGGGCGTTGAAATCCGTCTCTTTCCATTGTGGCAAAGCCGGGGTGAGCATGGTCAATCCATTCCAAAGCAGCATTTGCCCCTGGATGCCAAGTTCCAGTGCCTCAAGCGCCTCCACCAATCCCAACCTGCCATTTTCCATCCCGTGGTATTTCAGTCGTAAAATGGCCAGGCTTGCCCCACAACGTGCGGTTATCTCCATGGTTTTGGAGCGCTTGAAACCAGCTTGTTCTATCAATAACCGCAACGTTTGCCGGTTCCGCAGGATGCCCTCATGCAAACTTTCGTAGGATGGCCGGTGCAACGGATTGCTCCGCGCCAGATTCGTGAGCAATTTGAGGGCTGCACCGGATCCTGCAAGGTGCTCGTTAAGGTATTTTTCCAGGGAATTCATGGCAGGATTAAGGTCCGGCGGGGTGGTTCAGACGGCCGCCAGTCTTCCGCCATCTTCAAAATTATCAAAGCAAGGCAGCACATTCCTAAGCACTTCCGGATCCGGCTCTCCAATATCCTGGAAACCGACCACCTGTTTTCTAAATTCCTGCTGCATGGCGGCGGGCGCGGCATGGATAGGCATGATCAGCAAATGGGGGGAGATCAGCAGCAGCCGCGGCGATGAACCGGGATAATACATCGGCAAATGGCGTGAACGCAGATGCAGGCGGCCATGGATATAGCCGCTTCCGCTCGGCAGTCTGACCGCTTCCTCCCATAAATCCGGAATTCCGTAGGCAGCGGGATCTGCCACCACAAAGCCGTTGGTTGTCAGCAGGGCAGCGTAGGAACCGCACCGTACGGGCCGGGTAGTGGGAACAGGAGGTCCGGTTACAAAACTGATAAATTGCATGGATTTGGCTGGTTGGCGCTCCGGGGGCCTCTCATCAGAGAGCCGGATCCAGAGCAGTGGAATTCTTGATTTCAGCAGTGTTTGCTTCGTAATCCCGGGCTGCCTCCTGCAGAGCGGGCCGGTTGGCACAGGAACACAGATTCAGGCCGCAGAGCCCCACGAGGAGGATTCGTCTAGTAGTCATCAGAGTTTGTGTTTGATTCGGAAAGTGCCCGGCCTGAACTTTCCAGAGGACGCATTGTTTACCGGTTATGGCGGTTGGCCGGGAACCGATGCCTATGATAGGACCACAAAACCCCACCCAATAGCAGGAGAATCCCCCAGGCAGCTTCCCCGGCCCTGCCATGCGTGACGCCGGAATAACCGCCATGCATGCCAGAGGCCAGAACAGGTTCCGGATGGAGTCCTCCATCCGGGGGTATTGCCGGTTCCGGGTTGCTGGACGACAGAAAGGAATCCGCCTCAGGTGCAGCGACAGAGTGTCGACGGTGCGCATACACCTTGGTGAACTCGGCTCCGAAGAAAAAAATTTGTGCCGAATAATAGACCCAGACAAGCAATACGGCCAAGGCACCGGCCGCGCCAAAACCGGACGCCACCTGAGCCCGGGTCAGGTATTGCTCCAGGCCAAATTTCCCGAGGCTGAAGAGCAAGGCGGTGCCGACGGCCCCGGTCCAAACATCCTTCCATTGAATCGGCGTTGCCGGAAGGAATCTGAACATGGCGGCAAACAGCACCGTGACCAGTCCAAATGACAGGATGAAGCCGAGGACCTGACCGGCGATCGCCGCACCTTCCGGCAGCCAACTGAAGCCATAACGGCTGGCTGCACCGAGCAGGGCCCCGAGGAGCAGTGAAACCAAAAGGAGAAACACCACGCCCATCACCATACCGATGGAGAGAAACCGGCCCTTGATCCATAACCAAATCCCATTGCCCTCGGCACTCTTTACTCCCCAGATTTGATTGAGCGAACCCATCAACTCCCCGAAGACACCGGATGCGCCGAAAAGCCCCAGCAGGAAACCCAGGATCGCACCGGTATAACCGGATTCCGGTTTGGACGCAGACAGAACCAATTGCTCAACTGAGGCGGCGGCAGCCGGACCTAACATACTCTGCATCTCCCCGAAGATCTGCCCGGTGGCGGCTTCCTTGCCAAATACCAGCCCTGCCACCGCAATGGAGGCCAGTATCAGCGGCACGAGGGAGAAGACTGTATAATAGGACAAGGCAGCCGCCAACCTCATGGCGTTGTCATCCATCCATGCCTTGGCCGTGTCCTTGAGGATCTGCGGAAGTTGGCGGACAAATGAAGACATGCGTAAATAGGGTAAGGAGGAAGCCGGAAGAAGCCGTTCACTCCCTGCGGCGCAAAATCCGTATACCGGGAGTTATCCAGGTTATCTGGCCGGAGCCGGAGACCCGCCGCTGCCGGATCCCGAACCGCTGCCGCCGCGATTGCCTCCGGATCCGGAGTTTCCACCTGTGCCGGGACGCGCTCCTCCGGCGGGAGGATTGTTGGATCCTCCTCCCTGATTGCCATTGGCTCCGGAACCCCCATTCGGGTTGGGATTGGGAGGACCACCCGCAGGAGGAGTGGGCGGGTTGGTGCCTGCGGGAGGAGTGTCAGGCTGGGGCACGGGAGGTTGCGCATTGCCGGGTTGATTATTTCCCGGCTGGGTGGTTCCAGCTTGACCGGCGCCCGGCGTCGGTGGCTGCTGGGTTCCGGATTGATTGGTTCCCCGCTGCGGCTGGTTTGGTTGATTTGGCTGATTGGGTTGGTTAGGATTCCGTCCGGGTGGATTTCCCTGACCACCCTGCTGGGGCGAAGTTGTGGGGCGGGGTCCGATTTGGCCCGGCAACTGGCTGGGAAGGAGGTAACCCTGCAAAGGAAATCCGTCAACATTCCCGCCTCCGGTATTGGAGGTGGTGGAAGTGGGAGTTTCCCCGCCGTCGGTGGAACCACCGGAATTGTTGGCCCCACTTTGCGCACCGGACGATGCCGCAGTCCCGCCTCCACTGGCTGCGCCGCCCGGGTTGCCATGGAACACAATTTCCCGCGCCACGATCCGGTTGCCGTCGCGGAAGCTCTTTACGGTCATCGGCATGCCTGCCGCTAACTGCTGTGTCCCGACTGGCTGCCCGGCCAGGTTGACAAACCGGGTGGAATTATTGACCACGCACATGATAGGCTCCGAGGACCCACGCGGAACAATGCTGATGGTTTGTTCGATGGCAGACAAAGCACCCACTGTTTCCAACTGGCCCCCTTTTTCCGCCGCGGCCAGATCCTGTTTTTTCGTCGTTTCTTCCGCCAGTTGCTGGCGTTTCTGCTCCGGATTGGTGCCGGAGTCGCCGGCAATCATGTTGCGGGAGATCACAATGCGGCGGGCGGCCATGGTCTCACCTTCGACGACATAATGAACCGTCAGGGGCAGGTCTACCCGCACCAGGTCCAGAGGGATGGGCGTTCCTTTTTCATCCTCGATCGTAGTTTCTTTGGTATAGGCAAACTGGACTGGCGTTGGATTGTCACTGATCACGACCGACATCAGTTCCGGTTCCACACTGAAGACTTTTCCGGTAGCACGGATGACTTCCTTTTCAGAGGCTTCCGCAGGCGCGGGTTTCGAATCCGTTTCATTCTGTGCCAAGGCAGTTGGAATGTTTGATCCAAAAGTCATCAGCACCCCGGTAGCCAGGGCGGAAAACTTGATGGTGAGGAGCGGGGCAGTTTGCATCGGAGTGGGGGGAGTGGGGTGAACGGGCCGGCATGGTCCACTGCGCCATCATTGCAGAAATGATTCCAGCCCCCCAAAGGTGATCTGGTGCCGCTTCAGCGGGGGTTTCCGTCTGACAAGACCCCGCAGGCTCTCGCCTTTTGCCAGCGGCCCCCATGGATTCCCTTGCATTTTGCATTTTACCGGCATCAATCGCCCCGCCCTTCCCCCGGTGCAGCCCATGGAATGTTCTTTGCTCAACATCGGCCATGAACTTTTCCCCGGTCTCATCCGCTGCCCCCTCTGTGCATCAAACTCCCAAAGGCCGGAAACGATCCAGGATTTTGACGCTGTCCGGCGGCATGATGATTCTAGATTGGCTCTTCCTTGTGGTTTGCGGACTCGGATTGGGAATAGCGCTGGTGGCTTGCTCCATCCTTACGGCGATGTTCTGACAACTACCCGTCTGGCGTTGCCGTCATATATACTCTCTGGCCCCCTATTCTGTGGAGGGAATCCCGGTGATGTAAGCCAGGAACGGCTCCAGCGCGAACCAGACCATGAAAGTGAGGGCCAGCACCAGCACCCCGTCAATTTTGTCAGGTTGGGGCCGGCGGCTGAGAACCCACAGGCCTCCCAGCAATATCAAACCGTGCACCAGCGCGGCCCCCGT
This sequence comes from Verrucomicrobiales bacterium, assembly GCA_038210825.1. Lineage (GTDB taxonomy): Bacteria > Verrucomicrobiota > Verrucomicrobiia > Verrucomicrobiales > V1-33 > CAIZWU01. The sequence continues at coordinate 20,156 of JBBQWG010000052.1, forward strand.
CAACCAGGGTGAAAGCGGTCCGCCGCTGGACGTGACGGACTTCAAAATCATGGCCGCTGCCGCCGCAGCCATAGCGGTGAAGGAAGCTCTGCGCACGCCCCATCGCACCACCAAAGTGTTTTTCCCGGCGGCGCGGTCCGCCCCCCGGTCCGGGACCCCGGCGAGAATAATGGAGGGCAGCACCGAGACGAAGATTGCTGCGGTTAAACCCCATGGGATAGCAGAATTCCACGGGCCGCCCTGGGACACCCATCCCAGGGCGGCCACGAGGAAGCTGTGGGTAAAGGCCACGTCCAGTTCTCCCCAGCCCCGGTAGGAAAGCCGGAGAGGTCCAGCGGAATATTGATGGCCCAGCAACCACCCTGTCAAAACCAATCCACCGATGATCAGGGCGTGGGAGGAAACCAAAAAAGCCAGCACGGAAGCTAACACGATGAGAAAACCCGCTGCCAGGCGCCGCGCTGTTTCAAGTTGGGGGGCGGTCAGGCGTCCATCCACCAGCACCCGCGACCCACCGGTAAATAGACCTGCATTGCGGTTCCGGCGGTCGGTTTCCTGGTCATGCAGCTCATTGGTCAGGACCGTGAACAGTTCCAGGAGAATGGCGCAACCGGCGGCCAGCACCAGGGGAGCGGTCCGCACCGGGTGATCAAGGGTTGCCGCTGCGGCAACTGCCCCCGTGGCCAGGACCAACAAAGGAAAGGGATAAAACTGGGGCCGGGCGACCGCAAGCCACGCTTTGATCCTGGTGCCGCGTGGCGGGCGGATGGCCTGTTCTGCCGCTAGCCCCATCCGGAAGACCTCGCCCAGCCAGTCCTGGCGCTGGGCTGGAGTCGAGGCATGGACCGGTCCGAAAAGCTTCACATGAACCGGTTTGATGCCACAGAATCCGAAGGTGGCCCGGACCATCGCCCGGATGCCGGGCGCTCCGAGGATCCACCGGTAAACCCAAAAGGGAGTATCCATGGTGGTGATGATTTGTGCCGATCGTCCCGACAATAATCCCTTCCACCCTTTTTCCTCCACCTGAAATGCAAAGCCGGGCAGTAGAATCCGGTCAAGGAAGGCCTTGAAGAGCGCCGGATAGGTCCCCCACCAGTTTGGATAGATTACAGTCACATGCCTGCACCACTGCAGAGCTTCCTGAGCTGCGGCGAGATCTGGTTCCAGTGCTTCCTGCGGGGTATTGTAATCGAATTGCAGTTCGCGCAACACCGTCAGACGCACCTCGTGCCCGGCCTGCCGGGCACCTTCTGCATACTTGGCAGCCAAGGCGGAGCCCAAGCTGCCGGATTGCGGATGCCCATCAATGACCCAGATCGCGTGATTTATGGCAGAGTTCGGGTCCATGGATGTGAAAGGCGATAGCTCCGGATGCGACCCCTCGAGGGCGGGAATCCTGAGCGGTTTACCGTGGTGCCGGGAGGAGGTGGTCACTTATGGTGCGGAAGACAGGCCAGTCCTGAGGGGGGAAGCGTTTATTCATTTTGCGCATCCTCCGTATATGGTTGCAGCTTCTATGCCCAGGATTTTCGAAGCGTCCTGAACCTTCGGGTTGGAAGAGAGCACCCGCCTGATATGCTCATTCGTTAGGGCCTCCACGGACATTGGGGCTCTGGCGGCTGGAGTTGGAAACGCAACGGATTTGGCACGTGCAGCGGAGCAGATGAAAAGATCCGCAGACTCCAGTTGAGTGCCCCGCCCCAGAATCATGGCCCGCTGGATGCAATTGCGCAATTCCCGCAATTTGCCAGGCCAGGCGTAGTTCTGAAGCGCGCGCAGGCGCAGCAGCTTGGGCAGCAATTCGAGGGGCAACCCGCCGGGTTCATCCAGAAAAAGTGTGCCGCCCTCCGCTGCTTTGACTTTTCCCCAATGATCCGTAATGGCCCCGGCGTGCGATCTCTTCCACTTGTGCATTACAGGCAAAGTGCGGCACTCGGCAGGCTGCTCAAGACAGCGTGCCCCCTTTCTGATTCCCCTCAATTGTTCAGCAGCACCCGGTAGAAGGCGCGGCCGGCCGGAGGATTCGGGTCCGTGTAGGAGGTAGTCCCGGAAGTGCCGGTCATGGTCGCCAGGTTCGTCCACTCGCCTGACAGAGTCACACTGCGCTGGATGGTAAATCCGAGGCCGGCGGGGCTGGGCCAAGTGAGGGTGGCGGCACCGGTGAGGGTGGCTCTGAAAAGCGATCTGCCGTCGTCCGGGAGCAGGCCGAGGCGGAATTCCGCCAGGTTACTGGTTCCGTCCCTGTCAAAATCGCCGGCTGCAGACTCTTGGAGGCCGCCGAAGTAGGTGGTTTCCCATGTGTCAGCCAGGCCATCACCATCGCTGTCCCCCTGCGGGACGAAGAGGAAGCCGGTTGCGGGCCTGGCGATGGAACTGATGCGCACTTCATCGATCACCCCGACAAAGGCATCCGTGAGGCCCGCGTTACTGCGGCCTTCGTTTCCGATCACGAAATCCGGCGACTCCACGGGAAGATCGTTCGTCATCTGGTCACTGGCCAGCAGGTTGGCCTGGGAGCGCGAGGCATCCAAGGTCGTCCAATAGAAGCGGAAGTTTTCCGGGGTGTTTTCGGCACCGTTGTAGGTGACCGCAACGTGATACCAGCTACCCTGCAGGATGGCATCCGGCCCTGCTCCAATGGGCAGCGGTGCGGCCAGGGTTTGCACGGCCACCTCTGCATTGACATTGACGAACTGAATCACGGGTGCCCCCGCCGTCGGCATGATCCGGAATTGAAAAATCCGGTTAAAGGTGGCATCCCCCTCGCCGGAGAAAATCTGCATGGGAGTGGCGGGGTTGGGTGGTGCGGCGGGATCGAAGTCGATGCGGACGATGGCCTCGAAGGTGAAGGCACCATCCCCGCCGGCCAAGGTGATGATGGTGTTGTCTGCGTTTCCATTGGCGGGCGGCAGGGCGGACAGCAGACCGCTGGCGGTGGTGCCGCGGTTTGCCGATGGGTTCAGGCCGGTGCGGAACCCCGGCAGGGATGGGGACCATAACAAAGCGCCATTGGCCAGACTGGTCATGGCGGGACCGGTGGCAACGGCATTAAGGGCAGGTGGCGTCACTTCATCCAAGTGCCAGAGTTGCAGGGTCGAGTCGTCTGCAGTGTAGGGCTTTAGCACTCCGGTGTTGTCAGGGATGCCATTGCCATCCACATCCGCCGGCGTGGAGGAGGCAAGCGTCGGATTGGATCCTGCGGCTTGTTCCTCGCGATTGGAGCCGGCATCGCCATCCGGATTCCCGGCCCCGTTTTCCGAAAAGTTAGGGAAGTGGAACATCTCCCAAGTATCGATCAAGCCATCCCCGTCGGTATCGATAGGCGTCAAAGCGGCCACGTTGGGATTGGTCAGGGCCACGAACTCGTCGCGGTTCGTGAAAGAGTCACCATCCGGATCGTCCGCTCCGGCGAATTTGCCGATAATATCAAACAGGCCTTCGGTGGACGCAGTGCGGAACCAGAACACTTCCCAGCCATCCGGCAGCCCATCCGCATCAGTGTCCGGGGAGGAGAAAATCTGCTTGGGATCCGTGTTGGCGAGGTATTCCTCGACGTTGCTGTAAAGGTCGAAATCAGGATCGCCAGGGCCATTTCCGGCGGTGGTGTTTCCAAAGTTCAGGACTTCCCAGTCGTCAGGAAGGCCATCGTCGTCGGCGTCATTCAGATTCACCACATTGGGGCCGGCATCGTGGTAGGCCTCGCGCTCCTGCGCGGAGAGGGAGCCATTCCAGATGCGGAATTCGTCGAAACTGGCGTTGGCCGTATTGTCTGCGGTGTATTGGGAGCGGCCCAGCCAATTGAAGGCGTCGTTGAGGGTGGCGAGGGAATTGGCAGTGCTGAAGCTGCCGCGGGGCGCTCCCAGATCCGGGGTCCCGACGGGACGCGCATACCACGTCACCAGCGTGCGGGAATCCATGCCTGCGCCCGGCTCGATCGTCATCATGATATGAAAGGGAGTGGCTGGGGTGTAAGGACTGCCTGTGTTGTTGGCAGTGGAGGCCACGTTGTCCACCCATGAAACCGCATCACTGTTCACATTGGCCCCTTGGGTCCATGACATGAAAAGATTTTCGGAGGTGCCGGACCCGAAGTCGAAGATACGGGACCAGTTCTGCACGGCATTCTGGGTAGCCCAGAGTTGCAGGGTCACCGGGGTTTTCAGGCCGCGCAGCAAATTGGTTCCCAACTGGATGTAGCTCGAGGTGCCGCGGGCTCCGCCTCCGAGGGTGGCGGTGGTGGCGGACAAAGTCGCCGCCCCGCCCGTGGCGGGATCATTGTCAGGATCCACGAACACCGCTGGACTGGCCCCCACGGTATCGGTCAGGATATTGTTGAAGGTCCACCGGTGGCGCAGTTTGCCCTTAGCCGGGGTCCACGCGGGGTCCAAGGGGTTGGAATTAGCAAGGAACTCCTCCAGATTCGAGAACCCGTCGGCATCCGCGTCCAGGCCCGGTTGAGCCGTGGTGGCGCCAAAGTAAAGGATTTCCCATGCGTCACCCATGCCGTCGCCGGTGCCGTTTTCGGAATCCGGAAACGAGTTCCGGTCCAATGGCATTGTGTCCGCAGCAAATTCTTCGGCATTGGTGGCGTAATCCCCGTCAGGATCGCCCGCCCCGGTCTGACTGGTGGCATTGCCGAACTGGGCAATTTCATATTCATCCGGCAACCTGTCGGCATCCACATCCAACGGCGTGGAGACTGGATCCGCCGGGCTGCTGCCCGCGTTGAACTCCTGAAGATTCGTGAATCCATCCGCATCGGGATCACCTCCGGGCACTTCACTGAGATCGGGAAAAAAGGTCAGCTCCCAGCTGTCATCCAAGCCGTCTCCCACGCCGTTCTCGGTATCACGGAAAAATATAAACTGGTCCGCGGAGCGGGCCACTGTGCTGATGCGCACCGTATCCAACAAGCCGTTCAGGCCTTCCGCCGCGACGTTGCGGTTCTCATTTCCGAAGACCAGCGGCCCGGAGATGGTGCCCCCGCCCACGATGGTCAGATCCTGCGGATCCCCGAGGGCGTTCGCCGTCAGGCTGCTGTCTGCGACTTTGGTCCAGTAGAAGCGCATCACCGTTCCATCAAACACGACCGCGGCATGAAACCATTCCTCCAGGGCATAGGCGTGCGGACCCGTGGTGGGGATCTCCCCGAACCGCTGGGAACCCGCCACACCGATGAGGTTGAATTCGAGGCGCTGCCCGGTGGAGCCGCCCGCGTTCAGGCGGAACTGGAAGCCGCGGGTGCCGGCGCTGGAATCCGTGCAGATGATCTCGCGGTTGGCGCTGACCCCGGTCAGTTGGACCATTGCTTCAAGGGTGAACGGGCTGCTGGCATTGATTCCCAGGCGGTTCATGGTGATGGCATCCGGACTGAGCTGGGCCCCACTGTTATCGGTTTGATAGGCCCCGTTGCCGTTGGCATCGTATCCGATCAGGTAATCGAGGTTTCCACGGAATCCGGCCGCGTTGCCGAACCCCGTGAAACCGGCCGCCCCCAGCACGTCGGTTACGGGCAATCCCGGCACGGGGTTCGCATCCACCGGGTAGGCCATGCCGCCGGCGGCACCGGTGTTGGCCGTGGCACTCCCCCCTGCCTCTTCCGAAAAGTGATAAAGGTGCACCGTGGCGGCATCCGCCTTATAGGGAGCGCGAAGACCCGCCGCAGCCGGCAGCACCGGCAGCAGCAGAGAGAGAGAAAGGAGACAAGGGGGGGATATTTTCATGGTCCGGGGGAGGCAATCAACCTGCTTCCCTACCCGTGGGACGCCCCTCCCGGCAACCCGCATGTCCCATTCTCCCCCTAAAATGGGAGACCCCCTTGACGCCCGGGGTCCGGCCCGCCGAGATACTTCACCACGGCCTCGGTGCGGGTTCGGACCTGGAGTTTGGTGTAGATGTTATGGAGATGGGTGCGCACGGTTTCCACGCCTATGCCGAGATCCCACGCGATCTCCTTGTAGAACTGGCCCTTCACCAGCAGATCGAGAATCTGTTTCTCGCGGGGAGTCAGGTTATGTTCATCGCTTTTGACCGGAATGGGCTTCTGGAAGTGCTGCACTACCTTGCGGGCGATGGCACTGGACATGGGCGAGCCGCCTGCCAGTAGATCTGTCAGGGATTCAAGGAGACGTTCCGGCACATCGCGCTTCAACAGGTAGCCGGAGGCCCCGGCGGCGAGAGCCTCAAAGATGCGGTCGTTGTTGTCATACACCGTCAACATCATCGCCAGAACCGGGGGATGCAGCTGCTTCAGCCGGGCAACGCATTCGATTCCTGACAATCCCGGCAGTTGGATATCCATCAGCAGCACGTCCGGACAGGTCCCGGCAAATTTGGTCAGGGCGTCCTCGGCCGAGGGGCAGGTAGCCACGATTTTCCATGAGGGAGCGGCTTCGAGGACTTCCTGCAGGGTCTCGCGCAGGGCGGGGTCATCCTCAATGATGGCGATGGTGTGGGTAGGCTGGGACATGGCGCGTGGGATAACGTGTTGCGGAAATCAGTCAGGGGAAACCGGCGGCAGAGGGCAGAGGATCCGGATCGTGGTGCCCTTGCCGGGTGCGGAAGTGACTTCGCATTGCCCGCCGATATCGCGGGCCCGGCTGCGCAGGTTGCCCTGGCCATGGCCATCGGATTCCCCATCGGTCTTAAAACCGCTGCCGTTGTCTCTGATGGTGATCCGGACCTCATCCTCCACGAGTTCGAGGGCGACTTCCGCCTCGCACGGACCGGCGTGCTGCAGGATGTTATGCATGGCCTCCTTGGCGGCCATGGCGAGGTGGTGGCGGACCTCCGAGCGGATCGGGCGCGGCGGCAATTCCGCCGGGATACCAAGGCGGCAACGAACGGGGGACTCCCCGAACATATCCCCCGCCAGCCGCGTCAGGTGGGACGCCAGATGGTCCAAGGTGTCATGGGCCGGATTGACCACCCAGACCAGATCATCCATCGCGACCACCAGCTCACGGGCCGAGACCTTCATGCGGGAGAGATGCCGCCGGGCTTTGTCAGGGTTCCGCTCCAACTCACGCAGGGCGAGGGAGGCCGTCATATTCAGCACCGTCACGCGCGTGCCGAGGTCGTCATGCATATCGCGGGCAATGCGGGTGCGGTCGCGCTCGATTTCGTGCTGGAGATGGAGGCGCTCCAGCCGCCGGCGGGTGCGGCGGCGTTGCGCCCCGAACGCAGCGGAGGCGATCAAACCCACCACCCCGGAAGCCATCACCGGCCAAAACCAGGGTTGCGCCGAAATCGGCTGCCGCACGGTGACAGGCAGCACGAGGCCCTCCCCCGTCAGCCGACCCCGGTCCGCCAGGCCAATCGCGCGGAATGTATAACGCCCTGACGGGACATTCACATAACTGGCCTGGTGCAGCCTGCCGCCGATGACGTTATAACTCTCCATCCACGAAAGCACCAGAGTGCGGCCGTCCCATTCGCCCCGGTTGAGGTCCGCCGTGGCGGTCCACTCGCCGTGATTTTCCTGGTCCCCGTCAACCAATCCCACCGCCGGGTTCCCCCGACACTCGACAAAGCGGGCTATCGCCGGATCCGTGCCGCTGCGCCGCCAGCCGTCCGGCACCCCAGCCGGGGACCCGATATTCTCCCCATGGTCGAAGCCCCCGTTTTTCCATAACTCATGGCCCTCACTATCCGGGGGAAAGAGCTGGATCTGATCCATTGCGAAGGAACCCGTGGTGTCTGGTGATCCTGACGAAAGGACCAGCCGGACGGAGACCGTGCCTGACGGAATAAAAAGCGGTTCCCGGCGCGGCGTGAGCAGGGAGTCCGCGAGGGTGGTATCCCACCCCTGACTGCGCCCGAGGGCGGGAAACGAGGTCGATGACAGGACCCGTCCCGCCGCATCCACCGCCTGACATATTAGTCCCATGCCCCGTCCGCTGGCCTGCCAGCGGTCATCGATTCCCTCCAATTGATACCGGATCTGTACATTCTCCTCCCCCTGTCCCGGCTGGATGCCGAATTCAAAATCCAGCCGGTGCAGGCCCCTGGGCAACTCCAGCCCCTTTGCCCCGGGCAGCGGCACCGCCACCGCGTTCCCATTCAATTTCAGCGAAGCCATGCCCAGCACCAGGGGACCTTTCCGGTCCGGCGGTCCGGTGAGCCCCTCCGCCCTGTCCGGGGGAAGCCGCTGCCCCGCCGAAACGAAGAAAAAATCGCTGGGATGCCGGGCCACCCCGCTGATCCTCACCTCATCGAGCCTGCCGGGGAAGGGCTCCGCCTGGGCATTCCCAGGGTAGGTCCGTGCTTCGTTGCCCACAGAAAAATGCCCGACCTTGCCGTTAAAATCCTCGGACAGGGTGCCGCAGCCGATTTGGTTGGCCGCAGCGAGTCCCGCGCTCAGTCGGGTCCAATAAAGTCTCACGTTATTGGTGACTCCCGCATTGCCATCGTAAGTCACCGCTGCGTGAAACCAAGGCCCCACTGCGAGCGCATGCGGGCCGGAGGTGGGAAGGGTGGCAATGCCGCCCCCCGACGTCCCACCGTCGGGCAGGGGGATGAAGGCAAGGAAACCTTCCTTCTCGATGCGGAAATTGAAAATCCTCCCGCCAGTCTCCGCCTCCATCGAGGCCAATCCCAGAGCCACCACTTTTGCCTGCGAGGGCAACACATCCAGCCGCAGTATCAGATCAATGGTGAAGGCCCCGTCCACCCCCGCATAGCGGAAATCGGCGGGCTGGTAGGTGGGATCCCCATTCACTGACCCCGGATGCACCGTTAGAATCGCTCCGGCGAGGTCCGGCAATCCCGGCCGCCCCCCGGCGTTCGCGAGCAGGGATACGGCCCGCCCCAGACCCGGCCATGAGTCCTCCCCGGCCACGGCCCCATTCAGCAGCCCATCCAAGGCGATGGGTTGGGTTCCCCTGTCCGAAAATGGGGGCGACAGTTCATTCAAATGCCAGAGATGCAGGGTGTGCCCGTCCGGCAAATTGGGGGCGAAAGCCGGGCCCGGTTCCACCGCGCCAAGCATTGCCCCTCCGCATGCCAGTATCATGGCGGCAAGGCGCAGGGTGAAATGGATGAGCAGCATCCATCTCTTTTACAACAAGCCCGCCCTTGCCGGAAAGAGGCCGGTTGCAAAAAATGCCCCTGCTCTGCAGGGCCCGGCTCTGGAATCAGTTCCGGCGGCGGCGCAGCAAGCCCAGCAGTCCAAGGGCACCCAGCACGGCGGTGGAAGGCTCCGGCACGAAGATAAAATCATTCGCCCCGCGCGCCACACTGCTGATGCGCACTTCATCCATCAACCCCTGCAGTCCCTCCGATGAGGCTGGAGCGCCCGTGGCGCGGCCTTCATTGCCCAGCACCAGGAGCATATCATCATTCACATCCACGCCGCGCGGCGTGGCGGCACCGAGGGGGCTTGCGGCCGTCCGGCTGGGATCCACTGGCGTCCAGTAAAATTGGGCGTTCGTTCCATCGTAGGACAGGGCGGCATGGAACCACTCGTTGGCCACAAAGGCGTTTTCACCCGTCGTCGGCACAGGCACCAGCAGTGCACCGCCGGTTCCTCCGATAAAGTGGAATTCAAGGTTCCCCGTGGTGTTGATGCGGAACTGGAAACCCCGGTCCGCCGCAGTGGCCGAATTGGTATCCGTGGAAATGATGTGCCGGTTGGCCCCGGTCAGGGTGGGCAGATTAATCATCGCCTCCAAGGTAAAGACATTCAGTGCCCCGAAGACCGTGCTGTGGTCGGGAAACTGATCCGGGCCCACCGGTGAGTTGTCCCCCATCACCCATCCGCCGGAACCATCCCGGTCCACGCCTAAGCCCAAATTATTCCCGCTGATGTTGGCGGCATTGCCAAACCCCGTGTATCCAGTCGCTCCCAGCACCGTAGTGACCGTGGGCTGGGCCACCCCGTCGCCCGCGTAGGTGGTGCCATTGTAGGCAATCGCATTGAAACCCGTAGTCCCAGCATTGGCGGCCACACTGCCGCCCGCCGCTTCGTCAAAGTGGTAGAGATAGCGTGTGTCCGCATCCGGGGTATAAGCGGTCAGAGCCGCCGTAGCCGGAACAGCCAAACAAGGTAGGAGCAGGGCAAACGATAACGCCAGCGGGGGGGAGGATTTCATGGGAAACATTCAGGATTTGGACTCAACCAAGACGGATTAAGCAGCCACCATCCCCCCCTGCAACTTTATTCCTCCTTCCTCCCCCATAATGGGGAACCGTCCATGACTCATGCTTCGGTTCCAAGGATTGACTGTTTCAAAAATTCAACGAAGGCCCGGAACTGGCGTTGCAGGATTCAAATCGGATATTCCGGCCCGGATGATGAAATCAACCCCAGGTGACGGTCCGGATCTGAACCGGAGAAGTGGCGGTCGAGCGTTCCCTCACGAACAAACAGCCTCCTGTTCCCAGCAGTTGCATCAAAAATGGTGCCGTTTGCTACAAAATACTGTTACCCTCGCTAACCTTCATCGCCGTAACCCGTCGAAATGAATGGTGGCCCGAGACGGATTCGAACCGCCGACACGAGGATCTTCAATCCACTGCTCTACCAACTGAGCTATCGGGCCTAAACCTGCCGTGCTGCGGGAAATTCCATCAGTGGCGGGCGGATGCTTTAAGCGCCGGGGCGGCGCACGGCAAGGGATTTTTTGCGGGGCAATTGGTTTCCGAATGGAATCCGCTACGGGTTCCCTCTTGAGGGGGCCGGGAGGAGCCGACCGGGGATAGCCAAGGCTCCCGGAGCGGAGGAGAACGGACGGGAACCGCCTCTTGCACGGAGGCGGCGGGGCTGAAAGGATGGGCCCCCATGTCCGACCCGTTGACGCTTCCCATTTATGATCTTGAGCACGCGCTGTTGTCGGCGTGGCGCGGGCAGCGGGAGCGGCGGCGGTTCGTCATTGAAGCCCCGACGGGATCCGGGAAATCCACCCAGTTGCCACAAATGCTGTCGCGGCACGGCCTGCTGGAGGGCGGCGAGGTGGTGATTCTGCAGCCCCGGCGCATTGCGGCGCGGATGTTGGCGCGGCGGGTGGCAGAGGAAATGAAGGTGCCCCTTGGCGGAGAGGTGGGGTATCAGGTGCGGTTTGAAAGTGTGGTCAGCAGCCGGACCCGGATCCGGTTTGTCACCGAAGGCATTCTGTTGCGGCAATTGATGGAGGATCCGGAACTGCAGGGCATCAGCGCGGTGATTTTTGACGAATTCCACGAGCGGCATTTGTATGGCGATATCACGCTCGCCCGGTGTCTGACCGTGCAGGAAACCACCCGTCCGGATCTGGCGCTCCTGGTGATGTCGGCCACTCTGCAGACGGAGGCGCTGAAACGTTATCTGGAACCGGCCACCCACCTGGTGTCGGCCGGACGGACCTTTCCGGTGACTATCCGTTATTCCCCGCCCCGGGTGGCGGTGAGGGGGGAGATCTGGGATCATGCCGCCCGGGTGTGTGGCGAGGCCCTGTCCAGCCAGCCGGAAGGGCATGCCCTGGTGTTTATGCCGGGGGCCTTTGAAATCCGCAAGACCATGGAAGCCCTCGGCCGGGAGAAGTGGGCTAGGGGATTTGATGTCCTGCCATTGCATGGCGAACTGACTCCGGCCCAGCAGGATGCGGCGGTCAGCGACCAGGGCCGGCGGCGCATCATCGTGGCCACCAATGTGGCGGAGACTTCCCTGACAATCGATGGCGTGCGGGTGGTGGTGGACAGCGGACTGGCGCGGCTGGCTGCATGGGACGCCAACCGCGGCATCAATACCCTGACCATCCAAAATATCGCGCGCTCCAGTGCGGACCAACGCGCCGGCCGGGCGGGCCGCACGGCGGCGGGCGAGTGCTGGAGGCTCTGGAGTGAAAATGAGCACGGACGCCGTCCCGCCGCCGAGGTTCCGGAAGTGCTAAGGCTGGACCTCGCGGAAGTGGTGCTGACGCTCAAGGCCGCAGGCGTGGATGATTTGTCAGGATTCCGGTGGTTTGAAGCCCCGGATGCGAAGTCGCTGGCCCGGGCCACGGTGCTGCTGACCCAATTGGGAGCCCTGCTGCCGGACGGCACCTTGACCGGAGAAGGACGCCGCCTGACCCGTTATCCCCTGCATCCCCGCCAGGCCCGGATCATGGAAGCCGCCGCCGCATACGGCTGTATCCCCGCCATGGCTCTGATGGTGGCCCTGCAGCATGGACGCCCGCTTTTTGTCAGGGGCACGGGTGATCCATGGCGGAAATTCGGCACGGCAGATGATCCCAGCGATTTCCTGCCGCTGCTGCGCGGCTGGCGGGCGGCAGCGGAGCGGAACTTCCACCCGGACCCCTGCGGTCAGTTGGGCCTGAATGGCCGGGCCGCCGCCGAGGCCGGAAAACTCGCCCAACAATTGACCGGTCTGGCCGGAGCCCGGCGGGATTCACCCTTCGCGTTGCCGGACCATGAATCCCTCGCCAAAGCCATCCTGACAGGTTATTCGGACCAGGTGGCCAAACGCACCAGCAGTGGAGGCAGTGCCTGCGAGGTGGTGGGCGGACGCCGCGGCAGCACCTCGAAGGAAAGTGTGGTCAGAGGCACCGAACTGCTGGTGGCGGCGGAAATCGCGGAGGTGCAGGGCAAGGACCTCACGGTGAATTTGAATCTCCTGACTGAAATCACCGAGGACTGGCTGGGCGATCTTTTCCCGGACGACTTCCACCTCGAACGGGCCCCGTTTTTTGATCCCCAGCAACGCCGGGTCAGCCAGCGCGAACGGGTGCGCTTCCGCGATCTCATCCTGCGCGACCGGCAAGCCGGCGAAGCGGATCCCAACGCGGCCGCTGCCATCCTGGCCGATGAAGTGCTGCGGGGGAACCTGACCTTGAACGAATGGAATGACGGCACCCGCCAGTGGCTGGCGCGGCTGGATTTCCTGCGCCGGGCCATGCCGGACCTCGAAATCCCGGACTTTACTGCAGACGACCACCGGCTGGTGCTGGAAAGCCTCTTCGACGGCTGCCGCACCTACAAGGAAATCAAGGATCTCGCCCCGATGCCGGCGCTGCGCGACTGGCTGGGCCACCAGAAAGCAGCGGCGCTCGATAAACACGCTCCCGAACGCATCGCCACAGACGGCGGCAAGATGGTCAAAATTGATTACACCCGGCCGGAGGAACCCAGCGTGGCGGTTTTTATCCAGCAGCTCTATTCGCAGAAGGACACCCCAAAAATTGCGGGAGGCCGGGTGCCGCTGGTGCTGAGCATCATGGCCCCGAATCACCGGCCCATCCAAGTCACCCGGGACCTGGCCGGTTTTTGGAAAAACCATTATCCAGCCATTAAAAAGGAGATGGAGCGGCGGTATCCCCGGCACGATTGGCGGGCGATGTAAAAAGCGGTGGAGACGGGGCCCGGCCTGTGTTACCGGCCCCCTGCATGAATATCGCCCCGCTCTTTTCCCGATTTACTGCTGCCGCCCTGCTGGTGGTGGGAAGTCTGGCTTTCACCAGTTGCAATACCACCAAACCCGCCGCCGCCCGGCACGGCACCTCGGACAAGTTTGACCCCCCTGCCCTGCGGCCCCAAAACCCTGCGGCCGTGGTCGTGAAGGTATCCACCCGCGCCCAACGGGTCTATGTGGTCGAAAATGGCCGGGTGCTCCTGGCTACTCCCTGCTCAGTCGGCACCGGTGGCACCACTGCCCACGGCAATTTCCGGATTACCTTCAAAAATGCCAACAAACGCCGCATCAGCCAGCCGGATGCCGGCTATCCCATGCCCTACTGGATGGAATGGAAACCCGCTTACGGCATGCACTGGGGATTTGTGAAACCCTATCCCTGCACCCACGGATGCATCCGGTTGCCCATGAAAGCGGCTGCCAAAATTTTCGCCATGACCCGGGTCGGCACCCCCCTCCTGATTCAGGCCTCCCATCCGGAAGACGAAACCGTGGGCCGCACCCTGCCGGTGCTCGACGACGGTCCCCTGCCCAACCCTCCCAGATCCTATCTGATGAGCGCCCAATTCTTCCAGGACGCCCAGTATAAGGGTAATATGTTTGTGAATTGAGCATGGCGGGCAGTTATGAGTTATTAGTTATTGGGCAAGGGGTCACTTAGGCTAATGCTTTCCCACATTCCTGCCGCGCCTGCCTGGCCTCGAAACCCGCCCCCTAATAACTGATAACTAACAACTAATAACCCCCCTCCCCCCTCTTCCCTTCCCCCATGTCCGCCCCCGCCCCAGCCCCCGCCAAGCCCCGCAAGGTCAATGTCCGAACCCCGGAGGTCATGGCCCGTGTCCAGGCGGAGGTGGAAACGCACTACCGCTCCACCATCGTGGAACGGCTCCGCGGGGCGGGCGGTGTGCTCACGGTAGGCAACACCACGATCCGCCTGGCCCGGCAGTTCGGGTTTTGTTATGGGGTGGAACGCGCCATCGATCTGGCCTATGCCTCCCGCAAGGTCTTTGGCGACCGCCGGCTGTTTTTACTGGGCGAAATCATCCACAATCCGGAAGTGAACCGGCAGTTGAGCGACATGAATATCCTCATGCTGCACAATCCGCCCACCGAGGCCGAGTTCGCGGATTTGCTGCCCGAGGATATTGTGATCATTCCGGCTTTCGGAGCCACCACCGAAGTTATGCAGCGCCTCACCGCCCGGGGCTGCGGCACCGTCGACACCACCTGCGGGGATGTTATGAGCGTCTGGCGCCGCGTCCGGGAATACGCCCGCCGCGGCCTGACTTCCATCATCCATGGCAAAGCCGCCCACGAGGAAACCCGCGCCACCGCCTCCCGCGCCCTCGGGGACGATGGCATGGGCAATTACCTTGTGGTGCTGACCCTGGCCGATGCCGAACGGGTTTGCGACTACATCCGGAACGGAGGCAACAAATACGAATTCCTCCAACACTTCGCCGGGGCCCACAGCCACAATTTTGATCCGGACCTGCACCTGAAACGCATCGGTGTGGCCAACCAGACCACCATGCTCAAAAGCGAAACGGAGGACCTCCAGGGCCGTCTCCGCCAGGCCATCGTGGACCGCGACGGTTCGGACATTGCCCTGGATAACTTTTCCGTTTTCGACACCATCTGCGGAGCCACCCAGGAACGTCAGGATGCCCTCTATGACATGCTGAAGGCCCCCATGGATCTGCTCCTGGTGGTCGGCGGATACAATTCCTCCAACACCACCCACCTCGTCGAAATCGCGGAACAGCACCTCCCCACCTTCTTCATCCGGGATTCCTCCTGCCTGAAATCCCTTGAGGAGATTGTCCACTTCGACCTGCATGCCAAACGGGAGCAGCCCGGCTATCCCGCCAAACTCACCGGCGACGGCCCGGTCACCATCGGCATCACCGCCGGAGCCTCCTGCCCTAACAATCTTATCGAGGAAACCATCCTGCGCCTGTTCAGCCTGCGCGGCATTGGCGAAGATCTGGTCAGGGCGGTGTGAGACCAAGGCCGGAGCGCAGGGCGGTGCCGGCAAAATCCGCTTCAGAGCCTTGGATAGCGGCATCGCGGCCCTGGCCATCGAGGAAAAGCATCAGCTTCAATTGACCGCCGCCTGGCTGCTGCCATTCCTCCGCATACTTCCGTGCCAGCCATGAGGGCGGCAGGGTCTCCCGGCCCACCAGATTAACAAGCGGCAAGTCCAGCCCGGGAGTCCCGGAGAAGGCCCGGTAGACCAGCTCGGTGCAGACCAGTTTGCCGGCGGTCGAAAAATCGAATTCAAAGTCATAGGGTTTCCCCATCTGACGGAAGGCCCGTGAAATCACGAGTTTGATTTGGTCGCTGGAGAGCCGGTGGGGACGCAGGATGGCGGCGGAGTCGGCCACGCCCATGCAATGTTCCAGGGTGGTCAGGCGCACGCCCAGGGGCACGGCTTCAATGATGTTGGTCACATGACCGTCTGCCCCCCGGCGCCGGATTTCCTCCCCATGCGCGGCGATGCCCGCCGTATGGCGCAGGCCCAGCGTTTGACCTGGGCCCGGTCGTCCTGGCTCCGGAATACCGGAATCATGCCGCATCCTTCCAACAATTTTCCCACCAGCGGCATTTCGAACAAGGGACCCTTGGCCAGATAACGGACCCGGCGATTGACGGTCAGACCGAGAATCACCGGATCAAACAACGAATTGGCGTGATTGGCCACAAACAGCACCGGGCCGCTGGCCGGAATCCGGTCACGCCCGGAAACCCGGATCGTCGCATAATAAAGCCAGACCAGAAACCGCGCCAGACCGACCACCCCTCCGGCGCAAAGTCTGCCGATTGTTTTCATTCGGGAAAAAGAGGCGGCAAGGAAACAGCCCGGCCAGCTATCACGGGAAACTTATGGGCACTCAGTGTCCAAGGCAATCCCGATAGTCCTCCGTTTTGAAAGAACGGTCCAGAGTCCCGTGATCCATTTTTTTGTTCACCGGCTCCCAAGGACCGCCGATAACCGGCGATGCTGGAAAAGCGGTTATCTGCCTGCCCGCCCTGGCCGGACTCACATCACCATGCCCCCGTCGACAACCAGCACTTGCCCGGTGATGTAGCGGGCTTCCCGGCTGGCCAGAAAGACCGCCGCGGCCGCAATATCATCCACCGTCCCCATGCTGCCGAGAGGGATTTTGGAGAGGATGCCGGTTTTGATATCGTCGCTGAGGACATCGGTCATGTCGGTGGCGATGAAGCCGGGGGCGATGGCATTGACGGTCACGCCGCGGCCGGCGAATTCACGGGCGAGGCTTTTGGTCAGGCCGATCAGGCCAGCCTTGCTCGCGGCGTAGTTGGCCTGGCCGGCGTTGCCCATCAGACCGATGATGCTGGCGACATTGATGATGCGGGCATCCTTCTGTTTGAGAATGGAGCGCTGGAAGGCTTTGAGAGTGTTAAAGGCTCCTTTGAGGTTGGTGTCGATCACGGCATCCCAATCCTCCTCGCTCATGCGAAGAGTCAGGCCATCGCGGGTCAGGCCGGCATTGTTCACAAGAATGTCCACCTTGCCAAAATCTGCCAGCACCTGTTTGCCCATTTCGGCGACGGCGGCTCCATCAGCCACGTCCACGGCGTATGGCATGGCCGCGTCAGGATAGGTTTCATTGATGGCGGCGGCGGCCTTGGCCGCATTGGATTCGGTGCGGCTGACTACGGCCACTTTGGCTCCGGCAGCGGCGAAGGTCAGGGCGATGGCCTGGCCGATGCCGCGCCCGGCCCCGGTGACGACCGCAGTCTTGTCGGTAAGATCAAACATGGGGCCGTTTTCCCACACCGGCCGCCGGGGCGCAATCGCCAATTCCCGGCCACCCGGCGCAGCAAAGTCCGTTCCGGCCTTGAGCTGAGCAGGAGTTTAAATGGCCCGGGCATGGCAGAACCGGTGCTCCGCACAAGGCCGGGACGGGCCTTGCTACTAGGGGCTTTCCCGGCGTATCGTGATTCATGCGCATTCTGTTCTGCCTGCTCTTCCTCACCTCCCTGCTCCGCGCCGAAGAGGCTGCTCCGCCCCCCATGACCGAATACAAGGGCCGTAAGATTGCCCAAACCATGCATTGGACCGGGGCCGAATGGCTGATGCGCCAGAACCGCGAGGACGAGGAAAACGCCGCCCTGATGTTGAAGGAACTGCGCATTCAGCCCGGCTGGACCATCTGCGACCTTGGCTGCGGAAATGGTTATCACGCCCTCACCATGGCGGGGATGACCGGAGAAACCGGCCGCGTCCTCGCCGTGGACATTCAACCCCAGATGTTGGACATGCTCTCCGCCCGCGCCGCCAGCCGGAACGTCAAAAACATCCGGACCATTCTGGGGGCGTATCATGATCCCCGCCTTCCTGCTGCCTCCTGCGATCTGATCCTGCTGGTGGATGTCTATCATGAATTCAGCCATCCCGAACACCAACTGAAGGCCATGCACGCGGCGCTCAAGCCAGGTGGCCGGGTGGCCCTGGTGGAATACCGGGCCGAGGACGACAAGGTCCCCATCAAACCCGAACACAAAATGTCCAAGGAACAGATCCGCAAAGAGTGGCTCCCCATGGGATTTGAGATCGAGCGTGAATTCGACGGCCTGCCGTGGCAGCATCTGATCCTGTTCCGCAAGGCCGCCGGTCCAGGGCCGGTCCCTCCGGTTCCCAAACCCGATTAACCCTCAGCTTCCAGGCTTTGTCAGCGCCCGCCGTCACCCCTCCAGCCCTCACAAATTTTCCCCCACCGGTTCCGGACGGTGACCGACAATCCTGGCCCGCCATGGGATTTGAGACCAAACCGCCAGGGGATCCTCACTTCTGCGGCCGGAATACCAGTTCCCGTGAGGTTTCCCTGCCCTGACCAGTGAGGATAAGCCGGTCGGCATGCAGGGAGGCGGTCGCATAGGCGGTCGTGTTGGCTGTCTCCACCATGCCCCGGAGATTGACAAAGGGCAGACCCTCCTGTTCACCGAAATTGCCTTCATGATTGTGCCCATTGAAGGAAGCCACCACGTGAGGGTGCCGTGCGGCCAGCGCCAGCAGTTCATCGCTGTTCCAGATGTTCAGGGCATTGGCGGGAAACACCGGATGGTGGGCAAACAGGATAACTTTGAGCTTCTGCCCGGCGGCTTCCGCACAGAGGCGCTCCAGCCATAACATCTGGGCTGCGCCCAGTCCGCCATTCCACGGCTTGGCCTGGGGAAGATTGGCCTTCCGGGCCTTTTCCAGCGCCACCCCGGCCGCCGCATGCTCCGGCGATGCGGCAGGATTGCCGTAGGTGCTGAGATCTGTGGTGTCGAGGACCATAAAGCGGAAGCCTTCCCGGTCGAAATGATAAAAACGCTGCGGCATGCCGAGGCGCTGCGGCACCCGGGGTTTGAAGTCCTCCTGCACATCAAAATCATGATTGCCCAGAACCTGCTTCACCGGATGGCGGCAGGCCTGAAGTGGTTTCAAAATAGCATCAAAGCTGTTCCAGTCCCGGTCGATGAGATCCCCCAGGTGAATGCAGAAGGCAAGCTCCTGACGGTTATAGTTTTCAATGGCGTCGCCCAGCTTGGCGACCGAATTCCGGTAGAAGCGGGACCCCTCTGCGGGGACGTCAGCATATTGGGCGTCCGCCAGAATCCCGAAGGTGGACAGGGGAGCGGTAGCCCCTTTGAGAATCGCCGGAGCCCCGATGGCAAGGGTCCCGGCGGAAAGGAAGGTGCGGCGATTCAGCATCACCACAAAATATTCCCTATTCTCTCATTTCGGCAAGGCCTCAATGGCCGGAGCCCTCCGACAAAAGGAGGATGCGCCCTTCCCTCAACTTAGCTTTGATGTCCCCCCAGTGCCTTCAGCAATTCGCGCATTTCGGCATCCGCATCCCGGGGGGATTCAAGGCCAGGAGAAATTTGCGCCTTGACGTGTTGCCGGAAACGCTGCCTCAGGCGGCTTAGGGTTTTCCGCAGGGTGGCCGCACTTTCCCCCTGCTGTTCCGCCAAGGCAGCCAGGGCACCATGGGCCGGCTCCCCGCCTATGAAGGGTTGGAGCACTGCAAACTCCGCCGCCCGGCCGGCCGCCTGCCATTCCTCCGCCAATGCGACCATGGCACGCTGCAATATATGGAGCGCCCATTGCCGGTCAAATTCCCGGTCGGGCGGCAGGCAATGTTCATCAGGAGGATCGATTGCCGGAGTTGTCTGCGTGCCTTGCCCCAAAGGAACCACCACTACTGCCCCACCGCGTTTCAAGGCTTGTTGCCTCATCCGCTGGCGGCTCAAATGATGTTTCAGCGCACCCAGCAGATAGCTGCGGAACCGGCCCTTGCCCGGCTCCGCCCCGCCCAGATTTGGTTTGGCCAGCAATTCCGCCATAAACCCATGCGCCGCCTCCCGTGCCGCATTCTCGTCCCGGCCCCCGCTCCGCAGAAACGCCACCACGGGCTCATAATAGGCCGCAGCTAGGTCGCTCAAAGCCTGTTGGCCCACCGCGCTGTGACCCGTAGCTTGACGCACCAGCGTCCACCGCGTGGTGTGAAATTGATCATCGGCAGCCGGGATCATGGGGTAGGCGGGGAATCGAGGCCCGGCCGGCTGTTGAATATCACCCGGCCCAAAACCCGCTCCCGGGGCACCACATAATCATCTTTCCCGAGATGCCGCACCTGGATTTCCTTCTCCCTGACTTCGATGATCTTTCCCAGGAAATACCGGTCTCCATCGATAAAAACGACAAAATCCCCCGGTGCGCCACTCCTGGTTAGTTTCCATGCCAGCACCCAACTGCCCCGAGGGATCTCCGGGGCGGCGGAGTTTACGGGGATCGTGAAGGCCTGGATTACAAAAGCTCTCAGGAACACGGCAATACCGACCGAGATGAGGACGACGCGGATCGTTTTGCGGAAGCGGGCCCGCCATTTGGGTTGCCCTCCAATGATCGAACCTGCGTCTCCGGGCGGGTTCCCGGCTTGCAGGATTCGAACCTGCCGCTGCGCCCATGCGTAAACACAAATAGGGAAGGCAATCAGAAAGGAGAGCACCAGATTGATCACTAGCCAGAGATAACCGCCGTGCTGAGGGAGATTGATTTGCCCATGGGTTTTCCACCATGCCCCCAGCCAGGATGACTGGTGCATCGCATCCGCGGTGTGGATCCCGAAAGCGGTCCCGCCGAGCGCCAGATATCCCACCGCGAATCCTCCCAAGGCCAACACCAGCGAAATGGCACATCCGCCGAGAGCCATCACGCCTACTGCGCAACCGCCCACCGCGACCCCGCCAAAAGCACAGCCTCCAATGGCCAGCCCACCCGTGGCCAGTCCCCCAAAAGCCACCCATCCGTGCGCCAGGCCGCCTATGGCCAGAATGCCCCGCGCCACCCGCGGTTTTTCTGTTAGGGGATCCATCCCCGAGACAACATGCAGCAGAGGGAGGCCGCAAAAAGTGCGCTTTGATTTGTATTCAAATCCGCGGATGCGGCGGAGTTGCTCCAGCGCCACCGAAATCTCCTGCGGGGAATACGCCGCATCGAGCTGCGTCACCTGATTCTTCATTTCCCCGGCACTGTGTTGCCGGCGCGTGCGCTCCTGCTCCAAGGCCTGTTGCACGATGGCATCCACCCGGGGATCAGCCGCGCTCTTCGCAGAGGGAACCGGGATGGAACCCGTGGGCAGCTCACCGGTCAGCAGCTCGTAAAATACCACCCCCAGCGAATAAATATCCGCACGGTGATCCACATCCGCCGGCGTAAGGCGTTGCTCGGGAGCCATGTAGTTGGGCGTGCCTAACACCGCGCCGCCCTGGGTCAAATTCCCCTCCAAAGGCCATCCTGGCATTTCCTCCGCTCTGTCCCCCAGCAGCTTCGCGATCCCAAAATCGGCCAGCTTCACCCGCCCCTTGCCATCGAGCAAAATGTTTTCCGGTTTGATATCGCGGTGCAGCACGCCCTCGTCATGGGCAAATTGGAGCGCATCACAGATGTGCGGCACAATCGCGAGAGCCTGGGCCGCTGTGAACCGGCAGGAACGCATCGCCTCCCGCAGATTCACTCCATCCACATATTCCATCAGCAAATAGAAGAAGTCGCCCGCCCGGCCGGAATCATGCACCGCCACGATGTTAGGATGATGCAGCCGGGCCAGCAACTGGCCTTCCCGCTCGAAGCGTCCCGCAAACGCCGCATCCCGTTCCGCCAGCGAAGCCGGCAGCAGCTTCAACGCCACCAGCCGGTCAAGCTTCGGCTGCCGCGCTTTAAAGACCCAGCCCATGCCGCCCTGCCCTACCAATTCCACAATCTCCAACTGGGGAAACGCCTCCCGCACCTTCTTAAGGCCCGGCACCGGGGCCGCCCAGGAAGACGGCTCCGTCGGTTCCATCGCGGCCTGCAACAGACAGCACGGGCAAGCGCCCACGGCACCGGCAGGCAGTGGCCCCCCGCAGTGAAGACAATGATTCGCGGAAGGATCAATCGGAAGGGAAGCTCTCATCCTCGTGGCTTGACGCATTCTGAACCAAACGCGGCAGGAAAACGTTAAGATCTTCGTTTCCTGCGGTCCCTTTTCCTCTTTGCCGCCTCCTAATTCACTTCTCCAGGAAACGCCGAATGATCATTCGTTCTTCGGCTGGCGCAGGGTGTAGAGACCGCGCAGGGCGGGGCGGCCGAGGGACTTGGACCCACGTTGGCGGGTGATCCGGCTGCGGCCGGTGACGATTTCCCGGTGCTGCTCAAACCAACCATCAATAAACATCCGGCTGCCGAGCAGGACGCCTTTGGTAAAATGCAGGACGCGTCGGGTCAGAATTTCTGCCGTGAGCTGGCGCTCTTTCGGGGTGGTCAGCCGTTGGCGGGTTTTTTCGGACAGCCCCCGCCGGATCACCGTGCCGTCTTCCCGTTTCCGCTCTGCTCCCTGGCCGCCGAGCAGAGCACGGTAATACACCAAAGCCCGCCGTTCCACCACCGCCGGAAAGGCCTCCGCGCCCCACGGCTTGGCTTCCCATTTCACCCCCTCTGGATCCGGAACCTTGAAACCTGAGCCCTTCTCCCGCCCCCTCGGCCACGCAGATTGCCCAATGAT
>JBBQWG010000053.1:0-42413 GCA_038210825.1 Verrucomicrobiales bacterium
GTCACCAAGGCGCTGCGGATGCTCCGGGGCCGGCGGGACGCACGGCGCTCCCAGCCTCAAAGATCTTCGGGGGCTCTTCTTGAGATGAGCGGCATGCCCCGAGGCCGACCAAAAAAGCCCTGGCTGACCATCTCCGGCTGCGCCTACGATGGGTTCCCTTTCCATTCCGTTCTTTTCACGGTTTCACCTCCCGCACCCGCATCGCACGCATGACCTCCGTTCCCGATCAACTCGCCCAGCTCAAGCGCGGCACTGTCCAGATTCACAGCGAAAAAGAACTCGCTGAAAAACTCGCCCTTGGCCGGCCGCTGCGGGTCAAGCTGGGGGCTGATCCCACCGCGCCGGACCTGCATCTCGGCCACAGCGTGGCGCTGGAAAAGCTGCGCCAATTCCAGGAACTCGGGCATACTGCCGTCCTGATCATCGGAGACTTCACCGCCATGATCGGCGACCCCTCCGGCCGTTCCAGCACCCGCCCGCCGCTGACGCATGAACAAATCATCGCCAATGCCACCACCTACACCGAGCAGGTCTTTAAAATCCTCGACCGCAGCCGGACGGAAATTGTTTATAACGGTGAGTGGTTCAAGGCCATGACTTTCACGGAAGTCGTCAAGCTCAACAGCAGGGTCACCCTCCAGCAGATGCTGCAGCGCGAGGACTTCAGGAACCGTATCGAAGCGGGCAGCGAAGTCCGTCTGCACGAACTGCAGTATCCGATCATGCAGGGCTGGGACAGTGTGATGGTCCGCGCCGATGTAGAACTCGGCGGCACCGACCAGCTCTTCAATCTCCTCGTGGGCCGGGACCTGCAAAAGGAAGAAGACCAACCCCCGCAGGTCGCCATCACGGTGCCTTTGCTGGAAGGCCTGGATGGCGTCAAAAAAATGTCCAAGAGCTACGGCAACTACATCGGCCTCAGCGAACCCGCGTCCGAAATCTTCGGCAAGGCCATGAGTATCTCCGATGCCCTGATGGCCCGCTACTATCTGCTGCTCTTTGGGGAAGTGCTTCCGGCGGATGCCCATCCCATGGAGGCCAAAAAAGCGTTGGCAGCCCGCCTCGTGTCCCGCTATCACAGCCATGCGGAAGCCGATGCCGCCCGCGCCGGCTGGGACACCCGCTTCTCCAAAAAGGATCTCAGCGCCGCCGATCTCCCGGTCTTTGTTCCCGGCCATGACAAACGCATTCTCGCGCTCTGCGCCCAGGCCTACCAGGAATGCTTCAGCCAGACCAAATCCAATGCCGACCTGCGCCGCCTCGTCGACGGCAAATCCATCCGGCTCAATGAGAACGTGCTGTCCGACCCCCGCGCCGAACTGACCCTGACCCCCGGCGATGTCCTGAGGCTGGACAAAAAGAGCGCCGTTCGCATCGGCTGAATTTGCCTCCACAGTAGTCCACCAATGATTTCCGTGGAAATCATGTCGTCCAGGCCTATCATCGCTTCATGAAAACTTTCACCGCCCTGCTTCACAAAGGAGAACCCGAAGAAGGCGGCTTTTGGGCGACATGCCTCGAAGTCCCCGGTGCCAACGGCCAGGGAGAAACCAGAGAGGAATGTCTGGAGGACCTTGAGTCAGCCGTTAAACTGATCCTCCAACTCAACCGCGAGCAGGCCACCGCCGAAGACCCCGAAACCCAGGAAGCCGAGCTTTGCATCACATGAAGCGGAAGGATCTAGCAAACGGGACGGACTGGCCCTTTCACTGAAACAAGCCCCATGTCCGTCACCGGGATGCTGCTGGAGGCAGCACCTGCAGGCGGTCCGGCAGGTTCAGGCGCTTGGTGACTTCCTTGGGGTATTGCCATGCCATGGGTTCTGCCGTGTGAAGTTCCACCCGGGTCCGCGCGGCCGCCATGGCCACAACCTGCGGGAGGTCAAGGGTGCGGAGAATGCTCAGGTATTGGACCCGGCTCTGAGGCTCCTGCAGGCTGGCTGCCAATTCATGGATTGCCACCCCCTCAACTCCGGGTTCAAAGAGCGAAGCCAGCAGGGTGTTGGCCGCCTGACTGCGGTAAGCGGTCAGGTGGAGCCTGGCAGGAGCCAGTGCTGGAATCTGCCTCAGGGCCTGCAACGCCCGGCGGATATCCCAGACCTGGGTGGAAGACAAGGTTTCTCCTATCAAGGGAAAACGGCGCAGGCGTTGGGTCAGGGACTTTTCACTGCCCTGCCAGGCAGTCGGACCGACACCCCGCGGGCAAACATAAACCCTGACTCCCGGCAGGTCCTGCAGGGCCAGTTTTTCCCTGGCAAATGCGGTTTCGTCCGAAGCGGGTGAGGGACTCCCTTCCAGCAGTCCGGCGAAGCGGGATCGATAAATGGCTCCGAACTGTTCCCACCCTTCGTCATCCAGGATTTGCAGCCGGGTTTCCTTGGTCTCCTCGGTTTTGAGGCCGGCCCGGTGCAGGACGATGAGCCGCAACTGATAGGGTTCGTCACTTTCAAAATCATAGGCCGTCATCCGCAGGCCTTCCTTTTCGGCGCTGCCGGCTTCCCTGACTGTGGGGACACCAGCCCCGTCCGGCCATGCCGCGAAGACTTCGCCGGTCAGGGCGGTCATCCATGCATCACGTTGTTTTTCCCATCCGGCAGGACTGTCAGGCAGGGGCGGGGAGGGCGCAGCGGGGACAAAAAGGTGATCGATCCGGGTATTGATCTGATCGGCCGGCAGGTCTTTGCCGAAAACCCGGAGTGAGGCGGGCGGGAGTTCCTTGACGGCTGGCAGGGCCGTCAGGTCCATGAGGTCAGCCCCTTTGAGGTGACGGTTGAACCAGTGAAAAGCCCCCGTATGCAGCGGCTGGGTATCTTTATGCGGACCTTCCGCGATATGCAGCCCGATCCGGTCCTCCGCTCCCAACAGAGCATAAAGGCGGCGGGTGCTTTGATGGAGGCGCACCACGCCATCCAGCGGAAAGATAGGGTCCTTGTCCGTATTGACGATCAGCAGCGGGCGGGGAGCGACCAGCGCGGCCACCCTGTCAAAATCCCAGCGGTGGGTATTCAGTTGATACATGCAGTCGCAATGGCCTTCGATGCAGCCATCGACCACATGATTGCGCAGGTCGGTGATTCCGGCAGTGGGGGCAGCCACCGCAATGCGCTCGTCCAGCGCGGCCACCCACCATGCATAGGCCCCGCCCCCGCTGCGGCCGGTGACTCCGATGCGTTGAGGATCCACTTCGGGCCGGGTCTCCAGATAGTCCACTGACCGGATGGCATTCCATGCTTCGACGCCCGCAGGGGTATATCCGCGGGAGATCCACCACCATTTGCCGAGCCGGTGGGTTCCATGATGTTCCCCTTCGATTTCTCCCAACTGGACCGTGTCAATGATCAGGCAGACATACCCATGGCGGGCGAACCAGAGGCCGTGGTGCTGATAAGCGGTTTTGTTGCCGTAACTGACCCCATTTTCCTTCATGGCTCCGTGGCCACTCAGATAGATCACTGCCGGCATGGGGGAGGTGGGTGGCGTTTGGGGCCGGTATAAATTGGCAGTGATATACAATCCGGGACTGGACTGGAAATGGAGGCGCTCGACCACCACCTCCCCGGTTTCCACCGTGCCGGTGATGACCGGCTTCAGATCTGTCCTGGGCGGCAGGGGATCCAAGCCCAGCATCCGGGCCAACTGCCGGCGGGCGGCGGGTTTTTCCTCCTGCCACTGCGCTGCCGACGCCACCGGGGCCAAGGATCCCTGACGCTCCAATTGGCTGACTTTGCGTTCAAACCAGGCATCAACCAGACGCTGGCCCCGGCTGTCCGGAACCGGTTCCGGGTAGGCCATGGCAAACGTCACCGCGAAAAGGAGCAGCAAGGCTCCGGGCAGGGCATGGTGGTGGGACATCCGACCAGTGGACCCGAGGATCAGCCCCTTTGGCAAGCACCGAGTGGGCTGGTTCCTCTCCTTTGCCAGGACGGGCCCGGCAGACCTACTTGTCCAACTTCTTCTTCAAACGCGACCAAAACCCATCCAGATCATCCTCCCTCATGGCTTCGACTTTTTTGCGGTTTTCTTCAATGAGCTTTTGAAGTTGGGCTTCCCGTTCGGCCGCCGGCCTTGAGGCGGCCGTGGCGGCTGCGGCGGTTTCCCCGGCGCTAGGCTTCAAGGGATCACGGGTTGGAATGGACAAGGGTTTGGCATCCGGCTTGTCGCCAGGGCGCCGCGTCAGTTCTGCCGGTTTGACCGGGCCATCGTCGGCCGGGTCGTTGCTGGGACCGCCAAAAGTATCGACCGGCACAGCGACCCTGGCCCCGGCACGGAGAGTGCGGCGGACACCGATGAACTGCCGCGGACTGAAGTAGTTTGAAAACCCGCGGTCAAAGGAAGTCCGCGCCATGCCGATGTTGATATTCTTCCGCATCTCGAAGTGAAGATGGGCGGTGTATTTCCCATGGGCGGTGCCGATGGTGCCCACCTGCTGTCCACGCTGGACTAACTGGTATTTGCGGACCATCCGGCGGTCGAGGTGCCCATACAGGCTGTCCACCAGCGCGACCCGGCCATTTTCATCGAGGTAGGGATGACGGACAATCACCACATTGCCCCAACCCCGCAAATAGTCTTTCGAATAAACGACTACCCCTGCTGCAGTGGAATAAACCGGATCGCCGATATCGGAATTTCCGCCCCCATTGCCGTTCCAGTCTTCGCCGAGGTGACCGTTGGGGTAGAAACCGCGGAAAACATAGTAGCCTTCTCCATCCGGTTTGCCCACGGGAATGTCAAATCCGTTGGCCAAAGGCACGCTGATGGTTTGCTTTGCGGAAAGGGATGGGCTGCCGAACCCGGCGGCGCACAAAATCAGGAAGAGAAAACGGAGCAGCGGAGTGGCTTTCACGACAGAAGAAAAGGTTCGGGAGAATGGGTCATTAAATGGCCGCAAGGCCCCGTTCGCCGGTGCGGATCCGGACGACCTCATCCATAGCGTAGATGAATATTTTTCCGTCTCCAATTTTGCCCGTCAAGGCGGCTTCCATGATGATCCCGGCCGCCTGCTCCACCGTATCATCCCCCACCAGAAGCTCGATTTTTACCTTGGGTATGAAATCGTTCTCATATTCACTGCCGCGATACAGTTCGCGGTGCCCCTGCTGGCGGCCAATCCCCCGCACTTCCGTGGCGGTCAAGCCCTCCATGCCGGCCCCGGTCAAGGCCTGTTTGACCTCCGTGAGCTTGAATGGCTTGATAATGGCCTCGATTTTTTTCATGGTCGCGAGAGGGCGGAAACGGGCAAATCACGCTCCCTTAGGTTTTCTAGAAGGAAAATGAGCAGGGGGCAAGCTGTTGTTCAATGGAATCAGTGCGGGGCGGCGCTGGTAACGTGTCGGGATTTTGACGCAGGAAAATTTGCAGTCCACCCCGACCTGTCCTATCTTGTCCGATGCACGCCCCTGGCTCCGAATATCCGATGACGTCCACCCCAGTGGGCTGGCTGGAGCGGGTGCGCCGTATGCTCAGGCGTCAAAGCCGCAAGGTTTACCGGGCCATCCGTCACCCGCGGCAGCGCCGCAGAGGGCGCATCCGGGAATGGCTGGGGGCAAGAATCCACAACCGGGACCTCTGGCGGTTCAGCCGTGGACCCGTAGCCAACGGGCTCGCGGGAGGCCTCTTTTTCTCGATGCTGCCCCTCCCGGCCCAAGGGCTTTTTGCCGCAGCCACGGGAATTGCTCGGGGCTGGAATCTGCCCGCAGCCATCATCGCCACCTGGCTCAGCAATCCTTTTACTTATGTCCCCATGTTTCTGGGCGCCAAGGCCTCGGTGGTGGGCATTTACCATATTTTCGGAGCAGAACCGGCTATCAAGGAAATGACACCCTCGCAGATGAGTTCCCTCATGAAAGACCTGGAATGGGGTGAACTCTGGACGCTGGCCTCCCACGCCGGGGCGGAATTGCTGCTCGGTTACGTATTGCTTGGGGTGGCCTGCTCTCTCGTCGGTTACACCATTGTCCACAGCCTCTGGTGGCTGGTCCGGCATCATGAGGACCCGGTTCGCCCTCCCCGCCCGTTGCGGACTCCCCTGGCCGCCCGCCGGCCGGGGTTACGGGAACAGGAAAACCAAGCTTAGCCGTAACCATGGATAAGGCGGGATGATTTTGGAGGGTCGGAGTTGATTTTGTGAGGATTTCAGCGGCCCCATCCCGGCTTGGTTCCTGCTGGACAAGTCCTTCCAAAAAAAGCGCCGTCCTCCGGTCAGGGAGGACGGCGTGGCCTGGTTGGCCGGCGTTGAACCGGAGATCAGCCAGGATCCGGATCAGGGCTCTTTGGGCTCCCCACCCTTGCCTTTGCCCTTGCCGGGCCTGGCAGGTTTTTCGGGCTGGGCGGTGAATTCCTCAAGGCTGATGTCACCGCTGCTGTCCTTGTCGCGCTTTTTGAAGACCCCTTCGGCTTTTTCGGGTTCCTTTTTCCAACGGGGAGCAGCTTTGAATTCCTCGAGGGTCAGCTTGCCGTCGGCATTGGCGTCCAGCTTTTTGTAAGTTGCCGCCGGGTCCGGCTTCGGTTTGTCTGGTTTGGCCGGCTTGGCATCTTCGGCCTGCACGGCTACCGCAAAGAAGGGCACCGCAATAAGGGATAGGAGGATTGGTTTCATAGGGTTGATTGGTTTGGTCCTGGTGGGTTGGCAATGTCGGGTTCCGGTCGGGTATCGCCCGGAAACCACGCATCACTATGCAGCAAGGCGAACAAGGCACCGGGCTTCGTTACACGCATTCACGGAGCGGCCCTGACTGAAAAATCCCCACCGCCCTGCTCGCCCGTATGTTCAGGGCCGGGGCGTGACCAGAACATCATCAAACGCCACCGGCAATTCCGCATACGGAGCTGCCCAGAGCGAGGCCTTTCCGCTGCCGGGCGGCGTGGCCACCTGATGCGTCACCTGGGCGGCGTCCGGTCGTGCCCCGCCTTCCTCCCATGCCCGGCCTTCCAGCAGGGAACCACCGTCCGGGCCCGCCAACACGCTGAATTCCATTATCGTCCACGTGCCGGATTTCCACCCTATCGGCACCTGGGCTACCACCACATCGTCCTTCACAATCTGGAGTTCCTTGTGCGCCGGCACCACCAGGCAGCGGAATCCCCCCACCCCGTGCAGGCCCACCCCGAAGCGGGGAAAACTGCGGCGCTTGCCCGTGGCCTGGATTCTCGCCTGAATGGTGACTGCCCCTTTGATGGATGACCCTAGCAGGACACCGCCATCCACAATCGGCGTGCCGGCCATCTGCAGGACTTTATTCTCCCCGTCCGCCACGATGGCGAACTGCGCTTCGGCTTCCGTCAGGACCAAATCGTCCGGCAGCGGCCCGGGAGTCAGGGCCTCGAAATCCAGTTTGAGAGGGGCAGGGGCTGGGGCAGGCGCAGGGGCCGCGGCCGGTTCCTGGGCGGAGGAGGAAAGGGCCAGAGCGGCCAGCAACAGGGGGATCATTCGGGGGGTGTTATTCATGGCGGAGGGATTCAGTTAGACGGTGGCCCAGCGCCAGCCGGGCCGCGAGATGGCAGAAAATCAGCCCGCCTGCTGTCAGGCTGAGCAAAAGCACCGACAGCAACCCCAGCGGAATCCCGCCGGCTCCGGCCAGCTTGAGATTCGGCCAGACCGCAATCAGCGCGGTGCCGGTCCCCAGCACAATGGCGGCGAGAAACAAAAACCAATGCTCCGCCAAAACCATGGTCTGCAACTGCCCCTTCCGGAAACCCACCGCCTGGAGCACCGCAAATTCCGCTTTCCGCTCCAGCACATGACGGGCCACCAGCACCCCCAGCCCCAGCGTGGACAACACCAGTGCCAGGCCGCCCAGGGTGGAAAAAATTGTCAGGTAGGTATTCTGGACCGATTGGAATTGGGCCAGCTTTTGCCCGGTGGGCTGCAACGCCAGACCCCGGCTCGCCAGTTGTTTCACCGCCGCTTCCTGCCAGACCGGGATTTGCTCCGCCGGGGCATCCACGAGGAAATATTTAAATCCACCCGTGTCCGGATAAAGCCTTACAAAGGCCGCATCGCCAATGATCACATTGCCCTGCAAAACCGTGCCCGCCAGCAGGGCCACCAGCCGCAGCCGCACCGGATTCCCCTGCCCGTCCGGCACGATGATTTCATCCCCGGCCTTCTTCCCGAGGGCAAACATCGCGGAATACTGGTCCATAATGGCTGGCACCGTGCCGTCGGTCGGCTTCTGATTGAGCAGCGTCCACGGGGAAACTCCATCCGCCAGTTGGACGCCGGAAGCGAGGCCGGAAAGCGGGAAGGCATTGCGTTCCGCAAGAAGGCGGGCTTCCACCCCGAGCACCCGTGGGGTCTGGGCCCGGTTCAGATTGAGACACGAGGCTTCCTCTCCTTCGCGCGCCCGGAAGGGTATCACCACTACGGCATGGGTTTCGTCCTCGTCAAAACCCCAGGTTTCCTGACCTGCCAGGGAGTTCAGGTCCTCATACACCGGCAGGGTGCTGGTGCCGGTCAGAGCAAAGCCCCCGGTGCCCGACTGCCGGTCGGACGGCATCAGGGTGGCATCCTGACGGAAGGCATTGAGGGCCACCACCATAAAAATCCCGGCCGCCAGCAATGCGGCCATGGCCATGCTCCGGCCGCGCTGGCGCACCGTATTGCGCACCCCGAGCTGCCAGATCCCCGGCACGGTTTCCCCATCTGTGCGGTCCCCGGTGCGCACCAGATAACGATTCAACAAACGCAGACCATCCCCCAGCAGCAGGGCCGCGGCCCCAAAAAACATCATGGGCTGAATATGCTGGGGCACCCGTCCTGACAGATACAGCATGGCCAGGGCCCCTGCCGCCATCACTCCCAGCGGCAGAAGCCGCCAGCGCCGGATTTCCATCTTGTCTGCGGACACTGGAGATGTCAGGGCATCCGACAGACTGCCTCCCGCCAGCAACCGTCCCGGCCGGGCTTTGCCAATGCGCCGCGCCGCCCACCACACCGCCCCAAGGCTGAGCACCAACGTGACCAGCCACGATCCTATCAAGGTCACCGGCCGGACCGCCAGGATGAATTTCAACCCGAGGGCCGCATCTGCCCAATCCCGCTCCAGCTTGCCGAGCGTCCACTGGGTATACAGCAATCCCAGCGCCGTGCCCAGGGCCGCCGCCGGCACCGCCACCCACAGCGCTTCCATCAAAAACTGGTTCTGCACCTGCCCTGGCGTCCAGCCCGAGGCCCGCAGCAGGCCGATCTGCCCCGCCCGCTGCCCGGTGCCGAACAGGAATAACAGCACCGCCAGCAGGAGCGCGGTGCCGATCAAAAAGGCACTCATGCTGACAAACAGCGCGCCAAAGTCCATGCTCTCCGACACCGCCTTTCCCGCCGCTTCCTTCACTCCCACCGTCACCAGTCCCGCCTGCGCCGGGGTCAGCCTGGCCTGGATCGTCCGCCCCATCTCCTCCACCGGAGCCTCCGATTCCACCCACAGACTGGTCAGGCTGCCAAACCGGTTGGTCCACAGCTTCTGCCCGTCATTCAAGGTCAGGAAAAGCTTGGGGGTGCCTTTGCGTTCTTTCCACCAGGCATCGTCCTTGTCCCGGATCAGGCTCTGGTCGATCGGGATGCCCGGTTTCCAGTCGCGGCAGTTTTCCGACTCCGTCACTCCGGGAAAGTCAGGGGTCCACTCCCGCCGCACCGCCGGATGATCCATGGGCAGCACCGCATGCACCACAAATTCCGCCGACGCTTCCTCCAACTGCCGCGCCCGGGTCACCCGGAAATACTGCACCCTCACGGAATCCCCCACCTTCAATTGCAGATCGTCCGCCAGCCATTGCGTGATCAGCACCGAACCCTCCGGCCACTCCACCGGCAATCCCGCCGTGCCTGGCTCCGCCGCCGTGGCCATGGAATACGGCGTAATGCCGCCCGAATTGTTATTAATCTGATTCACCAGATATGTCAGGACTCCCTTGGCCCCGGGAAAGGCTTCCTTCGCGGTCGCCGCCGCCTCCGGGGAGAGAAAGATCCGGCCGGTCGACAGAATGCGCTGCCCGCCGGCCGCCTGCCAGGTCAGCCCCGCATCTTCGAGGGTCATCCCCGCCTGCACCGCCTGCGACACCGCGGCCGCCTGCTCCTGGGGCGACAACAACAAATTGGCCCGTCCCGGCAGCTCCGCCGCCTCCTGCAGTTTCGCCAGGGGCAGATAAACATTCAGCGCCGGTTCCTGCTCCGCCTTCAGGGAAAACGCCCCCATCGCTTCATCCCCCGCCACCCGCACCACGGCTTCCCGCAGCGTCACCGTCAAATCCGTCTCCCCTGACAAGGGGGCATCGCGCGAGATCAGACTGGGTTTTTCAAAGCGCACGATTACCTCCGGTTTTGCTCCCCCATCCAGTCCAAGTCCCAAGGCTTTGGCCAAAGCCTCATTGATGGCCAAACCCGCCAGTCCGGCCCCCGCTAAGCCGCCCAGTCCCCAAAAATCATCCCGCACCCCGAAGATATTGACCCCATTGGCCCGCCGGCCGTCACCCGGCACCGACACCGTGCCCTGCACCAGCAGCACCGGCACCGCCCCCGGCACCTTTGCCGCCAGGCCTTCCGTGAAAAACCCATCCGCCGCCGCCACCGCCGTGCCCACCTTGCCCAGCCGCACCTCCGCCTGCTTCGCAAGGGTCGCCCTCACCGAATCCCCCGTCACCAACGACCCCGCAATGACCGCCGCCGCCACCAACACCCCCAGCGCCAGGCCAATCTGCCAGCGCCAATAATGCTTCAAGCTCCGTGCGGTCAAAGTGATGCGGTTCATTCCCTTCAGAAACGTCCCTCACCGCCACTTCTGCCACCGCATTTTCCCAGGGAGGGGCGATCTCCGGATCGCCCACCCGGGGGAGATTGGCCTTGAAGCTTCGCCCCACTCGAAGGTTCATTGTCATTGACGCGGTTAGCGCAGATTCATACGGTCCACCGTCGGCCATGAGCATCCCCCTTTTCTCCATGACGAAACTGCCGATTTTGATATTATTGGCGTGCTCTGCCATCCCGGCAGCCGCAGACCCGGTTTATACCTGGTCGGTGCTCGCCGGAATGACAGGGGGCCGGGGCAATGCCGATGGCCCGCTGAGCGCGGCGCGCTTCTATGTGCCTTCGGGGATCGCTTTTGACGGATCAGGCAATGCCTATGTGGCAGATTCCGGGAATCTCACCATCCGGAAAATAACAATCTCCGGGATGGTCAGTACTCTTGCCGGCGAATCGGGCATGCGGGGATTCAAGGATGGATCCGGGGCTGCGGCGCAATTTAACGGGCCTAACAGTGTAGCGGTTGATGGTGAGGGAAATGTCTTTGTGGCGGACTTCGGAAACCACACCATCAGGAAAGTCTCACCGGACGGCATTGTGACCACTTTGGCAGGGAAGGCGGGGGAGACCGGTGACGCCGATGGTCAGGGCGGAGATGCCAGGTTTCACTATCCCGCAGGGGTGGCCGTCGATACCGCCGGCAATGTTTACGTCACCGACGTGGTCAATCAAACGATCCGGCAAATTACAGAACAGGGAGAGGTATTCACCCTTGCGGGCAGCCGTGGTCTTGTGGGCAGCACCGATGGTTCCGGCCCTGCGGCCCGCTTCAACAGGCCCATGGGCATCACCCTGGACCGCGAGGGCAACCTTTACGTAGCGGATACCGGAAACCACCTGGTCCGGAAAATCCTGCGCGGCGGCGCAGTCACTACCATGGGTGGGAAAGCCGGCAGCCCGGGCAGTGCCGATGGTTTGGCGGCAGACTCAAAGTTCAATGAACCTTATGGGGTTGCCGTGAATGAGTCCGGGGATGTTTATGTGGCGGATTCCGGGAACCATACCATCCGGATTATCCATGCGGCAGGAACCGTGGGAACGATTGCGGGCCGGGTGGGCGAGGCCGAATGCAGGGACGGGTCTGGTCCCGACGCACGCTTCAGCAAGCCGGTCGGATTGGCGATGGATCACACGGGGCACCTTCTGGTGGCAGAAACCGGAAGCTTCGCCCTTCGGAAACTGTCGACCGACGGGACTGTCTCCACATTGACAGGCAGACCTCTTTCCAGCGGGAGTGCGGACGGCATGGGGGAACTTGCCCGATTTAAAGAGCCATCAGGGTTGGCGGTTGACCGGCAGGGCAATGTCTACGTAGGCGATTATAACAATTATACCTTACGAAAAATCAGTCCTGGGGGAATGGTGAGCACCATGGCCGGTGCTGCCGGCATTCCGGGCATTGAAGATGGACAGGGCAGCATGGCACGCTTCAGCAAGCTGGGGGGGGTTGCCGTTGATGCTGTCGGAAATGTCGTTGTTACAGATACCGATAATTTCACCATCCGTCGCATCAATGGAGAGGGAACCGTTTCGACATTGGCTGGCCGGGCGTATGTGCAGGGTGATACCGACGGGACAACGAATGCACGCTTCCGCCGGCCCAAGGGGATTGCGTTGGATGGGGGAGGCAACGCTTATGTCGTTGGCGTTGGTGCGGTGCGGAAAATAACCCCGGCTGGTGTCGTCAGCACTCTCGCCGGGAAGAATTCCGTTGGTGGCAGTGCCGATGGCACGGGACCGGAAGCACGGTTCAATTTGGCCACCGCAACGGCCGTTGACATCGCTGGAAATATATTTGTGGCAGACACCTTGAACCATACCATAAGGAGAGTTTCTCAGGCTGGCGTCGTCACCACCATCGCCGGCAAGGCGGGAGAGTGGGGCAGCGCGGATGGTTTGGGACTGGAGGCGCGCTTTAATCACCCCTGCGGCGTGGCGGTCGACGGACAGGGAACGCTCTTTGTGGCGGATGCGGGAAATCAGACTATCCGCAGGTTAAAGCCGGATGGAAGAGTCAGCACCATTGGCGGCCAAGTGGGGCAAGCTGGCCATACAAATGGAATCGCTGGGGCGGCCTTGTTCAGCAATCCCCAGGAGTTGGCGGTGGACCTTGCGGGGAACCTTTACCTTGCCGATATGGATAACAATGCCATCCGCAAAGGCATTCCGGTCCACGTTCCGGTTCTTTCCTCCATGGAACGTTGGAGACAACTTCACTTTTCCAGCACCGCAAACAGCGGAGACGGTGCGAACGGATTTGATTTCGATTCGGACGGTTTGCCCAACTTCATTGAATACGCGCTTGGTTTGGATCCAAGGAACTGCACTCCGGTGCCTTGGACACTGACCTTGGGGTCCGGTCAAACTTTGGTTTTCCAATACAGCCGAAGTGTGGAGGCATTCCTTGCCGGAACAGAGTATACAGTGGAGTGGAGTGAAACGGCGACGGGCGATTGGTCCACAAATGGCATTACTGAAACGGTCCTTTCGGAGGACTCCGCCCTTCAGCAGGTACAAGCGGTGATTCAGGCTTCCGGGAGCGGAAAGTGTTTTGTCCGTCTGAGGATATTTCCGCCATGATCCCTAACAGCCACTCGCGGCTCCCACCGCCCGAAACCCGCAGGAAGCGGCTCAGGGATGATTGGGCTCCTGCGCTCTTAATAACTGATCACCAGCCGGTAGAATGCGGCAGGATTTGCGCCGGCTCCGGGGTGGAGGTGCTGCATCACGTTGCCGGTTCCCGGGAGAGGGGTGGGCGTGAGAGTTTGCCAAACCGGGAGACGGGTGGAGAACTGGAGCGTGTAGCTGTGTTGGCTGGCCGAGGGCCAGGTGATGAAGTTATTGCCGCCGTGGCGGGTCAGCGTGAGGGTGGGTATGACGGTCGGGCGCGTCAGGTTGCGGAAACCGACATTTTCGACGGTGGAGGAGGTCACGAAACTGCCAATGGGATGGCTGGCTCCAGCCGCTAGGACGAGGGTCCCGTGGTCACGATAGGATCGCGGAATCGTGAGGGTGGCCGCTGCGTTCCCCGAATTTTGCAGGGAGACTTCAACGGTCTCACCGCTGGCCATACTCTGGATCGGAACAGCAAAGGAACCTGAGGGGGAGGAACGGTCAAAATGGGCGAAGGCGGCCCCATTGACAAACACTCGGATTTCGATGCCGGACTTTCCCTCCGCCGCTTCGAATTTGCCGTTCGAGTTGGCGTCGTGAAAAACAGTATCGGTGAAGAACCGGGTGTTGCCGGAACGGCCCAGCTTCATGGTGAGGTAATTCCGGTAGGTGGATGAGGCGTTGAAGGCGTGGCCGTTTCCGATTTCGCGGTAACCGGCGTCCATTAAATTGTCCCGGTGTCCCGTGCTGTTCCACCAGCTGAGGTAGGCGATTTCTCCGGTGTTCCGGTTGGTGCCGGCGGTGAGGTTTTCACCGTATTGGTTCCATGAATAGCCTTCCGCCTTCATCCGGCTGCCAGGGTCCGGTTGGGTCGAGGGATTGTAGAAGGCACTTCCGGGGATGGTGGCGTGCTGGAAAATGTTACGGGTGGCCATGTCCGTGGAATGACGACGCGCCGCCGTAGTGAGGCTCTGGTGGGGAGCAAGGGGTCCGGTGGTGGCAGGAATGTCATGGTAAGCCGTGCCCCGGTTGGCATTCTCGGCTGCGGAATCGAAACGCGCCCGGTTGGTATGCCAGCGGATTTCCTCTTCCAAACCGGTGGGAGTGCCGTCCAGATTATACTCAGTCTGGGCATGGACGCACGATAGGGCGGCGACGGCGGAAATGCCGCTGATAAGATGGCGTGACACCCGGAAGATCATGGCGAAAAGTCACTGATTCAGCCGAAATAGCGCCTGTGGCGGGATTATTTCAGAAGAAATGTGGGTTTTCCTGATAAAGATCTCAGGCGGCAGGTGGCAGGAATCAAGCAAAGGCAAACCCGGCTCGGGCTCTGCCCCGGCCTTCCCGGGATTCCGGCCCGGTTCAGCGAACCCGTTTTGCCCTGCTCTGGCGGACATGGCAGGACCCTAACTTTCTGTCGGCACGAATACCGAAGCCATGCCGGCCGCCTCTGCGGCTTGAATTCCCAGCAGGCCATCTTCGAACACCAGACATTTCCCCGGGGTCACGCCCATACGCTCGGCGGCCAGCAGGAACATGTCAGGCGCAGGTTTGCCGCGCGCCACATCCACGGGGGTCACGATGGTTTGAAACCATTCGATGATTCCGATGGCCTCCAGACCCTGATGCACAATTTCCGCATCGCTGCCTGAGGCCACCGCCATCGGTTTGCGGCCCCGGTGGGCTTGGGCGATTTCCACCACGGCGGCCACCGGCCGGATGGCGTGGTGATGGGCGAGATACCACTGCAGCTTGGCTGCTTCCACCGCATCGGGGGGGAGGTCGGTGCCAAACTCCTCATTCATGAGCCGGACGATGGCGGGTCCCGGCATCCCAGCATAGTCGTAGTGCATTTTTTCCGTGAACTGGTGCGGAGGAAAGCCGTGCCCTTCCAACGCGGCCCGCCAAGCCTCAAGGTGAAGCGGCATGGAGTCGATCAGGGTTCCATCGCAGTCGAAAATAAAGGCGTCAAAGTCGCCGGGAGGAATGTGGAGGGTCATGGTGGCGATAGGAAGGGATGGCCTTCACTTCAGATCAGATCCGGGCGAACCCGCTTATTTGTCAGTTGACGGGCTTTTCTCCATTGCTGGTAGCCGGGCCGGGAGTTGTTGAAGTAGCCACCGTCGGTTCCATTTCAGTGGGGGGGGCCGGATGCGACAGCAAGGAAGGATCCGCCTGAGTGGTGACCGTGCTGGTGCCGAAGAGGCGGGTAAAAATGCGTTTGGGCAGGCTCCGGCCCTGGTCTTCTGCGGTGAGTTCCTCAATAGCGGCTGCTTTGGCATTCTCCCATGCGCCCGCAAACCCGGGAGCCTGCAGGATCATGCGTTTTTCGGCCCGGCTCAGGACTTCGAGG
This sequence comes from Verrucomicrobiales bacterium, assembly GCA_038210825.1. Lineage (GTDB taxonomy): Bacteria > Verrucomicrobiota > Verrucomicrobiia > Verrucomicrobiales > V1-33 > CAIZWU01. Next base: position 15,767 of record JBBQWG010000053.1, read on the forward strand.
TCACGCAGCATTTTTTGTTCGGGTTTTTCATTGAGTTGCCCAATGCGGAGCCGCAGATTTTCGTTTTCCTTGCCCACGGTTTCTTTTTCGCGGCGCACAATTTCATACTGCCGGGCTTCCAACTCCAGTTTGTCCGAGAGGTGTTTCCGGTAGCGACGCAATTCGCGTTTGGTTTTGAAGTGCGCCCAGGCGGAAAAGATGAAAAAGAGAAGACCGAGCCCCAATCCCCAAACAAAGGGGTGGGCAAGATAGGAGGAAGGGTTTTCCATGGTGGGGAGGGAGTTGATTCAGGGGGAACTTCGGAACGGAGCCCCTTGGGATGCAAGAGCATACCGCGAATTCCCGAATTTTCAGCCGTTTTCCCATTGCTGACTTGCACTGGCCTTGGAATCAGAGGAAAACATAATTGTCGTAATTAAAGATGTTTTAGGTAAAATCCACTAATTTCAGCAATATGCCCGACGTTAGTTTTGTGAAATTAACAAAACAGAAACCCATAAGTGAGATTCCTTGCAATTTCTGTAAAATCGAGCTTTCTTTTTTCACTTGGATGCGTAGAGTTGTGGCGATCCCAGCTTGCCCCCTCCATGGAGGCAGCCCCACCGGCAATGGCCTCCGATTTCTTTTCCCCAAAACTCTGCAATCCGTTCGCAGCAGATATCTTCCCTGACGGGGAAGCAGTCGCCGGGGCATCAGTGTCGTTGCACCAGTCAGCGGAGGAGCGTTTGGAAGAAGTGATCGCTCAAGCTGCCCATGAATCCGCCGCCACGGTGCGCGAAAGGCAGGGCCGGGTGATTCTGCTCCGGGCACCCAGAGCCGGCTACGGGAAGTCGCATTTGCTGCACCGGTTGCGGAACGCGGGGGGAGCGCAAGCCTTCGTCGTTCCTGTGGCACTGGAATCTGAGGAAAAAATGGCCTGGAAACCCTTGATGGATCAGGTCTTGGCGGCTCTCCATGCCCATGCGGACGAAAATGGCGCCACCGCCCTCGATCACGTCGCCCGCCGGACCTTCGCTTTGGTGAACGCGGCCCTGATCCGTTCAGGGCAGGTCCCCTGTGATCAACCGGAAGCAGCGGCCACGGCGGTGGAGCAGCAATATTTTTCGCTGTTTGATTTGGGGAAGGCGGGTCAACCGGTGGCCGCATGGTTCCAAGACCACTTTGAACGCCTGCTCCCGGCCAGTGCCCCCGCCCTCGCTGCCGCGACTGGTCTTCCGGAGGCGTCGGCCATCCTTTGGCTGCGGGCGCTGTGTGTGTATGCCCAGGCCGGAGCAGATGGAGATTCCGCACGGCTTGGAGCCATGGAATGGGCCCTCCAACAACCTTCTCCCCACCCCTCAGCCTCTCCTGCCGGCAGTGGGATGCAGTTCTTGCAAGCCCCGCCCTCGGGCGATGGATTCTACAAGGAAAAGATCGGTGAACTTTGCCGGCTGACCGCCACCGGCCGGCCCCTGGTCATCCTGCTGGATCATCTGGATGGCTTCCACGGCAGCAGTGACAAGGTGCTGCGGCTCGCCAATGTTCTGAATGATTGGAGGCAGATGTCAGGACGCGTCCGGTTCATCCTGAGTGTGAATCAGGACCTGTGGACCCAGACATTTCTGGCTGCCCTGCCGAGTGCCTTGGAAGACCGGCTCACCAGTGGGCAGATCACGCTGGGCGGTATCAGCCGGGAAGCGGCAGAATCCCTGATCCGGCAACGGCTCGCCACGTGGAAAGTGCCCGATCCCGCCGCCCAACAATTCATGGGCCATCTGGCACTTGGGCAATTTTTTGCCCAGGAAGCAGGGAGACTGGTTTCCCCCCGGGCGGTGCTCCGCTATGCCGCCCAGGCATGGCAGGAACCATGGACCAATGCCCCTCCTGCCCAACCGGTCCCGGGACCGGAAAGCAGCGTTCCAATCGCCAAGATGCGGGAGATGCTGGAGCGGCTGAAGGAAAACCGGGGGATGCCTGCTTCCTTTGCCACGGTTGCCAAGGCACCGGAGCCTCCCGCTCTGCCGGTGGGCCACCCCAACGGAAACCCCGCGATGGATCACCCGTCCGGTGCCATCCTCGCCGATCCCGTGCCCGCAACACCCAGGACGGCATCGGTTGATTCTCCCTTCCTGACTCAAAAGCGGGTTGGCCCCGACCATGCGCTTCAAGTCCGCTTTCATACCCTGCGGGCCCATTTCTCCTCATCCCCATGGCTGCTCCTTGACCAGGACCGGTTATATCACCTGCTGAAATTGTCCGGCCAGCGGCTGGCCCTGGTGCGGTTTTTGGAAACCGGCCTGCCTGGCCTGCCCGGGGCCATCGCCGGCGTGTGGCAATCTCCGGATGCCGAAATTCTCTTCGGCTCGGAACCCTATGAAGACCGGACTTATTGGTCGGCTTTGATTGATTTTGCCCGTCAGCGGTCCGCTCAAGTGCCTGGCAGCCGTCTGGTCCTCTTCTCTTCGGCCTCGTCCCCCGTCAACCTCGGCGTTTGGATGGATCAGGATGAAATCGTCGCGGCCCGCGGTCATTTCCTCGACCTGCAAACCCTCGATCACCCGGCTCTCGCCGCGCTTTATGCCACCGACGAAGTGCTCCGGGAATGCGAACGCGGTGCCCTGCCCCTTGGCTCCGCCGACGCTTTCGCGGCCATGGCCCCACAGTTGGAAAGTCTCTGGAAAAAACTGACCCGCCCTCCCGCCGTCACCGCAGGCTAACTGGAGCATGCCGCCAGGGGATTTGGCAAAAGGCAAATTCGAATCGGGGACTTGGCCATCTGGACTACGATCAAGGCACGCTGGACCGCGTCCGTTAAAATGGCGCCCATGAGCGTTTCCGCAGTCCTTTCGCGGAGCAAAACTGGATCTCACCCTCCTCACGGTTGCTATCTGGATGACCCGATCAGTAAGCAGTTCACGACAAAGGCACTTGCTGGAGCAATAATGAAATATTAGAAGTCTTCAGATGGCTTGGAAACGAGACCAAGGTCAAACCCCGCTTTCACCCACCGCATGGCTGCTCCCGGCGTGGATCCTATTTTGTGCCGGTTGGCTGGTGTTCGCGCGCAAGCCATGGATCACCCAGGTTTTCGGCGTGGAAGCAGTCAAGCGGCTTCCCATCAGAGAATACATGTCGGCCGGATTATGGATAGGGTTCGCGCTTTCCGGGGTGACTGCAGTCCTGCTTCTATTTCTCAGGACTTGGTGGAACCGGCCGGATCCCGTGCCGCTCGTCACCCCGCCCCGCCATGAGGAGCACCTCCCCGCCCACTGGTTTTGGGGGGCGGTCTCTGTCATCATGGTTGCTGCGGTATGGCAACGATGGCCGGCAATGTCTCTTGGATTTTGGGGCGATGAAGGTTGGATGTTCTGGGATTTTGTCCATGGAAAATGGCAGGCCACCAGCAAAGGGGCGTCCATTCAGGAGGGGATGCGCTTCAATCCGATCTCTTGGAGCCATGCCATCTTCGGTGACCGAAACGGGAATAATCATTGGCTGGCCACTGTGCTGCAGCGGGCCTGCCTGAAAGTCTGGCAGGCGCTGGGTGGGCATCCGGAGTGGTCCTTCCGAGAGTCTGTGGTGCGCCTGCCGGTCCTCGCCGCAGGGGTGGCATCGCTGGCCGCGCTGGCGGGTTGGCTGCGGTGTCTGGGGCGCCCGGTGGCCGGACTGGCGGCGGTGACGTTCATGGCACTTCATCCCTGGCACGTGCGCTTCAGCGTGGAGGCCCGGGGTTATTCGCTCATGCTGCTGTTTTTCATCCTGACCTTGTGGACCCTGACGGTGGCCCTCCGCAAGGGCCGGACGCGGGACTGGCTGGTGTTTGGACTGATGCAGTTTTTCGTGATGTATTCGTGGAAGGGCGGCGTTTATGCCTTGGTTGCAGTCAATTTGGTTACGGCCGGCAGGCTGCTCTTGGGCCCTGTCCCTGATCCCCGGTTGCGCCTCGTGGCGGTTAGCCGCTGGCTGGCGGCGGGGCTGCTCGGTGCCATGCTGTTTTTCCCCTTGGCAATGCCCAGCCAACTCCAGATGAGGGATTCCATTGAGGAAGTCCGCCGGCGCGCCAAACCAATGGAAGCGGAATGGCAGCACGATGCGGTTTCCGAAACCCTGACTGGAATTCCGTGGCATGAGAAGGACGCGGCCAATCCCCGCGAAGTCTCCATTCATCGGCTAATCAGGAAATCTCCCTGGACCGTAATTGCAGTGGCTGGCCTGGTTCTGGTTTTGCTCCTCGGAGCAATGCGGCTTTGGCGTGAGGACCGTTTGCTGGCCACCCTGTGTGTCGCGGTTCTGCTGAGTGGTCTGGTGGCCATGCTGCATTTCAAATACATTCTGAGGGTGGAACTACTGACATGGTATTTACTCTTCAATGTGCCGGTACTGGCAGTGCTGTTTGGCGTGGCAGTGACACCACCACGGACGGCGTTGGCGGGTCACTCCCGGAACCTCCGAGCCATGGGCTGGGGCGTGGCCGCCATGACATGTCTTGGCGGGTTTGCCGCTCTCGGGGCACCTATGATTAAGGATCACCACCGGTATCCCCGCGAGCAACTGAAACGGGCTTGGAAGCTGACCCGAGCCCGGCACGAACCACGCGGTTTCCGTCAGACCTCCAATATCTACACTGCGTGGTTGTGGCGTAATTCATGGTGTTACGATCCCCGCGGTGACATGTATGTAAGGACTAAATCCGCACTGGAAGCCAAAATGGAACTCGCCCGGCGCTCCAACGGTGAATTCTACATGATTGTCGGAATCCGCGATCTGTCCGAAATGCTATGCGGAGAGGTGATAAGGGAACTTCGAAACCGGGAACGTTTCGACCATCTGGGCACTCTGTGGGGCGTGGAACCGCTCAATACCCTTGAAATTTACCGGATGAGGAAAGAACCGCCAGCGCCACGTTAGGCCAAAATCCCCTGCACCACTTTTCCCGACACATCAGTCAGGCGGTAGTCGCGGCCCTGGAAACGGTGGGTGAAGCGCTCGTGGTCGATGCCCATGAGATGGAGCAGGGTGGCGTGGAAGTCATGCATGTCCACTTTGTCCGCAGCAATGCGGAAGCCGAATTCGCAGGTGCTGCCGTAACTGAGGCCCGGCCTGACCCCGCCCCCTGCCATCCAGAAGGTGAAGCAGTCGCGGTGGTGCTCGCGCCCGTAGTTGCCGGTTTTCTTGCTGATGCCGCCCTGGGAATAACAGGTGCGGCCGAATTCACTGCCAAAGACAATCAGGGTGTCCTTGAGCATGTCCCGCTGCTTCAAATCAGTGATGAGGGCGGCAGAGGCCTGGTCCACCTCCTTGCCACCGATGTCGAATCCCATGGGCAGGCTGCCGTGATGGTCCCAGCCCGGATGCAGCAGCTGGATGTAGCGCACATCGCGCTCCGCCAGACGGCGTGCCAGAAGGCAATGGCGGGCGAAACTGCCGGGCTTTTGCACATCCGGGCCGTAGAGATCGAGAATGTGCTGCGGCTCCCTGCTGATATCCGTCGCTTCCGGCACGGCCGACTGCATCCGGTAGGCCATCTCAAATTGTTCGATTTTGGAATCGATTACGGCATCGCCCTCCGCCGCACGCTGCATTTCGTGCAGGTCCCTCAGACCGTCCAGCATACGGCGGGTGGCTTGCCTTGGAATGCCCTGCGGGTCCGACAGGTAAAGGACGGGGTCCGAACCGCTGCGGAACTGCACTCCGGAGTATCGGCTGGGCAGAAATCCGGCATCCCACATCCGCTGGGACAGCGGTTGGTCCACCGCACGGTTGCTGGTGAGAACGATGAAGGCCGGCAGATCCCTGTTGATGCTGCCCAGGCCGTAGTCGAGCCACGCGCCGATCGACGGTCGGCCCGGGAGTTGCGCCCCGGTTTGGAGAAAAGCGAGGGCGGGGTCGTGATTCACCGCCTCCGAGCACATTGATTTGATGAAGGTCAGATCGTCGGCGACCTTCGCCAGATGCGGAAAATAACTGCTGATCCACGCCCCCGACTGGCCATGCTGGGCGAAGGATCCACTACTGCCGACCAGAGGAAAGGAAGACTGGCGGGCCGACATTCCCAAAGGAGTTTTTCCGGCCATAACCGAATCCGGAATCTGCTCCCCCTGGCGCTTGGTCAGTTCCGGTTTGCAGTCAAAGCTCTCCAACTGCGAGATCCCACCGGTCATGGTCAGGAAAATGATACGTTTCGCCCTGGCAGGAAAGTGCGGCAGCCTTGTCCCGGCCGCCGCGGCCGATGGAGCCAGCAGATCCGCCAGAGCAAATGCCCCCAGCCCGCCGGTCAGGCGGGTCAGCCATGCCCGGCGGGAAAGGCAGGAGGCAGGAGTGTAACGGTGGCAGTGGGACATGGGGGAGGAGATTTCAGGCTAACCGCTTCCAGTTGGCAGTTGTCAGAGAGCAGCCGGATGGGGCCTTCGGAATCAGGCAGGTGACCGTTCTTGCTGGACAGGTTTGGGAACTGAAATGCTGAAGCCCTGGAGGCTTCGTCACGGCTTCATGGCGGTTTCCTGGAAGCCGAGGAGGAGGCGGATCATGCGGGCGGTGGCCGCCACTTCGATCGGATTCAGGGTGGGATCGGAGGGGTGTGCGCCGACTTTTTCGAGAAGGGACCCGGCTTCCCCGGCCGTGACGAGGGGACGCTCCCCCGCAAGGTAGGCGGTCAGGGTGGCCAGTTGGGCCGGTTCCGGATGCCGGCTGGTGAGGAGGCGGAAGGCATCACGGATCCGGGCCGGATCGTCCCCGGGATATTGGCGCACGAGCTTCTCCGCGAGGACGCGGGCGGCTTCGATGAATTGCGGGTCATTCATCAGCACCAAGGCCTGCAGCGGAGTGTTGGTGCGTTCGCGCCGCACCTTGCAGAACTCCCGCGTGGGTGCGTCAAAAACCGTCAGGCCAGGGGGTGGCAGAGTGCGGCGCCAGAAGGAATAGAGGCTCCTGCGGTGGAGGTCGTCGCCAGTTCCCTGCGGATAGGAATGCTGGGTGCCGGCTTCCTCCCAAAGCCCGGCCGGCTGGGCGGCGTAGACACTGGGACCCCCCGATTTTGTTACCAGCAAACCACTTACCGCCAAAGCCATATCGCGCAGAGCTTCTCCGGAAAGCCGGGCGCGCGGACCCCGGGCCAGCAAGATATTGTCAGGATCACTTTCCCGCACCGCAGCGCTGGAAGGAATGCTGGATTGCCGGTAGGCGGTGCTTAAAACAAGCCGCCGGCAGAGGGCCTTGACGTCCCAGCCATTCTCACGGAAATCCACCGCGAGCCAATCCAGGAGTTCCGGGTGTGAAGGCGGCTGGCCCTGCGTGCCAAAGTCCTCAGGCGTGGGCACGAGACCCCGGTTGAAAAAGATTTGCCAGAACCGGTTCACCGCCACCCGGCTGGTTAGAGGATGTCGCGGATCGGTGAGCCATTGCGCGAAGCCAAGGCGGTTGCGCGGCAGGGATTCCCCGAACGGCAGGATCGCCGCCGGCACATCGGGATCGACTGGTTCGGCGGGCTTGTCGAATTCACCGCGGGCCAGCACGTGCCATGGCCGCCGCTCGCCGGGATATTCCTTCATGACCATCACGTCCACGGCCTGCCCGCTCAGTTCGTTTTCAAGGTCGCGGGCCTCCGACAGCTTCCTGTTCAGGTGCCGCACCGGTTCGTCAATCTCCCGGAGATACCAATCGAACCAGTCGGAGGATTTGGAACTGTCAGTCTGGAAGGCAATCTGACGGATTTCCGGAGCCGTCAGGGCACAATCGAAGAACTGAAACTCATCGACGCAGTCAGTATAACAGGCATCGTTGGTGCGGCCGCCGAGGGTGAAGGCGAGCCTGCCATCGTCCTTCTGCGTGTCATCGCCCCAGTCCGCCCGGTAAACGATATCGCGGTAAAGACCGTCGCGGACCACTTCCGTATCGAGCCGTTCCCCGTTCTGATAGAGCGCCATGCCCGCAGCGCGGCTGGATCCATCGTAGGTGACCGCGAGGTGGGTCCATGCGTGCACCGGCAGAGCCGTCCGCGCCCGGATCCGGATCTCGTTGCCCGGAGAAAAGTGGGCCAGAGCAAAGACCGGCCGCCCTTCCTCAAGGATCAGTTCCACTCCGCGGCTGGCGGCATCAAGACCGGCGCGGGAACGGTGCGCCACCACGGCACGGGCCTGAGTTTTGGTGGGACGGATCCACAGGCCATAACTGAACGCAGTGGTCCGCCGGAGTTCCGGCACGCCGGTCAGATAAGCGATGTTGTCATTGGCCAGGAGAAGGCTTTCCCCGACCCGTCCCGGCGCGAGCACCGCATTGATGCGGGTGCTGCCGGGGACCGACGGTTGTGCGCTGTCCACCAGGATTTTGGATTTGATCTCCTCGAAACGATACCATGTCAGCGGGGCCCGGGGCGCGGCTGCCCTGGGGGTGCGGGGGAGTGCAGGAGCGGCCTGAGGCCTGGTGTGTGCGGTCACCCATGGCTCGCCCCGGGGAGGGCGGTTTTGCATCAGCCACTCCTTGAAACGTGCCTCCGCTGCCGGCCGCCCTTCCGCCAATTGCTTTTCAAAGGCAACGATCTCCTGCTTTGCGGCAAGATGCCGCGCTTCCTGCTCGGGGGTGAAGAGCAGAAGCGAAGGCGGCGGGGTGGCTCCGGTGTAAACGCAGAACAAACCAAGTTCGTCGATGTTGTTGAAGAATGCTCCGAGGCTGTAGTATTCCCTGGTGCTGATCGGATCAAATTTGTGATCGTGGCAGCGGGCGCATTCTGCCGTCACCCCCATGAAAGCCACGGAATTCGTATGAACGCGGTCCGCTACTTGCTCGATGCGGAATTCGTCAGGATTGCTTCCTGCTTCGTTTGACTGTTGCGGCAGGCGGTTGAAGCAGGTGGCGATGATCTGGTCGCGTGTTGGGTTCGGCAGCAGGTCGCCGGCGGTTTGCCAGAGAATGAATTGGTCCCATGGCAGGTTTTGGTTGAAGGCGCGGATGACCCAATCGCGGTATGGCCAAGTGGCGCAATTGGCATCCTCATGCCGTCCGTAGGTGTCCCCATACCGGGCCGTATCCAGCCAGTCGGTGGCCATGCGTTCCCCGTAGGCGGGAGATGCCAGCAGGCGGTCCACCACTTTTTCAAACGCGCCGGGCATCTGGTCCCCGAGAAAGCTGTCGAGATCCGCCAGCGTGGGAGGCAAACCTGTGAGGTCGAAGGTCACGCGTCGGAGCCATACCTCCCGGCTGGCTTCCGGGGCAAAAACCATCCCTTCCTGCCGGAGCCGGACGGCAAGGAAGGCGTCGATGGGATCCTCTATCCGTGAGGTGCGGGAAAAACCCGGCGGGAGTTCCGGCACCGGCCGTTTCACGGGAGCCTCAAAGGCCCAATGTTTCGCGTAGGGCGCGCCACCGGTGATCCAGCGCCGCAACACCTCAATTTTCTCCGGCGTCATCGGTTTTTTCGACTCCGGCGGAGGCATGATTTCCTCAGGGTCGTGGCTGACAAGTCGTATGAAAATCTCACTGCCTTCCGCATCGCCCGGATTCAGCACCCGACCAGCCATAGCGTCATCCCGGTCATCCAGCCGCAGGTCCCCCTTTCTGGCTTTTTCATCGGCACCGTGGCAGGTGAAACAGTGGTTGGCGAGGATTGGGCGGACTTCCTTGTTGTAGTCCGGCACCTCCCCCCGGGGCTGACCGGGATTTGCTGATATCACGCCGGTCAAGGCCGCCAGTGTCACCGTGACCGCGCGGGAAGGAAGGGATGGCAACAGGCACATAGATGCGGAACGCGACCCAGTCATCATCAAGGATTCCCGCCCTCTCCGCAAACGTATTTTAATCGGTAGCAAAGCCGCCTGGAAAACGCCTCGGACGGGGCCCGCGGGCGACTTGAAACAGCAGCGCGAGGCCTTCCTGCCTGAACCGGTTACGGGTTTGCAGTCCCGGTTTCCTCCGGGGGAGCCTCGGTGGTGACCTGGGGTTGCAATTCCACGCCTTTCTCCTTCCGGTGGGCTTGGGACTCCGGGGATTCGAAGATGATCTTTTCGAGCAAGCCATGCTTGAAGATATGATGGGTCTTGAGCACGCCCTCTTTGGTCCACTCTTTGAATTCGCCGTGCCAGCGCTCTTCGGAATCGAGGCTGGCGGTGGCTTCGAGCACCCCGGTGTCATACCAACGGCTGTAAGGCCCTACTCCGCGGTCCGCCGCATCAAGGTTCACTTCGTATTTTTTCCGCCCGTTTTTGTGGAATGTCGCAGCATACTTGGGAGTGCCCTTGTCATAACGGCGCAGAGACTTGGTATCCCCGTTTTTGAAAAGCACCAGCTTGTCCCCGTCCCGCTTCCCGTCGGTATAGGGCTCTTTCATTTGGACCAGCCATGGGGTATCCGGGTGCGGAGTCAGGGCCACCCCGGTAAATGGAGTAGAGGATCCCGGCAAATAGGCCAAGCCATCGGCCCGGGTTTCCACGGTCACCGGTTCAATCGGAACGCGGCCCTTCGCCTTGGCCTTGGCAGCAGCGGCGTCTTCCTTGCGGCAGCCCACCAGCCCTGTGCCCAGCATTCCAGCGAGCATCAAAATAGCAGAAATCTGAGTTACCTTCATCATGCCGATTTAAATCAATCACACGAAACCGGCAAGCCCGGATCGGACGGAGCTTTTGCGGCAATGAAGAAAGGGATAATCGCTTGTGTTTTGTCGATAACAAAGAGAAGAAGAGCCATGAATACCGGACGGATTTCCGGAAGTTCGATCTAAATCACATGGCCCGCCTTGGCATCAAAGGGGTGACGTTCCACGATCTGCGCCGGACCCTCGCCCGCCTGAACGTTTCGCGGGGAACGCCGCTCTATCATGTGGCGAAAGGGCTGGGTCACCCGCCCAATGTGGTGGCAAAGACCAACGGCCACCGCCAGCCAAACGATGCCCGGATCAATGATCCTGGGACGCAGGCGAGGGAGGGCCAGCCGTGAGCGCGAGCCCCAAAAAGCAGGCCTACATTGCCCGGTGGAAGCGGGAAAAGTATGCCAGCGATGCGGCATGGCGCGCTGCTGAGAAAGCGCGCAAGGACGCGTGGGCAAAGTCTCCCGAGGGCCGGGCCGCCAATGCGATGCGGCAGAAGCGATTCCGGGAACGGCTCAAGGAGCGGCGGGCCGCGCTGGAGGCGGAACTCGAGGCAATCAAATCCAAGCAGCGCCGGCGCTGATCACTCACGGGGTCGCCCGTGTTTGACCAGTTCCTGGAAAAGAGCCCGGGTGTCCGCTTCACCACGACGGATGCGGCATCCACACTGCTTAAACTGGTTTTCGCTTCTGACCTGATCAAGGATCCATGACACACGTTCCCGCCGGAGCAGCGCGACTGCTGGCGGCTCCATTGGATTGAGGGGGATCTCCGCACCCTGCCCCGCCTGTGGCCCCACCCGCTGCCGTGGATCGCTTATGAGAGGCGGGGCCGGCTTCGGGTGGTTCCGTAGCAGACGTTCAGTTCTTAGCCTCCCTCTTCGCCTTGGCCTTGTCACTGGCGGCCTTGTTCACAAGTTCTCCGGAGATTGGGCACGTTTAATTTGAAAACCACAGATTTTGGGATTGATCCATTTATGCCGGGATACATTATTCAGATTTTGGAGCCTCCGATAAAATGAAGATGACAAGATCCATATTCGTTGTGGCATTAGTCTTGTCCGTGGTGTCATTTGGATCTGGTATCTATTTGTTGCGATTAAGGAGGCTGAGCGATTCGTCCGACTCCCCGGGTCGCAAACAATTAATTTCTTCAGCGGTTCCCTCAGGAGTTGAGGAGGCAAAGCTCAATAACACCGTCGAGAAAGAAGCGACCGGCCGGAAGACATTTCTTAATTATAGTAAGCTTAATTGGTTGGAATGGATCAAAGGTAATGCCAATTTTCGGATTGTGAGGAAACAGGAAGATTGGGAAAGGAACGTCGTTGCTTGCGATCTCGAAGCGTTCAAAGCAATGGGCCTCGACCGTGAGGCCTATGCTGTAATTGTTAGTTTCATCAAAATTGCGACCGCGGATTTATATCCTCATGGAATCGCGCATTTGACTCCTGAACGATTTAAAGAACTTAGCCTTACTGACGATTTGCCGGAACTTGTTGAGGAAACCGATAGTTCCTCAAAATATCTTTTCAAAATTAATAAAGCAGTGGGATCGCGGCAAAACAGTGCGAAAAATTTGCTTGATGATCTTATTCTTAATCTCGCATACAATGAGGGTGTCCCAGAGGATGCGCGCAAAGTTGCTCCACTTCTAGCGGAGGCGGTAGTGGAATGGTGCCTTGAACAACCTGTAATTCGAAAATTTGGTAAAGCCGAATTGGCAGTTACTTTTGAAAATATAATCAAAGACGGAGAGCAACTTTTACGGGTTACAGAAACCATGTCAGGGGCAGATGGGGCACCCGACATAATCCATCAGTTTACCAGTCCGGAAATTCCAGCGCCTTACGACCGGCTTTTTTTGACAAAATAGGGAGAGTGGGATGTCAGGGAGGAAGTGGCACAGCACGCCCCAGTCTGGAGAATAAAATGCCCCCGGGGTTGTAGGCACCGGAGGCTGCTGCGGTCGCGCTCTTGATTGCTTCGCCCAGGCCGGGGATCCCCTGCAGGGGCCCTGACAAGTGTCTTGGATTCAAGAACCCAGGTAAAACTGGTATTATGGTGCAATCACCGCACTCCCTCTACAGCAGGCCTGCTTTGCGCTGCCCGATAAGGAAATCTGCGGGGGTCCGCACGCTCATCCCATAAATCATACGCCCCAGCGCTCCGTGGAAATCTGTCCGGTCGAGCGTCAGCAGCACGGCTGCTTCGGCGGCCAAGGCCGTGATCACCACCGGGCGGTCCTTGGCTTTCGGAAAAACGAGGGCTCGTTCCCCCATAGCCAGCGCATCCGGCACCACTTGCAGCACCGGCTGGATTTCGCTTTTCCACGTGGCGGCCGCAGCGGTTCGGATTTTTGAGACGTTCCGGACGGTTTCTTGCAGGCAGTAACCGGAGGTGAGCAGGGTCCATCCCTGCCCTGCCCCATTCCGGCACAAATAGCGCGCCGCTCCAGTGGCCGAACCGCAGGCAGCCAGCAGCACGCTGGTGTCCAGGAACAGAATCATGAAGGCCGCGGGATGGCCTCAAATTCCTGCATTCCCACCTCATCCTCCGTGATCCATCCCTGAATCACCGGGGCCGGAATCGCCCGCACGGTCACCGCCGAGGCGGGCCGGAGCACGATTTCGCCGTCCCGCTCCTCAATCAGGACCAAGGGATGCTCCCCCGCTCCGAATCCCCATTTGCGCCGCAGGGCCGGAGGCAGCGTAACGGCCCCCCGTTTACTGATTGCGACCACCGTTGTCATGCCGCAGTGTCGCATTGCGCCATGGCCGCACAAGCGAAATCCATCGGATCCTGCTGACTTTGAGTTCAAAACCAGGGGACTGCAGATCGAGGCTGGACCCCGATCCCGGTCGAAAGCCCCAGCCGGCGGGATTTCACGAGTAGGCCGGCACCTGCGGATTTTCGTAAAGGTGCCGCAGCACGATCTCCTGCTCCTCCCGCATGCGAAACGGGATCGCCGCCCCACTCCCCTGCTTCTTGCAGCTGTAGAGGTTCCGCAGCCTCCAAAATGGGTCAGACAGTTCCACGCACGGTAATGGTTTTCATCAGTTCGGTCAATGCATCCGCCGCCCCCGCCCCGCTGCCCTCCGCAGCCAAATCGCTGAGGCCTGTTGCCAGGCCTTCGGCAAAATCCTGGCGGGGACTGGAGAGTATGGGGTAATGATATTCCGCCGTTACTTGGCGTCCAGTGCCGCCGTGGAGACCGAAAGGTATCTCTCGCCTTTAACAAATCATCACATTTGGGCGAACAGCCTGGGGCAGAGGGACCTTATTCCGCTGTAGAGAAGGAAAAGAGATGGGAATAACGCTCCCGTCCAGACTGCAAGTTTATAGGTGACACCCGGTCGCCGGGCCCATCCGGGGTCATCGTCAGAGCACCGGTTAGGGGATTGATGCTGATGTTGTTGGTATTCCCCATGTAGGCAATCCACATGGAATCCTGCGACCCTGCCGGGTCCGCTGGATATGGATTGACCTGATAGCCGATGTAGCGGTTTTTGCCCACCAGGCCCGTCCTCTCAAAAAATTCCCTGGTCCGCAGGTTTTCTGGAATGCCGTGCTCATCCAGCAGGCGGTTCGCCGACGCTAAGAAGGCCTCATCCACCGGGGGCAGATGCATAATGATCATGACCCCCGCGTCCGCGCCCGGGGTTCCCTTAAGAGGCGTGGCGTTTTTGCTCTCCCAGGTTTTGAGAAGTTTGAGAAAGGCCTCGTGGGCCGCTTGGATCCGTTGGGGATCCGCCCCTTCTCCCTTGGGACCTGACGCCGCAGCAGCCACGGCAGGTGCGAGTGGGCCAGGCCCAGCAGGCGTGGCCCGCGTGGTGCCCTGAACATCCGCCAAGGGGCGGTCGATCGAGGGTGGTTTGTCTGCCAAGTCGTCCCGCTCGCGGGTCATGGCATTCCAGTGAGGATGGAGGGCAAAGAAGAAAGCGACTCCGATAACAGCCGCCGTAGAAAGGACGGTCATTTGTCTCTGCTTGCGTGTCATGAAGGGCAGGCCGGCTGCATGCGGAACCGGAAGAGTGATCCCCACGTTCCTAAGGCGGGGGATCCCTTCCCGCAACTTCCAAAATGGATCAGACAGGTCCACGCGCGGTAATGGTTTTCATCAGTTCGGTCAATGCATCCGCCGCCCCCGCCCCGCTGCCCTCCGCAGCCAAATCGTTATCAGTGTGGATCGCCCGCAGCTTGTCCGGCAGCTTCCGCTTGATCGAGTCCGCCGTGATCGTGATCTCCTGCCACAGGTCCGAGTCGTCCGGCAGTTCCTTCAGCTTGGCCCGCACGACCCGCGCAAAGAACTCCCGCTTCTCCACGAGGGTCAGCACCGCGGAACCCGGCAGCAAAGCTGCAGCAGCCCTGATGCGGACGATTTCCGCTTTCACTTCGTCATTCTTCGTCAGCCGTGACGTATTCTTCGCGGCTTCGGAACGTTTGGCCGTGGGGTAGGCTGCACGGTAGGCTTGGGCAGCGCTCAGGCCAGAGGCCACCCCTTCCGCAAATCGTTGTCGTGGACCGGAAAGCATGGGAGAATGTATTCCGCCGTTACTAGGAGTCAAGTCGTCGCGCGTTGTTATTTGGGGGCCCTTGCATGGTTCCTTGAACTTGCCAACACCGAGGTCACAACCAAACCGGGTCATCACCGCTTGCTTGTAATCCTTCAAATTTCTTGCAAATCCAGTTGGGACGGATATGCTCTTTTGTTATTCCCCATATCCATTGGAAATCAGCCGCTTACGACCAGCAAAAACAATGCCTTATCGGAAAATATTTAAAGAGACCGTAGTGGTTTTATACTCGGCCGGTCTGGCTGTTTTTGTATTGGACAAATCTTGGGTATTGCCAATTTGGCTGCAACTGACGATGTTCACTGTTTGTTTTTGGCACGTTAACAAACGTCTCATCTCATTTGTAGGCGAACCTGGCGATCCACTTTCCCAACTGCCCACAAACGAGAACGTGGAACCGGATATGCCGAATTTCAAAAATCGTTCGCCTAACACGATACGCTCCGATGTCTGATCCTCACCGGCAGCTTTTTGAGTACTCAATGCTGCATGTGACACCGCAAGACATCTTGGATTTTTGCCCGAGCGATCCTGGCTATGATGACTACGTGTGTGTGTTTAGTGAGATCTTATCTTCGAGATCTTTACCAACTAAAGGCTGCTTTGCGATCAGCGAAACCATCGAGCTGACGCTTTTTGCCGAACCCGAACAAGAGCTTGATTGGACTCGCTTGCGACGCTTCCGCACCTTCACCAACGCTGTTGCCCTTGCTATGTTCGCTGGTCCCAACGACAGCCCATGCATATTTGTTGCGCCCCAAGAATATCAGAGCTGCCTTCTTAGTGACGCTTCCGCATTACAGGACCCGGAGCTGCTACGGCTGTTGGATGCCCTCGGCGTGCACGATGGCGAATGACCCTCGTTAGAATCGGGCGCAGCCCCGATGCTAACGGTTGTTGAACGATTCGCGGCCGGCCTCCCGCAGGTTTCCGTTCAGGGGCGGCTTCCCGCCTTGCCGCCGCAGGGAAAAGCTTCCGTCCTGTTTTCCTGACGAACATGGCGGAGTCAAGGGGTCTGACTTCCAGACTTTGAAAACAAACTCTGGAAGTCTTTGCCGGGCGAAGTGTTGGGTGATACGGTTTTTTCCATTTTTGGTTTGTTGTGGACAAATGCCTAGTCCATTTCCGCGTCCACACCCTAAAGGGTGTGTGGACGTGGAAAACTGTGGACGTCCATGTGGATTTCTTGTGGACAAAATTGCATTCATTCTAGCTTTTGCGGACAAATAGATCGTTTTTGATCGCGATTTGAGGGTGCTTGGCGACCAAAATGTCGCGGATCAAGCCATCCATTTGCGACCTGCTGATGCCTGATTGGACCCCAAGCTTTACCCATTCAGACTTCAAAACAGGTGCGCTAATTGGCAGGACTTGAATCGCGTCCCCCATGGCAACCCGCTTCTTGCTCTGCCCCCCCAGCTGCTTCAATGCTGTCGGGTCCATGCCCTGCGCCAGCCGCATCAGCGGCCACGTCCACTCCACGCAGAAGGGATCAATTGGCGGGCAGTTCCGCAGGATCGGCTCGAAAACAAAAACGTTGTCCTCCTCGTGCCGGGTCATGGTCAGGATCGCGTCCGGGTCCCGGGCGAACACCCCGCTCCCGCTGATCCGGTCGATGGATTCCTTGCCGGCCTGATTCCCCTTGGAGAAGTGGCTGCCGAAAATAACGGCGGCACCCGTGGCCATGCCCAAGCGCTCGATGCTGTTCATCAAGGCGGCCACCTCCCCCTGCGCGCTCTCGCTTTTGGTCATCACCTTGTAGGTCGGGTCCAGAATAATCGCCGCGATCTTCTGCCCACTCAGCAGCTCTGCCAGCTGGGGCAGCAGCACGGTGTGGTCCGTGCAGTGCCCGCGCAGCTGCTGCCGGATTTTGCCAGAGCAATGGGCGGTGCTCCGGGGCCGCCGGGACGGACGGCGCTCCCAGCGCTAACCCCGCCGGCCTTCGAGGATTTTTTGGAAGGAGCGGGTGCGGATTTCCTCCAGAGTCAGACCGGTGGCGAGGGCTTAAGCTTCCGTGATGGCCCCGCAGGCGATCGCCCGGGTGCGCCGCCTGCCGGAGATCATCCGCAAAGCTCTGAACAAGCCGTGATTGTGTCGCAGGTCTTTGGGCACAACGCTAACCACAATCCTCGTAACTCGTTGATTTTGTGGTGGACAGGCTGGGACTCGAACCCAGGACCAGATGGTTAAAAGCCGCCTGCTCTACCAACTGAGCTACCTGTCCATTCGCGGCGTTGCCTGTGTGGCTTCGGGCGAGCAGTGTCTCTACACCTTAATAAACGCCCCGCAAGTGGTTTCGTATACTCCCGGAAGTTTGCTTTCGATGAGTAGCCATCATCGCTCCGCGTGATGAGTGAAGCGCGTGTTTACTTCGGAAAACGACTGGCTCAAAAGGCAAGGCATTGTTGCCCGCCCAAGGGAGTTCGCTCATCACGCGGAGCGATGATGGCTACTTTTGATGAAGCCGGCGGCCTCATGCGGCGTCGCGGCCGAGGCGTTTGCGTTTTTTGAGGAGGGCGGGTTTTTCGCCTTCGACCACGGCCCGGTTGATCGTGACCATGCGGATATCATCGCGGCCCGGGACCTCAAACATCACGTCCAGCATGATGGTTTCGAAAATGGAGCGCAGGGCGCGGGCACCGGTGCCCCGCTTCAAGGCTGCGGCAGCGAGCGCCTGCATGCCATCGCGGGTGACCTGCAGTTCCACCCCTTCCAGTTCCAGCATTTTGCTGTATTGCCGGACGATGCTGTTTTTGGGTTCACTGAGGATGCGGAGCAGGTCTTCCTCGGTCAGCGGGGCGAGGCTGCTGATGACCGGCAGGCGTCCGATGAATTCGGGGATCAGGCCAAAGCCAAGGAGGTCTTCCGGCAGCACGTGCTTGAGGGCTTCGCTGGCAGGGGTTTGCACCCGGACTTTATTGTCTTCGACGGCCCCGAAGCCCATGACATTTTTGCCGCGGCGGCGGGTGATCATCTGATCGAGCCCCACAAAGGCTCCGCCGCAGATGAAGAGGATATTGGTGGTGTCGACCTGGATGTATTCCTGCTGCGGGTGTTTGCGTCCTCCCTGGGGCGGGACATTGCAGACGGTGCCTTCGAGAATTTTCAGGAGGGCCTGCTGGACGCCTTCCCCGCTGACATCCCGGGTGATGCTGACATTTTCGGTCTTGCGGCCGATCTTGTCGATTTCATCAATGTAAATGATGCCCATTTCGGCGCGACGGACATCGAAGTCGGCCGCCTGGAGGAGGCGCAGGACGATGTTTTCCACATCCTCGCCGACATAACCGGCTTCGGTCAGGGTGGTGGCATCAGCGATGCTGAAGGGCACGTTGAGCAGTTTGGCCATGGTTTTGGCCAGCAGGGTTTTGCCGGAACCGGTGGGTCCGATCAGCAACACGTTGCTCTTCTCGATAACCACATCGGGGAACTTGTCCTCGCTGCGGGATTTTGGGGAAAAATTTGCCGCTTCCTCATCTTCCTTCATTTTCTGCTGGATGCGGCGGTAGTGGTTGGCCACGGCAACCGAGATCACCTTCTTGGCATGGTCCTGACCAATCACATAATCGTCGAGATGGCGGTAAATGTCACCCGGACGCGGCACCACCAGTTTGGGAAGCGGGGCCTGTCCTTCCTCCTCCAGTTCCTTGTCGAGGATATCCTTGCAGACCACGATGCAGGCATCGCAGATGTAAACGCCCGGGCCGGCGATGAGCTTTTTGACTTCTGCATGGCTTTTGCCGCAGAAGGAGCACATCGTCAGATTGGAGGAGCGGGCCATGGAACTTTTCAGGTTCCTGAAATAACCGGTAAGTCACTCCGGCTTTCAAGCACTTTGTCGACCAATCCGTAGGCAGCGGCCTGCTCGGCGGTCATGTAGTTGTCACGGTCTGAATCGCGCTCAATTTCCTCAATGGTTTTGCCGGTGTGTTTGGCGAGGATGGCATTCAGCCGTTTTTTCAGGCTATACATGAATTCCACGGTGCGTTCCACATCCGAGGCGGTGCCCTGGGCTCCACCGCTGACCTGGTGGATCATGACGTGGCTGTTGGGGAGGCAGAAGCGCTTGCCTTTGGTTCCGGAAGTGAGAAGCACCGAACCCATGCTCGCCGCGATCCCCATGCAATAGGTGTTCACATCGCAGGTTACAAACTGCATGGTGTCATACATGGCCAGGCCGGCGGTGACGCTGCCCCCGGGACTGTTGATGTAAATATTGATGTCCTTGCCGGGATCCTGCATTTGCAGATAGAGCAGTTGGGCAATGACATAATTTGCCAGGTTGTCGCTGACCTGCTGGCCAATGAAAACAATGCGGTCCTTCATCAGGCGGGAGATCAGGTCAAAGCCCATCATGCCAATGCCAGGCTCCTTTTCATACACGGTCACATTGCGGGCCACATCGAGGGCACGGTCGCGCAGATGGCCGGGCAGCATCATCAGACGGTCGGGATCATCCTGGATTTCACGGAGGGGAGAAAGGAGAGACATGGGAAGTATGGGAAAGAAGGAAAGGCCGGCGGATCCGCCCGGATAACATATTGGACTCAGTCCTGAGCGCCGGCGGGGCTGTCGTCTGCCTTATATTCTACGGTGGCGTGCTGGACGAGGACGTCGAGGGCTTTGGCCAGAATGATGGAGTGCTGGACGTTCTCCATGCCGTTGTTCTTCTGCAGGCTCTTGATGACCTTCTGCGGGGTGGTGCGGGCCTGGTAGGCGATGGCACCGATGCGGCTGATCATATCCTGCTGGTTGACCTGGATGTTTTCCTTTTTCACGATTTCCATGAGGAGGAATTCATCCTTCACGTCCACCTTGGCCTGGTTGCCGGCGGCCTCGAGGATGGCGGATTCGTTTTCCACCAGCATGTCCTGGGTCAGGCCCCGGTCGAGGTTCATCTTGACCAGTTCGTTGACGCGGCGCTGGGCGGCATTGTTGACCACATTTTCCGGTAGCTCAAAATCAATTTTGTCACGCAGGGCCTCCATGGCGGCAATCCGTTTGTTCTCGAGGTCCTTCTGTTTGGCCTGGACTTCGGAATTCTCCCGGATCAGTCCGCGCAGTTCTTCGAGCGTTTTGCCTTCGGCGAGGCGGGCCGCGAAGTCATCATTGAGTTCGGGCAGTTCCGCTTCCTGGATCGGACCCGCCGTGACCGTGAAGACGACTTCCTTGCCGGCAATAAGTTCGTTGATGCCTTCCTCCGGCATGGTGACCTTGACCTCGCGGGATTCGCCGGTCTTGATCCCTTCGATCTGGCTGCAGAAACCGGGGACAAAGTTATCATCTGCCAGTTTCAGGAGGAACCCGGTGTTGGCGGCAATGAAGTGTTCGGCTTCCGGCAAAATTTCGGTGAGGGCATGTCCGTCGAGGGTGGCGCTGTAATCAATGGAAACGAAGTCTCCCGCCGCCGCCGCCTTGCCTTCGGCGGCTGGCTTCAGGATCGCCATCTGTTCGCGCTGGCGCTGGAGCACCTCATCGATTTGGGCATCCGTGACTTCGATTTTCGGCACTGTGATCTTGAGGCCCTTGTATGCCGGCAGTTCGAATTCCGGAGCCAGGAAAACCCGGACCGTATAGTTGAACTGGCCATCCACCACATCGCCAGGCTGGAAGTCCGCGACATTGAGCACATTGAGATTTTCCTGTTTGATGGCTTCCCGCAGGCTTTCATTGACCACCTGGTCAGTCACTTCCTTGTCGATTTCCTCCTTGAAGCGCTTTTCAATCACACTGCGGGGCACTTTTCCTTTGCGGAAACCGGGGAGGGCGGCATTCCGGGTGTAGTTGGCGAGGATGGCATTGCGGGCCGCAGTTTGCTTCTCGGCAGGGACCTGCACACTGAGGCTGGCCATGCAGTTCGGGAGTTTTTCGACGGTAATGTTCATGGGGAAACGCTGAAGAAGGGAAGACTGGAAGGAAAAGGTGCCGGTTAGGCGGAACGTGGAGCATATCGGCCCCCATGCGGATGACAATGGGAGTTTTTTCCTGGCGGATGGTAAAGAACCGGAATCCGGAAATGGTCCCTCCTTTTTACGGCAGACAAAGCTGCGACAGCCAGCCGCAACCTTGCGGGCGCTTACTCCCCCCGGCCCCGGTGATTCCTCACCCACAACGCCTGACGCCCATACCAAAAACGCTCCGGCTCAGGCGAAGGCCAACCAGCTTGCGCCGCAAGGGCCCTCAATTCATCCCGCGAAAATGCCGCCCGCGCCGAACGCCGCATGTCCTCACGCGTCATCGGCTCGCGGTAACACACCGAAGCAGCGTAAATGCCGGCCGCCGCCCACCAGGTGCGTTCCAGATCCGCCACCAGCATGCCCCGCGCTGCAAAGCGACGCATCACCGTCAGAATCCGGAGGGCATCCGCTTCCGTGAAATGATGTAGAGCAAGCGAACACACGACCCAGTCGGGCGGGAGGGCTGGTTCCCAGGTCCTGACATCGGCCTGGACAAACGTGATCCCGGGTTCGTCCTGACAAAACGTTTTCCCGATTTCCCAGGTGGCCGGATGGGCCTCCACCGCCTCCACCGAGACCTCGGTGCCATGCCGCCGGCCGAGTTCCACCATGAGCCGCGGCAGATCTCCGGAGCCGCTGCAGAGGTCGGCAATCCGGATGACACCGCCCCCGCGCAGTTCCGGCCCCAACAGCTTCCGCACGATGCGCGCAGCCCCAAACCACCGGTTCAGTCCGCGGAGATTGGCCAAATCCCGCTCCAGCGCCGGGGACACCGGCTGGGGACGGTCCATCATTTCCGGATCGTCAGGATCAAAGCGGCGGCGCATCCGCGCAGGGGAGCAGCGTTCCCGCCATCCACAACAGAAATCGGGCAGGCCGGCCGCGGACCGGTTTGGATTCCGTCACTTTCCAAACAGCAGAAAAAACGCTTGCTTCGGCGGCTTCACTTTCGTAGTTTCTGTTGAAACAGAAATCCAGGAAATGAAAACCCTCAGCCAAGTCACCCAGAAATTCGTCCTGCATTGGGGCGAAATGGGGGCCCGCTGGGGCATCAACCGCACCATGGCCCAGATCCATGCCCTGCTGTTCATGTCAGACAAACCGCTTCATGCGGAAGAAATCTGTGAATTGCTCGGGGTGGCGCGTTCCAATGTGAGCACCAGCCTGCGGGAACTGCAGAATTGGCAGGTGGTCAAAATCACCCATGTCATGGGAGACCGCCGCGACCATTTCGAAGCCACCAAGGATGTTTTTGAGATGTTCCGCACCATTGCCATCGAGCGGAAAAAACGGGAAGTGGACCCTACCCTTGCGGCCCTGCGCGAATGCATCGCCGAAACCGATCCTGCCAACAAGGAAGACGCTTATGGCCGGCAGCGCCTCAAGGACCTCGAGGAGTTTTTTGAGATGAGCAACGCCTGGTTTGAAAAAGTCAGCAAATTGCCGGCGGGCCGCGTCCGCAAGGCCATGAAGCTGGGCGACAA
Source organism: Verrucomicrobiales bacterium (assembly GCA_038210825.1). Lineage (GTDB taxonomy): Bacteria > Verrucomicrobiota > Verrucomicrobiia > Verrucomicrobiales > V1-33 > CAIZWU01. The sequence continues at coordinate 38,333 of JBBQWG010000053.1, forward strand.
GGTCTTCAGCCTGCTGGGCCTGACGGGCGATTAGCCGGATTTTTTTTACCCCTTGGTTTCGTTTATGACTGAAAAATCAGAAGCATCAGGCCCCGGGCCCCGGCAGAGCCCCGGCTGGGGTGGTTTCCCTGACTTTACCCTCCCCTGAACTTGTTATGGACTCCACAACCCAACGCAAAGTGATTCTGGCCGGCGGCAGCGGATTTCTGGGCCGCCGCCTGCAGCGGGTTTATGCCGCTGCCGGTTTCGAAGTGGTGGTCCTGTCCCGGAACCCCGCCCGGGTGGCCGCTCCGGCGCGGGGCGTCGTGTGGGATCCGGCGAAATTCGGAGCATGGACCAAGGAACTCGAAGGGGCGGCGGCGGTGGTGAATCTCGCGGGAAAAAACGTCAACTGCCGTGCAACCAAGGCGAACCGGACGGCGATTCTGAAATCGCGGATCAACAGTGTGCGGGCCCTGGCAGAAGCGGTGCGGCGTTGCCAAAACCCACCCCCGGTCTGGGTCCAGGCCGGCTCGCTCGCGATTTATGGTGACGCTGGTGCCCTGTGGTGTGATGAGACGGCCCCGGCTGGCGAGGGTTTTGCCCCGGAAGTTTGCACCCAATGGGAGAAGACCTTTTTCAAGGCTCCCTTGCCTCCGGTGCGGCGCGTGTTGTTGCGGATTGGCTTTGTGCTGGGGAATGAAGGCGGAGCCCTGCCGGTGTTGGCTGGGCTGGCACGGTTTTTTGCGGGTTCACCTGCAGGCCATGGCCGCCAGATGATCAGTTGGATCCATGCGCACGACATGGACCGGATCTTCCTCCGGGCCGTGACCGACCATGCCTTGGAAGGCGTCTTTAATGCCTGCACGGCCGGAGCCGTGACCAATGCCGAATTTATGGCGGAGTTGCGCAAACTCTACCGTCGCCCATGGATGCCGGGCCTGCCCCCGTGGGTGGTGCGGGCCGCGGCGTGGATCATGGGTTCGGATGCTTCCCTTGCCCTGACCGGCCGCCGCGGACTGCCCGGCCGTCTCATGGAATCAGGGTTCCGCTTTGACTATCCGGCACTTGGCCCCGCTTTGGATGAACTGCTCCTCGGCCCCCGCCTCCCGGCACCGCTGCCGGAAGGACTGGCCCCGGCCATCCGCTGACAGGAAGTGGGCGCTGGATTCATTCAATATTCATCCACTTGGCCTGTCCGGGGCATCGAAAGTGTTCCGGAATCGAGGTTTCCATTGGACCCCGCCTCAAATGGGCCCTAGGCTGGAGGCAAAGATGTATTCAGAGGACAGCATTCAATACGCGCTGGAAACCACTGAGGTGCTGCATGAGCCCGACCGGCGCATTGACACCTTTGGCACCACCAGCTTTCAATTTCACCTCATCAGCGAATTGATGGACGATGTGCAGCAGGTGCGCGTGCGCAGCGGCCAGATCCATGCCCAGCGGCCCACCATTCTCAAACCAGAGCCATATTCCGAATTGGAATTTGAAGGATTTGGTGAGGGAGCTTCCGCCTTCGCCCGTTGGATGAAGGACCGCATGGGGCAAGCCAATGCCGCCTTCCTCCAATACGGTTTCACTTTCAAAAAAAGTGATGTCACCGAAACTCTCGTCCACGATTCCCTGCCGGTGGTCACGGAACGGGTGCTTTCCGAAGTGAATGCAGCCGGCAATCCGCTGACTGCCGTGGTCGTGGGGGTGGATGACACCTGGGAAATCTGCCTGCTGAAATTCACGCTCGAAATGATCCAGAAGTCCCACAAAATCAATTTGTTCGACTTCAAGCGGCGCGGCCTGCTTTGAGTCATTGCCAGATGCCACCGGCCGGCACGCCTCAGGGTCGGTCATGACAGCTTGCGCTTGCCGGCCAGACTCCAGGAGGCAAGCTGGAGCACTCCATTTCATCCTGCTGATTTTTTATTCATGGCCCGGGTCTACATCCGCATTCTGGCATCCCTCTTTGCCCTCGCGGTGCTGGCAGGCACCGTGCTGGGGGCCATCTACATTTACCGGGAGACCTGGCTGCCTGAGAAACAGCGCACGGCAGAAGTGCAGACCCTGCTCAGTTCCGAGGCCCCGAAAGCCGACCCCGGGAAAAAGCAGTTCGACCATGCCATGGATCTCATCCGTCAGGGCGAACTGGATGGAGCGAGACGGCTCCTCACCGAAATCACCGATGTCTACCAGGACTCCAGCCGCTATCCGGATTCCCGGCGGGTGCTCGGTGAAATGAATCTCGACCGCCTGTTCTCCCGGGCTCCCATGCCTGGAAAACTGGAATACACCGTCGTCCGCGGCGACAGTCTCCACGAAATTGCCAAACGCTTCCGCACCACCCTCGCCTACATCCGCCGCGTCAATAATTTGCTCGGCTCCATTGTGCATCCCGGTGACAGGGTTGTGGTCTATCCCCTGAATTTTTCGCTGCAGGTGGATCTGGGAAACAAGCAAATCACCCTCCTGAAGGAAGGCCGGTTTTTCAAGGAATACGCCATTGCCGGTCTCCATCTGCCCTATCCGAGCCTGCCGGAACAAACCACCATCGGAGACAAACCCGCCTGGGTGGCTGGCAAAAAAATCCAGCCCAGCGACGACCGCTACGCTGCTGCCCGCAAGTGGCTGCAAACCGCCGGGAAACCCGGAAGGCCCGGTCTGATTTTCAGCCCGCCCCCCAAAGCCCAGCCGGCAGAGGATGCCGCCCCGGGCACTGACGCCACGCCGGAGCCTCCCGCCGGGATCTATTTGCAGGAATCCGATATCGAGGAATTGTCCACCCTCGTCCGTGTCGGCACTCCGGTTCAATTTCTCAAAAAAACCGCTGCCGCCGCTCCTCCCGCGCGCCGTTAGCCGCCTTTATCCTCTTCAGCCTGTCCTGTCATGACTCCCGCTCCGCTCGAATTCGAAAAGCCTATCCTGGAACTCCAGCATCAATTGGAGGAACTCCTTAAAAAAAGTGCCGACCAATCCGTCGATGTCACCGCCGAAGCGGATGCCATCCGGGGCAAAATCACCGAATTGAAGGAAAGCACCTATCGCAATCTCACCGCATGGCAACGCGTCCAGATCGCCCGGCATCCCGCCCGGCCCTACATGCTGGATTACGTCAATCTTTGCTTCACGGAATTCCTCGAAGTCCACGGCGACCGGCACACCGGAGATGATCATGCCATGCCGGGCGGATTTGCCACCATCGGCGGACGGAAAGTGCTCGTGATCGGACACCAGAAAGGCCGCGACACCAAGGAAAACCTGAAGCGCAATTTTGGCTGTGCCCACCCCGAAGGTTATCGCAAAGCACTTCGGCTGATGCGTCTGGCCGAAAAATTCCAGCTCCCCGTGGTTAGCTTGATCGACACTCCCGGAGCCTATCCGGGCGTCCAGGCCGAGGAGCGGAATATTGCGGAAGCCATCGCCTTCAACCTCCGCGAGATGATGACCCTCAAGACCCCTATCATCGCCATCGTGATTGGCGAAGGTGGTTCCGGCGGGGCCTTGGGGATCGGCGTCGCCGACCGTGTGCTGATGCTTGAAAACGCCTACTATTCCGTGATCAGCCCGGAAGGCTGTGCCGCCATCCTGTGGAAACACCGCCAGCATGCCCCGGAAGCTGCTGAAGCCCTCAAACTCACGGCCACCGATTTAAACCGCCTCGGCATCGTGGATGAGGTCATTGCCGAACCGGTCGGCGGAGCCCACTATCATCCCGCCGCCGCCGCCGCTGCTGTCAAGGACGCCATCCTGCGCCACCTCGCCGCCCTCCAGTCCGCCAAACCCGCCGCCCTGCTCCGCGACCGCTACGCCAAATTCCGCCAGTTCGGCGTCGTCGAGGAATCCGTCAGCGCCTGATATCGGCAGGGGGAGATTAACGTAGGAACGCCGGTTGCCCTGCGTCCCCCTCGCAGATCCCGGCGTGCGGAATTCCCGCACCGGGCTCGTCAGAGTGACGCGCATGCCGAATGACGACTGGGTCTGGTTGGTTGATGGAGGACTTTTCCATTCTCTTCTCCTCATACAGGCACCGGGGGGCGTTGTCGAGCAGACCTTGGCGGCGGAGTTTCGTTGATGCGCGGCGGCGGCAGCTTACAGCTGGCCCAGGCGG
>JBBQWG010000054.1:0-40241 GCA_038210825.1 Verrucomicrobiales bacterium
CCCCTCACCACCAGTTGCTTGATGCCGGTGACCCGGTCCAGCGCCCGGTTGACCCCTTCCTGGCCGCTTCTTTTGGCGTATTCTTTCTTCCACGGTTCAGTTTGTTGTTCGGTGCGCCGTTGTTCGAGGCGTTCCTTGCGGGTTTTGGTTTCTTCAGGGGGCACCGGCCCGTCTCCGCCCGCAGGGTTGTCAGGCCCATTTGCGGTTGTGCTTTCAGCCTCGGCAGCGTCCTTGGCAGCAGGGGATCTTCCGGCCACCGGACTGATGACTTCGATCCCGGCTTCCCGGCAGGCTTCCACGTTTTCGTCCCCGCCGTAAGCGGTGTCGGCCAACACTTTTTCCGGCTGCAGGCCGTGGTCGGACTGGGATTCGAGAACGGGAATGAGCGAGCCGCTATCACTTTCGGCGGCGCTTTGCGGCAGGCAGGCGGTGATGAGGTTGACTTCGTTTTGCTCCCCGTAGCTTTGGGCCAGTTGAAGTTGATAGCCCGATCCCTTGTGCCCGTCGTAGCCGGCTTCGGGATCGGAGGGGTTTTGCAGGACGCGGCTGCTTTTCCCATCAGGGTCTTTGGCTTTTTCCTTGATCTGGATGACGGGTTTGCCCCGCCGGCCCTTGGCGGGTTTGAGTTCGCACTGATCCTGGAAGACGCGGATGAGGGCCTGCCAGGTGCTGCGGGTGTTGAGGCGGGGATTGGCGTGGAAGTGTTCGATCAGAAAGTGGAGGTCTTCAGCAGTCTGTTGGATGCGGGACACGAGGGCTTCGCTGTCGGCTTTGGACTTGCCGTAGCCGAAGATGCGCCCTTCAGCCGGGGCGTAGCGTTGGATCAGTTCGTCAGGCAACGCGGCGTGGGCGGCAGGATCGTGCCGCAGGACCTGAGTGAGAAAGCGTTTCACGGTGACGGCCATCAGGTTGCCCCGCGTGAGTTGCGCCATATAACTGAAGACGTGCGTGCTGTCGAGTCGTTGCCGGCGGATGTCGATCTGGAACTCTTCGACCAGCGCGGCGGTGACGGTGCCGAAGATCTCCGAGCAGTGGTCGTCGCCCTCGCGCAGGAGGCGTTTGTAGTTTTCCACGGTGCGCGGGCAGACGTATTGGTGGTCGCGCGCGAGGTTCAACGCGAACTGCACCCCGGGATTTACCGGGTCCGGAAATCAATTTTGTCAATCCCGCCTTTTGCCGTTGATTACGTGCTGCTGACCATCCGTGATACCGGCTGCGGAATGAGCGGGGAAGTAAAGGAGCGCATTTTCGAACCGTTTTTTACGACGAGAGGCGTCGGCATGGGAAGCGGGCTGGGATTATCCATCTGCTATGGCATCATCAAACAGAGTGGCGGACACATCACGGTCGACAGCGAACCAGCAGGCGGTACCACTTTCAAGATTTATTTGCCGCAGGTAGAATCCCCTGAGGTGATTCCCGCCGAACTCCCGGATTCGCCCACGCTCCCGCGGGGGACAGAAACCATCCTGCTGGTCGAAGCCGATGCCTTGATGCGCAATCTGTCGGCAGGACTGCTCAGTCGACTGGGATACTCCGTCGTGGCAGTCGCGGATGCCAGAGAAGCCATGCAGTGCCATCAAAGGCGGGACATCGGAGAGATTGATTTGCTCATGGCCGATGTGGTCATGCCATCCATGAGTGGCAGCGAATTATTCCTCAAGGTGCAAGACTCGTTCCCCCCCTCCAGGTTCTCTATACCTTAGCCTATACCGGGAAAACGATGGTCGACCCGGCCGCCGCAGAGGAAGCCTGGCAAACCCTGCAAAAACCCTTTGCACCATCCACCCTTGCCTACCGGTTGCGGGAGGTGTTGGATCGGTGCCCCTGAACGCCACCATTTACCCCGCCCCCCGACAACGCGGTTAAACCGGCAGTCTCCAGGATTGGCTCGCAATCCCTCCGGCACCGCAGATTGCGGCACGCCCATACGGAAAATCAGGCAATCTGCCGCACGGGTGTGCGCCCTCACGGGCAAATTCTTCCGATAGCTCCCTTCCTTTCGCTGCGTATGGTTTATGCAGATTGCAATAGGAGTTCCCCACGTTCGACCAAACTATGAATGCCCTCACGATCAAGTTTGCTCCGCGAGTTCCGCCGGTGATCCCGGGTCCCGCCTGCGGGCCTTCTGGACTCCACCCCCACCTTGCCAAGGGCCCCTTATTATGAGCATAGCCGATCACCGCGTGGTTTTCTCCTAACAGCACTGCGTTGGCCGGGGCTCCTCGGCACTCAAAATAGGAGTCATGGGCCCGCCTTGCATGAGAAATAAGCCGGCTGCCACGTGCGACTAACGCAGGGAAAATCACATACCGCGCCTACCGGTAAAAACCCCTACACGGATGATGCAGAACGAATTTCCATTATTGCCTTGCGCAGACACACCGGTTTGGCCTCCATTTAGGCCTGCCATTTACGGTGGGGCGGCACACCGCACCATCGGTGCCACAGCGGGGCGGGCTGAAGCGGGACTATGGAGTCTCCGTGTTAACTGCCCCCTGTGCGCGGCGATGCCCCAAAAAGGAAACTGATGCAAAACCAGATAATCCAAAAAATGTTCGGTGACTCATTGATGATGGTTCATGTGATCGGCGCGGACTGCATTCCAAGGTATGTGAACCGGGTATGTGAACAAACCCTGGGGTGGACTTTGAGTGAAGCACAGCAACAAGGTCTAAATTTTTTGGTGGAACTTTACCCCGATATGGAAAGCCGTTATCGCGTGATTGATTTCGTCGACCGTTCGGATGGCACGTGGCAGGAATTCAAAACCCAAAAACGGAGCGGTCGGATCCTCGACACCACCTGGGCGCTCATCCGTCTTTCGGAAGGATCCAGCATTGGCGTTGGTCAGGATGTCACCCTGCGCAGGCAGGAAGAAGAGTCGTTGCGTCTGCTTGGTGCGGCGGTCGAACAGTCCAAGGAGGCTATCATGATCACGGATTCAGCAATCGATCTTCCGGGTCCGAAAATCCTTTTTGTCAATCCCGCCTTTTCCCGGATGACGGGTTACACGGCGGGGGAAGTCATCGGCAAAACGCCCCGGATCCTGCAAGGTCCACAGACGGATAAAGCCGTGATGCGCCGGTTGCGGCAAAATCTCGAACGGGGCGAAGTGTTCGAAGGGGAATCCATTAACTATCGCAAAGACGGGACGGAATTTATGCTGGAATGGCAAATTGCGCCCCTGCGGGACGGTGGCGGGAGAATTACCCACTTTGTCGCCATCCAACGGGACATCACGCAACGCAAACGGGCCGAGGAAGAATCGCATCGGGCCCGTGCGCAACTCCGGGCATTGACGGCGCGCCTGGAGTCTCTTCGCGAAGAGGAGCGCATCCGCATTTCGAGGGAAGTCCATGATGAACTTGGACAAAACCTCACGGGTTTGAAGATGGACTTGCACTGGACGGAGCGGAGCGTAGCCCAATTCGAATCGTCCCCGCTTTCAAACTCCATTTTGGCACGGGTGATGGGAATGACTGAACTCGTCGATGGCACCCTCACTTCCGTCCAGGAAATCGCGGCCAGACTCCGGCCGGGGGTTCTTGACAAATTGGGATTGGGTGCCGCTATAGAATTTGAAGCGCGACGATTCCAGGAACGCACAGGAATTGGGTGCCAGATCAGGACTGCCGGGCAGGAACAAGTCATCTCATCGGAAATTGCCACTGCCCTCTTCCGGATTTTTCAAGAATGTCTTACCAATGTCATCCGCCATGCGAAAGCAAGGAACGTGCAGGTGGAGTTGAGAGCCGGGGTGGGTTGCACCATCCTCTGCGTAACCGACGATGGCCGGGGGATCACGGAAAACGAGATACACAGCCCTCAAACTCTCGGTCTCCTGGGAATGAGGGAACGCATTGCGGTCTTCGGGGGCGAAATTTCAATTAAGCGGAACGTCCCAAATGGAACGACGGTGATCGCCAGCATCCCACAACCGACCACTTTGGGGAAGGAGGGAGTTTCGTGATACGCGTCCTCATCGTTGATGACCATCAGATCCTCCGGCGAGGGCTGAAAGAAGTATTGTCTGATGGATATAGTGATCTGATTGTTGGAGAGGCGGAGAATTTTGATGAGTCCGTTGCAAAGCTTGTCCAGGAAGACTGGAATCTCATGCTTTTGGACATTAAAATTCCGGGGCGCGATGGCTTGGAGCTTTTACAGGAGACCAAGCGCCTCCGCCCGAAAATCGATGTCCTCATCGTCAGTGCGTATCCCGAAGTCGAGTTTGCCATCCGCGCCTTCAAGCTGGGCGCGTCGGGCTACCTGTGCAAATCCCAGGCCTCCGAAGAACTTCTGGCAGCAGTGAAGCGTATTCTGGGCGGCCGGAAATATGTTACTGCGGCCCTCGCTGAACGACTGGCCTCCATTATCGGCGGGGGCGAGCGGCCCCCTGCACACGAAAACCTTTCCAGCCGTGAGCTTCAGGTTTTGCAAATGATCGCATCGGGTTCCACGGTGAAACAGATCGCCTCCCATCTCGCGTTGAGCGAAAAGACCATCGCCACCTACCGCACAAGGATTTCAGACAAGTTGGGATTGCGCACCAATGTGGAACTGGCCCGCTACACCTTTCAGCACAATCTGGTAGAATAACGCCGGGATTTGACGCGGGGCCAGGGCTGGCCTGCAGTGGTATGCCGTCATCATCCCGGAGCCGCGGGGCGGGAAGTCAGGGTGATTCCCGGCCCATGCCCGGTCACCATCAGTCCGGCAACGGTTACGCCATGGCCAATACCGTGGAACCCAACTTTGATTCCGAAGCCAAATGGTGAATAGCGGAACTGATCTTTGCGGCTTCCAGCTCCCCCTCAGGCCAAATCGCCAATATGTTGCCTCTGGCCTGCTGCCCGGCACCCAAGTGACCGGCCTGCACCATTTTGAGGGCCGTAGGCCAGCCAAAACCGTCCCGCGGCTTGCCGGAATTCGAGCCAATCATAGGGTTGAATATCATCTGCCAGTTTTTTACCCTGATCCCACTCAAATCCAACTGTCCGGGTGCATGGCCCACGTCAGGCGCAAATTTTTCGAAGCCAAAGCCGAAGACGGAGACCCCGCCTGGTTCCTCCTCCAGATCCAAAGGCTATATGTTCATCGGCGACCCCAAAAGCGGCGACCGCGCCGCCGCGTTCTACACCATGATCGGCAACTGCCACCGCGTCGGCATCGACGCCCAAGCCTATTTCACCGACCTGTTCACCCGGCTTCCCCTCCCCACCGCGACCACCAAAACCCTGCCCGGCCTCACCCCCCACGGCTGGGCCGCCGCCCGGAAAGCCCCTGCGGAGTCCCCGCAGGCCTAACCCAACGCAATTCCCGTCAAGTCAAGATTCATGGGGCGGCGTTTGACGGATACGTTCAAAGGGCAACCTAAGCCCGGGGCCGACCACCGGAGGGTTCGGGGAAAGCTCAATGATGCAGGGTCCCAGGGAGTGTTAGGTAAAATCAAAGCCTATGCCTGGAAGCGGAATGCTGCGGTCCATGTTGCAGTTGAAATTCCCTACATATTCTATCGTAAAAAACCCAGATTGGCCGCCTGGTATTTTTGGTTTTGTTATTGTTTATGGTTTTCTGATTGGCTATATGCTCAATCCCGGTGACTTTGAGGCTTATTAAACTTGTTAACGACAGTATGACGCAAAAAGCACCACTTGTCAGCGACTCCATCCCGGAACACAGCCCTTCCGACTTGCGTTACGAAGAAGCGCTGCTGAGGAGCGTCTTCAGGTGCGACATGAACTCGACGGAGGAACCGGGGGATGGGGTTGTGGCCAGGCAAGCCCGCGCCCTGCTCCAATCAGAGGTTCCGGCCGGCAAACCGGGACGAACCGTGCTTTATGCTGAGGACAACCCGGGTTACGTGCCGTGGCCGGAATCAATTTTTGGGAGATTTCCGGACTTGAGGCTGGTGACCGCCGAGGATATTGCGCATGGGGTTGAAGTCGCCCGCGTCCTCCAGCCGGAGGTAATCGTGATGGGCCTCATCCTGCCCCGCGCCAGAAGAATCAAGGCCGTGAAAATCCTGCGCGGGGATCCCGTCACGGAGTTCATTCCGGTGATTGCTCTGGGTGCTAGTGTCAGGTCACGGCATAAAGCTCAGGGTCTGGAGGCGGGATTTTTCCGCCGTGTCCCCAAGCCCATCAGGAATGATGATCTGGCAGAAGCGCTCAGTGAAGCGTTTGAATTTTCAGCGATGAAACGGCGGGCGCTCATTGGAGACAAGGACCCACTGGTATGAATACTTGCCCGGAATTTTTCAACGCCCCCATCCTGATCGTTGATGATCAGGATGCCATTGTCCTGCTGCTGGAGGAGATGCTGCGCCGTGCCGGATACGTTTGCATCAGCTCCACGAAGAATCCGCATGAAGTCTGCGCCTTGCACCGCTTGCACCGCTATTCCCTGATTATCTTGGATCTTCAGATGCCCGGCATGGATGGATTTCAGGTGATGGAGGGGTTAAAGGCGATTGAAACCAGCGACTATCTGCCGGTCATGGTGCAAACCGGAGAGCCGGTTCAAAAATTGCGTGCGCTGCAAAACGGTGCCGGAGATTTCGTCAGCAAACCCCTTGATCTCGCAGAAATTGTATTGCGCGTTCACAACCTGCTCAAGATGCGGCAGCTGCACCTTGATGCGGAGATCCGGACCAAAGTGGCGGAAGAAAGCGCGCAAACCCTCCGCACGGCACTCCAAAAGGTGCGTGACCTTAACCGCGAAATCCAGAATTTCTACCATACCCTCTCGCATGAGCTGAAGACGCCCCTCACTTCAGCCAGCGAGTTTGTTTCCATCGTCATGGACGGGCTCGCTGGTCCTCTGAACGAACCCCAGATGGAATACCTGGGAATTGCCAAAGAGAGCTGCGATCAGTTACGCCGGTATATCAACGACTTGTTGGATGTGACGAGGCTGGAGACCGGAAAAATGAGCATCGAATTCCAAATGCTGTCATTGGCGCCCCTCGTGGAACGGGTGGTGAAAATGCTGTCACCTGCGGCTGCCGGAAAAGGTCTCCGCCTGAGCTGTGACTGCGATGCCAACCTTCCGGCTGTCCTCGTCGACAGGCAGCGGATTCTGCAGGTGCTCACGAATCTTACCGTGAATGCGATAAAATTTACTGCGGCCGGAGGCCACGTCCGCCTCAGTCTCAGCGAAGCTCCCTTCACTTTGCTGGCCAAGCCCTGCCCGCCGGCGCAGTTTGTCGAAACCATCAAGGATATGTGCGGGGTGCCCCCGGACCGGTTCCGGATTGGTATCGGCAAGTCTGCACGGATGGCTCCCTGAACCGCAGAAATCCTTACCAAATTTTTTGGAAACCTATCATGCAATTAATTCTAATAATCGAAGACGATGACCAAATCGCCCGGGCCCTGGCAATACGTCTCAAAGCCAATGGCTATAATGCCGCAATCGCTCCGGATGCAGTATGTGGTGCGAGCCTGGCCCGCAGCATGAAACCTGACCTGATTCTGTTGGACATCAACCTCCCGGCAGGCAACGGATTTCAACTGGCGGAAACTTTGTTCAGAATACCGGAAACCAACCGAACCCCGGTCATATTTATCACTGCGTCCATGGACACAAATCTTTTGGCCAAAGCAAATGATTCAGGGGCCGCCGCGCTGTTCGAGAAGCCTTTGGATACCGAGAAACTGCTCGCCAGCATCGCCCAGCACATCAGAACGCAACGGGACATTGCTAGCGTGTGATGACAAGCCCCCCCTTGCCAGTTCATTTGTCCGAACCCTATCATACCGATCCCTGCCCGGACACTAAATGTCAGATGAGACCGGCATTTCGAGCACCTCTGCTCCTGAAAATATGATTGCCTTGAACCAGCAGGTCAGCGAAGCGCTTTATGCCCGGCATTCCGAACTCGTGGCACACATCGTGGCGCGCGGGTTTGGCCGGCCATTGGAACCCGAACAGCCTTCAAAAAAAGCTGTTGGGGCTAAATTGCTGGAGGACACCGGCTTTCATCTCGCTTATCTCACTCAGGCCATCGCTTCCGGTTCCAGCGGGCTGTTCGCCAACTATATCGGCTGGGCCAAAGTCATGCTGGCCAAACGCGGCGTTCCGGCCGCCTATCTTGGCCGCCTGCTCACCACCATGACGGAATCGTTGCAGCAGGAACTGCCGCCCGAATTCAGCCCGCTGGCCTGCGATTATCTCAATGACTCGCTTCGGAGATTGCCAAAAATGCCGGATGAAGTGCCGTCGCTCATTTTGGAAGTCCCGCCGCACGGGCCGTTGGCAGCAAAATACCTGCAGTTGCTGCTCCGGGGTGAGCGGCATGTTGCCAGCAAGCTCATCCTCGACGCGGTCCGGCAGGGCACTCCGGTGCGCGACATTTACCTGAATGTCTTCCAGCGCACCCAATATGAAATCGGTCGGCTGTGGCAGGTGAACCGGATCAACGTGGCCCAGGAACACTATTGCACTGCGGCAACGCAGGTCATCATGTCGCAGCTTTATCCTTATATTTTTGACGGCAAAAAAGGCCACCGCACTCTCGTAGCTGCCTGTGTTTCCGGAGACCTCCATGAAATCGGGGCCCGCATGGTCTGCGACTTTTTCGAGATGGACGGCTGGAATACTTATTATCTCGGCGCTAACGTGCCTACCCCGAGCGTCGTTCAAACCTTGATCAAACAACGGGCCAACGTCCTGGCCATCTCCGCGACCATCACTTATCACGTCCGCGCGGTCGAAGCGCTTATCGCCACGGTGCGCCGCGCACCGGAATGTGGCCGCGTCAAAATCCTCGTTGGAGGTTATCCATTCAACATCACCCCGGACCTGTGGCGGGAGATCGGAGCGGATGGTTCCGCTGCGGACGCGCAGGCGGCCGTCCTTCTCGCCAATCGCTTAGACCGCCAATCACTTGTCGCATGAATTCCGACAAAACAGATTCAATCCCCGCCCTGCCCCCTCAGGATTTGGATGGGCCTGCGCATGTCCGGGCACGTTACCATCTTGACAAGGACGGAGCCGTGATCGGAATCGTCGTCATGGCTCAGGACATCACTGGCCGGAAACGTGCTGAAGCAGAATTGGAGAAGACGCACCAGGAATTGGTAACTGCCTCGCGCCAGGCCGGTATGGCAGAAGTGGCCACGGGGATTCTGCACAACGTGGGCAATGTGCTCAACAGCGTCAATATCGCTTCCTCCTGCGTCTCGGAAAGCATCCGGAATTCCAAGTCCGTTAATTTGGGCAAAGTGGTAGGGTTGCTGCGCGAACACGAAGCCGGTCTCGGCGACTTCCTTACCCACAATCCCAAGGGTACAGGAGTTCTGGGTTACCTTGCACAACTGGCGGAGCATCTGTCCGGAGAACAGGCAGCGGCCCTCAAGGAATTGGCGCATCTGCAAAAGAACATCGACCACATCAAGGACATTATCGTCATGCAGCAGGGATTTGCGAAAATCTCCGGCGCAAGGGAGACCCTATCCGTGGCCGATCTCGTGGAGGACGCATTGAAGACGAATGCGGGTGCGCTCGTCAGCCACCACATAACCGTGGCCAGAGAGTTTCAGGAGGTTCCGCTCGTCACGGTGGAAAAACACCAGGTGATGCAAATCCTCATCAATCTCGTGCGCAACGGGATTCAAGCTTGTGACGAAGCGGACCCGTTGGAAAAGCAGCTCACGCTCCGGATCACCCGCAGCAATAGTGGGGTGCGCATTGCGGTGGCTGACAATGGCATCGGGATTCCCGCCGAAAACCTCACGCGCATCTTTTCGCATGGATTCACCACCAAACAATCCGGCCACGGCTTCGGCCTGCACAGCGCCGCTCTGGCGGCAAAAAAACTGGGCGGTTCCCTGACCGCTCAGAGCGACGGACCAAACAGGGGGGCTGCTTTCATATTGGAACTTCCTTGCCCGACGCAGGATAACCCACCTGCATAATCGGCCCGCCGATAAAGTAATCAGCCTGATGACGGGGGCGATGGATTCCTGAGCCTTGGTCTCCGAGGCCACGGTCGCGGCTTACGCGATTGAAAACCGGGCAATCCTGCACTCCAACGATGATGCCGGCCTCTCCCGGTTCCCTGGTCTATTATGGAAGATTCCCCTCGCCACATGAAATGAGAGGTGGCATTTCTCTGTAAAGACACCCGCCCCAGCCTGATGATTCCCCGCCCAACCTGCGGGGTACAAATCATCAGTCGTAATCATAAATCATAAAAAAATGACCCGGACCCAGTGGCTCATCTGCATCATCGCTTCCATCGGCTTTGCCTTTGATATTTATGAACTGCTGATGCTGCCGCTGATCATCAAACCGGCGCTGTTTTCCCTCGGGGGACTGGTAGTGGGCACCCCGGAATACACCCATTGGGCACGCATCCTCTTTTTTGTGCCAGCCATTGCGGGCGGGGTGTTTGGATTGCTGGGCGGCTGGCTGACGGACCGGCTCGGCCGCCGCCGGGTTTTGACCTGGAGTATTCTGATTTATGCCTTCGGGGCCTTTGCGGCAGGCTTTGCCACGACCCTGCCGCAACTCCTCATCTGCCGGTGTTTTGTTTTTGTGGGAGTCTGCGTGGAATTTGTCGCTGCGGTCGCGTGGCTGGCCGAAATTTTCCCCGACCCGAAACAGCGCGAAAAAGTCCTCGGCTTCACCCAGGCCTTCTCGTCCCTCGGGGGCCTGCTGGTGGCGGTGGTTTATGGATTGGCAGTCCGTTATGCGTCGGAATTGCCCGAGATTTACGGCACGCAGGAAGCATGGCGTTATACCTTGATCTCCGGGTTGATTCCCGCCATTCCGCTCATCATTATCCGGCCATTCCTGCCGGAGTCCCCATCATGGCTGGCCAAAAAGAACGCGGGCACCCTGCGCCGCCCCAGTATCAAGGAACTTTTCCAGCCCGCCCTCATCCGCACCACTCTGGTCACCACCGCTCTTTTCGCCTGTTGTTATGGCATCGCCTTTGGAGCCATCCAGCACCTCCCCCAGATGGTGCCCGGCCTTGCGGATGTCAAAACGGCGGTGGCCACCGCGCAAACCAATGTGAAGCTGAGTGCAGAAACCGCACAACCGGCTGCCCCCCCTGATGCCAGAGCTCTTGGCGTCGCCAAATCCGAGACCGAGCAAAAAGCCGCCGCCTCCGTTCAAACCTGGCAGGAAGTGGGAGGACTGGTGGGCCGGGTGCTGCTGGCTTTTGCGGCCCTTTACATTATCAGCCGGCGGGCCCTGCTGCGGCTCTTCCTGGTTCCTGCCATGATCTTCATTCCGGGACTGTTTTGGTGGATGAGCCACAATTTCGGCACGCCCGGGATTCTCGAACCCATGAAATGGGCGGTTTTTGCTGCGGGGGTCCTGTTGGTCTCCCAGTTCAGTTTTTGGGGCAATTACATCCCCCGCGTCTTTCCGCTGCACCTTCGCGGCACCGGCGAGAGTTTCGCGGCCAACATCGGGGGCCGGGTGATTGGCACCAGCATGGCGTGGTTCTTCTTCACCTTCAGCGCGTCCAGCCCGCCCAATCCCGGCAAAATGGCCGCCACCGCCGCCATCATTGCGCTCACCATGGGCGTCTGCGGGCTCATCCTGACTTTCTTCCTGCCGGAGCCGCTGCCGGAGGATGAAGGCGGACATTGAGCGGACCAGTCCCGTCCCTATTTCCCAACCCACAAACCAGTCGAAGACCACTTCATGCCCTTCTTACATGCGTGACAGCCCCGAAAAACTGCTCGAACGCCTCGCTGCGACCCCGGACAATACCTATCCGCGGGAAATCCTGACAGAAATCAGGGCGCGGCTGCCTGAAATAACTCCGGCCCTGATCAGGGTATTGGAAGACTGCCGGCAGGCCCCCGAAAATTTTTGCGATGACTCCAGCTCGTGGATGCTGCCCACGTTTGCAGCGTATTTCCTGGCGGAGGCCAGGGAAAAAGCCGCCTACCGCCCCCTCATCGCCCTGCTAATCTGCCCTCTGAGGAAGTGGAAATGCTTCTCGGGGACCTGATCACCGAAGACTTGGCCTGTATTGTTGCCAGCGTGTTTGATGGCGATTTTCAGCCGCTGCAGGCGCTGGTGGAAAACCCTGACGTGTGCGAATATGTCCGCTCCTGCGGCCTCCGCTCCTACCTGTGCCTGCTCCAGAACGGTTTGTTGCCGCGCGACGCCGTCAGTGGTTATTTTACCGAATTGATGCGGGGCAAGCTTGGGGACGACAATCAAGTCGTATGGAGCAACCTCGCCATCTACTGCGGCGCTCTGGGTTTGGCCCACCTCATCCCTGAGATCCAGGCTGCCTACCGTGATGGACGATGCGACTCCATGTTTGACCGTGAAGACAGGGTGGTGTGGCAAGCTGGCAATGGCGGAGATCCTGACTGGAAAATCGAGGCGGAACTGATTGAGGATGTCATCGGAATGACCCGGAACTGGCACTGCTTCGAGCCAAAGCCTCCGCCTCCATCCACCGCCCGCCGGGCCAACCTTAAAATCCCGCGGTTTTCCGCCCCTCCGGTGTCCCCCATAGGACGTTCGGCACCGAAGATCGGCCGGAACGATCCCTGCCCCTGTGGCTCTGCCAAAAAATACAAAAAGTGCTGCGGTGCCTGACAGGCCATGCTTCAACCGGTCCGCAGCACCCCATCCGTCAGGATTTTCGCCCTGAGGCCGCCATTGTTTTTCAAGGCCGTTTCGGCTCCGGGATGGAAAGCCTCATCCATCCAATGACAGGGTGAGCATTCCGCCATGCCGAGGAAGCGGACGCCCTGGATGACAAACTCCTGACCGATCAGGGCATTCAGGTCCTGCCCTTCCGTGATCAGATTGCGCCGGAAGACAGAAGGCGGCCGGTCCCAAACTTGGAATTGGGCACAGAGCGACTGGTAGATTTCATCGGCAAAAAAGGTGATTTGTCCTTTGTAGTCCTTTTTGAATCCGAAAAAACGGTCGCCTTCAATCCCCTGCCCTGCTACCAGCTTCACCTCCGGAACTTCCAGCATCGGAGCGGTGCCGGCTGGCTGGCCGTGATGTCCGAAAAAATTGTGCTCCGGAGAAAGGTAAAGATGCAGCAAACGCATGGCGATTCAAACGGCGGAATTTCGGGACGGGGGTCCGGTGGGGGGCAATAAAGAACCCGTCGCAGCCGAAGACTGAGACGGGTTTCTGAAAAGGGCCTTCGCAGGCCGCCGGATCAGGCTTCTTCGCCTTCTTCAGTTTCCTCGGCCACAGCCTCGGTGGGGGCGGAAATATGGATTTTGACGAGCACGTCAACTTCCGGGTGAAGGCGAACGGTGACTTCGTGTTTGCCGGTGGTCTTGATCGGTTTCTCGAGGTCAACGGCGTGACGGTCGACCTTGACGCCGGCCTGGGCCAGAATGGCTTCCGCGATATCGGAAGTGGTGATAGCCCCAAAGGCCTTGCCGCCCTGACCCGTGGCCAGTTCCAGCTTGATGGCGGACTTGCGGATCTTGCCGGCGAGGTTTTGGGCTTCCAGCTTTTCTCCTGCTTCGCGCTCTGAGCGTTGGGCTTTCAGCTTGTTGACGTGGCGCAGGTTGCCGGTGTTGGCCAGGTAGGCTTTGCCGGAAGGCACGAGGAAATTGCGCGCATAACCCGCCTTGACGGTCACGACATCCGCCTCGGCTCCGAGGTGGGCGATTTTTTCTTTGAGAATGAGTTGGACCGTGGCCATGGGGAGGGATTGAGTTAAAGCGTGGGGCGGAAAATGGGACGGAGAGGTAAAGTCGCCCCGATGGAGTGTCAAGAGGAACGAAGGATTTTCTCCGGTTCCGGGGCCGCCCGCCCTCGTTAATGCAGAAATTTTTCGAATTCCTGTAACGCGGAGCCCCAAATTGCGAAATTACATACTGTCGCGGGGTCTTTTTGACGAGACCGAAGCGGACGGGTGCCTTGGGGGTGCCTGTTTGTGGAGGTTCCGGCCGGTTTTTTGTTTCCGGTCCCTTGGTGATGGTGTAGAGGGCAGCGGACTGGTATCCCGCTGCCCTCTCTTTTTTTGCCGTTTTCTCTCTACCCATGCGTCACAAGCCCATTCCTGCCTCCCTGTTTGTCGAGAATCGCGACCGCCTCCGCACCCTCCTGCCGCCCGGCAGCCTGGTCATCGTCAATGCCAACGACATCCCACCCACCAATGCGGACGGCTCCCTGACCGGGGTGCCCAATTCGGACCTCTTTTACCTGAGCGGGGTCGGGCAGGAAGAATCCATCCTGACGATCTGCCCTGACGCCCATGAGGAAAAACACCGGGAAATTCTCTTTTTGCGGGAGACCAGCGACCACATTGCGGTCTGGGAGGGTCATAAACTGACCAAGGACGAGGCCCGCAAAGTCACCGGCATCCAAACCATCATGTGGCTGCAGGATTTCCCCGTGATGCAGCGCCTCCTGATGTTCCAGGCGGAAACCGTTTTCCTGAATTCCAATGAACACCCCCGCGCCGGGGTGCAGGTGCAGACCCGGGATGCCCGGTTTATCCGGGAAATTCAGGAAGCGTTTCCCCTGCACCGCTACGACCGCCTCGCCCGCCTCATGCACCAGCTCCGGCCGGTCAAGTCCGCCCCGGAAATCGACCTGATCCGCGAAGCCTGTCACATCACCCGGGACGGTTTTCTGCGGGTGCTCAAAATGGTGAAGCCGGGGGTCAATGAATGCGAAATCGAAGCCGAATTCGCCCACGAATTCATCCGCCGCCGGGGACGGTTTTCCTACACCCCCATCATCGCAGCCGGTCCAAACTCCAATGTCCTGCACTATCTCGAAAATGACAAAACCTGCCGCAAGGGGGACGTCCTGTTGCTCGACGTGGGGGCCGCCTACGGCAATTACGCCGCAGACATGACCCGGACTCTCCCGGTGAGTGGCAAGTTCTCCAAACGCCAGAAACAGATCTACCAGGCCGTCCTCCGGGTGATGCGAGGCTGCATTGCCGCCCTGACCCCGGGCGTGCTGCCGCGCGACTGGCAGAAGCACGCGGAGAAACTCATGGAAGAGGAACTCCTCAAGCTGGGGCTGCTCAAACCCCGGGATATCAAAAAGCAGGACCCCGACCGCCCGGCCCTCAAAAAGTATTTTATGCACGGCGTGGGCCATCCCCTGGGATTGGATGTTCATGATGTTGCCGTCACCGGCCAACCTATCGAATCCGGCTGGGTCATGACCGTGGAGCCGGGGATCTATCTCCCGGATGAAGGCTTCGGCATCCGTTTGGAAAACGATGTCCTCGTTACCACCGGAGGCCCGGTGGATCTGATGGCTGACATTCCTGTCGAGGCCGGAGAAATCGAGGATCTCATGAATTCCTAGCAAAAGCATGGCGGGAGGTGGTCCCGCTGTGGTCCGGGAGTGAAAGCCGCAACCAAAACCTTTCCGCAGGGGGCTTCGGGTTTCTGATCCGGCATTCCCCTACGTGGCCCTGTGAAATAGTGGCTCAGGCTTTCCGTAACTTGGATTAAGCATCTCCTCATCAGAAATGCGGCCCGGTGCCAAGCCCATTTCCAGTGTGGCACAGGCCCGAAAAATCCATCCTCCCTTTTCCTCCTTTTTATGTCCTTTCCGGCATCTTCCTCCTTCTCGCGCCAATTGTCCCGGCGCGGATTTTTGCACGTCGGCGCTTGCGGGGCCCTGGGGCTGACCTTGTCGGATCTTTTCCGCATCAAGGCCCAGGCGCAGATCAAACAATACGCTTCGGTCGAAGGAAAAGCCAAAAGCATCATCCACATCTTTCTGCCAGGGGGCATGGCCCACCAGGAAAGCTGGGACCCCAAGCCCTTCGCCCCGCCGGAATACCGCGGACCGCTGGGTTCCATCAAAACCAACGTCGAAGGCATCGAAGTCGGAGAACTTTGGAAAAACACCGCCAAGGTGGCCGACAAGCTGGTGTTTGTGCGCAGCATGACCCACGGGGAGGCCGCCCATGAGCGCGGAGTCCATAACATGTTCACCGGCTACCGGCCCAGCCCGGCCCTCTCCTACCCCAGCTTCGGCAGCGTGATTTCCCACGAGTTTGGATCCAAAAACAATCTCCCCCCCTACATCTGCATTCCCAACCAGCCTAACGAGTTCGCCGGCAGCGGTTACCTCAGTTCCGCCTATGGCCCCTTCAGCCTCGGGGCGGATCCGGCCAATGGCAATTTCCAGGTGCGTGACCTCGCCGCGCCCGGCGGCCTGTCCGAAGAACGCTTCAACCGCCGCCGCTCCATCCTGACTTCTGTGGACTCCCACTTCAAGGCCCTCGAGAAATCCGACTCGCTCGATGCCATGGACACCTTCTACCAGGACGCCTACAAACTGGTGAGCAGCCAACAGGCCCGGGAGGCCTTCGATCTCGGCAAGGAGCCGGATGCCCTCAAGGATGAATACGGCCGCCACGACGCCGGGCAGCGCCTCCTCATGGCCCGCCGCCTCGTGGAGTCCGGGGTCCGCCTCGTTTCCGTGACCTACGGGGGCTGGGACCACCACGACAACGTCAAGGGAGCCATGGAAGGCCAGGTGCCGAGGTTCGACCAGGCCTTTGCCCGGCTGATCCGCGATCTTTCCGACCGGGGCCTGCTCGACAGCACTCTGGTGATGGTGACTTCAGAATTCGGCCGCACCCCCAAGATCAACAACACCGCCGGCCGCGACCACTGGCCCAAAGTGTTTTCCGTGGTCCTGGCTGGAGGCGGCTTGAAGAAAGGCATCGTCTACGGCTCTTCCGATGCTCTCGCGGCCGAACCCGAGAACGATCCCATGACCGTCGAAAACCTTGCCACCACGGTGTATCACCAACTCGGCATCAACGCCGACAAGGAACTGATGGCCCCCGGGGACCGCCCCATCGAAATCGTGGATGGCGGCAAGGTCGTCGAGGAGATCATCGCCTGAGCCCACTTCCATTTTAGTGTCCCTCTTTCCCTCCCCGGGGTCAGTTCATGGCCGGCTCTTCCTGCGCCGGTCCCCGCCGTGCGGCACGCGCCGTTCTTTCCTTTCCCCTTCTCCCATGCGCCTCGTTTCCTGTGCTTTCCTCGCGGCCACCGTCGTGTCACCAGCCGCCTCGCCGGATTTTAATGCCCTGCTGCCCCGGGGCGGACAATCAGGCACCACCACCGAAGTCACCCTCCAGGGCAACCGCCTCGACGACACCGAGGAAATCCTCTCCTACTCTCCGGGCATCCGGGTGGCGGATTTCAAAATCGAATCCCCCACCGCCCTCAAAGCCAACCTCGTGATCGATGCGGCCTGCC
The DNA here is from genome assembly GCA_038210825.1 of Verrucomicrobiales bacterium. Lineage (GTDB taxonomy): Bacteria > Verrucomicrobiota > Verrucomicrobiia > Verrucomicrobiales > V1-33 > CAIZWU01. Next base: position 17,208 of record JBBQWG010000054.1, read on the forward strand.
CCGCCGGCGAACACCTCTTCCGGATCCGCACCAAAACCGGTCTCAGTTATGCCCGCAGTTTCTGGGTCGGCCGCTGGCCGGCCATGGCCGAAACCGAACCTAACAATTCATTCGGCGAAACCCAGACCATCACCACCGGCACCACCCTGACAGGAACCGCCCGGAATGAGGATGTGGATTACTTCAGGATTGAGGCTAAAAAGGGGGAGCGGCTCAGTGTGGAGGTCGAAGGCATCCGCCTCGGATCGACCTTCTGGGACCCCTACGTGGCCATTCTTGACAGCAAAAAGTTTGAACTCGCCACCTGTGATGATTCCGCCCTGCTCATCCAGGATCCGCATGCATCGATTCTTATTCCGGAGGATGGCACGTATTATATTGAAGTCCGGGATACCTCCTACGCCGGCAATGACAGCGCGCATTACCGGGTTCACGTGGGCTCCTTCCCGCGTCCTGCCACCCTTTATCCTCCCGGAGGTCCCGGCGGAGTTTCCACGGAAGTGACGTTTCTGGGTGATCTGGGCGGTCCCATCCAGCAGACGATTCAGGTTCCGGACACTCCAGGACAGGAATGGCCGGTCTATGCCAGTTTAAATGGGCAGACCGCCCCGTCCCCTAATTTGTTCCGGGTTTCGGCCCTTGCCAATGTGCTCGAAGCCGGGCCGAACAACAGTCATGCGGAAGCGAAAGCCCACCAGGCCGCCGCCGCCGCCGTTCCCGCCGCGTTCAACGGCATCATCGAAGCCCCGGGCGATGAGGACTGGTTCCGCTTCAGCGCCAAAAAGGACCAAAAGCTTGATTTGCAGGTTTTCGCCCGGGCGTTGCGTTCACCGCTGGATCCTGTGTTGGAGATCTTCAATGCAGATGGCGGCGGACTGAACGGCAATGACGACAATGGGCCGAATCCCGACAGCCGGATCAGTGGTTTCACCATTCCGGCAGATGGCGATTATTACCTCCGGGTCCGCGATCAATTGGCCCGCGGGGCCCCGGATTTTGTCTACCGGGTGGAAGTTTCACCGCCTGCCGCCTCCCTCAGAGGATACATTACCCGCTTTGACCGCGTCGACAGTCAGATGCGCCAACAGATTCCCCTGCCGCGCGGCGGCCGCTATGCAGCTCTGGTCAACGTAGACCGCACCAACTGCGGCGGCCCTGTCACATGGGAGGCCTCCCAGCTCCCGGCAGGCGTGTCCGTGGAATTCGATCCCATGGCCGATGGCATCACCCAGCAGGTTCTGCTCTTCACGGCGGCCCCGGATGCGCCCCGCGCCAGCGGACTCGCCCGCCTCACCCCCAAAACCGCCCTGCCGGACCAGAATATTCCTGGCCGCTTTGTGCAGAATCTCGAATTTGTCCAGGGAGAACCTAACCAGACTCCCTACGTGACCTCGGTGCAGTCCACAGTGCCGGTCGCGGTGACGGAGGAGGCCCCGTTTTCCCTCGAGATCATCCAGCCGGCTGTGCCCTTGGTGCAAAGCGGGACCATGGATCTCAAAATCAAGGCGACCCGGGCGGCCGACTTCAAGGCTCCCATCACGGTCCGTCTGATGTGGAACCCGCCCGGCATCAGCAGCCCCGGCACGGTGGATATTCCCGAAGGCCAGACCGAAGTGGTCTATCAACTCACGGCGCGCGGCGATGCCCCGGCCAAAGCATGGCGCCTCACCGTGCTGGGGGAAACCGGCGTCAATGGAGGCACCGTGTTTAATGCTTCTCCCTTCACCGAGGTGACCGTGGCTCCGCCCTACCTGACTATGAAAATGGAAATGGGTGCGGCCGAACAGGGCAAACCCGGCGAGATCTTCTGCACCCTCGAAGTCGCCAAAACCTTCACCGGCCCTGCCAAAATCAATCTCTTTGGCCTCCCCGCCAAAGTGACCACCGTGGAAAAGGAATTCACCGCTGCGGACAAGGAAATCCGTTTCCCGGTCACCACCCAGCCTGACAGTCCCACCGGCAAACACCAGAATCTTTTCTGTCAGGCCGTCATCATGGAAAACGGCGTGCCTATTCCTCACACCATCGGCCAGGGCGGCGTCTTCCGGGTCGATGCCCCGCCTCCCGCGCCGGCCACTCCCCCACCGGCCGTGGCGGTGGCCACCCCCGATGATCCCCCGGCTCCCCCCGCCGCAAAGCCGCTTTCCCGCCTGGAGCAACTCCGCCAGCAGCAACAGCAGGCTGTCTCCAAATAATCTTCTGGCCGGTGCTCCCCGCAAGGTTTCCCTGCAAATGGTTTCCCACCCTGTTCCAACATGACCCCGCTCTTCCGTTTCCTTGCTTTTGGCCTGCTCGGCCTTGGCACCGCCCATGCCGGTGCCATCCGGTCCCTCGCAGTTTACCCTGACAAAATCTCTCTCGGGACCAAACGCGATTTCCACGCCGTCATCGCCATCGCCACCAGCACGGATGACATCTCCACCGACGTCACCGGCAAGGCCACCCTGACCTTGGCCGATCCTAGCATGGCAGAACTCAAAGGCAACCGGCTGACCCCGCTCAAGGACGGCGCGACGACCCTGACGGTCAGTTGGGAAGGCCAGACCGTTGCCGTGCCGGTGGAAGTGAAAGGTGCCGGAACGGACCGGCCGGTCAGCTTCAATCTGGATGTGATGCCCATTCTGATGCGTGATGGCTGCAATACCGGAGCCTGTCATGGGGCGGCCCGCGGCCAGGATGGCTTCCGCCTTTCGCTCTTTGGCTACGACCCGGCCAGTGACCACTACAATTTCACCCGGGAACTGAGCGGGCGCCGCGTCAACCTCGGCCTCCCCGAGGACAGTCTCATCCTGACCAAATCCATCAACAGCGTGCCCCATACCGGCGGCAAACTGATGGAAGCCGGCAGTCCGAACTATCAGGTTCTCCGGGAATGGATCAGTGCCGGTGTGCCCTATGACGCCGCTGACATTGCGACGGTCACCAACGTCGAAATCTTTCCGCCGGGTGCCGTGCTGGAGGGAGAGGGGGCTACGCTCCAGTTCACCGTCCGGGCCACTTACTCGGACGGCACCGACCGGGACATCACTGCGCTGGCCGTCTTCAAATCCAACAACGATCCCTCTGTTCTTGCCAGCAAGGAAGGCAAGGTCACTGCCGGCACCCGGGGCGAAGCCTTTGTGATGGCCCGGTTCGGCACGTTCACCGTGGGAAGCCAGGTCATTGTGATCCCGGCCAAACTGCAATATGCCCGGCCGACCCTGCCGGAGAACAACTACATTGACCAGTTGGTTCACGATAAACTCCACAAGCTCCGCATTGTCCCCTCCGACCTCTGCGATGATGCCACCTTCCTCCGGCGCGCCTCCCTGGATATCATCGGCCTGCTCCCTGAGACGGAAATCACCTCCCGCTTCCTGGCGGACCAGGCTCCGGACAAACGGGAGAAGCTGGTGGACGAACTGCTGGGCCGCAAGGAGTTCATCGAAATGTGGGTCATGAAATGGGCGGAACTCCTGCAGATCCGCACCAACAACGTCAATCAGGTCAGCTACAAATCGACCCTGCTCTACTTCAACTGGCTCAAGGAGCGCCTCGCCAAAAATGTCCCGTTCAATTTGATCGTGCGGGAACTGCTGGGTGCCACCGGCGGCACCTTCACCAATCCTGCGACCAATTACTATCAAATTGAGCGCGACACCCTGAAAGTCGCGGAAAACGTGGCCCAGGTCTTCATGGGAATGCGCCTGCAATGTGCCCAGTGCCACAATCATCCCTTCGACCGCTGGACGGTGGATGACTATTACGGCTTCGCTGCCTTTTTCGCCCAGATCGGCCGCAAGACCGCTGAGGATCCCCGGGAAACTGTAGTCTTCGATTCACGCGGTGGAGAAGTGAACCATCTGGTCACCAAACAACCTGCCAAACCCAAGTTCCTTGGCGGAGCCGTGCCTGACAAACCCGCCGAAGACCGCCGCAAAGTCCTCGTGGAGTGGCTGGCCAGCCCGGAAAATCCCTTCTTTGCCAAAAACCTTTCCAACATTGTCTGGAGCCACTTCTTCGGAGTCGGCATCATCGAACCCGTGGATGATGTCCGGGTTTCCAATCCGGCCTCCAATCCGGAATTGTTGGACGCTCTGGGCAAAAAGTTCACGGAATACAACTACGACTTCAAACGCCTCGTCCGCGACATCTGCAACAGCCGCACCTATCAAAGAAGCACCCGGCTGAACGAATCCAATGCCGGCGACGAACGCAATTTCTCCCGGTCCCTCCTCCGGCGCCAGCGGGCCGAAGTCATGCTCGACACCTTGACCCAGGTGACCGGCACCCAGAATAAGTTCCAAGGCCTGCCCACCGGAGCCCGGGCCGTCCAGATTGCCGATGGCAATGTCTCCAATTATTTCCTGCGCACCTTTGGGCGCGCCGAGCGGGCCAGCGTTTGCTCCTGCGAAGTTAAGATGGATCCCAATCTTGGTCAGGCGCTTCACCTGATGAATGGAGACATCACTTCCCAGCGCATCAGTGAAGGAAAGCTTATTACGACGCTCCTCAATGAAAAGAAAGCCCCTGCCGACATTATCGACGTTTTGTATCAGCGTTGTTTTACCCGTCCCCCAACCGAAGCGGAATTGAAACCCGTGCTTGAAGCCATCGCGGCCAAACCGGAAGAAACTCCAGCGGTGCTGGAGGACCTCTTCTGGGCTCTGCTGAATTCCAAGGAGTTCATGTTCAACCACTAAGCCCCCGGCGGCTTGGCTTGACCCCCTGACCCGGCTTCGGAACCACGCCCTTACCAGTAACAATGGCTGGGGCCATGCCGGTAATGGTGTCCCCCGTAATGGTGTCCCCGGTAGTGATGCCCCCGGTAATAGGTGGGCCGGTGGTAATAACCACCTTGGTAGCTGCTGTAGCGGGGATAATGACGGTAGTGGGAATGGTGGTTGAGGTTGTTGGCCAAACCATAGCCGATCAACCCGGCCGCCGCTGCACCAGCCACCGCCACTCCGGGGTCCACCACCTGCTGGGGGTATCCGTAGGCATCGTAAGCCGTCATACAACTCACCCCGGCACACGAAACGAGACCGGCCAGGACAATTCGGCAAAAAGCAGCATTCATGGTGCCTGGGACGAGGTTCCACCCCGATCAATTCAAGAAAAAACTGAAGTTTTTCCCCAACCACCTCAACTACCAGGCGTCCGGCGTTTCATGAGGTGGCCCAGCGCATCCCACAGCCCGGCGTAGGGTCGTCCGCGTCCGGCATAGTGCTCCAAAACATAAAACAGAAAATAATAAAATCGGCAAAACGCCCAGATAGCGATGGCCAGCAACCCGGCAGTGCGCCACTCAGGGCTTTCCAGCAGGATCAGGGAGGACGCCATCAGGCCCAGCAGCCCGAAGACCAGTCCTTTGAAATGCAGCACTCGTGGATTTTTGATATCAGCAGTTAACTTCATCCAGTCATCCTACCTTGCCCGTCAACGGCCCCATCATTTCCTGTTTCCCGGCACGAAGGCCGCTTTCCCCGGCGCTCACCCCGCGTATTTTAAATTATGAAATGGTCCATCAAACTCGGCCGCCTTTGGGGCATCGACGTCTTTCTGCACTTTACCTTTTTGATTTTTCTGGCGTGGGTCGGCTCCTCTGTTTGGGTTGGTGCCGGACCCGGGGTGGCCATATCCACCGTCCTGCTGATCGTCGCCCTCTTTTCCTGCGTCCTCCTGCACGAATATGGCCATGCTCTCACTGCCCGAAAATTCGGCATCGGGACCCATGACATCACCCTGCTGCCCATCGGGGGAGTGGCCCGGCTGGAACGCATGCCCTCCAATCCCCGGGAGGAACTGCTGGTCGCCATTGCCGGACCCGCCGTAAATGGAGTGATCGCGGCCATCCTCTGGGTGATCATGGTCTTCAGAGGGGCCGAGGTTCCCAGCAATTTTGCCCAACTCTTCGAGGAGGGTGTGCTGGGTAAATTGCTGCTGATGAACCTCTTCATGATCGCATTCAACATGCTCCCCGCCTTTCCCATGGATGGTGGCCGGGTGCTCCGGGCCGCCCTTGCGATGAGGATGCCCTACGCCAAAGCCACCCGCCTTGCGGCGACGATCGGCCAGGGCATGGCGGTATTATTTGCTTTGATCGGTTTGCTAAACGGCCCTTTTATGCTGCTTTTTATCGCCATTTTTGTCTGGATTGGGGCCTCCAACGAAGCGGACGCAGCGGAAGAAGACTCCCTGCTGACTGGTCTGCGGGTGAGGGATGCCATGTTGACAGATTACCGCCGGCTCTCCCCCGATGATACTGCCCAAACTACCGTTCAACTGATCCTGCAAGGCTGGCAAGCCGACTTCCCCGTGGTGCTGGATGGCCGGTTTGTTGGCTTGGTCACCCGGCAGGATGTGGTGACGGCTCTGGAAGCGGGCGGGCAGCGCCAGACCGTGGCCAGTTTCATGCGCGAACCGGGGATCCATTGTGGCCCTGAAGATGCTCTGGATGCTTCTTTGGAATCCCTGCGGGGATCCAGCCTGCCCCTGCTTCCCGTTTTGCAGGAAGGCCGCCTTGTCGGGCTGCTCAATTCCGAAAACATCCTTGAGGCCATCATGTTCCGCCGGGCCCTGCGGGGTCGGATCCCCCCGCCTCTGCCCGTGCCGGCCTGAGAAATGCAGTAGGCGGCTTTACCGCTGGCACAAGGAGTGCTTCATGGAGGCCAAGACCGGCTTATGCCAGACCCAACCGAAGCGGGAGCTGCCGCCCCACTGCCGGCAATTGCTGCCTTCGGGCTCGGCTGTCTTATGTCAGCATTGGCCGGGATCTGGCTGTATGGCGGGCAGCAACGCGCCAAGGCCGAAGCAATCCGCAAACTGGCCCAGGACCGGGCCGAAGTCATCCGGGGCCAAATGGTGCGCTCCATGGCCGGATAATGCCATAAATTTGCAGAATTGAGCCGGAATTTCTGGAATCGGCAAGGTTTTAATCTTGCCTTCAGGAGCGAGGTAAGAGACTTTACCTCCTAGGCGAAATGGGCACTTTTTCAGAGGTTATGTGACAATTCCGCCAGACCTGCTTCTGTTCATCTGTACCCCCGTTATGCTTCCACTTGCTCAAACCACTTCCGCTCCTGCAGGACCGCCCGCAGCAGAGATGGGCGGAGTGGAACGGGTGATCGCAGGCGGACAAACTCCTATGCTGCCTGATTCTGGTGCCCCTTCCGCTCCGTCTGCCCCGGCTGGCCGGCAGCCTCTTGGCCCGAGCCGCAAAGGGGCCAAGGACATGGTCATTGAGCGATTTGAGCAGAAATTCATCATCCATCCCCGGCTGGTCCCTCAAATCCGGCACTATTTGGAGCCTTTCGTCGTCCCGGACCCCAATGGAAAAGGGGATATTCCCGAATATATCACCACCACTCTCCAGTTGGACAGGCCCACCATGGACCTCGCCCTCGCCAAGGAGCGCAAAGCCTTCGCCCGGTTCAAACTGCGGATCCGGACCTATGGCACCGACAACAATCCGAAAAATCCGGTGTTTTTCGAACTGAAGCGAAAAGTCGGAGTGGTCATCATCAAGAGCCGCGCCCGGATGTCCCGCGCCAAATACGGCCCCGGCATCGTCCCCCATCCGGAGACGGCACCGATGCTGAAGTCGCCCAAAGAGAATAACAATCTCCTCGAATTCTGCCGCATCGCCAATACCATCAACGCCCGTCCCAAGATGCTGATCCGGTATATCCGGGAGAGCTATTTCGGGGCGAACGACGACTATGCCCGGATCACCTTTGACCGGCGGGTGAGTTACCGGCCCACCCGCTCCTGGGAGTTGCCCGGATCCGAGGTGGCCGATTTCAAATTCTGGCGGCCAATGGACACCCAAACCGGCCTGCGCCGGCCCTATGCGGGTTACATTTTCGAATTGAAAGCGATGCGGGACACTCCCACTTGGATGATGGAACTGGTCCGCCGTTTCAATCTGAACAACACCGGGTTCTGCAAATATGCCACCGCGTGGCGCCTTGAAACGCTGTTCCGCGGGTTCACCTATGCCGATGGCAGTGAAAACACCACCCTGACCCCCAACTGGATCTGACGACGATGCCGGCTTTCCCATCCGTCAGCCCCGCCCGGGTCCCTGCTCCTATTTCCATTGCATCGGAAGCCGATTCCGGCACAATGCGGCCCACTTTTGCCGGATCCCGCACTCCGGATCCCTGCCTCCGCGCCCGCGCCTCATGAACAATAATAATTTCGACCTGCAGACCGCTCCTCTTTTTGACGCCTTGGGTGCCAGCCGCACCCTTGAGGCCATGGAAATTTTCAACGCGCTCTGCATCGCGTTCGTGCTGGCCATGATCATTGCCAATGTCTACCGCTGGACCCACCAGGGTTTCAGCTACCAGCGCTCCTTCATCCACACCCTCGTGCTGGTCTGCATCGTGATCTCCATCATGATCATGGCCATCGGCAATAACATGGCACGCGGACTGGGCATTCTCGGGGCCATGGCCTTCGTCCGGTTCCGGACCCCCATCCGCGATCCGCGCGACATCATCTTTATCTTCTGTTCCCTCGCCGTGGGGGTCTCCTGCGGAGCGCAGGTCTTTATGGTGGCCATTCTCGGCACCCTCTTTTTTGCCGCGGTGGCCATCTTCCTGGCATGGTCCCCTTTCGCCAGCCGGCGCGAATTCGAAGGCCTGCTGCGCTTCATGCTGCCGGCCGAATCCCGCGCCAATGCTGCCCTGCCTTCCATTTTCGGCCAGTATTGCACTACGGCTGAAATGATTGCCACCCGCGAAGCCATCCAGGGCGAGGTCCTTGAATATGCCTATCAAGTCCGGTTGATTGATCCTTCCTACAAGGTGGATCTGGTGGATGCCATCGCCAAGCTGCCCGATGCCAGCGAGGTCTCCCTGGTGATGCAGCGCACCACCGTGGAAATCTGATCCTTCCTTTTCCTATCTTCTTCAGCCTGACTTTCAAGCCATGAGCGAGTTTCATCCCAACCGCGACAGCCCTGTCAAAACCAAACTTGGCCTGACCCGCCGCCGCATCATCGAGTCGTGGCCGCTCCTGGTCTGGCTCGGCGTGGTGATCCTTGCGACATGGGGATACAGCCGGGGACGGGTGTTCTCGCGCATGAATGGAGCGGTGGACGTCTATCAGGAAAACATCTCCCCTCTCGAAGACGGGCGGGTCGCCAAAATCCTCGTCAAACGCGGAGACTTTGTCCAGCCCGGCACGGTCATTGCCATGATGGATTCCAGCTTGTATGAGCGGGAACTCGTCGGCATTCTGCGGGGAGTCGCCGCCACCCGCTACGTGGAAATTGCCCGGATTGAGCGCCAGCAGCTCGACCTTGAGTCAGAACTGCGCAAGTTGGAGATTACCGATGCCGGGGACAAAGCACGCCTGAAGGAACTGAAGGAGGCCCGGGACCGGCTCCAGAAACCAGGAGGATCTGCCGCCTCCCCGGCACCGAGGTCGATCGGTGGGGTGCCCCTGCACACGCTCGCCAATGAGCAGCTTGATGATCTCAAAGCAGACATCGCCGAACTCGAAGGCAGCCAGGCCGCCGCCGGGAGAAGCATCAAGGAGGCCCAGGACTCCCTCGAAAAGGTCACTAGCCAGATTGCGAAACTCAAGGCCAGCGCGGAAGCCACCGCCAATGCCAGTGCCGAAACCCTGACCGATGAGGTCCTCGCGGGCCTGCTGCCCGATGAACAAAAGGATATTAACGAGCTGCTCAGCCAGATCGAACTTTGCTCCCTGAGGACCACCCGGGGAGGCATCGTGGATAAGTTGGAGAAGGAGGAAGGAGAGTTTGTCGCCCAGGGGGAGGCGGTGTTGCGCGTCGTGGCCGAGCCTGACCAGATTGTTGCCTTCCTGCCCCAGGAACAAATCGGCAAACTCAATATTGGGGACACAGTGTGGATTACTCCAGCCCTGGACCGGAAAACTATTTTTCAATCCACGGTTACCGCGATTTCCCCCCGCATCAACAATGTCGCCGATGCCACCAGTCCGCTGCCCAACCGGCGGATCTTCGGCCGCGATGTGGTCTGCACCTTTCCCCCGGAAGCCCTGTCCCAAGTGCCGGGCACGCCGGGCCTGCTGGTTCCCGGCCAGACGGTCACCGTCCACGTCAAGCGGCCGGGTGCCATTCCGCTGATGAACCGAATTTTCCACAATGATGATCCGAACTAGCCATATGACGCGCCTTGCCGGCACCCTGCTTCTCGCTGCCCAGGGGATTTCCTGGGCCAGCACAGGAAAAGCCCCGCCAGCAACCTCCTCCCGTCCGCCATCCGCGGTGGTTTCGGGCAAGAAAGAACAGGGTATTGCCTCGGTCTATACGGACCGCCGGACCGCCAGCGGAGAGCGGTTTTCCGCCCGGTCCCTGACGGCGGCCCACCGCTCCCTGCCGTTTGGCAGCCGGGTCCGCGTGACCTCGGTGCGCACCGGACGCAGCACCATCGTGCGCATCAACGACCGCGGTCCCTTTATCCGTGGCCGCATTATCGATCTATCCCCGGCCGCTGCAGACCATATTGGCCTGACGAAAAAAATGGGGATAACCAAAGTCGAAGTGGTCCCGGTTCCTTGAGACCGGTCATTCTCGGGCATGTCCATAAAAATTGCTTTACAGATCCGTCAGGGTTCCGTTTATGTCGGATCAATCATGCGCAAATTGACTTTTCTTCATATTGGCCCGCTCCTCAGTCTCGCAGGCGCTGCGGCGGCCATGGCCGCGCCGGTGCCATTGGCCGGCTTGTTCAATACCGGGGTGGATGGTGCCGGAGTATCGTTGACCGACAACACACCGGACCTGCATTATGTTTTCACGGACGCGCCCGAGGTCCCCTTCATTGGGCAAAATCCTCTGGCCGCTACAGCCTCCGGAGGATTTCCCATTGGCCCATGGATGGCGGACAGCGCCATTTCAACATTTATTACGCCCCGCGCGGATGCCACCGGCAACGCGGGGAACTGGACCTACCGCACCACCTTTACCGTAGCTCCAGGCCAGGATCCGCGCACTGCCTACATTCATGGACGTTCCACTTCGGACAATGCGCTGCAGGACATTCTGCTGAATGGCGTCTCCATCAAGGCCGCCACCCTGCCTGTCATCGGTGGCGGGAACTTCGCCGCTTTTGATGCCAACTGGCATATCACCGGTGGCTTCTCGGCCGGCCTTAACACCTTGGATTTTGTGGTCAATGAAGCCACTGGAGGAGCGGGGACCGGAGGCTACACTTCGTTGCGTGCAGAAATGAGCAGCGGCATCGCCACCTCAAACCGCGTGCAGATCCCCGGCCTGCTCAATACCGGAGAAACTGCCGTCGATGGAGCACTTTTGGCCGACAATGGAAGTGCCGTAGGCTGGACCGGCCTTGGGCCAGGAGCCAATCCTTTTACCCCCATTGCCAATGACGGCACCGGCGGCTTTCCCATCGGTCCATGGTTGGCGGACAACAACAATTCCACCTGGCTGTCCCCGGCCTCCAATACCGAAGGAGCGGAGGGCAATTTTAACTATTCGCTCAGCTTCGACCTAACGGGGCTGGAGCCGGCAAGCGCCGAGGTGCTGGGCCGTTTTGCCGTGGACAATGATGCCACCCTGCTGCTGAACGGAAATCCTACCGGTTTCAGCGGCTCGGGTTTTGACAGCTGGAAGACTTTCAACCTGACCTCGGGTTTCCTGCCCGGGGTCAATACCCTGACAGTAGCAGTCTTCAATGGTCCGGGAGCCGGTCCCACCGGCATCCGGGTGGAATTTGACAGTGCATCCGCCCTTGTAGTGCCGGAGGCTGGATCGGCGCTGCTGACATTGCTGGCCACGGGCTACCTCCTCGGCCGCCGCGGCCGCTGCCGCCGGGAATAACGGCGCAAAAACCTTGCCGCCGGCCGGGCCGGTCCAGTAATCTGGGGATTCCGATGAGGGGCACCCCTTTTGCCCCTCTCCACTCCGTCCCCTCCCCTCCCCTCCATGAGCCGACTTCTGCTGGCAGGTCTGCTGTTGGCTGCTGCCCCGGCAGCGGCTGCCTTCGACGCTGTCGTCTCCTTTAATGAAATTTACTATCACCCCCTTGCCGCTACTGGCGGCGTGGAGTGGCTGGAACTGCACAACCAGAATGGGGTTCAGGTCGATCTGTCCGGGTGGCGGCTTTCCGCCGGGGTGGACTACCTGATTCCGGAGGGGGTAGTCATTCCCGGAAAAGGCTATCTGGTGATCTACGGTCCGGGAGGGCCGCCCGGCACCCTTGGACCATGGTCCGGACAATTGAGCAACCGCGGCGAAACCCTGCGGCTGCGCGACAACAACGGCCGGATCATGGATGAATTGGATTACCGCGACAGCGGCGGATGGCCCGTGGCGGCGGACGGATCCGGAGCCAGCCTCACCAAAAGAAATGGCCATGGACACTCCGGGGATGCTGCTTCATGGACATTCAGTCCGCAGTCTGGAGGGACCCCGGGCTCCGCCAATTTTCCCCCGCCACCGGCCCCGGTGACCACGACTCCGGTCACGCACCACAGTGCGTGGCGGTATAACTATAGCGGATCCGATCCCGGACCGTCATGGAATACCCAGGGGTTCGCCGATGGGGTGGCTCCATGGCAGTCCGGAGAGGGATTTTTCCGTTATGGACCGGCCCGGCTTTACGCGCCGGGGCCTCCGCAGGTCTCCGGGGGAATCTGGAACCAGGCGGTCTGGACCGGCGATGCCACCTCGGGTCTGGACAGCAGCCGGACTTACACCCACAAAATCGGCCTAAACCGGAGCGGATCCTTCACTCCTGTCAATGGCGTGGTTTTTGAAGCCCCCGGAGAAAATGTCCGCAGCGGAGCCAACTGGAGCCTGACCGGGGCCGACAGTGCCTTCACGGGCAACGGAAGCGGCGGCGGCGCCAATAATCTGCCTAACCCCGGGGGCAGCCGGGAACTCTGCAGCTCGTTTTTTTACGGGGCCTCGGACAACGGCAAATCAAGCCTCACACTTTCCGGCCTCACCGCAGGCCAGCCCTACATCACACGGTTTTACACCACGGGTTTCGGCGGGGCCGGAGACCGGCTCATGACCATCGGGCCTTCGGATTCGGGGCTTGGTTTTCTGTGTGATGAAAACGCCACCGGCACCGGCAACGGACAAATCCTCAGCTACCGGTATCTGGCACCCGCGGGAGGAATCATAACTTTTGATTTTGTCCCGGTCACGCCGGGAAGCACCTGGCATCACTACGCTTTCAGCAACGAAACGGCCAGTGCCGCCACACGCGAGACCGGCATTGACGGCGTGGCGGTGGCCGGATTTTCCTCACAACTCACCACAGGCTTCAACCGGGCCGCCGCTTTTACCGTCAATGGCTCCGGCCTGAGCGCGGGACAGCATGGCATTTCGGCGGACGGCAATATGTGGCTGAGCAACGGCCTGATTGCCTCCCCCAACGACCCCCTTCCGGCAGAGATTACATGGGACCTTGGAGCCCCGCATGACCTGACCTCCCTGCATGTCTGGAATTATAACGAAGGCTCGCCGGATCTGACCGGGCGCGGATCCCGGCTGGTGGAAATCCTCACTGCCTCGGCTCCCGGCGGCCCCTTCACCAGCCGGGGCACCTTTACGTTATTCAAGGCGTCCGGACGGGCCACCGAGCCGGGGCAGCATCTGGAACTGCCCGTCGCCGGAGTGCGCCAGGTGAAATTCAATATTACCGCCAACCACGGCGGCAGCGGCCAGCTCGCGGGACTGAGCGAAGTGAAATTCTACCGCAGCACCACCCAGGACCAAAGCCAGCCAGTGCCTTACCGTGAAGCCATCGCAGCCTTCCACAACAGCGGCACCGCCCCCAACGGATCACCCCTGCCTCCCGGCACCCCCGATCCCCACTACCTGAATCAGACCAACGGGGACCCGGTCCTTGCCATGACTCCGAATGGCGCATGGCTGGCGGACGATGGCACCTCACGATTCATTGGCAGCAGCCCGTCCGGAAATGACAATATGCCCGCCGGGACCCTGACCTACCGCACCCACGTGGACTTTTCCGGATACGATCCTGCGGAGGCCTCGGTAAAGCTGTTTGTGGCGGCGGACAACAGCCTTGATGCCCTCCGGCTCAATGGCAGCCTGGTGGCGGGCGTGGCGGGTTCCGGGTTTGCCACATTCCTGGGGCCCTTCAACATTCCCGGCCCTTTCAATCCCGGGTCCAACACCTTTGATTTCCAATGGAGCAACGCCGGGACCAATCCCAATCCCGGGGGGCTGCGGATCAAATGGGACGCGACCGCTGAGCCGGATCTGTCCCGCACCACGCTGGCTGCCAATCCTGTCACCACCTGGTTCCGGCATAGCTTCAACCTCACCGGTCAAGCCGGCTCCCTCTGGTCCGGGATGCTGCGGCATGTCGTGGATGACGGGGCCGTGTTCTATCTGAATGGCACTGAAATCCACCGGGTCAATCTGACTGGTCCACCCACCGCCAGCACCCCTGCAGATGCAGAGATCATCTATCCCATGTTCAGTTCCCCCATTCCCATCCCGGAGGGCATTCTGGTCCCCGGATTGAATCTGCTTGCGGTGGAACTGCACCAGGCTGCCTCCGGAATATCCGATGCCCTGTTTGGCTGCTCCCTGACCGTCACGGAAACCCCCGCCCCCGTGACCACGACCACTTTGTGGCTGGACAAGCTCAGTGCGGCCACTGCCAACGGATTCATCGCCGATCTGCATAATCCCTCCTCAACCCCGGTTTCCCTCGCGGGACATTCTATCGTTTCTTCCACCGGAGCGGTTCATGCCCTGAGCGGCACCCTCGCCGCAGGCGGATGGCTGACCCTAACCGAAGCCACCCTCGGATTCCGCCCGATGGATGGCGACAAGCTCTTCCTGCTCGGGCCGGGGCAGTTAGTGCTGGATGGAGCGGTGGTCACACAAAGGGACCAGGCGCGCAACCCTGACGGAAAATGGATGACCCCGGCGTCATGGCAGCCCGGAGGTCCGGCCGTCTTCAGCATTCCGGACAGCATCGTGATCAACGAACTCATGTATCACCACGCGCCGCAATACCTGGGCACGGGAACGGTGGACAGCGCGGAAGAGTGGATCGAATTGCACAACCGCTCCGCCACTGCCGTCAGCCTGTCCGGATGGAAGCTGAGGGGGAATGCAGACTTTGATTTCGGAACCACCAGCATTCCGCCCCAGGGTTACCTGCTGGTCGCGGCGGATCCTGCGGCCTTGTCCCTCAAATATCCCATGGCCATCATCACCGGGCCATGGACGGGAAACCTCTCCAACCGGCGTGGGGTGGTGCGTCTGGAGGATCCCGCCGGCAATCCTGCTGATGAAGTCCGTTATGAAACCGGCGGGAGATGGGACCGGCGGGCCGACGGGCGGGGCTCAAGCCTCGAACTGAGGCACCCCGGTGCCGACAATGCCGTCCCGGAATCGTGGGCCGCCAGCGATGAATCCGGCAAGGGGGCATGGCAAACCTTTACATGGACGGGCACGGGCGCGGCCTTGGCGGGGACTAACAATCCAACGCAATACCATGAGTTTATCCTTGGCCTCCTCAACGACGGCGAATGTCTCGTCGATGATATTAGTGTGAAGGAAGTCAGCGCGGGCAACCGGGAGCTGGTCCAGAACGGCAGCTTTGACAGCGGCCAGGCCACCGCATGGCGGCTGCTGGGCAATCATGGCACCCATGGCCTGAGCATGGTGGTGGATGATCCTTCAGCCCCGGGCAACAAGGTCCTCAAAATCACGGCCACCGGGGCCACCGAGCACATGCATAACCACGTGGAAACCACCCTGAAGTCAGGGAATACCTTTGTGCCTCTGAGCGCTTCTGCCACCTATGCCATCAGTTTCCGGGCCCGTTGGGTCAGCGGCTCTCCCCGGCTCAATGCCCGGCTCTATTTCAACCGGCTGGCCCGCACGGTGCTTCTCCCCACGCCGGATCATACCGGAACTCCGGGAGCCGCCAACAGCCGGCTGTCCGACAATCCCGGCCCTTCCCTGACTTCGCTGCAGCACACCCCGGTCATCCCGCCGGCGGGCTCCCCGGCCGTGGTGCGGGTCCGTGCGGGCGATCCGCAGGGCATCGCTTCCGTATCCCTGCAGTGGCGGGTGGATGGGGCCTCCGTTTGGAACAGCCTGCCCATGTCAGGAGATGCGGAATACACCGCCACCCTGCCAGGACAGGACCGCGGAACCCTCGTGGAATTTTATGTGGAGGCCCGTGATGCCGCCGGGGCGGTGTCGCGTTTTCCCGCAGCCAGTGCCCTCGTGAAATGGAATGATGGCAGCGTGCCTCCCGGACCCGGCCATGGCTTCCGCATTCTGATGACCACGGCCGATGCCAACCTGATGCATTTGCCGACTAACGTGATGAGCAACGACACGCTGCCCGCCACTGTGATTTACCGGGAGTCCGAGGTCTTTTACCACGCCCGTTGCCGCCTGAAGAGCAGCCAGCGCGGCCGCCTTGCCGATATCCGGCTGGGCTTTGCCGTCGACTTCGACCCCACCGAGCCCTTCCGCGGCAAGCACCTCACGGTCAATCTGGACCGCTCCAGCTACGGGCGCGGCACCACGAATAACGGTTATGGTCAAAGCGAAATTTTCCATTGGCATTTCTTCAACCGTGCCGGCGGCATCCCGTCGATGTATAATGATCTCGTCTACTTGATCAGTCCGCGCCCCGCCCACACCGGCAGCGCCCAGCTCACCATGGCGGAGTTCAACGATCCCTACCTTGACGGGCAATGGCCCGGCGGGGCGGATTTCCCTACCTTCAAATACGAGCTGATCTACTACCCCACCACCACCACAGGCGGACCGGAAGGCCTGAAACTGCCGCAGCCTGACCAGGTCCTTGCCGTCAGCATCGGCCAGATCGGGACCGGGACCGGCATCCCCTACCCGCCAGTCAGTCCCCCTGACAAGGAGCCCTACCGCTGGAATTTCCTGATCGGAAATGCCCGCCGGGATGACGACTTTTCCAGCATCATCGATCTGAACACCGTCTTCCGCCAGACGGGAGCCGCCTACCTTGCCAATCTTCCGGAGGTCATTGATGTGGATCAATGGCTGCGCGGCTTTGCCGCCCTCAGCCTGGCCGGAGTGGGCGATCATTACTCTTCGGCCGGAGGGGGCTGGCACAACCTCAAGCTCTACCAACGCGCTGACGGCCGGATTCTCATGCTGCCATGGGATCACGACTTCCTCAGCGAAGCCTTTAACGTCCCGCTGGCCCGGGCCCCGGATCTCACCAAAATGCTCAATGCCAGTCCGGCATGGCACCGGGCCTTCCATGGCCATCTGCTTGATATCATCCACCGCTCCTTCAATGCGGCCTACATCGGGCCATGGGCAGATCACTATCAAAGTTTCACCACCACGGGCGGCAACTGGGATGACATCACGGCTTATGTCGCAGCCCGGAGCAATTATGTGACCACCCAGGTCAACAGCCTGTATCCCCCCACGGTTTTCCAGATCACCACCAACAATGGTCAGGACATCACCACTCCCAATGCCCAATATACCATGGCAGGCACCGCCGGCGTCGGAGTCCGCGCCCTGCGGGTCCAGGGAAATACGGAACCTCTGGAGGTCCGATGGACTACGCGCACAGCATGGCAAATCACGCTGCCGGTAAGCCCCGGGGCCAATTTGTATGTGCTGGAAGCCCTTGATTTCACCGGATCGTTGCTGGCCACGGATTCCATCACTCTCACGGGCACCGGGGCCTCGGTGCCCGCTGCGGCCGACAACCTTGTGGTTTCCGCCATCAATTACCACCCGGCTGAACCTGGGCCGGCTGAAACCAATGCCGGGTTCACGGACCGGAACGATTTTGAATTCATCGAACTCCGCAACATCTCCTCCACCCCGGTGTTGCTCACCGGAGTCCAGTTCACCAACGGAATCCAATGGAGCGCCCCAGCCGGGAGCAGCATTCCGGCCGGGGGAAGCGCTGTCATTCCCCGCCGCCGCAGCGCGTTTGCCCTGCGTTATCCCGGGGTCCCCAGCCTGCCGGAATACTATCTGCCCGGAACCAATCTGCTCAGCAACAGCGGCGAAAACCTGACCCTTTCCAATGCCGCCGGGGGCATCATCAAGCAGTTTTCCTACCGCGATGCCGCGCCATGGCCCACTTCCGCAGATGGGGAGGGCCGCACCCTCGTTCTCATCGCCCCCTTGTTGAATCCCGACCACAATCTTCCGGTCAATTGGCGGGCCTCCACCACGATGCAGGGCACCCCGGGAGTTCCGGACGCGACCCCCATCCCTGCCAACCCCGATGGGGACGATGATGGCGACGGCATCTCCAATCTGGCAGACTATTTCTTCGGTCCCGCCGGCGGCATGGGGCCCCTCCTGCCCTCTCCCGGAGGGCCTGGCCAGATGCTGGAACTCGAATACACCCGTGCTGCGGCCAGCGATGCCCTAGCCGAAGTGCAGATCAGTCTGGCCCTTGAAGGATGGACGGTGGCTCCGGCGGAACTGCTGGACCGCACCACTCATCCGGATGGCCGTGAAACCCTCCGGCTGCGGATCAGTTCTCCCAACCCAATGGGCGGCCGGGGCTTTGTCAGGCTCCGCATCCTCACCCGGTAAACACGGCGCAGGCAAGGTTCGGAGGCCGAATTCCCGCAGAGGCATTTGCGGGGAATTTGGTTAAGCGATTGTAAAAATGCTGACTGCCTCCCGATTCCAGGGCAGATTGGCGGCCTGTTTCCAAGGTAATGCCATGTCCACTGCCCCTGCCCGCATTCTGTTGATTGACGATGACCGTAAACTTTGCCGGCTGGTGCGGGATTATCTGACGCCGATGGGGTTTGCAGTGGAAGCCGTGCACGATGGTGCCGAAGGAGCCAAACTGGCTCTGTCCGAAAAATGGGATGCGGTCATCCTTGATGTTATGCTGCCCGGCCTTGACGGGCTGGAAGTGCTCCGGAAACTGCGCCAGGAATCCGGCGTGCCGGTGTTGATGCTAACCGCCCGCGGCGACGAAGCGGACCGGATTGTGGGCTTGGAACTGGGGGCTGATGATTATTTGCCCAAGACGTTTTCGCCCCGGGAACTGCTGGCCCGGCTGCGGGCCGTGCTGCGCCGGGCCAAGGGCACCGCCGGTCCGGCACCGGAACCCCTCACGGAACTCAGGGTCGGGGACCTGAAAATCCAGGTGGAAGCCCGCGCCGCGACGCTGGGCAACGAAATGCTGGTGCTCACGCCAGTGGAGTTTGAACTGCTGGTGGTGCTGACCCGGGCCAAGGGACGGGTTAAAACAAGGGAACAACTGGTCGATGAAATCCGCGACCGGGAATATGAAGTGTTCGACCGCTCGGTGGATGTCCACATTTCCGCCCTGCGGCGGAAACTGCACGACGACGCCAAGGAGCCCCGCTACATCCGGACCCTGCGCGCCGCCGGTTACATGATGATCGATCCGGAGGGCCGGCGGTGAAACGCGGCATTCCACTCTCTGTGAGGGTTCTGTTATGGGCCCTGCTCAATCTGATGCTCCTCGCCGGGTTGGGGTGGTGGCTGGTGCGCGGGCAATTTGGCCTTGGCCTTGATGCCTTGCTGGCCGGCCGCGCCGGAGACCGCCTCCAAAGCATGGCTGAGGTGCTGGGCGGCGAGCTGTCGCGCACGCCGCCTGCGGAATGGGATGCGGTGCTGGCGCGCAATGCCGCTGCCTACGAATTGAAATTGATGGTGGTCCGTCCGGATGGCCAGCACTGGGCGGGGGAAACGCTCACCCTCCCGCCCGAAATCCGGCAACGTCTTGGAGAACGCCCGCAGGGAGATTTCCGGTCCGGCGGTCCTGGCGGATTCCGGCGCGAGGGTTCACGACCTCCAGAGTCTTTGCCAGGGCCGCCCCGCGACAGGATTCTTGGTCCCGAGGAGGGACCAGAGCCGGGGCCCCCTCCGCTGATGCTGCCGCCACCTGAACGCGGGCGGAACGGTCCCGAAACCGGAAACCGCGAACGCAACCGGGCCATTCCACAAGGCCCCGGCAGCCCCGAATCCCGCCGGGGCCCCGCCCCCCGGCGGCCCCGGTTTTTGGTCCGGGCGGGGCAACCCCTCGAATACTGGGCCGGCTTGCCGATGCCCCTGCAGAACGCGAACGAAGGCCGGCCCATGGGAGCCATGCTGTTGGCGGTGGCGTCCAGCCTGACCGCCGGAGGCTGGGTGCTGGATCCCGTGCCATGGCTGCTGGGCGGGTTTGGCGCGGTTTTGCTATCGATCCTGCTGTGGTATCCCCTCGTGCGCGGCGTCACCCGTTCCCTGAGTGACCTCACCGCCGCCACGGAACGCATGGCCGAAGGAAAATTCGACACCCCGGTCCGGGTCACCCGCCGTGACGAACTGGGCCGCCTGGGAACGGCCGTCAACCACTTGTCAGGACGCCTCGATCATTTTGTGCACGGCCAGCGCCGCTTCCTTGGCGATATCGCCCATGAATTGTTCAGCCCCCTTGCCAGAATGCAGTTGGGCACCAGCCTGATCGAGCGCGAAGCCGATGCCGCCCAACGCGAACGGGTGCAGGATGTCAGGGAGGAGGTGGAACTGATGACGCGGCTGGTCAATGAATTGCTCGCCTGGTCCAAGACCGGACTCCAGGCCCGGGAAGCCGTGCTGCAGACGGTTCCCCTGGCCGCGCTCGTCCGCAGCGTGGCCGCCCGTGAGGCCGGCCCCGGCGGACAGGTGGAAATCGATATTCCCGAATCGCTCATGGCCCGGGCCGAACCGGAGCTGCTGTGCCGCGCCGTTGCCAACCTTGTGCGCAATGCCCTGCGTTATGCCGGCGATGCCGGGCCCGTGAAACTGGCCGCAGCACTGGAAGCCGGCCATATTGTCCTGACTGTTAGTGATGATGGCCCCGGCGTGCCGGACGCGGAACTGGAACGCATCTTCGAACCCTTCTACCGTCCCGACACCGCCCGGACCCGCGAAGCCGGAGGCACCGGCCTCGGCCTCGCCATCGTCCGCACCTGCGTGGAAGCCTGCGGCGGCACCGTCACCGCAGGAAACTGCCAGCCATCTGGCCTGGAGGTGACGATTCGGCTCCAGGCAGCCTCACCAAAACAGGAAACGGCCTAAACCTGCCTGGAAAAATGACGGGCCAAAGCCGGAGCGCAGTGGAGACAGCCGCAGGCAGATGGCACGGTTTAACTGATAACCACGGATTTATGATGAACCCGGCATTCCCCTTCTGAATGGATCTCATTGGTTTGCTATATCCGTGAGTATCAGAATCATCCGTTGCATTTGCCTGCGGCTGTCTCCACTGCGCTCCGGCTGTGGCCCGACAGCGGCCCGCCCAGGTTAAATCAGACCCGCCCCGCGCAGGAGCCCTTCCGACCAGGCCGTTTCCCCGGGCGTCAAGGCCGGAACCGGAGGTTTGTTATAGTCCTCCAGCCAGTATTTTCCATTTTGATAGGCCTGATCCAGCAAGGGTTGCAGCGCCAGAGGCACATCATGTTCCCCTGCCCGGAGAGGAACCCGGAAGGCCGGGAGAGGATCCTGCAATGGACAAAAATAAACCTCCCAGCGGACGCCAACGGGACTGTGTTGACGGGCCACGCAGATGGTGCCGTGGGTTCCGTCAGGACGCTTCAGCAATTCCTCGTCTACCGCCAGAGGGCTCGTGCCACCGCGGATGAGATCGATCTCCACAAGATTCACCCCCGCCCCCAGCAGCGCATGCTGCTTGACCTTGTATTGGCTCCACCCCGGCTCGCGTTTGTTGGCAGGACCGATTACTTCAATCACGGTGATCAGATGGCGGTCACGGTCACGGATTTCGATCCAGCGGCGCTTGGCTGGTTCCGCCGGAATCACCACGGGTTCGGCCAGTTGGACAGTCGTATTTCCCCGTTCGGGCTGCCACAGGGGCGGAAAGCCGTCTTTCCATGATTCCTTGATGGCTGCGTCAGGATGGAAGATTTTTGCTTCGCCCTCCGGTTCCTGCCCTGCGTCAATCCCCTGCTCCAGCCGGGCCATCAGATCGTCCGGCAGTTCGACGGACAAGACTTCGGAAATGTTATTGATCAGTTTGAGATGCACATCAGGCCAATGCCGCTCCAAGTAAGGATTCATCCCCGGAAACGGGTTTTGGCGTGCGACGGGCATGCATTAGAATAGTGCGGATTTCAGGGGCAGAAAGCAACTTTTTGCCTGTGATGCAGGATGAACTGGCGATGCTCCAAAGCGGACGGCAAGTCCGCGATCGGATCCGGCGTGGTGCGCCTGATGTCTTATCATTTGTGGCTCATCTTTGATTGGCATTATGTTCTGGCACCACTGCCCGCGAGCCTATTCAATCTGTCACATCCCGCAGAGCATACAGACCCCGCAGCGCCGCCCTCCCCAGGCTTTTCGCCCCGCGCTTGCGTTCGGTCCGGCTCCGGCCCTGGCAAATTTCCCGGTTCCGCTCAAACCATCGATCAATAAACCCCCGGCTCCCCAGCAGGACGCCCCGCGTGAAATGCGCGACCCGCCGCGTTAACACCTCCGCCCGCAGCCGGCGCTCGTTTTCCTTCGTCAGACGCACCCTCACTTTTTCCGACACCCCCCGCCGCACCACCGTGCCATCCTCACGTTTCCGTTCCGCTCCCTGCCCTCCCAGGATCGCCCGGTAAAAAACCAGTGCCCGCGTCTCCACGCTCTTCGGAAACGATTCCCTTCCCCAAGGTTTCGCCTCCACCGCCGTCTGCGGCTCGTCTGAACCCTCAACCCTGAAAACTGAACCCCTGCCCCTCGGCCAAGCCATCTGCCCAATGATCCGCACTAGTCCCCGCCTCGCCCGCGCCTTCCCTGCCATGGCTTCGGCATATCCGCTCCACCGGTAGTCGGCGGGATCCCTCACCATGCCGGCCCGCACGGGATTCAGGTCAATATAGGCCGCCATGGTCCGCAGGGCCCGTTCTTCTTCCTCGACGATGACAGAGGTGAACCGGCTTTCCCACAGGGGCCCTTTGCGGCCGGTTTTCCGGTTATACCAGCGGGTAAAACGCATCTTCACGCACTTCACAAACTCACTGAGGCTGAACATGCGGGCTATCTGCTTTTGCCGCCAT
>JBBQWG010000055.1:0-39530 GCA_038210825.1 Verrucomicrobiales bacterium
ATCATTGGGCAATCTGCGTGGCCGAGGGGGCGGGAGAAGGGCTCAGGTTTCAAGGTTCCGGATCCAGAGGGGGTGAAATGGGAAGCCAAGCCGTGGGGCGCGGAGGCCTTTCCGGCGGTGGTGGAACGGCGGGCTTTGGTGAATTACCGGGCTCTGCTCGGCGGCCAGGGAGCAGAGCGGAAACGGGAAGACGGCACGGTGATCCGGAGGGGACTGTCCGATAAAACCCGCCAACGGCTGACCACCCCGAAAGAGCGCCAGCTCACGGCAGAAATTCTGACCCGACGCGTCCTGCATTTTACCAAAGGCGTCCTGCTCGGCAGCCGGATGTTTATTGATGGGTGGTTTGAGCAGCACCGGGAAATCGTCACCGGCCGCAGCCGGATCACCCGCCAGCGTGGTTCCAAGTCCCTCGGTCGCCCCGCCCTGCGCGGTCTCTACACTCTGCGCCAGCCTAGGGACCGATGATGGTGCGCCGTCTACAGAGACGGAATACGCCCCGCATATGGGAGCACGATGGGTGGCTGATTTTTTGGCTAATTATAACCGTTTAGCCGAAGAGTGTTGAGCAAAATCCACCTGAACCTGGGCTCCCTCTTGGCAAAGGGGGGCACTTTGCAAATCACGGCTGACACTTGGAAAGGCCTGCGCCTTGCTGCGCGATGATTGCTTACCCCCCGACTGAACCTGCACTGCACCGGAAAGCGGTGCTGTGGCTGATCGCCGGGACGGCGGCGTGGGGGCTGAGTTTTCCGGTGCAGAAGATGCTGACAATGCTGCAGCAGGAACTGGTGCCGGCGGCGGGGACGTGGTTTTTGACGTCGTGGATCATCTGCCTGCGGTCGCTGCTGGCAGCGGCGGTTCTGCTGCTTTGGAGGCCGCAACTGCTGCGGCGCATGACGCGGGAGGAAGTGCGGCAGGGGGTGCTGTTGGGGCTGGTGGGGGGCATGGGGCTGATGCTTCAGGCGGATGGGTTGGCCCATACCAATGCCTCGACCAGCGCCTTCCTAACTCAGGCGTATTGTGTGATCCTGCCGCTCTGGCATTGTTTTTCACGCCGCGTGGCGCCGGGTTGGAAGCTGGTGCTCTGCACGGGACTGGTGTTGTGGGGGATTTCGATTTTGTCAGGTTTCAACTGGACCACCCTGCACATGGGACGGGGCGAGTGGGAAACCCTCGGGGCGGCGGCGGCCTTCACAGTGCAGATTATCCTGCTGGAACGACCGCGTTATCGACAAAACCGGGCCATGCCAGTGACCCTGCTGATGTTTCTCGGGTTTGCGGCGTGGTCGGCCCCGGTGGCGGTGGCGGCGGCCCCGGAATTCGGAGACCTCTGGCGCGTGGTGGCCTCTCCGGCGGCGCTGGCTCATTTGAGCGTGCTGGCCTTGGTGTGCACGGTGTTTGCCTACGGTATCATGAATCTCTGGCAGCCAAAAGTGTCCGCGACCGAGGCGGGGCTGATTTATTGCATCGAGCCGGTTTGCGCGGCGGTGTATGCCTTGTTTCTGCCGGCGATCCTGTCGGTCTGGACCGGCGTGGCTTACGCCAATGAGGCTCTGACTCATACGCTCCTCACCGGTGGTCTTCTGATCTCTGCGGCCAACGTGCTGCTTCAGATTAAATGGAAAAAAGGAGAGGAAAAGACCAAAGGCTAAAGGCTAAAGACCAAAGGCGAAAAAGACCAATGATGAGATTACAACCCCCATCCTACATCCCTGCACACACTCTGCACTCTGCACTCTGACCACTGACCACTGACCACTGACCACTGACTGCTGACTGCTGACTGCTGACTGCTGACCGCTGACCGCTGACCGCTGACCGCTGACCGCTGACCGATGCCCCCTCTTCTTTCCTCCTCCCATGCTCTGGCGCACCCGCTACCAAACGTTTGACCTCACCCGGCGTGGTTTGATCATGGGGGTGCTGAATGTAACGCCGGATTCGTTTTCGGATGGTGGGCGGTTTTTTGATCCGGCGGCGGCCGTCGCCAGGGGGTTGGCCATAGTTGAGGAAGGGGCCGACATTTTGGATATTGGCGGGGAGAGCACCCGGCCGGGGGCCACTCCGGTGGAGGCGGAGGAGGAACTGCGGCGGATTCTTCCGGTGATTGCAGGATTGCGGGCGCGCAGTCCGGTGCCCATTTCCATTGACACCATGAAGGCTCGGGTGGCGGCGGCGGCGGTGGCGGCGGGGGCGGGCATCATCAATGACATCTCCGGACTCCAGCACGACCCTGACATGGCGCGGGTGGCTGCGGAAACGGGGGCCGGCCTCGTGCTGATGCACCTGCGGGGAACCCCGCGCACCATGCAGCAGCAGCCGCAATACACCGACGTAGTGGCTGAAGTCCGCGACCGCCTCGCCTGCGCCTACGATGAAGCGTTGGCCGCCGGCGTGGATCCTGAAACCATGGCGTTTGATCCTGGCATTGGCTTTGGCAAAACCGTCGATCACAATCTGGCGTTGCTGCGCGCGCTTCCCGCATTCCAAATCCATGGCCGGCCGGTGTTGTTGGGGGTGAGCCGGAAATCGTTCATCGGCAAACTTCTGGGAAACAACGATCCCCCCGCCCGCGAAGCCCCTACCACCGCCCTTACCGCTTGGTCGCGTCAGCATGGGGCGCGCATCCTGAGGGTTCATGCCGTCAAGGAAAATGCCCACGCCCTGCGGATGATGGAAGCCATTTTGCAGGGCGGCCCGCCGGCGACTTAAGTTGTATTTGCGAAGTTTCCATGCCCGGGCTCATGGTTCCAGCGTGACAATTCGCGGTCCCCCGGATATGAGCGGCGGATGAGCTGCATGCATCAATCCGGCGGGGCGATCCTTTTCCTTGTGGCTATGGGAGTCCGCCTGGGCGCGGCCGAACTGACCCTGGATGGCCGGACTTTTACGTTTCCAGACGAATATACGCTCGAAACCGCTGCGGCTCCGCCGTTGCTCGAGCGTCCCATGGAAGCTGACTTTGATGCGCAGGGAAGGCTATACGTGACCGAATCGTCAGGGAGCAACGAGCCGGTGGAGGAGCAGCATAAAAAGAAACCGCACCGGGTGCTGCGCCTGACGGATACGGATGGGGACGGGATTTTTGACCAGCGCACCGTCTTTGCCGATGGGATGATGTTTCCCGAAGGCTGTCTGTGGCATGAGGGCTCGGTGTATGTCGCGGCACCACCTCACATCTGGAAACTAACTGATGCCGATGATGATGGAGCGGCGGAGCGGCGGGAGATCTGGTTTGATGGGAAGACGCTGACAGGCTGTGCCAATGACCTGCACGGACCTTATCTGGGACCGGACGGGATGATGTATTGGTGCAAGGGAGCCTTTGCCGAACAGACTTATGATCTTCCGGGACAGCCGGGCTGGAAAACCACGGCAGCCCATGTGTTCCGTGCCAAAGCCGGACCGCAGGGGCCCGAGGGCATTGAGCCGGTTTTCACGGCGGGCATGGACAATCCGGTAGGGTTGGCCTGGACTCCGGAGGGCGATTTGATCGTGAGTGGCACCTTTTTCCAGCATCCCGGCGGAGGCCGGCGTGATGGCCTGATCCATGCGGTGCGTGGCGGGGTCTGGGGCAAGGATCATGAGGTGCTGACGGGGCATCCGCGCACTGGAGCCCTGATGCCGCCGATGACCCATTTGGGCCCGGCGGCTCCATGCGGCATGATCCGTTATGGGCGGGATCTCCTCGTGTGCCAGTTCAACCTGCGCAAAGTGAGCCGTCATGTGCTGCATCCTGAGGGGGCCAGTTACCGAACGGAGGACCATGACTTCCTGGTCTGCGACCATCCGGATTTCCACCCGACCGATGTGCTGCAGGCTCCGGATGGCAGCGTGCTCATCATCGACACGGGGGGCTGGTATAAAATGTGTTGTCCAACTTCGCAGCTGGCCAAACCCCACGTGCCCGGGGCGATCTACCGCCTGCGGCGCAAAAGCGGCGAAGTGCCCGTCCTAACCCCACCGCCGGCACGGCCGCCGATGGCCGGAGCCGACCTTTCATTACTGACAAAAAGCCTGATGGGACCTGATTTGCATCTCCGGCGGGAAGCCGCGGCTCTGTTGGGACAGGCCCGGCTAGCCGCAGCGGTCCCCGCTCTGCTGGATGCCCTCGCTGACCCTAAAGTTGACCGGTTTCTGTTTCACGCCCTGACGTATGCCTTGCTGGAAACCGGGGATGCCGCGCAGACCCGCGCCGGGCTGATCCACGCCCATCCGGCGGTGCAGGCCGGAGCCCTCTATGCCTTGGAGCAGATGAAGGAGGGAAACCTGAGGGCGGATGACCTCGTGGTCCGGCTGGAACGTCCTGAAGCACAAGTCAGCGAGGCCGTTCTGTTTGTCCTCGCCCGGCATCCGGACTGGGCGGAGGCCATGGTGCCATGGGCCAGAAAACAACTAAGGGCCACGGCGCCCGATGCAAAGTTAGGCCGGGTGCTGCAAGCATTGCGGACCAGCCCCATGATCCACGACCTCCCCGCTTGGGAACTGAACATGCCGCATCCAGTGGAAAAGCAGGCTTGGCTGCTGCAAACCATGGTGGACCTGAAAGCCCCGCCTTTTCCGGAGTCGTGGAAACCGCCCCTTGCCATGCTGCTGGCAGAGGCTCCGCCGAGGCTGATGCCCCTACTCTTCGAATTGGCAGGTCAAATGCCGGCGGAAGAGCGCAGCCCCTTCACGAAAAACATTGCCGCGCTGGCCACATCCCGCGATCTTTCCCTCGCACTGCGGCTGCAGGCGCTGGGGTTGCTAGCAGGTCCTGAACTGGATGACGCCCAGTTTACGCTGCTGAAGGAAGGCCTGACAAATACTGATTCGCGTCCGGCGGCCTTGGCGTTGCTCGCCAGCCGCCGGTTCCCGGCGGCACAACTCAGGCAATTAGCGGGTGCTTTTGCCGGGCTTGGGGTGCTGGAGCGTCCTCTGCTGCTCAAAGCGTTCCGCGGGCAGTCCGATGAGGCAGGCGGGTTGGCTTTGGTGGCGGCGATGGACCAGTCTGGAGCGATTCCGTCCCTGCCGCCGGACCTCCTGCAGGAAACCTTCGATAATTATCCGGCGGCCGTCCAGCAAGCCTTGGCCCATGCCCGGGGAAAACATCTGGCTCCGGACCAGGCCGGCCGGCTGGATCGGTTGGAGAAAGAATTGCCGCCCGGCGACATCGAACGGGGCCTTGTGGTTTTCCAATCCGCCAAAGCCACCTGTGCCACCTGCCATCCGATTGGTTATAAAGGGGGTCAGCTGGGTCCGGATCTGAGCAAAGCCGGGGCCGTGCGCACCCGGCGGGATTTGTTGGAAGCCATCGTGTTCCCCCACGCCAGTTTTGTGCGCAGTTATGAACCGGTGCAAGTCACGAGGCAGGATGACTCCGTGGTTTATGGCATGGTTTCCAATCAGGGGCCGGATGCGATCACCCTAACGACTGGAGTTTCTTCGCCGGAAGTTCGGGTGCCCCGCGCGGCCATCAAATCCATGACGGCTGGACTGTATTCGTTGATGCCGCAGGGCCTGGACCTGATTTTAAGTCCGCAGGAACTGGCAGATATCGTGGCCTACCTGCAATCCCGGCGCTGAGGCTTGCCGCCTGCGGTGTTCCGGTTCAACGGTGGGCTGGACCATGGCGGGCCAGGGCGGCCCTGAGGTGATCGAATTCCTCGTCAGGGCTGATGCCGGGGGCGAGGGTTTGGGCAATTTCCTGGCGGATCGTGTTGCGGAAGCGCTGGCGCAGGCGGTGCACCGCGACCCGGAAGGCATTGCCTGTCAGGCCAAGCGAGGCGGCAGCTTCCGCCTGGTTGCCCTGGCCTGGGCTGCCGGCGAGCCACGGCCGCAGAGCGGTAAACACGTCTGCTTTCCCTTCGGATTTGAGGAGAGCTTCCAGGGAAGTCAGCGCCCGGTCCAGCAGGGTCAAGGCCCACTGACGGTCAAAGGCCGCGTCGGGAGCAAGGGTTAAGGTGTCAGGATATTGGGGCGCGCAGGCAGTATCGCCTTCCGGACTGGGATCCAACGGCAGGTGCAGCGCTCCGCCGCCACGCTTCGCCCGCCCGGCGTGGGCGCGGTGATCCGCGAGGAAGTGCTTGAGCGAGCCCAACAGGAAGGAGCGGAAGCGTCCGCGCAAAGGGTCGGCCCCATCAAATCCGCTGCCGGAAAGGATGCGCGCAAAAAAGGCGTGGGTCAGCTCCCGGGCTTCGTCTTCCGGGTGGCCTTCGCTGCGCAAAAAACGGAAGACGGGTTGATAGTAAGCGCCGCACAAGTCGCTCAGCGCGGCGCGGGCAGTCTCGCTCCCATCGCCCCGTGCGGCGAGGATCAGGGACCATCTGGTATCGGCGAAGCTCATGGGATCAATGGAGAAGGATCATGCCGGCGACGAGGGTCAGTCCGCCCGCCAGCAGACCAAACCGGCCGGTGGGATGCCGCCGGGCCCAATAACCGCAGGCGAGGGCCGCAAACACCAACAGGAGAAAAAGCCCGGTGATGCGGCTCAAGCGTAGGTAGCGTTCGCTGATGACTGGAACATCCATCAAAAGAAGGAGCAACGCGAAGCCGGCCAGCACGAGCGAAAGGATGCCGGTAGTGCGGAATCGGGAGTCGAAGGTGCCGGAAAATTCCGCCGGCAGCCCGTTGGCGAAGCGCCTCACATGACGCATGGTTAGAATTCCGGTGACCAGCCCGAGGAGAAAGCCGGAGGTTTCGATGGCGAACCGGGCATCGGCAGTGAAAAACCAACGCCTCGCAAAACAGGTGCTGAACAGCAGGCAGCCACCCACAATCAGCAAAACCGTAGGAACCAGCATAACCCCGGCCGAGGCAAAACCTGCACCACCGAGGGTTCCATGGGCCCGGCGGATCTCAAAGACCGCCATCCAACTTAAAATCATGCCCGCAGGAATCAGGAGCGCAGGCAACGCCATCAGTCCGAAGGCCCAGAACGGAACCTGTGGCGGCGAACTATGCGGCCTGGGCGGCACCGGGGGCATAGGAGCTTGCACCTGAGCGAGGGTGATCGACGGCACGCCCACGGCAGCGGTGGCGGGGAGCGAAGCCAAGGCAGCCACGGTGTTCTGGCTGAATTCGTGCCCCTCCCCTCCCATGCGCCCGCTCCGCACGCTAACCATGGAAAGCATCAGCAGCACGAACCCGACAAGCTGTAGCACCAGGCCCGCCACCGCTTTGCGGCATACCGGTGCGTCAGGGTCTCCTGCGGTGCGCGGATCAGCCGGCGGCGGCCCCGATGATGACGTCGATTCCGCCTGAAGCGCCGCATTGGCTCCGGCTGGCACCCCCGCCGGCGTGACGGTTTCGACTGCGGAGCCCATTTCCCCGGCGGATTGATAGCGCCGTTCCCGTTGTTTTTCCAAGGTGCGGAAAACAATCTGATCGAGCCGGGGGTCGGTCCCAGCCCGTTCACTCGGGGCAGAGAACCGGCCAAGGGGGAGTTCACCCGTGAGCAGTTCGTAAAACACCACGCCCAGGCTGTAGATGTCAGCCCGGTGGTCGACTTCGTGGGGCGTCTCCACCTGTTCGGGGGCCATGTAGTGCGGGGTGCCCAACCGGATGCCACTGTAGGTTAGGGTCGCTCCCGGAAGCGTGTCGCCGGCCATCAGCGCCAGACCGAAATCCGCAATTTTAACCCTTCCCTGACCGTCGAGCAGGATGTTCTCGGGCTTGATATCACGATGCAGCACGCCGCTGGCATGGGCGTAGTGCAGGGCCTCACAAAGTTTGGGAATGATGGCGAGGGCTTCTGCGGGTGCGATCCCCCCCGCCCGCATGGCTTGCCGGAGATTCACCCCATCGACCAACTCCATCACGAGAAACCAAAAAGCATGCCCCGCGGGTCCGGGGAGGGATTGCCCGAAATCGTAGATGTGCACGATATTAGGGTGATTCAGCCGGGCCAAAGCCCGGGCTTCCCGGGTGAAGCGTTCGGCAAAGGAGGGATCCCGCGCCAGTTCCGGTGAGAGGATTTTCAGGGCGACGACGCGGTCGAGCTGGAGCTGCCGGGCCTTGTAGACCCGGCCCATTCCGCCTGCACCGAGCGGTTCGAGTATTTCCAGTTGGGGAAAGGACTGGGCGAGCAGAGCCGGATCCGGGGCGGGCATGACGCCACGCGGTTCCGTGACGGCTGCCGCCGTCATCAGGCAGGAGGGGCACAGACCTTGAGGGGCATCTTCAGGAAGGGGATGCCGGCAGACCGGACAGGAGGAGGATGGGGCAGAATTCATAGGGATGCAGGCTTCCTGAGAGAGTCCGCCGCCGATATTACCGGGAATCTGCAATTTTTTCCAGGTTGCTTTCGAGGGTCGGGTGAGAGGGGGCCGGGCGTGTCCTGACAAATGCCGGTCCGCCGCCGGGGGCGGGGAAGGATGGCTCAATCCGTTCCTTCGCCATCACCCATTTGGGTTACGGGTTTGCGGAAGGGCAGGTGAATGATCTTGCGCTGCCGGACCGTTGTTCCTAGGCTGACCCCCTTTGCGGATCCTTCCGGCTCCGCTCCCTGCAACCCATCGCCCGCTCCCTATCATGTCCCAATTGTTCATTCCCAGCCGCCGCCGTTTCCTCCAAGGCGGTCTGGCCGGTGCCGCCGGCCTCGCTTTTTCCTCCCGCCTCCACGCCCGCTCCATCGGGGCCAATGAGGACATCCGCCTTGGATTTATCGGTCTGGGCAAAAATGGCGGAGGCCGCGGGGCGGGCCATGTTTCGGATTTCGGCGGGAAGAAGGGCTGCCGTGTGGCCGCCATCTGCGATGCCGACACCGCGGTGCTGGACGCCATGAAAAAGAAGCTCGATGGTCAGGCCGTCGAATATTATCAGGACTACCGCAAACTGCTGGAGAACAAGGATATTGATGCGGTCATCATCGCCACCCCGAACCACACCCACACTTTTCTTGCCATTGCCGCGATGCAGGCCGGAAAACATGTTTTTGTGGAAAAACCGGTGTCCCATAACATGTGGGAGGGCCGCAAGCTGGTGGAACACGCCGCCAAACATCCGGAGCTGATTGTGCAGCACGGCATGCAGCGCCGTTCCGACGACGCCTGGCTCCAGATCATGGATTTCATCAAAACCGGTGCCATCGGCAAGGCGGTGGTCTCGCGCGGTTTTTGCTATAAAAAGCGTGAGGACATCGGCAAAATCGGGGCTCCGGTCCACGCCCCTTCCACGGTGGACTACAATCTGTGGTGCGGTCCGCGCCCGATGGATCCGGTGCAGCGCAAAAGCTTCCACTACGACTGGCACTGGCAGTGGCCGTATGGCAACGGCGACATCGGCAACCAGGGCCCGCACCAGCTGGATGTGGCCCGCTGGCTGATCGGAGATCCCATGGCCTGCCCGGAAAATGTGCTCAGCATCGGCGGCCGGTTCGGTTATGATGACGACGCCACCACTGCCAATACCCAGATTGCCTTCTACGACTTCAAGCCCGTGCCGGTGATTTTTGAAGTCCGTGGCCTGCCCGAAAAGGACATGAACTTCCGGGGCCGACTCTCCAATTATAAAGGCATCGGCGTCGGCAACGTCATCGAATGCGAAGGCGGTTGGGTGGCGGAAGCCAAGGCCTACGACAAGGCCGGCAAGGAGGTTGCCAAGTTCGCCAAGAATGATGGGTCCAAACACCAGGACCGCTTTCTCGAGTCCATCCGCTCCGGTAAAATTGAGGTGACCCACAATGCTTTGACCGGCCACCTTTCCGCAGCCCTCGCCCACATGGCCAACCACAGCTACCGCGTGGGTTCGGAAAGCACCATCGACGCGGTGAAAGCGAAGATCGGCCATAATGCCCTGTTTGCCGAAACCTTCGACCGCATGATTACCCATCTCACCGACAACAAGATTGAATTGTCCAGTATCAAACCGGTGCTGGGCGGTGCCCTGACTTTTGATCCGGTGAAGGAAGTCTACACCGGAGAACATGCCGAAGCCGCCAACCAGCTCAACATGGACAGCTACCGCGAAGGATTTACCATACCGAACGCCTGATCCGTCCGGTGGATAGCATGATAGCATGATTCAACGCAGGGGCGGCTCCCGTGAAAACGGAGCCGCCCCTTTTTTTGGCGGTGGGGTGCGCCGAATACCGCTGGGAGCGCCGTGCGTCCCGCCGGCTCCGGAGCATCGGCAAAGTTTACTACATGCGGCCTTGGCTTTGAGATGGTCCATGGCCGCCGGGGCCGCCGGGACGGGCGGCGCTCCCAGCCGGGAGCCGGCGGGACGCACGGCGCTCCCAGCCTTCACGCCCAGCCTTCCCCCGCTCACTGCCCCAGCGATCCCGGACGGTAGCGGAAGACCTGACGGGTATAGGGAGCGTCCATACCCGGCAAAGTCGCGACTTCATCAAACAGGGCCGGATTGCGCACCAGCGCCATGACCCTGGGCCGCATGGCGTCGGCAAAGGCGGGCGAACCAAAGTGCACGAAAAGAGGTTTCTGTTGGGCGTCCGAGGCGGCGAGATATTTTTTGAAAGCGTCGGGATCATCGGCCGGCAGCGGGAGCACTGCTGGATCGTAGGTATGGGTTGTCATAACAATTTCCACTGTCATGACATCGTCGATGCGGGGATCCGTGGGCAGGCTGACCGGGCGGGTGAGTTTGGTGCCTTCGCGCATCTGTTCGATAGGATGTTGCCGGAGCCTTTGATTCCATGGCAGCACCGGAATGACCCAGAGCAGCACCACCCCCGCCGCCAGACCCCAGGCACCTGGGCGGGAGTGATGCAAGGCCACTCCTGACATCAGTAAAATCACTCCGGTCAGAGCCGGGAAAAGATACCATGTGTAAATAAAACCGTCGGACAGCCAGGATTGCAGCACAAAGAGGGGTGCGTGCAGGATCAGCGCCGGGAGCAACAGCCGGAAAATGCCTCTCTGCCGCCACCATCCGGCCACGCCCATTACCGATCCGGCTGCGGCCAAACCCGCGATCCCCGCAAGGACCGCTCCTTTGCCGGAAAACGCCTGCTCCCATGACCAGCTTAAGGGATTTCCGGCATCCCACGGCCGCCACGGCATGCCGGTAAAGAGCCACGCCACCGCATCCGGATACCATGCCGCCGGCATGGGTCCCTGCATCCGGGCCGACTTCAGATAGAACATCAGGGGTTGCACCAGAGGAAGCATCAGCAAGGTGCAAAGCACGGCCCCGAGGGCACAGGCGGTGAGCCACCGGCCGGCTTGGGCCCGGCGCCAATTCCGGTCTTTGGTGAGGAAAAGGACCATACAGCCGGCCGAGACATTGAGCGCCACCAGCAGATGCAGGGCTCCCGGATAGGACCACAGGATCAAAAACTGCGCGAGACCATAACCGGTCCACCAGCGCCAGCGACCTGTGCCCGCCGCTTTCACCAGACAGGCCAGCGCCAGAGGGGTGAAGAGCAGCAGGAACCCATATCCCCGCGATTCCACTCCATACCGGACAAACCAGGGATGCATGGCCAGGAGCAGCACGGCCATGCCGCCAAGCATGGGTTTGCCCAGCACCCAGCCCAGCCATGCCACCGCAGCCAAACCGAGCAAGCCAGCCGCAAACACGGGCAACCGCATCGCCCGTTCGTCGAAGTAGAAACCGTCCGGGCGGGTCAGGTCGCGGGCAA
Organism: Verrucomicrobiales bacterium; assembly: GCA_038210825.1. Taxonomy (GTDB): domain Bacteria; phylum Verrucomicrobiota; class Verrucomicrobiia; order Verrucomicrobiales; family V1-33; genus CAIZWU01. Next base: position 11,585 of record JBBQWG010000055.1, read on the forward strand.
AGGCGGTGTGGCTGAGGCGCGACAGCACGCTGTTGAGCGGGTGATTGTTGGGGTCCCGGTAGCGGAACACCGTTTCCATCCAATTCGGACCGTCAAATTCCAGTTTCCCATCGGGGTTCCTCTCGTATTGACCGACTACCGTTTTTCTCAAGGTGGCCGCTTCATCCCCCCACAGACTCAAGTCAAGCCGGGGCGCATTGGCGACGGCGCTGTATCCGATCATCACCGCTGCGAAGGCCATCAGCAGCAGTCCTTGTTTCCGGCCCGGAGGCGGCGGGAGCAGGCCCGCATCAGGCACCGGCCGGACCAACCAGCGGGTGCCCAGCAGGAGCAACCCGGCAACCGCAAGGCCTCCTTGGGCGGCACGGGGAATCCAATAGGCGACATAATCGGCGGTTCCGCCGGGGCTTCCTTCGGCATGGAGTTTGGCCAGACGGGCGGCGGCCTTGCCTTCGCGGGGCCCGGGAACCGCCAGCCAGGCCAGGATCCCGATCGCGACCACCAGCCAAAAGATAAACCACCGCTGTTCCCTGGTCAGGGCACCGGTAACGGCACGCACTCGTTTCAAAAATCTCATGCGCCATCTCTGCCGCACCCGGTGGATTCCCGCAAATTTTCATTTTCTCAACCCGCAGGGGCAGCGCAAGGAAAGCGGGGAGGGATAGCGAAAGGACCAGAGAGATAGAGGATAAAGCATAAACCAAGAAAATGGAGGAGTGAAGCTAGCGGATGTTAAGAGGATGAAAAACAATGAGGAGGAGGGAGACGCTTGCCATGCCCCTGAGTTTTAGCCTTTAGTCTTCAGCCTTTAGCCTTTGGCCTTTTGTCATTGGTCATTGGTCATTGGTCATCTGTCTATAGCCTCCCTCCCCTTGTTCCCTCCCATGCGCATCATTGTCACCGGCACCGGCGGACGGCTCGGCGCGGCTGTGGCCCGGCACCTCCGGGACCGTCACCGCGTCATCGCATGGGACCGCAAGGCCCTGGACCTGTCCTGTCCGGACCAGATCGACGATCACTTCGGCGCGCTGGATTTTGAAGCGGTGATTCACTGTGCGGCCCTGACCAGCGTGGATTATTGTGAGCAGCATCCGGAGAAAGCCCATGCGGTAAACACGGCGGCACCCGCCCGCATTGCGCGGATTTGTCAGGAGCGCGGAGCCCGGATGATCCAAGTCAGCACGGATTACGTCTACGATGGCACCCGGCCCGGTCTGCGGTCGGAAAGCGATCCCTGCCATCCGCTGGGGGTCTACGCGCGGACCAAACTTGCTGCGGAACGGGCCGTCCTTGAAACCAACCCGGAGTTTCTGGTGGCGCGGGCCTCGTGGATTTTCGGGCCGGACCGCGCGAGTTTTGTCGATACCATCATCCAGCGCGCGGGTGAACAGCCGGACTGCGGGGCCATTGCCGATAAATGGAGCACGCCCAGCTACAGCCTCGATCTGGCAGTGTTCCTTGAGGCGCTGGTCCTCAATCCAGCGGCCTCCGGAGCGGTGAACCTTTGCAATGCGGGCAGTTGCAGTTGGCTGGAATACGGCCAGGCCGCGCTCGACCTCGCGCATCAGGCTGGTGTTCCCCTGCAATGCCGCAATCTCTTGCCGCAGAGCTGCGCCGGGATGGCGGGTTTTTTGGCGGCCCGTCCGGTGCACACGGCCATGGACAGCAGCCGGCTGGCTGTTCTCACCGGACACGAAGTTAGGCCGTGGCGGGAGGCCCTCGCCGACTACATTGGCAGGTACTACGGCCGCAAATAAACCAGCCGCTCAGAACAGCGCGGGGATTTCCTCCGGCCGGGCCACCAAATGCCGGGCTCCATGCCTCCTCAATTCATCCTCGGGCCGGAAGCCCCAAAGCACGCCCACCGGCACCATGCCCGCCGCCGTGGCAGTGTCCATGTCGGTGGAGGAATCTCCGATAAACAGGATGTCTCCCGCCGCCAGGCCCAGTTGACTGGCAATGTCGTGGGCCCCTGCAGGATGCGGCTTGGGCGGAACCCCGGCCCGCTGGCCCAGGATAATCTGCCATGGGTGATGACCCAGAAAATGGGCCATGCAGATTTCGGTATAAGCCTGCAGTTTATTGGACAGTACCGTCAGAGGGATCTTCCGCGCCGCCAACTCCCGCAACAGGGACTCAATCCCCGGAAAAGGCCGCGTCTTCGACTTCCAGCGCAACTCATACGCGGCCCGGTAGCGGGTCAGCACCCGCTCCACCTCCTCCGGAGTCCGCGCTTCTACGGGCAGGATCCGCTCAATCAGCACCGCCATCCCGTCCCCGACAAAGGTCCGGTAGGCGTCCACCGGGTGGCCGGCAAACCCGCAGGCTTCCAAAGCTTCATTCGCCGAATCCGCCAGATCGTCCAGCGTGTCGAGCAGGGTTCCGTCGAGGTCAAAAATCGCGGCAGCAGGCATAGTGCGAAGGAAGAGGTGGGGGGAGGGGAAGTGGTCGGCGGTCAGCGGTCAGCGGGCAGCGGCCGGGCGATCCGTCAGCCTGAATTTGGGGGCAATCAATCCCAAACCAGGCGGGGCGTGCTTGCCGGTGTCAGGACCTGCGGGTTCAGGCTTCCAGCCGTTTGGTCGGCGTACGGTCCGCAATCACCTGCGTCTCCTTGCCTTTTTCCCCGCCATGTTCGGGCTTTACCTTCAGTAGTCGCACCAGGCGCTCGGTCATGCGCTCCGGGGTCAGTCCCTGGATGATGTCTCCGTCCACACTGATCGAAATATTTCCCGTCTCCTCGGACACGATCACCGCAATGGCATCGGTCTGTTCCGTGATGCCCATGGCCGCCCGGTGACGCAATCCGATGCTGCGGTCCGAGATTTCCCGCTGGCTGATCGGAAACACGCATCCGGCCCCGACAATCCGCCCCGAACGCAGAATCATCCCACCGTCATGCAGGGCGGTTTTCGGGTGAAAAATCGTCAGGACCAGTTCGGGGGAAAAGGTGCTGTCAATTTCCACCCCGGTTTCCAGATAGGAATCCAGTTCCATGCCCCGTTCGAAGGCGAACAGAGCCCCAAAGCGTTTCGCCGAGAGATCCGTCACCGCCTCCTCCAAGGCCTCCAGCAATTCCATATTTTCCCGCGCACTGGAAAACAGCCGGTGGCTGCCGAGGCTGACAAAGCTGCGCCGCATTTCCGGCTGGAAGATGATCACGAGAGTCACTCCAACAAAAAACGCAAAGGTCCGCACCAGTTCCATCTGCAGGGCATGGGCCAGCAGCACCAGCGCCAAGGTCACCAGCAGCACCGCCGGAAGCAGCCGTGCCCCGGTGCTCCGCCGCAGAAACCACCAGCCATACAACAGGCTGCTCCCCATGAGAACCACCTCAAGGAGCGCGCGCCAATTTTGCTGGAAGAAATGACCCATACGCCGGAATCCGTAGGATACACCCCAAACCCCCAAACCGCCAGCGGGAAGTCAGGAAAGCTAAAGTAAAAATTCCTTCGGAGTGGCTACCGCCGGCAAACTGCAGGATTCAGCGTTCCAAAAAGCGGGGCATTAGCCAGTTGGGGCCGCCCCCCGCCCCGGCTGCGACCTGCCGGGGCGAAGGGTGCGATTCCTGAGCCCCCTCCAGGACTGGTTTGATGCTAGTCTTTCGGATGATAAGCAGATTGCCCTTTTCCAGCAAGGGCTGGCCCACGGCAAACCGGAAGGTCCCCGCGCCCGGCTGCCTCATAGTCGGCAGCGTGCTGCCGGGCCTGCACGTCTGTGGGCGCATGGCGCAATGGAGCAATGCGTGTGCTGCGGCAAAGCCGTTTCAATCCATAGCCCGCCGGATCGCCCCTGAAAACCGTCCCGCCGGGCGGACTTTCGCTTTCCTATTGCGGAAAACCTGCCCACTTGGCGACCGCATGAACATTCACGAGTATCAAGCCAAGGAACTTTTCCAGAAATACAACGTCCCGACCCCCGGCGGTTCCGTGGCGGGCACCCCGGAGGAAGCAAAGGCCGCCGCCGAGGCTTTGGCGGGCAAAACAGTGGTGGTGAAAGCCCAGATTCATGCCGGAGGACGCGGCAAGGGCATCTTCAAAAATGGCTTCAAAGGCGGGGTGCATCTGTGCGATTCCCCCGACAAGGCCGCCGAACTCGCCAAATCCATGTTGGGCGAGGTCCTCGTGACCCACCAGACTGGTGAGGAAGGCAAGCAGGTGAACAAGGTCCTGATCGCTGAGGGCGTGGATATTAAGAAGGAATATTACCTTGCCATCCTGATGGACCGCGAGACCAAGGCCCCCGTCATCATCGCCAGCACTGAAGGCGGCGTGAACATTGAGGAAGTGGCCGATCATCATCCCGAAAAAATTATCCATGTGGGCATTCATCCGCTGGCCGGCCTCCAGGCCTACCAAGTCCGCACCCTTGCTTCCCAGCTTGGTTTCAAGGGAGATCAAGCCAAGCAATTCGGCGTGCTCCTGGGCAATGTGTATAAACTTTTCCTCGGAGCCGACTGTTCCCAGGTGGAGATCAACCCGCTCGTGGAAACCCCGGATGGCCGCATTCTCGCCCTTGATGCCAAGTTCAACTTCGACGACAACGCGCTCTACCGTCACCCGGAGATCGTCGCCATGCGCGACACCTCGGAAGAAGACCCGCGTGAAGTGGCCGCCTCCGAATTCAACCTGAACTACATCGGGCTCGACGGGAACATCGCCTGTCTGGTAAACGGGGCCGGCCTCGCCATGGCCACCATGGATATCATCCAACACTTCGGCGGCACGCCGGCCAACTTCCTCGACGTCGGCGGTGGAGCCAGCAAGGACCAGGTCATTGCCGCCTTCAAGATCATCCTCGGCGATGCCAACGTGAAGGGCATTCTCGTCAACATCTTCGGCGGCATCATGGACTGCGACATCATCGCCCAGGGCATCGTCGCGGCTGTCAAGGAAGTCGGCCTGACGCTTCCGCTCGTGGTCCGCCTCGAAGGCAACAACGTCGCCGCCGGCCTCGCCACCCTCAACGCTTCCGGTCTGAAAATCACCTCCGCCACCAGCATGGCGGAAGGCGCGCAGAAGATCGTCGCGGAGGTTAAAGCGGCGGCATGAGAAGTTTCCAGTTTTCAGTTTTTCAGTTTTCAGTAGCTCGAAACGATTCTCCTTTTTCTCTACGATGGAGCTGGCTCGAATAAACATCTCCCAAGCCGGATTCCCTTTCCGAGGCCAACTTCTGAAAACTGAAAACTGACAAACTGAAAGCTCCGTATGGCTACTCAGACCTTTGAAGATCTTGAAGTGTGGAAGCGGTCCTGCCGTCAAGCCGTCATGGTGTGCCGGCAGATGGGCGAATGCGCTAACTTTCCACTGAAGGATCAAATGCAACGGGCCGCCATTTCGGTGCCCTCAAACATCGCGGAAGGACACGAACGCGACTCCAAAAAGGATTTTATCCGCTTCCTCCGTATCGCCAAAGGCTCCAACGGAGAACTCCGGACGCAACTCTATCTCGCTGCTGAATTGAATTACCTTGCGAGGGAAACGATGCGGACGATGACCGCTGAATCCAAAGAAATTGCAGCTATGCTTCAGGGACTGATCAAGGCACTGCAACGCCAGGAGACCCACACGGCTTCTCCGGAAACCCCATCTCTGAAAACTGAAAACTGAAACACTGAAAATTTTCCCATGGCTATTTTAGTTAACGAAAACACCCGCATCCTCGTCCAGGGCATTACCGGCAGCTTTGGTGCCAAGCACGCTCAGCTCAGTCTCGACTACGGCACCAAGTTGGTGGCCGGCGTCACTCCTGGCAAAGGAGGACAGGTCTTTGAACACAATGGCCACAAGGTGCCGATTTTTGACACCGTGGAAGAAGCCGCCCGCCAGACCGGGGCCACGGTTTCCTGTATCTTTGTGCCGCCGGCGTTTGCGGGCGATGCGATTTTGGAAGGGGTTGGCGCGGGACTGGACCTGGCGGTTTGCATCACCGAAGGCATCCCCGTGATGGACATGATGCGCGTGCGCGCCGCCATGGAAGGCAGCAAAACCCGACTCATCGGTCCTAACTGCCCTGGAGTTGTCACTCCCGGCACCGGCAAGGACTCCCACGGCGGCTGCCGCATCGGCATTGCTCCCGGCTACATTCACAAGCGAGGCAGCATCGGCGTGGTGTCACGGTCCGGCACCCTGACCTATGAAGCCGTCTGGCAACTCACCTCCCGCGGCCTCGGCCAGAGCACCTGCGTGGGCATCGGTGGCGATCCTATCAATGGCACCACCCACCTCGACGTCATCAAAATGTTCAATGAGGACCCGGAAACGGAAGGCATCATCATGATCGGGGAAATCGGGGGCACCAATGAGGAGCAGGCTGCCGAGTGGGTCAAAAACAATGTCAAAAAGCCGATGGCGGGCTTCATCGCGGGAGCCACCGCTCCTCCTGGCCGCCGCATGGGCCATGCCGGAGCCATCGTCTCCGGCGGCAAAGGCACTGCTGCCGCCAAGCAGGCCGCCATGGAAGACGCCGGCATCGAAATCGCCGCCACCCCCTCCGACATGGCCGACGCCCTGATCCGGGCCATGAAGCGCTAACCGTTTGCCTGTCACCACAGGGAACCCGGGTATATTCACCAGGTTTTGCCCACCGTGGAATGACATACCTGTAGGGCTGGAGAAATCCGCAGTGCCGTTATTCCGGCCAAGCACGATCCGGCCTGCCTATGGCCGCGCATCTTCCTTCCAACGGAAATGATCCCCGACCGGAGAAAAATCCATTCTCTGGAGATCCTCGTGGAACCGTGTCTCGGCGAAAGGAACCAGTTCTTCCATGGAGGGCAGGCTCCCGTGTTGTTTTTCAAAATCCCGGGCGTAGGCCCGGGCCAGCCCCAGTCCTTCGTGGGAACTGTATCGTTTACCCAGCTTTTCATAATACAAATCCATCCACCCGGGCAAGGACCCGGCCGCGAAGAGGGCGAGAAGAATGCAAAATCGGAATCCCGGCCGCTGGGTGAGGGATTTCATTGAGGAGTTTTTGTGGGAAAATTATTATATGCTGAATTACCCCCCAAGGGGGTTTTCCAGTAAAGTTCCCGGTCCCAAGTCCATTTCATCTGTTTCAGGTCAGCGCGAAACAGGTTCAATACTTCTCTTCGCGCAGTCGTGGAATCTGTCACATTTTTCAGAGCGGGGTTTTCCTGCGACGCTCGTCCCCAATAGCTATCAGCTGTTGGTCGCGGAACGAAGCGTAAATCACTGCTGACGAGGTAAGCTGCCTTGCCGTGGTCGGACCCGATCATGAAGGCCGCTGCAAACAGTCCGCCCAGCAGGGCGATAATTGCACGAAAGAGGAAACTCATGACGGGCAAGCATGCCGAAGCTGAATCTTCCTGTCAATTCCGGCGTAGGAACACAACCATTCCTATTGTTTCGCGCTTGGCTTGGCCATGGGTCCACCGCATCATCGCCGATGGAATTGCCTGCTGAAGTGCATGAATTGATCCGGATGGCCCTGGTGGAGGACATCGGGCCGGGGGATGTTACGGTGCGTTATTTTGTGCCGGTGGGGGCGCGGGCCGCGGCGGTGATTCTGGCCAAGGAGGCGGGAGTGTTGGCTGGAGTGGCGGTGGCGGAGGCGGTGTTCCGGGCGGTGGATCCTGGTTTGGTGGTGCGGGCACGCAAGATGGATGGGGACCGGCTGACGGACCGGGAGGTGGTGCTGGAAATCAGTGGTCCGGCCGGTTCCATCCTGACGGCGGAGCGCACTGCGCTCAATTTTCTGCAGCGCCTCAGTGGCATCGCGACCCAGACGGCAGATTATGTCAGGGCGGTGGCCGGAAGCGGCACCAAAATTCTTGATACCCGGAAAACCACCCCGGGTTGGCGCTGGCTGGAAAAGGCGGCGGTGCGGGCCGGGGGAGGCACCAACCACCGGACGGGACTTTACGACATGGCCATGGTGAAGGACAATCATTTGCCGGGAGCGGGCGGCTTGGCCGGATTGCAGGCGGGGATTGAGGCCCTGAAGCAGGCGCAGCCCGGGGTAAAAGTGGAGCTGGAGGCGGATACGGTGGATCAGGTGAAGGATTTCCTGACCCTGCGGGGCGTGTCTTTTATTCTGCTCGATAACATGTCGCTGGAGGAGATGCGGGCGTGTGTCAGGCTTGCAGAGGGCAGCGGGGTGAAACTGGAAGCCAGCGGAGGCATTACCCTTGAGAGCCTCCCGCAAATCGCGGCCACGGGAGTCGACTTCATCAGTTCGGGGGCCTTGACCCATTCCGTGAAGGCGCTTGATCTTTCGCTGGATTTCAGGGGGACGGAGTTCTGATAGGAGAGGAACCGCAAATGAACGCGAATCTACGCCAATCCGTCTAGCAGAAATCTTTTTTACCATATTGATCGCGCCGGTGCGCGGTCATCCGCAGTTTTCCCTGAATGGTCATGTTTTCCCCGATGGCTCCTGAAATCCTTGACGAAGCGGCGTTGCGGGCGGTCCTGCCGGACTGGAACGTGATTTACCTGATAAAGACGACTTCGACGAATGACGAGGCCCGGCGTCTGGCGGCGCAGGGGGCTCCGGACCGCACGGTGGTCCTGGCAGAGGAGCAGACGGCGGGCCGCGGAAGGCGGGGGGCCCGTTGGGTGTCGCCCGCAGGGCGCAATGGCATCGTCTCGGTGCTGTGCCGGCCTGGCAAGACCCTGCCGCCGGAACGATGGGCGAGACTCACTCTTGCGGCAGCCCTTGCGGGCTGCGAGGCGCTGGATACGGTGCCGGGTCTGGGTGCGGCCGCCGAAGTGAAATGGCCCAACGATCTTTATTTGTCAGGGCGGAAAGTGGCCGGAATTCTGGTGGAAAGCGCGTGGGCGGCGGACGGCGGATTTGTGGTGATCGGAACTGGTTTCAATTTGAACCTCAGGCCGGAGGATTTTCCGGAGGAACTGCGGGACATTGCCACCTCGGTGTGGATGGAACGGGGTGGCCTGGCGGTGGACCGGACGGTTTTCCTGACAAACTTTCTGCGGGCCTTGGAAAGACGGCAGGCCCAGGCGGCGGCGGATTTTGAGGGGATGAAGGATGAGGCATGGCGGCGCAGCTGGCTGGCCGGCAAACGGGTGACCCTGACTTCCGCCGGACAGGAAATGGAAGGAGTGGTCTGCGGCCTGGGGCCCGAGGGGGAATTGCTATTAAAGCTGGACCATGGTGACGTGCAGGTGGTCTCCAGTGCAGAGCTGGTGCGTCCCTGCCAGGATTGAGCCTGCCGGGGCCGGTGGCTTGGACGCAAATCAAGACAGGATAACTTATAGCAAAAACACACCAGGGAGGAAGCGTGGGCTTCCTCCCTGGCAGGGGTGGGGCTGGCGGCACCGTGGTATCGGAGGTGCGGCCATGGCGGGCGCAGCAAGTTTACTTGATGGTGTAGCGGGTCCACTTGCCCGCGCCGGATTTGACAAAATTGCCGTCCATGGCCTTGATGGCGCGGAGGTAGAAGACATCCGCCTGCAGGGCGGCGGCGCGGGCGGAGATGCCTTCGCTGCCGGCGGCAGCCACCACCTTGCGGAGGCGTTCCACCACTTCGTCCTCGGAGAGGCGTTTGCCGCGCCCGCCGGTTTTGCGGCCGCCCGGGGAAGCGGTGGCATAAGAGGCACTCAGCTCGGAAGCCCAGCCCTTGCCGGTTGATTTGGACGGGCGGGGGCTGCTGCCGAGGTCGGATTCGAGTTTGGTGAGTTCCTCGCGGAGTTGTGCCACCTTGCGCTGGCGGAGTTTGGTGAGTTCAGTTTCCAGTTCCGCAATGCGGCGGTCGATCAGATCGGATTTCATGGGGGGTGTAGGACGCAGGGGTATGTTGTTTCAGGATATAATGGAGGGCGGTTCCTGACAGACTTCGAGGAATGTAAAGAAAGCCCATATTAACTAAACAAACCGGTTCATTTATGTCAATGGTAAAATAAATGGTGTCATAACATGGCGGACGGCCCCGGATTTTGATGATTGCTGACAAGAATTGAGGAAGGGAGAATACGGCGCAGGCCGGAGCTTTATTGTTTTGCATCGGGCCATGGAATCAAGCCATCAATAAATCAGATAGGATATAGCAGGCCATGCGGCCGGCCATGGTCTCCCGGGGCAAGCATAGCGGATCCGCAGGGCGGGGCCGCTCCTCCGCCGGTCCGGCCGCCAGGCTGGCGGCGCGGTCCGCATGGCAAATTGGGCCATGGTCAGGCCGGAGCGGATAAAGGAAGTAAGGGCCTCTGGAGAGGGAAGGGGAAAGGAGCCCCGGCGTTTGACCACGCTGGCAGAACGGTGCCCAGTGTCCGGGTGAGACTTCTCTGGTTGCTGTTGGGACTGGCTGTGCTGGTGCTGATTCCGTTTTTCCTCGTGGAAGACGGGATGATGGCGCGTTTTGGCGGCAGCGGGGAGTGGCTGCAGCAGTATGGACGGAAAACTGGCTGGCTGGTGGGGCTCGGCCTGCTGGTCTCGGATCTGGTGCTGCCGGTGCCGGCCACGGCCGTAATCAGCGCCCTTGGTTTTGTTTATGGGGCGGGATGGGGTGCGGTGATCGGGGCGGCAGGGTCATTTTTGTCTGGTTCCCTTGCTTACGAAGCCTGCCGCGCCGGCGGGCCGCGGGTGGTGGATTGGCTGCTGGGGGCCAAAGACCGCGCCCGGGCCGGCCGGATCTTCGCGGGAACCAGCGGTGGCTGGCTGGTGGCCCTGTCCCGTTGGCTGCCCCTTCTGCCGGAAATGACCTGCTGCATGGCGGGGCTGACCCGGATGGTCCGGCGGCGGTTTTATACCGCCCTTGCCTGCGGGTGTGGCCCGATGGCTTTGACCTTTGCTTACATCGGATCAACCGGAACGGAGCGGCCCGGACTGGCACTGGCATTAAGCGCAATGGCGCCAGCAGTGCTTTACGGTGCGGCGGTCTGGTGGCTGAAGCGCCACGGTGGACCGGGGGAGGCGGAACCGAAATCTGCTGCGGAAGGACTTGAAGAAGGCGGGGGATCGTGACTTTCTAGCGGACGGGGCTGGTGCCCTGCCACTTCATGGACGATTCTTCTCCCGCCCACTCCCGCCGGACCGTGCGCACTTATGCCCGGCGCGAGGATGCCGAGCAGGCCTGCGCGGTGCTGGCGGACCATGGCTTCGAAGCCCGGGTGGACGAACATTTTTTGAAGAAGGCCGATGGGAAACGGGTCTCCGGCGGGTGCTCTCTGACCGTGGCCGGAACTTCTGCGACGGAGGCGGCCCGGGTGTTGTTGAAGATGCCGCCTTCGGAAGCAGCCGGCGGATCCTATGCCCAGGTGAAAGCACCGGCCCGCCCCCCGATGAGGCGCCGGGTCGGCCCCCGCCTGCGGCAGAAGAGCAGCCTCCCCATGATTCTGATCGCCGTGATGTGCAGCGCCATCGGCGTGTATTGGGTGGTGCGGCAGGCGATGCGCGGCAAGTTCACTGCGGCCGGACCGCCTCCGGGAGAGTATCCCGAGAACATCCTGATCAAGGAGGATGTGAACTGGGATGGCGAGGTGGACTTAATCCGCGAATACACGCCCTCCGGCCAATTGCTGTCGGTGCTCGAAGACCGGGACTTCGATGGCAAAATGGACCTGCGATGGATCTGGCAGCGCGGCCAATTGATGTATCGGGACCGGGATATCGACCGCGATGGGACCATGGATGAGCGCACCACCTTTGACGGCTACAACGAGCCGTTTTATGTGGACCTGCGGCGTCAGGGCAAGGGACCCGTGATTCTGCGCCGCGTCTACCGCGAGGGTGTCCTCTGGAAGATTCTCGAGGACTTGGATGCGGACACCCACTTCGACCGGATCCAGGAATTTTCTCCGGAAGGCGTTATATTCCGCGACGAATCCTTGCCCAAAGGCTCTCCGGAAAATGGAGTGCCCAAACCCGAGGCCCTGCCCAGGGGACCCGTCTCTGAGTCGGCTCTGCCGCTGGTTCCGGCCCCGCCCTCCCGGCCCTGAGCCATGGCGGCCCCCGCAGGGCAATCCTCCGAATTTTTACATCATCCCTACTCCCCTTCATGAATCAGGACGAATTTTGGAAAGGAATCTCGCCCGAGGCACGCGGGCAACTGGAACTCCGCAGCTACGCCCAGTCCACCTTGCCGGAGCGGCTCTGCACGACTGGGGTGGAAGCGGGGGAAATCAGCGGACCGGGCATTCCTGCTGGACTGGAGGAAGCGTGGATTCCCGGGGTGGTGTTGTTTCCCCGGCGGGTCTTCGCCCAGCCCCAGCGGGGATTTTTCGGTGAATTCGCCCGGGGCACGGAAGGACCACTGGCGCGGATCGGAATGTGGCCCCGGCAATGGGCCGCCGCACGGATGTTTGCCGGGACCGCCAAAGGATTCCATATCCACCCGCCGCATCTGCCCGAGGGAGAGGAACCGGCCGCCTGGTTCCGCCGGCTTTTTGTGGACGAGCCGGAGAATTATGCCCTGCGGCCCTACGACAAGGAACAATGGGACGCCATGTTCTTCCTGCAGGGGATCGTGGAAATGATCCTCGTGGACGAACGGCCCGGCCTGCCCCGGCGGATCATGAGGTTTACCATTTACGGCGATGATCTCCCCGGAGTGAACAACGCCGGGGTGATCATTCCGGCCGGGGTGGCGCATGCCCTGCGCGGCGGCAGTTCCCAGGATGTGCTCATGGTCTATGGCACCAGCACCACTTTTGTCCCGGCCAATGAGGGACGGCTCGCCAGCAGTGTGGAGGCTGCTCCTTTGCCGGCACCATGGCAGGACTATCTGTCAGGAAATGCCTGAAATTCCGGCCTGCCGCATCCGACTGCCTAACCACGATGGAAGACGCCACCGACTGGTCCCCTGCCGGCTATGACCGGGATGTGGTGGACCGTGTCTGGGGCCAGGCCAGCGGGATCCCGGGCAACGATCCGGCCTTGTGGCGCAAGGACGAATGCGGAGCGTGGATTTACCGGCTGGACTATGGACGGCGCCATTCGGATTTCGGCTGGGAGATTCACGATCCCACCATCGGCCTGCGCGGCGGCGGCTCGGTGTTGGCCCTGCGGGCCCTGCACTGGCAAAACTACCTCGACCGGCTGGCCAGCCAGACGCAAAGCCGCATTACCGCCGACGGCTTGCGCAATGCCCGAAAATTGTTTGGATAAGCCAATGTCCCCCGCCCGACTCGCCGAACTGACCGCCCTTGCGTCCCGGCTGGTGGAAGACATCCGCCGGGAACTGCCCGGTCCGGTCCAGGCCGCGGCGGCGGAGTGTTCCGCTGTGCTGTTGACCATGGAAGCATGGGCCGCCGAACAGGAGGAACCGGTGGACGAGGAATTGCTGGGGCTTTTTACGGGAATGAGCCGCCTTGAGGGCCGGCCTTCCGGGCCTGCGGAAGCCCCGCAGATTTTGCTTTTTCTGGACAACTTGTGGGCATGGGCGGAAGAAGACCGGGCCGTTTTTGCGGAGGAAGTCGAAACCACCTTTTTGCACGAGCTGGGGCATTATCTCGGGCTCGACGAGGAGGAAGTGGCCGACCGCGGCCTCGCCTGAAACGAAGGAAAGTTTTCAGTTTTCAGAACTCAGTTTTCAGCGATGGTTGCCTCCTCCCCGGCAGGTAGGATCTTTTTTTACCCGGCCGCCCTCTGTTTTCTGACTTCCTCCCTCTCCCCACTATGCCAGTTATTGACTACCGGACCGCCATCCGCCAAGCGTTGGATGAAGAATTGGCAAGAGATGAAAACGTGGTGATCATGGGCGAGGAAGTAGCCCAGTATAACGGAGCCTACAAGGTCACCCAGGGGCTTTGGGAAAAATGGGGCGACAAACGGGTAGTGGACACGCCGATTTCCGAGGCCGGGTTCATCGGCATGGGGATTGGAGCCTCCATGCTCGGCGTGCGTCCGGTGATGGAACTGATGTTCTGGAGTTTCGCCTATGTCGCCTGGGACCAGATGATCAACAACGCGGCCAGCGTCCGCTACATGAGCGGCGGCAAGATCCACTGCCCCATCGTGATCCGCGGCCCGGCCAACGGCGGCACCAACGTGGGAGCCACCCACAGCCATACCCCGGAAAATTTCATCGCCAACACACCCGGCCTGAAAGTCGTCTGTCCGGCCACGGCCTACGATGCCAAGGGCCTGATGAAAGCAGCCATCCGCGACAACGATCCGGTCTATGTGATGGAGAACACGGTGCTTTACGGCGAAACCTGGGAGGTGCCGGAGGAGGAATACGTCATTCCCCTCGGCGTGGCCGACATCAAACGTGAGGGTTCGGACATTTCCCTGATTGCCCACGGCCGCGCCGTCATCACCTGCCTGAAAGCCGCAGAGATCCTGGCCGCCGAGCACGGAATTGACTGCGAAGTGGTGGACCTGCGCTCGATCCGGCCGCTCGATGAGGAAACCATTCTCAACAGCGTCCGCAAGACCAGCAAAGCGATCTACGTCGAGGAAAATAAACCCTTCTGCGGCGTCGGAGCCCAGATTTCCAGTATGATCCAGGAGAAGTGCTTCGATGATTTGGATGCGCCGGTCCTGCGCATCAGTGCCATCGACGCCCCGGCAATCTACTCCATGCCCCTGGAAAAAATCCAGCTGCCCTATCCGGAGCAGGTGGTGGACAAGGTGCTGGAGATTTGCTAGGGAGCAGGCCTGCGCCGGGTCCGGGCGGCTTGGGGAAAGGAAATTTCCCCCTCCCGTCAGGATGGGCTTGTCGGCGGGCCGGCAAACCGTCATGGATGCCGGACACTTCATGGACCACCCCTTTATTTCGGAACTGGCTGCGGTCGCCTTGCGCAACGGAGCCTCGGATCTTTTCCTCGCCGAGGATGCCCCCGCCCGCTTCAAAGTCGGCGGCGTGATGCAGGAATCCATCGCCCGGCCGGTTTCCCGCCAGGACCTGCTCGATTTTTGGCGCGGCTGCGGAGGCGACCCGGTGGAGCAGACGGACCTTGATGCGGCGTGGCGTCTGCAGGATGGGCCACGCTTCCGGGTCAACTTCCACAAGCATCTGGGCCGCCTCGGGGCGGTCATGCGCCAAATCCGCACCCAGATTCCCAACATGGAGTCGCTGGGTCTGCCGGAGGGCATTCTCACCAACTGGCTCAACCGCCGGTCGGGGCTGATCCTCGTCACTGGCCCCACCGGGTGCGGCAAAAGCACCACCATTGCGTCCTGCCTGGAGTGGATCAATTCGACCCGGGCCTCACACATTGTCACCATTGAGGATCCGGTTGAATTTGTATTTTCGGACCGAACCAGTTTCTTCACGCAGCGGGAAGTGGGACTGGATACGCCCACCTTTGCCGATGGCCTGCGGCATGCCATGCGTCAGGCGCCGGATGTTATTTTTGTGGGGGAAATCCGCGATTCCATTACGGCCATCACCGCCCTCCAGGCTTCAGAAACGGGTCACCTTGTTTTCAGCACCCTGCACAGCCCCAACATTGCCGAAACCATCGACCGTCTGGTGCATCTGGTCCCGCCGGACCAGCGGGATGTGATGCTTTCCCTCCTCTCCAACCAGACCATTGGGATGCTCAGCCAACGTCTGCTGCCGGCGGCGGACGGCCAAGGGTCCACTCTGATCTGCGAGTCTCTTGAAGTGGAAGCGGCGGCGCGCGACTGGCTGCGCCAGATGGATATCCCGGCGCTCTCGGACTTCATCGCCCGGGGAGGAAATCCTCACAACAAATCCTACATGCAGGCTCTTGTGGAGGCCACCCGGCAGGGCCGCGTCACCTTTGATACCGCCTTGTCCACCGCCCCCAACGCGTCAGAATTCAGCCGCGCCATGCGGGGGATTTCCTGAGGCTGTCATGAGAGATTCAACCATTTCCTCTCCATACCAAGCCTGATTCTTCACGGTTGCTTCACCTGCTTCCGGTCAGCTTTCATTCTACATTCACCTCACCTCATGGCCCCCGGTTACGACCTCGTCGATCTTCTCACCCTGACCCGCCAAATGGCGGGGTCGGACCTGCATCTCAGCATTGGCGCGCCGCCGGTAGCGCGCATTGACGGGGTTCTGACTCCCTTGTCCGATGAGCCCATGGAAGCGAAACGCTGCCGGGAACTGGTGCTCGCGGTCCTGACAGAAAGCGAACGCAGCCGCCTCGAGAAGGATTGGGAACTCGACTTCGCCATCCAGGTGCGGGACATCGGCCGGTTCCGCGGCAATGCGCATTACAGCCGGGGCAATCTGGAGGCCGCTTTCCGTTATGTGCCGGCCACGGTGCCGGATCTGCGCACGCTGGGGCACGGCCCCACCGTGGAGGAGTTCTGCCGGGTGCGTCAGGGCCTCGTGCTGGTCACCGGGATGGCAGGGGCCGGAAAATCCACCACCCTTGCCGCCATGACCTCACAAATTCTGGCGGAGCGCCGGGGCGTGGTCACCACCGTGGAGGACCCTATCGAATTCACTTTCCAGCATGCCGGCAGCCTCATCAAACAACGTCAACTCGGCATCGATACCCATGATTTCGCCAATGCCCTCAAGGCGGCGGTGCGTCAGGATGTGGATGTCATCGTGGTTTCCGAAATGCGCGACCAGGAAAGCATTGCGGCCGCCCTGACGGCCGCTGAAACCGGGCACCTCGTCATCTCCACCCTGCACACCCGCAGCGCTGTAGGCAGCCTTGACCGGGTAGTCGACATTTTCCCTCCGGCCCAGCAACCCCAGATCATCACCCAGCTTTCGGCATCACTGGTGGGCATCGTGAACCAAAAACTCCTGCCCCGGGCGGATGAACCGGGCAGGGTCATGGCCAGCGAAGTCCTGGTGATGACGCCGGCCCTGTCGGCCATCGTCCGCGATCACCGCTTTGAGCAGCTCTATGGCCTGATGCAGGTGGGGAGTGTTCATGGCATGCATACCATGGACAGCAGCCTGTTCCATCTCCTCACCAATGGTTTCATCACCGCCGAAGACGCCCTGATCCATGCCCGGGACCCCGCTGCCCTGAAGGAGGATTTCAAGGATTTCCTCCGTGCCCAGGAAAAAGCGCGGCGTTGAGTTCCCGCCAGGATCCGTTATGGATTCAAGGCTTTTCTGTTGCCGTCCTATCCACCTATCCTTAATCCTCCGGGCGTTCCTCCTCTTTCCCCATGCAGCCAATCAACCGCATCCTCCTGATTCTCCTCGTGGCCGCAGGGGTCTTTTATTATTGGCTGAAGCAGCAGTCCAAAGGGGAATACGACCGGCAGGTCGGAGCACTCGCGGCTACCCTCGACCGCCGCTCCCTCAGTCCGGCAATGCCGGCCGGGCAGGCCGAGGGGATGTTTCTCCGGGCCATTGTAATCTTTTCCGACTTCCGCACCCTGGTGTCCCGAGGCCGGATTAACACGGGTGAGGAGACCTATCTCAATGACGCCTTGTCGGCCGCCGGTTATGAATCCTCGGGGGAGATCCAATTGGTGTCCCGCACCCTGCGCGACAGCCTGAATCTTTGCCAGCAAATGAAAATCACCAGCGAGGCCGAAGGCACCAAGGCCTTGCTCAATGGCCAGCCGCCGGTGATCCGGGCCGGTTCCTTCAAAGGGGACAATCTGGTGATTGCCCGGCGCGTTTCCGCAGCGCTCGCGCCCGAACTGGCCAACCATCCTGCCAACCTCGCCCTCCTCCCGTCGTCGGCCGCAGCCCTGATCTGGCCGCTGACCCTGAGCGATGGCACCATGGCCGCCGTGAATGAATTCAAGGCCCACAATCTCCTTGATCCCAGGACGGTGCTGGACCTCAAACAACGGCTGGAACAGGTCAAGGCCACCCGGCAGTGACCAGGTGCGGAGTAAACAGCGCACATCATGCTCCGCCGCCTTGTTATCATTTTGACACTGGGTGCCGCCAGCGGGCTGGCCCTCGTTCTGGTCCAGCCCGTCAGCAGCACCCTGACAAAATTATTTCTGTTGGGTCTCGGGTCGTTAGTCTGGTTCGGCTGCCTGCTTTGGGGTTGGCGGCACCGTGGGCTGCGGTGGTCGATGCTGGCTCTACCGTGCCTGATGGGTGTCATGCTGCTGCTGCCCGCCCGGCCTGTTGACCGGGGGGCTCTGCGGGAGGCTTATGTCGCCCGGCTCCGTGGATTTGAGGGCACCCCTTATGTTTGGGGCGGTGAAAACCGTTGGGGCCTTGACTGTTCCGGTCTGCCCCGGCGTGCCCTGCGGGACGCCCTGTGGTGGTATGGGCTGCGGCATGCTGATGGGGGAACCCTGCGCCACGCCCTTGAACAATGGTGGTTCGACACCAGTGCCCGCGCCATGGGAGAAGGCTACCGCCGGTTCACCGTGCCCGCCGGACCGGAATTCATGATCCACCAGATGGAGGACGATGCGTTGCAACCCGGCGATCTGGCGGTGACCCTGTCCGGAATCCATGTCCTTGTCTATGCCGGAGCCGGACGTTGGATCCAGGCCGATCCCTCCATTGGCCATGTGGCCACGCTGCACGGGCATCACGATTCAAACTCTTATTTCAGGACCCCCGTGACGCCGCACCGGTGGCGTGTTCTCGCGGACCCCTGAGGTCCGGGCCGGTTCCTCTCAAAGTCCGCCGGGTTTGCCCGGTTTGTCAGGAACCGGCTGGCTTGGAGCAGGCGGTGATTCGCCGCTGAGCAACGGAGCCAGCCGGGGATCCCGCAGGATAGCGCGGACCGTGGAAGGCCGGCCATTCAGGCGGACGTCCTGCGAGACCAGCCGGACCCCGTGACTATAGTCCACCCAGGTTTCGGCATGGCCGGTGAAGAGGGGCTGAATGGGGGTGCCGTCCAAACGGTGCCAGCCATAGATCGCCACCTTGCCGCTGTCTTCCGCCAGCCGGGAAGTCAGGACGATATCCTTCTGATGGCCCGCCACAAGGGCACCGGGCGGAAAAGCAGTCAGGGTAGCCGCCCTTTGGGCGCGGACCGTTTCCTGATAGGCGAGAAAGGCGGGCATCGTCGTCATGTCCGGACCTGGCGGGCGTGGCACCGGGGTCAGCTTGACGGCGGCGGCATGGTAAATGGCATCCACCATCTTCGGCGTCGGGAGCGTGCACCGGAAACGGGCCGCCACCGCCTCCGCAACGGCGGGAGTGACCGGAGTCCGGAAAAAATCGTCATTACTTCCCACCGCCAGATAGTCCGGGGCGGCGAGGAAGACGAGGCGGTATCCTCCTTCGTCGATGGTGACTTCCACATACTTCCGCCAGAATTCCGGCACATTTCCTGACATAATTTCCTGCAACAGGACGGCTTCCCGCGCCTTCAGGTCGAGGCCGGAAACCAAAAGGGCCACAGCCCTGCCGCCCGGAGCCTCGGCGGGCCGGGGCGGAGGCAAATTCAATCCCCCACCAGCCAGACCGGAAGGAACAGCGGCCAACAGAAACCAACAGAGGCATTGGCACGCACGCAGGCTTCCCGTGCCATGACGGATCAGAACGGAAAGGATCGGCATGGGGACAAGGAACCCACGGTTGGGTGCAGCGCCAGCGTGCGAAATAGGGGAGCGCGGGAGGGCCAGGCTCCTGATTCTGAAGCAGGGAAGCGTTCACGGACGGCCTCCTGACCAAAGACAGGCAAATTGCCGCACCGGGAAGTCCAAGTGCGGCAATAAGCCTTGGGCAAAGCGGAGGGTCCGGCGGTTTTGCCCGTAAAACCGGCACGGCACGGCCTTTGCAGAGGAAAGGTGCAGCCACGGCCTCCCTGCTGCGGAACAACTTCACTCCCAACTCTCTGAAAATATGAAAACGATCCTGATTTGCGCCGCCCTGACCGCCACCTTTTCCCTGACTGCCTGCGACAATGCCCAGGAGCAGGCCCGCAAGAAAGCCATTGAGGCCCAGGCGGACCAAATCGAAGCACAGGCTGACGCCACCCGCAAATTGGGTGATGCCGCCGCCGAAACCAAGGAGCAGCAATTGAAAGCCAACGCCGAAGCAGCCAAGGCCAACGCCGAAGCCGTCAAGGACAATGCCGAATCCACAGCCGATGCCGTCAAGGATAATGCAGAAAAGAAGGCGGACGCCCTTGAAGACCAAGCCGACAAGGTCCGCGATAACAAATAATTCGGAGCCGGGCCCTGGGTTTCAAAATCTTCCCCCTCATGAAAAGCCCCATCCCGGAAAAAATAGCCGAGCTGCTCCAAAGCTTCCATACCGCCATGCTGGTGACGCATGGCGGTATGGATTCGCTTCATGCCCGGCCCATGGAAATCGCCCATACCGGACCTGATTGCCAGGTGTGGTTCTACACGGACGGCACCACGGTGAAGGCGGAAGAAATCCGCCAGGACCAGGAGGTGCTCCTGACATTTCAGAAGGATCATCAGAAGTATCTCACGTTGGGCGGCACCGCCCATCTGATCCATGACCGCGCGCGGATCGCAGAACACTGGAAAGAGCCTTTCCGCGTCTGGTTCCCTGGCGGAGTCGATGATCCCAATTTGGTTCTAGTGCAGATTATCCCGCGCCATGCGGAGTTCTGGGATAATTCAGGTCTCCAGGGGGTTCGCTATCTCTATGAGGCTGCCAAAGCCTACGTGACCGGCAGCGTGCCGGAAATTCCCGACGGCGAACTTCACGGTCAAGTCGCATTGCGTTAGGAGGCCGTAACCGCCACGTGGATAAGTGGGCAGTCTGCGGGAGGGGACTCGACTCTGGAAAGTCGAGCTGCGTTTCCCTCCGATTGCACTACGGCCTTTGTGACGCACCGTGGGGCATGACCACCGCTGTTGAAAGGTTTATCCTGCATCTCGCCACCGAGCGCGGCCTGTCGGTCAACTATCAATTGTCCAACCGGCAGACGCTGGAGGCCCTCGCTTCATGGCTGGAAACCGTCCACGGGGTCACGGATCCGCCGTTGGTGACCCTCAGGCATTTGACCGACTATCTTTACGGGCGCAAGGATGGCGGTTTGAGCAATGCCTCAGTGCGGCTCCAAGTGATTGCCGTGAAAATTTTTTTCCGCTGGATGGCGGTCCGGAAAATGATTCCCCGGGATGTGGCAGATGATCTGCAGGCCCCCCGGTTGGATGCGTCACTGCCCGATACCCTGAACCAAACCGAGGTGGAACATCTCCTTGCCAGCATCGAACCAAAGCTGCCGCTGGACTACCGAGACCTCGCCGTTCTGGAACTGCTCTATGCCAGCGGCCTCCGCATCTCGGAATTGGCAAACGCGACCCTCGATCAACTGTCGATGGAGGAAGGATTTGTCCGGGTTACGGGAAAGGGCAACAAAACCCGGTTGGTTCCGGTGGGCCGTCAGGCGCTTGCAGCGGTAGAGGCATGGCTCGCCAAGGGACGCCCGGAGCTGGTGAACCGCAAAACCCGCAGCCACCTCATTATTGGCCAGCACGGGCAGGCCCTGACCACCCAGCGCCTCTGGCAAATTGTCAAAGGCCGCGCGGCTGCCGTGAATCTCGTGGTTTACCCGCACCTGCTCAGGCACAGTTTTGCCACCCATCTGCTCAGCGGCGGCGCGGATCTGCGCGTCATTCAGGAAATGCTGGGACATGCCAATATTTCCACCACCCAGGTCTATACCCATGTGGACCAACGCCGCCTCAAAGAGGTCCACCGGAACTTCCACCCGAGAGCGTGAGGGGGTGATGGGAAATGACCAATGACCAATGACAAATGACCAATGCCAAATGACTGATGACCGATGACCGACGACAAATGACCAATGACCAATGACAATAGCCAGCCAGGAGACCTGTGTTCATGATTGATTTTACCAAACTCCTCCCGGCGGCTTGGGAAGTCCGCGAACGCGCTTATGCCCCTTACTCGAAATTCCACGTCGGCGCGGCGTTGTTAGGAACGGATGGGGTGATCTACAAGGGATGCAATGTGGAAAACCTCAGCTTCGGGCTGACGATTTGCGCAGAGCGCAATGCCATCGCTCAGGCCGTGGCGGCTGGGTGCAGGGAATTCCAAGCCCTCGTGGTGGTCGCGGATACCCACGCACCGGTCTCTCCCTGCGGTGCCTGCCGCCAGGTCATGGCCGAATTTGGAGACTTCCCGATTCTGATGGCTACACTGGACACATCCGAGGAATCCTCCGTGGGGATACTGCTCCCCCGGGCCAAAACGGGAATTTTGGACAAGGTTTGACCCGATCGTCCGGGCCGTAATGCTGCCCCGCCTGTCCTGAATCATCAGCAATAAAAACGAACAGGCACCCGCATCCGTGCGGCCGGCCCGTAGGCCTCAATACGCTGCCGCTGCTTTCCTCGGCAGGACTTTCCTTAACTTTCCCTGATCTTTTACTTTACAAAACCTAATAAATGCAGTTTTTATGGAAGGCCCCCCTCTTTTTTAAACGATGCAAACCAGCGAGTTGACTGTCCACGGATATATTATGGCCCAACCCCCGGTGATTCAGGGCACCCCCGTGGGCGACTTTTTCAACAGCCTGATCCGGGGCCTGGTGCACAAGCAGAACAACTTTCTCGCGGTCATCCAAGGCTTTTCCAGCTTGATTCTGATGGGGGATGGACTCGATGAGACCACCAAGGAGAACCTTGACCACATGAAGGAAGCGGCCCAGGGCGCGGCGGGCCTTGCGGAACGGATCCTCGCCGCCGGGGGCTGTGTCCGGATCACTCCGCAGGCGGTTCAGTTGAAGGACTATCTTCCCGTCATGGACGGCACCTTGCGGGCTCCGTTCAACAAATTCAACGTCCCCTTCCAGATCAACATCGCCCCGGAGGTGCCTCCCGTGATGATCGACAGCGGACGCTTCAAGGAGTTGCTCGGAGACCTCCTGCTCAATGCTGCGGAAGCGGTCGCCGGCAGTGGCCAGCCCGGGGCTGCCGCCCTTGATGTCCTGCCGCCCGGGTCCCTGCCGGAAAGCCGCCCCGGCCATGTCGATGTTTTGGTTAGGAATACCGGAGCCCCGATTGCCCCGGAAAAGCTCAAGGACGTCTTCAAGCCCTTTGCCAGCACCAAGGACAGCAAACATTTTGGCATCGGCCTGACCGTCGCTTCCGTGCTGGCGTCCCAGATGAAAGCCACCCTCGGCGTGCGCAGCACCCCGGAAGCCACCACCTTCTGGCTCAGCGTCCCGGTCGCCTGACCGCTGGGAGCGCCGGCGTCCCGCCGGCCCCGGAGCCATTGGATTCCCATGCGCCGGATTCGGTCCGCTCCTGCTTACCCGCCCTGGTCGCCGTGGTCGCCGTGGTCGTTATGGCGGACAGTGCCCCCCCGGGATCCGGTCAACTTTTCCTAACGCAGAATTGGAATCTTGCTTCCCGGGCGGGAATTGGTTATGGGAATGGCTTTCATCCGAGCCTGATTCCACAAACTCCCTGGCCATGACCTTTCCCTTCCGCACTTTCCTCGGGCTTACGGCGTGTTTCGCATGGTCTGCCCGGCAGACTTCGGCATGGGCCGCCCCGGCGACCCAGATCAGAGTGGAAGCCTCCAGGGCCCTGCAGACTTTTGACGGCTTGGGGTGCGGGGCGATTTTCTACGAAGGTCACATCACCAGCCTCGCGGCCAGGGACAAGCCGGACGAGCAGGAAAAACTCTATGATGCCATGTTCAAGGACGTGCGCACGGATTTACTGCACCTTTACATCCGCCATGACCATGAGCCGGAAAACGACAACGCCGATCCATGGACGCAGGCCTTCAAACCGGAGGATTTCAAATATTGCGAACATACCCTGGCCATCTGCAAGGCCGCCCGGCAGCGGCAGCCGCAGATGAAGTTCTACGCCACGCTTTATACCCCGCCGGCCTGGATGAAGACCAATAACGATCCCTCCGGCGGTGGGCAGCAGAAGGCCACCCTGAAGCCGGGTCTGGAATTGGAACTCGCGGAATACATCTGGGCCTTTCTGAATCACATGCAGAAAAACGGCGTGGTCATGGACTACCTGAGCATCGCCAACGAACCGGACTGGCCGCACACCCAGCCGTCGTATTTCCTGACCCCTGACCAGCACGCGGCATTGTTCAAAATGGTCAGCGATTACCTGACCAAAATGGCGAAGCAGCACCCGGAAGTGCCGCGTCCCCAACTGGTGGGTCCGAATGGCCTCAGCGCGGTGGATGCCGCGGAACGTTATTTGCCCCCGCTCCTGCGCAAAGCCGGAGACGCCCTCGATATTGTCGGCACCCACGACTACGACCGGCGCGGCGACCGCTGGAAAACCCTAACCAAAGCCGCGAGGGGACGCCCGGTCTGGGGCACCGAATGGTGTGTCAACGGGCCGGACGATTCCCCGGACCTGATCCGCTCGGCAGCCGAATATTGGCTGGCCATGAGTGAAGCCTTCAATGGCGGGGCCAATGTGTGGATGGCCTACGACTGGGTCTATCCGCCGCGTCAGGGCGGCGAGGCCCTGATCCATCTGGACTGGGGGAACTCATGGAAAGCCACCAGAATCTATCATGGCTTCCGCCAGTTTGCCTCGCGCCTCGAACCGGGCATGCAGGTGGTGCCAAGCAGTGTCACCGGCCCGGGCGCCAGCGGATTTTCCAAACCCGGAGTCAAAGCCTGTGCCTTCCGCACCAAAGACGGCCAGCGGGTAGTGGTGAATGTGGTCAACGCCCAGGACCAGCCTGCTGAACTCGCCGTCAGTCTGCGCGGCACGGGCACCGGCCCGGCCCGGGCGTGGCTGACCAGCGGCACGGATACATTGACGCCCCAGCCGGACCAGTCCGCCAAAGGCCCGCTGCAGTATGCCCTGCCGCCGCGCGGCATGCTGACAGTGGAGGTGGGGTCTCCTCTGGAGCGGTGAGTCCACCCTGACCCAGGGCGGAATTCCCTCAAAGCTGGCTTGACGGAGTGGCGGCATCCTCCTTTTTGCTATTTCATGGAGTCCACTCACCGGCCATTTTCGCGACTGAGCAAAATCGGAGCCGTGTTGGGGTTGCTGGGAGTTGTGGGTTACCTCGCTTGGTTCCAGCTTATCCGCGACGAGCCTCCCCGGATGCCGGCCGGTTTTATCCTGGCGGAGCCCTTGCCGCCAGTCCCGGATGCGGACAACGGGCTGGTATATCTGGAGGCGGAAATCGAAAAGGAAATCTGGCCGGAGATCGAAAAAGAGCAGCGGGAAATCATGGGCTGGCGCGAACCGTGGAATGAGGAACGGATGCAGCCGTTGATCGAAGCCGCCCCT
This sequence comes from Verrucomicrobiales bacterium, assembly GCA_038210825.1. Classification (GTDB taxonomy): domain Bacteria; phylum Verrucomicrobiota; class Verrucomicrobiia; order Verrucomicrobiales; family V1-33; genus CAIZWU01. The sequence goes on from JBBQWG010000055.1 coordinate 36,614, forward strand.
GCCATGCGGGAGATCGTGGACAAGGCCCTCCGCTTTCCCGGTTGGCGGACGGAAAGCGGACCAGGCAGCCGTTCCTTCTATAAAGCCCAGCAACTGGCAGAGAGTTTCCTCCGGGGCAAAGTCCGGCAGTTTGTCGAGATCGACGACGCGGGAGCGGCAATGGACTGGTTGGAACCGCTAGTGCAGCTTTCCCGGCGGTTGGAAGAGACTCCCGACTCCTTGGCAAGCTATATGATCGCAGTAGGCACAAACCGCGTCGGGGATGCCACTTTGATCCGGGTGCTGTCCCGACCCGGGGCCAACGATGCCATGCTTGCCCGAGGGATGTTATGGTTGGCATCGCCCACAGCGCACCCCCAGGACATGGTCAAGGCCCTTGCGCGCGACTACCGCCTTTGGTTTGATCCAAGGAAAAACCCAAACCTCAAGCTCGGGGCAACCGCTGGCTTGCTAAGCGGAAAAGAAGTGCCGGATTGGGTGGCGAAAAGCCGGTTTAAACCGCAAGCCTACTATAATCTCATGTTGCGGCAACTTGCCCTGCTGGATCACTTGACAAGGATTCCCGAGCGCGGTGGATTACAGAAATTGCGGGCCGCCCGCGATTGGCTTGAGTCAGAGTCCAAGCTTTCCGTCTGGAGCCTCGAACCCAACCGTGCCGGACGCATCCTGGCTGGCACGTCCCATGTCTATTTCGAGATGGCCGAGTCCATTTGGTCGTGCGATGCCTTCCGTGGCTGCTGCCGCGCGGCCATTGCGGCCAAGCGTTGGTCGTTGGCCCATGATGGCAAAAGAGTGCCAGCCATAGCGGCTCTGGTGCCGGAGTTTCTACCTGCCGTGCCGCTGGATCCGTACGATGGCCAGCCACTGCGCTGGGACGCGGCCACCGGCACAGTCTACTCCATCGGTCCAGATGGGATCGATAACCTCCCCACCTTCAAGACTGGCGAGATGGGAGCGTTCGGGGAGCAAGGCGTCGCCGCCCGTCTGCCTTGAAGGGACCGTTGGCCGGTGAAGTTGGGAGGTTCCGACTCCATGGCCGCCGCTGCCGCCACCACGAAACTCTTGCCAGTTTCCCCGGAACCGGGCAGTGTGACGTTTTCACGTTCCGTGATTTCCAATCCCATGACCAACCGCCGTTCCTTCCTCACCAAATCCGGTCTCGCCGCCGGGGTTCTGGCCTTTCCCAATATCCTCCATGCCCAGAACAAGGGTGACAAATTGCGCATCGCTTTTGTGGGGGTGGGCGGGATCAACAAGCGCCACACCGACGACACCAAAGCCGCCGGGGACATCGTGACTTGTTATTGCGACGTCGATACCCGCAATTTTGCCAACGCCCTCGCCCACAAGGACGACCCCAACTGGAAGGACGCCAAGGGATATCAGGACTACCGGAAGATGCTCGAGGAGCAGGCCAAGAACATTGATGCGGTCATCGTGGGCACGCCCGACCACCACCACTATCCAGCCACCGCCATCGCGATGATGGCCGGCAAGCATGTCTTCACCCAGAAGCCGCTCACCCACACCGTGTGGGAAGCCCGGCAGCTCCAGTTGGCGGCGGAAAAATACAAGGTGGCCACCCAGATGGGCAACCAGGGGCACGCCAACGAAGGCAACCGCCGGATTTATGAATTTGTGAACGGTGGGATTCTAGGCGACATCACCGAGATCCACTGTGTCACCAACCGGCCGATCTGGCCGCAGGGCGGGGAAAAACCTGTCACCACCGATCCGGTGCCGTCGGAATTGGACTGGGACCTCTGGCTGGGCCCGGCTCCGCAGCGGCCCTTCTCCCACAATCCATCCAACAAACGCGGCGGCGTCTATCACCAGTTCAACTGGCGCGGGTTCCTTGACTTTGGCGGCGGGGCCCTTGCAGATATGGCCTGCCACACCATGGACTCCATCTTCATGTCCATGAATCCAGGCTATCCGACCGCCGTGGAAGTGCTGGAAATCAATGGCCAGTCGTCTGACATGTTCCCCAAGGGAGCGATCCTGAAATGGACCTACGGCCGCGGCAAACTGCCTAACGGCAAGGACCGTCCGGGATTCACCGTCACATGGTATGATGGCATGCTGAAGAATGAAAAAGGCGAGGACGCCCTCGCCCTGGAACGCGTGGCCAAAGCCATCGGTGAGGAAAAACTGCGCATGCCGGACGGCAGCCTGCAGAAAATCCCGACCAGCGGCAATGTCTACGTCGGCACCAAGGAAAGCCTGCTGGTCACCGGCGACTATGGTGACCGTTCCCGCATCATTCCGGAGGCCAACATGCAGAAGATCGGCAATCCTCCCAAGCTGATCGAACGCTCCATCGGCCACCACGAGGAATGGCGCCAGGCCTGCCTGGGCAACAAGCCGATCGATTTCCCCGGCTCCAACTTCAAATACGCTGCTCCCTTTACCGAAACCATCCTCCTCGGCAACGTGGCCCAGCGGGTGGAAAAGGGCAAACAGCTCCTCTGGGACGCCAAGGCCATGGCCTTCACCAACAGCCCGGAAGCCAATGCCTTCATCAGCAAATCCTACCGCGCCGGCTGGGAATACAAGATTGGGTAGACCCTCCCACCGGACGCCCGTGGGCATTCCGCAGGCCGTTTCCATGGCGCTTCCCGCCCAGCGGGAAGCGCCTTTTTATGGAGTGCGGCAGCCCCCTGCCGCTTTCTCAACCGGTTCCCGCCCCACCCCAGATCATTTGAAAGCTGCCTCCTCGCCCCCCGCCGCAGTTCGGCATCAAGCAGCCTCCGGGAAAGCGGCAGAGGGCTGCCGCACTCGTGCGCCATCGAGCCGCACCACCCCGCCGGGTGGGAGACCCGGCATTGCGAACCCATGAAAACCGTAAATAACTCAAACGAAACTGCGTCACCGCGAGGTGGGGTGGGGAGCATCGTGAGGAGAACTCAATCGACCG
>JBBQWG010000056.1:0-39418 GCA_038210825.1 Verrucomicrobiales bacterium
ATCGTCGAAGAGCAGACTTTGTGGCAGGTCCCAAGGGGTGAGCAGATGGCGCATTGGTTGTGCTAATCAGTTAAGCACCAATTATATGCGTGTTTTTAGGATTCGCAATAACAATCATGGACTTTTTGCGGTCACATCTGGCAAAGCATCCCCGGCACCACCATCCTCTCCGGCTCCCCCCTGCCCGACGCCCGCCGCACCGCCCTCACCCTGCCCGCCGAAACCGCCCGCCGTTTCTTCCGCCTCAGAGTGAACCTTAACCAATAACGCTCCTTCCCTGCGGTTTCCTGCCAGGCATCGCTTCCGCGCAACCCGGGCAGTTGATGCGTTTCAACTCTCCCCTCAGGCGGCTGTCGTCGGCATCGAATACGGCGGTGCCATTCGGCAGGACGACCAATCGGCGTCAACGCGATGATGTTTCTCTTTGCTGTTTCCGATACTCCCTCGGCGAGCACTCGCAAGACTTCTTAAAGGCTTCGTTGAAGCGGCTCAGGCTTTGAAATCCGGAGGCGAAGGCGATCTCGGTCACAGCATCGTCGGTGGTAAGCAGCAGGCGTTGCGCGTGGGAGAGGCGGTGCTGCACGATGAAGTCGCTCATCGTCGTGCCGAAAGCATGTCGAAAAAGATTCATCGCGTAGTTCGGATGCAGGCCGCTGGCTTTGGCGATGCTTTCCGCCGTGAGCGGCTCGTGATAATTGCACGCGATGTAGCAGGCGAGTTGGTCAGCGCGGGATAGGGAAGGCGGGATGGAGCGTGCCTTTGCAGCCTTCGGATGCGCGTGAGCCAGACGCAAAAGACGCGCCTGCAGTTCCAGCAGGGCGGCACGTTCACGCACTTCGTCTTTCTCCCGGAGATCAGCTTCCCAACGCTGAAACTGCGCTGGATCGGTGCCGAACGGCGCGGTGTCGATCACCAGCCCGCCTTTGAGCAGCACCTGAGCGAAAGTCACCGACACACCGGCGGCGAGGAACCAGCCCAGCGGCAGCGTGACGACGAAATACGGTTCTTTCCCTTCCCAGGCGACGATCTGATGCGGAATCGCCGCCCAAAAGAGAGCGATGCGCCCGGCCTGGATCGTCGTGCGGCTTCCGCCCATGAGATAGGTCACCGAGCCGCTGCGCAGGAAGTTGATCTCGATCTCGTTATGCCGGTCCGGCTTCGGCATCAGCGTGGGCTGCCACATCTGGCAACTGAAGCCGTAGGGCGAAAAGGGATCCCGTGCGGGATCGAACTGGTAAACGGAAAGCATGACGCACCTTAGAATACTGGCAGAACTTGTCACGATGAAGGTAGAACTGCCTCGATCAAAGGTGTTACCCTCATCTAACAGTGAAATTCCGCCATGAAATCGCGCCCGCTCATCGCCCTCTTCCTCCACGCCACGCTGCTAGCACCGTCTTTCACCTCCGCCTCCGATCTTGTCGGCTGGGCCAGTGTGGAAGCGCATGGTTTGAAAACTACGGCTGGCGGCGGTGAGGCAGCGCCTATCACCGTCACCACTCTGGAGACGTTGAAGCGCCTCCTCGCTGATGACGTGCCGCGAGTGTTGGTCGTGGCTGGAAAGATCGCCACCGGCCCCAAGGCCCTGGACATCAAGAGCAATAAAACCCTCATGGGCGCGGACAAAAACGCCACCATTCATGGCGGGCTGAGCATCAAACGCGCGGCTAATATCATCGTGCGCAATCTGAACATCCAGGGCGCAGGCGTTGGAAACGATCCTGCGGACGCCATCGCCGCCCGCGAGTCGCATCACCTGTGGTTCGATCACCTCAATGTATGGGACAGTCGCGACGGCAATCTCGACCTCACCGTCGGCAGCGATTTCGTTACCGTGTCGTGGTGCAAGTTCTGGTATACGGACGCCACCAACGATCACCGCCTGTCTTGTTTGATCGGAGGCGGCTCCACGGCTGGCGGCACAGACACCGGCAAGAACCGTGTCACCTACCATCACAACTGGTTCGCGGATCTGGTGAGGGAGCGGATGCCCCGGGTGCTCTTTGGCCAGTGCCATCTCTACAACAACCTCTACACCTGCGAGGGCAACAACTACTGCATCGGCTCCGGTTCGTTTGCCTCTGTTCTCATCGAGGGAAACTACTTCAAGGGAGTCAAAGACCCGCATAAGTTCGCCGATGGCAACCACGCCTTCATCACCGCCAAGGACAACATCTACGACAAAACCAAAGGCAAACAGGAGACCGGCCTTGGTGGCACCGATGGTCCCGACGTCGGGCCCTTCACTCAACCGCCCTATTCCTACACCGCTCATCCTGCCAAAGATGTGCCCGCCATTGTCATGAAGGGAGCCGGACCACAATAGCCATGTATCGCGTCATCATCTGCGTCCTGCTCGCACTCACGCTGGCCGCTGCCGCGGCTAACCTCAATCACCCGCGTGTGCTCGTCTCCACCGACATTGGCGGCACCGATCCCGACGACGACCAGTCTATGGTGCATCTGCTGCTCTATTCGGATGTGCTGGAACTGGAGGGCCTTGTTTCCTCGCCCTACGGCTCCGGTCGAAATAAGGACATTCTGGAAGTGATCTCCGAATATGAGCGTGACTTCCCCAGGCTGCGCACGCATTCACCCCGCTATCCCACGCCGGAGGCGTTGCGTGCCATCACAAAACAAGGCGCTCTCGAAAGCCCCGGTGCCGCAGGTTTTGGCAGCGGCACGGAAGGCTCCGAATGGATCATCCGCTGTGCCCGCCGCGATGATCCGCGTCCGCTGCATGTGCTCGTCTGGGGCGGCCTCGAAGACTTGGCGCAGGCATTGCATGATGCGCCGGACATTCTGCCCAAACTGCGCGTCTATTTCATCGGCGGCCCGAACAAGATGTGGTGCGTGGATGCTTACCACTACCTCGAGCAGCACCATCCCAAGCTTTGGATCATCGAAGCAAACTCGACCTATCGCGGCTGGTTCGTCGGTGGCAATCAAAGCGGCGATTGGGGCAATCAAGCCTTCGTCAGCAAGCACATCACCGGTCATGGCGCTCTGGGCGGCTACTTCGCCACACAGCTCAAAGGCACGATCAAAATGGGCGACTCGCCCTCCGTCGCCTGGCTGCTGCACGGCACGCCCAGCGATCCCACGCAGCCAGGCTGGGGCGGTCAATTCGTCCGCATCTGGGACGGCCGCCGCACCTTCTTCGACCACCTCACCACCGACGACGACAAAGCCGAAGCCTTCGGCGTCGTCGAGTTCGCCCTGCCAGCACCAAACGGTTTCGCTCAGCAACACCACGTCAAAATGATCTTCGACAAACGCATCCCCGCCCTCGGCACTCTCGAAGGCAACGTCCTCCGCTTCCGCTTCTCACCACGCGATGCCAAAATCTGGCCCTACCGCATCGAAAGCGACTTTCCCCCGCTCAACGGCCAAACCGGCAGCTTCACCGCCGTGCTCCCCAATTTGGACAAAACCAGGACCATCTCCCGAACCCACCCACGCTGGTGGATAGACGATCCCGCGCCCTCCAACGCGGAAGGCCTTCATGCCGGTGCCAAAACCGTGAACCGCTGGAGGGAAGACTACCTGCGTGATTTCGCGGAGCGGATGGGCCGGAGCGCCAAGGCCGCTAGCCGTTAAAGTGGACACCGTAAAAGCAGCTGCTGGCTGGAAACCCCGCCGCACCTCCAAGGGCCGACCATGGCCCCGAAACGTGCTCGGCTATTCCTTTGTGACGTATCACCCAGCTCAGTATCAGGATGAGGCATGGGGCCAAATTATTTTAAGCTGAAAACAGCTTTGACCTTGCCTCCCTTCTGGGGAACAATGGGGCGTGCGCCGCTGGGTTACCGTTTTGCTCCTGCTCTGCTTCGGGATGTTTATTCCTGCGGTCGGCAGGCCGCTGCAATTCTGCCTTTATGATGGCACGATTCTTTTGCCGGGTTTGCAATCCTGTGGTGAAACCGGATCCGCTGGCCATGTGACCAAATGCTGTGAGAAATGCGGGGGAGGGGAAAACCAGCAAAACGAGCCCCCGTGCTGTCTGGATGCCGGAACGCTGCCCAACGGGACCCCCCCGACAGGTTCGGTCAAGATGCCGCCACCTCACTTTCTGGTAATTGAGTTGGTAGAATTTTTCCTCCGCTCGGAACCGGTTTTCGAATCTATCGAAAATGCCATCATCGTTTCACCGGCCGTTGCGGGACCGGACACGCCTTCAGAACGGAGAGCGGTGCTGGGTGTTTGGAGAATTTGAGAACAGGGCATCATACACCCTTCAGCGGAGCTGCCTAAGTGCGGTTCCGTGTCCCGCCAGAGTTCAGCTTGAACCTTTGGATTGTTCTCAACTTTTTCTTTTCCCTGTGTGCCCTCATCTCTTGATTTTCTGATACGGCGTGATGACGCCTCAACATCATCCCCTCAATCCCCCCGGCGTTTTCCGGACTGGGCGATTCCCGCCGCTATTGCGGTCGGCTTCGGGCTTCTTTTTTTGATGCTCTTCCGTGACCGGCTCCTGCCAGCAAGGAAGGTGGAAACCGCCATTGTTCTGGTTACCAGCGCTGCCGTTCCGTTGTCTGCGCCGGGCGGGGAAAATGCGCCCAAAGCCACTTCCAACCCCTTGGTCGGAGCCATGCTTTTTCAGGCCAGTGGCTGGATTGAACCCGATCCTCTACCGGTTAGGGCAGCAGCCCTGATAGACGGGGTGGTGGCTTCCGTCCCTGTGCTGGAGGGACAACAGGTGGAAAAGGGCGAGCTTCTGGCCACCCTGGTGGAGGATGATGCAGGACTGGCCTTGGATGCCGCCCGCCAGCGCAAGCGGATGCTGATTTCGGCGAGGGCCGCGCATTTGGCGGCAATTGACGGAGCCCGCAGGAAACAGGAATCGGCGGCTGCTGAATCCATCGCAGCGAATTCGCTTGGCGATGAGGCCCGTGATTTATTCGGGCGTTTTGAGGCCTTGCCAAAAAATGCGGTTTCCCGTTCCGAAGTGAATTCGGCGAAATTGCGGGTCGAGCGGGAACGCTCGTTGTATCTCGCCGCGCAGGCAAAAACAGCGGAACTCGCCTCTGAGGTTGAGCGCATGGAATTGGAAACGGCCACCAAGGATGACGAAATCGCACTCGCCTCCGTGGCGGTGCAGATGGCGGAACTGAATTTTGAACGCACCCGCATCAAAGCTCCCATTGCCGGGCGCGTCCTCCGGCTGCTGGCGTCGCCCGGTGAGAAGAAAATGCTCGCGATGGATCATGCGGACAGCTCCACGGTCTGTGTGCTGTATGATCCGGCAAAACTTCAGGTGCGGGTTGATGTGCCATTGGCGGATGCCGCAAAAATGCAGACGGGACAGCGCGTCCGCATTCACTGCGCGCTGCTGCCGGAAAAAGTTTTTTCTGGCGAGGTCACGCGAATTACGGGCGAGGCGGATGTGCAGCGGAACACACTTCAAGCCAAAGTAAGGATAGATGATCCGGCGGGGCAGCTCCGTCCTGAAATGCTTTGCCGGGTGGAGTTTTTGGAAATCAGCGGTGCCGACCAGGACGGAGTTGGCAAGGGGGCAACCGGGGCCGGTGCGTTGGCTGTCTGGGTGAACGCAAAGGCGCTTAGAGAAGGAGCCGCGTGGGTTTATGATCCGGAGTCCGGACGCGTTTCGAAACGTGAGGTGCTGACCTCTGCTGAGCAGCGCGACGGCTACCTGCGGGTGACCGGTGGTCTGCGCCCGGGGGAGCAAACAGTTCTTTTGCCGGTGGACCTGCGTGAAGGCCAGAGAGTGAAATCAACTTCTTTAACAAAATGAACGACGTGATGATTCAATGCGCCGGAGTTTCCAAAAACTACCGCCGGGGCCCTGCCACGATAACACCGCTGGAGAAACTTGACCTCACAGTTCCAAAAGGGGAATTTCTTGCCCTGATGGGCCCCTCCGGTTCCGGGAAAACCACTCTGCTTAACCTGCTGTCAGGCATTGACTCGCCGACGGAGGGTTCACTGGTGATTGCCGGAGCGGAACTTTCAAAACTTTCCCGGAGCGCTCTTACCCAATGGAGATCACGCCATGTGGGTTACATTTTCCAGCTGTATCATCTCGTGCCCGTGCTGACGGCTTTTGAGAATGTGGAGCTGCCGCTGCTCCTTTCTCCCATGTCAAAACGGGAGCGTCACGAGCGCGTGAAGGCGGTTCTGGAGCTGGTGGGGCTGGCTGACCGGATTCATCACACTCCCTCCGAATTGTCAGGAGGACAGGAGCAGCGGGTGGCCATTGCACGCGCATTGGTGGCGGATCCCCCTCTGCTGGTGGCGGATGAGCCTACCGGGGACCTTGACCGGGAATCGGCCGCAAAGATTCTTGATCTTTTGCGTCAACTCTCGCGGGAGCACGGCAAAACCATCGTTATGGTCACCCACGACCCGCGTGCTGCGGAGGCCGCAGACCGGATTCTTCATTTGGAAAAAGGCCAACTTCTTGAAGCCGCATGAACGTTGTTATCAATCTTCTTGGTCTCGCGTGGAAACAGCTGGTCAGGCACCGCATCCGTTCTCTTCTGACCGTGATCGGGGTAGCTTCCGGGATGTTCCTTTTCACGGCTGTCGAAACTCTTCAGCGCTCCCTGGCCAAAGCCACGGAGGAAAGTGCCGCGGACACCACGCTGGTGGTTTACCGCCAGAACCGCTTCTGTCCCTCCACCAGCCGCTTGCCGGAGCACTACGCGGATGAAATCCGACGCATTGAAGGAGTCCGCGAAGTCATCCCCGTGCAAATTGTCGTCAACAACTGTGGAGCGTCTCTCGATGTGATCACTTTCCGGGGAGTTCCTGAGGGATTGCTGGGCAAATTTGCGCCCGAAATCCAGTTCGTCGCGGGCTCCCAGGCGGAATGGCAAAAACGTGATGACGGGGCGCTTTTGGGGGAAGTCTTCGCCTCGCGCCGGGGCTTGAAACCGGGCGACCGTTTTGAAGCCGCGGGTATCACCATTCAGGTTTCCGGCATTATCCGCTCCCCTTTCCCTCAGGACAATAACGTCGCTTACGTAAAGCTGCCCTTCCTTCAACGGGCCTCAAGGACCGGGCTGGGTGTGGTGACGCAATTCAATGTCAGGGTGACCGGACAGAGCCAGCTGGCTCCCGTGGCCAAGTCGATTGATGAGCGGTTTCACTCCGATCAGCAGCCTACCGATACCCGTCCGGAAAAAGCTTTTTTTGCGGAAACCGCTTCGGAGCTGGTTGAACTGATTGGCTTCACGCGTTGGCTGGGGGTGGGGGCGGTGCTCGCCGTTACCGCACTGGTGGCCAATGCCCTGATGCTGATTGTCCGGGGGCGGGTGAAGGAAAATGCAGTGTTGCGCACCCTCGGCTATCCGGGACGCGCCATCGCTTGTTTGGTGATCAGTGAGGGCGGCCTGCTGGGACTTCTCGGCGGAATTACCGGCGTGGGCCTCGCCGCTGCTTTCCTGCGCTGGCAAAGTTTCACCCTTGGCAACGAGGGGCAAACCCTGGCCATTCGTCCGGATACCCCCGTTGTGATAACAGGAGTGCTGGCGGCGCTGGTCTTAAGCATCCTTGCTTCGCTTTGGCCAGCATGGCAGGCCGTCTCCCAGTCCATCGTCAAAAACCTTCGCACCTGAACCGCCCATGCTTCCTTTCTCCTATGCGGTCCGGAATTTGTTCCGCTCCCGTTCCCGGCTCCTTCAGACAGTGGGCGGCAGCGCCCTTGTGGTGCTGCTGGTTATGGCCGCGATGGCCATCAACAGTGGCATGACCCGCGTCCTTTCAGCTTCAGGTTCCCCTCATAACGTCATTCTCATTGGGGCGGGTTCGGAGGAAAGCGTGCAGCGCAGCGAGGTTCCGGAACGCAGTGCGGAAATGGCTCAGGCCGCCATCCCCGGCGTGTCCGAAAAATTGGGCACCCTTGCGGTTTCCAGTGAAATTCACTACATGAACTATCTGGAATTTCCCAGTGGGCAGCGGGCTCAGGCTCTCCTTCGTGGCGTCACCCCGCAGGCTCTTCACGTTCATCCGGAGCTGCGCCTGATGGAAGGCACTTTCCCCTCGGCCGGGGAGGTGATGGCCGGGCGTCTGGCGTGGCGGAAACTCGGTGTTCAAACGGATATGATCAAGCCCGGTGTCAGGCTGAAACTCGACGGGCAGGAGCTGACCGTTTCCGGAATCTTCGCCGCGCCGGGCACCGTCCTTGAATCGGAAATCTGGGGAGTGCTGGGTGACCTGCGGGTGCTGGCCAAACGCGAAACCGTTTCCTGTGTGGTGCTGCGTCTGGACGATCCCGCTGACTTCCCGGAGGCGGAACTCTTCGCCAAGCAGCGGCTCGATTTGGAGCTGACCGCGCTCCGGGAGAGCGATTATTATTCCCGGCTGAATGGTTTCTTCCAGCCGCTGCGGGTAATGACGTGGATCACCGCCGGACTGATCGCCGCCGGGGCAGTGCTCGGTGGAATCAATACGCTGTATGCGGCCTTTGCCCCCCGTGTTAAGGAAATGGCGGCCCTGCAGGCCATTGGATATGGGCGGGGGGCTCTGCTGGTCAGTCTGCTTCAGGAAAGCACCCTGGCCTGCTTGACCGGGGCGTTGATCGCGTCCGCCGCCGCAGTGTTCCTTCTCGATGGAATTACCGTGCCATTTTCGATTGGAGCCTTCACGCTGGAGGTGAGCCCGGCCGTAGCCGTGACCGGTATGCTGACGGGGTTGCTTCTGGGGGTGGTCGGCACCCTTCCGCCCGCCTTCCGTTGCCTGCAACCGGCCCTTCCGGTGGCGCTGCGCTCCGCCTGATTTCTCCCTAACCCATCCCATAACAACAGCCAAAAACAACCCATTACAACAACCCAAAATCACCATGAAAATCCTGACCTGTATCGCCGCTATTCTGACCGTGCTTCCCATGACGGCCTGTGATTCCAAATCGAAAACCGCCGGGATTGACCGCGGCACTCCCGCGCCGGTGGGGAGTGACGCCGTCCAGAAAGTGCTCGCCGCTAAACCCTCGGGCGAGGCTGGTGCCATTCACAAAGTCCGCACCCAGGTCAAGCCGGGCGACGACATCACTATCAAGGGCCGGATCATGGGCAACCTGAACCCCTTTGTGGAGGGCCGGGCGGCCTTCATTCTGGGCGACCCTGAAACCATGAAAGCGTGCAGTGACATCCCGGGCGATTCCTGTGAAACTCCATGGGATAACTGCTGCGACAGTCCGGAAGTCAAAAAAGCGGGAACCGCAACCATCCAAATTGTTGACGAGTCCGGGAAGGTTCTCAAGGAAGGCCTCGAAGGCACCGGCGGCCTTGTAAAACTGGCCCATGTAACGGTTAGCGGCAAAGTTGCGGAAGGATCCTCCCCGGATCTCCTGCTGATCAATGCCAGCGCCATCAGCACGGGAAAATAGCTTAATGTCCGCTCATCGCGGGGACTCTTGAGGTCTCCGCGATGAGGCTGTCGTCCTCGAATTGCTGCACGAAGTGCTGACGGAAAATTCCCCGCTCCGCGGGGAGTTCGATTCGACCCCTAACTTTCTTCTACAGCAGCCGCCTCTCCTTGATCTTCACGTTCAGAGGGATCAACGAGTCCTGAAGGAGGCATGATGTCAGGACCGCCCGACGCTTTCTTGGTGGTAGCAAGGCGCAGAGCTTTCGCGGCCGCCTTTGCAATTTTCTTGCGCGCCTCATCTGCTTTCTCGCCCTCCATTACCTCCCGTTTGATCACCTCTGCCGCCAGAACATTCCTAATTTGATCGGTTTCGATCTTAACGTCTGGGGAAACCCGCCGCAGCTCCCGACGAATCACTTCCAACACGGGAGAGGACAGAACCATGGCCCCTATGAAAAATCGGCTTAACGCCTGTTTCTGGGTGTGGAAGTCCCCAAGGACAGATCTCTGCCAACCTTCCTTGCACCACAAATACAGCATTTCCAAGTCTGCTGCAGAGCGTGCATTGAGGGCGCAAAAGTCGATATCAATCACCAGCTCGTGATCAATGGGCTTGGCAAAAACGATGTGGTAAACCCTCCAGGTGATTCCATTGGTGAGAAGCACCCAGTCAACCCCTTGGTTTGCTGCGTAATCGACGGCCTGCTTCACGTGGGCATCCTTCAGTTCAATCCCGATAGCTTTGACCTCGATCAGCGTCTGAAGCGCCCCATCGAGCTTGATCGCAAGGTCGCAGTAGGTACCCCGGATGGCATACTCCGAGGTGATTTCCGAGTATTTGTCGTATCCGAACACTTCCGCCAGCATATCGGTTATGATGGTGACCGTATCCGACTCTCCGACATCCCTTGCTTTGGCTGAGGCGAGGATGGGCTGAAATCTCTTCAAACCTGCGGTGATGCGCTCTGCTGCTTTCTTTGGGATGGCTGCCATGGTGTCGGAGTGGTTATTCTCGATCGTAAGTGCGGTATCCTGACACAAAAAATCCACCCGTCCAGAGTGGTTTTTAATCATCCGCCCGCAGAAGGCTGTCGACAAATTAGCGACACTCACCGATCCAGCTAGTGGGGAAACCATCCTTAAATCGCTAAGGATCATGGACCGGTGGCGGAATCGAACCGCCGACCAGCTCATTACGAGCTGAGCGCAGTAAGTTCGCCCAGGGTGGAGGGCACCTATTCGATGGGGTTTGACCCAAGCGGGGAGGGGGCAACACCGCTACCGTATTGGCTCAGGCTTTCCGGTGATTGCTTCTATCTCCCTAATCTTAACTAAAGCCGCTTCCACATGCATGGAAACCTGATCTTCCCACTTCTTGATATCACTGGCCATGGCGTCCGCCCCTCCTAATGGGAGTGCTTTGGCGAGCGAGGCTTTCTCGAGCATGGGGCGAGCGAGTTCCATATGGAAGCGCATCTCTCGACGGAGCCCCTCAACCTTCTCTGCTTCACTTTGGACACGTGGCAGCTCAGGAGCGGGAATGCTGTTGCGGCAACCACTGAAGACCGCAGCCAAGGGAATCAAAACCAAAATTGCAGTAAAGTATCGCATGACTATCCCTACCACCACAGCACACAGCCCCGCCATTGCAAAAAGCAAGATGTTTTTGCTAGCTAAGGCCCCCATCGGGAGTGCCCGCGTCGCAATTAAACAGCGGGCCTGAGGTCCATTTTCCCAATCATATACTGGTCGCGCTTGGGGACGCCGGGGATTCCTTACCCAAGGTAGAAGTCAGGGCCGCAATGCTCGAGATCCATTCCAACATCACCAAACGATTCCGCCAAGGCATCAAATTTTCCTTCCATGACGCCGAAAAGCTGACCGCCAGCCGTGAGGATTGGGGCGAGTTTGCCGACAATCTCGTTGATGTCATCTGTAAACAGATGCGCGAATCGAACTTCGCCGCCCCTGACGATGAAACCGTCGCACCTACCAAAAACAAATGAATTGGAACCCCTCCTCATTCAGCCTTCAGGATTTTTCACGTTGTCAGGATTGGTGCCCCAGTCTTTGCCGAAGACATCGACAGTGCTAGCGCGCTTCTTTTCCATGACCTTGTAGTCGGGGCTGAGGTCAGAGACCTTTGCGCTGCCGCTGACATTGACCCAGGCGGCCCTTTGGCCTTTGAAGACGCCACCCTTTTTGGTTTTGTCCGTGCTGTATACTCCGACCGATTCAGAGAAAGCATTGGCCAAAATGGGCAGGGCGGGTATCGACTTTTGGTTCAATCCCGACACGTAGGCCCAAGCACATTCTCCCCGTGTGAGAGCCTGCGCGAAGTCCGGCGCAGTGCCGATCTCGTTGTCAGGACCCTTCCCGTAGGGAGAAATCTTGTGCCAAGGATCGTTTGGGATGACAAAGGCTTTCTCGTCGTCCATGAGCTTTGCTTTGAAGAGCTCGCGGAAGGCTTCGTTGGAGCTTTGGAAGGCCACGGGGAAATCGCCGTTATGGTCGTCAGCCCAAGCCTTGAGCATGGTATGGATTCCTCTTCCCGTTATAGCAGCCACCTTAGAATCTCTACGGTTCCGATGTTCGTCATGACGGCTAAGCACAACAATGATCACCGCAAAAGTCACCATCAATCCGACCAAAAGTTCTATGCGGGTGAAGCCAGCGGGAGTGGAACGTCCGTTCATGGGTGAAAAGCTACGCGTGGATAAACGAGTAAAGCATGCACCTGCTTGGCACAACCAGAAGGTAGGGGTTAAGGAATCGCCCCGGCATTGTCCTTGCTCAAGCCGGACCGGGAGGCCTTCGCGGGGAATGATCTGGCTTTGTGATAGGTGCCGAGGGCCATGGCGCATCGTTCAACAACCGTTAGCCGGGCGGCTGTCCCTGATGTTAACCATGGACATTAGGCTTGGGGTGGCGGTGCTCTTGCGAAAAGGCGATCAACCACTAGGAGCGCAACGATGGAGGGGAGTAAGAGGTAAATGACAAGGTTAATCGGATACGCCAAGACGATGAGTGGTCCTATGAAATCCAACCAAGGAGATGATGGGCTGTCCCGCTGCTCAATGAGCCACGGAATGGGCCAGCCACGGAATCGCGTGTTGGCGTTGGGATAATGGTTATACTGGTAAGTAGTGAAATAGGCGGCAATCGCAGCCGCGATGAAGCAGCCAAAGTAAACAAGCCGAGCCTGTTTGTTCAGCCTTCCTTGGAGGATGCTGACGATTGCCCAAACCACGACAAGGGCTGCCAAGATGGAGGTGGCAAGGAACAAGATAGCCATGTCGCTATTTTTTTCGATGCGAGAGGTGCTTCACTGGGCTGGGCGGTAGTGCAGGGCGTGAAAATATCCAGCGCCAGCCGGGTTTGCAAGGAATTCGCCGGAACGGTCAAGGGCTCGCCACTAACATTGCCTCCGCGCATCCCAGGCAGCCTGAAGGGCTCTTTGCTTGGCCCGAGATTTTTCCCCCATTTTCCGCAGCCATCGCGATAGGCGTTCCGTCTCGTGAGGGTCATTCGCCGCTCTGGAACCTACCGGGGCATTAATTGCTTTTAGAAACTGACTCAACCGCTCCGCGTGAGCCTGCTTTGCCGGAGCGTGCTGGATTGAATTCTTGACGGGAACGGCGGCGTTCCCGGCCTGCGCTGCGAGAATAAGGAAGAGTGCCGTTTTCATGGGGGGGAGCCTACGGATGACAAATTTCTGGAGAAGAGTCAATAACATTTCAAACCGGTTCGCGGAAAGGAGCGATGGAAATCAGGTTTGGCGAAATCGCCGGACCCGATCCTCCTTCCTGATGGCACCCCGGGAAATAAGGGTTTGCCGAAATCGGCCAACCCTCCCCCCTCCCTGATGCCACCCGACTGTTGCCGGGGAGCCGGGAAGATGTATCAGGTGATACATTTAATTCCGGGAGGAGCCACCGGGGGAGGGTCGCTGTATCACGTGATTCACCTGGGGGAGGGATGGCCAGAATGGGAATTTCCCTCTGGCCCGCCCAAGAGTTGCTATAAGGGGGCATTCCCGTATACGTTATGTATACCCGTTTCCGGTATACCCCCCGCATTTCGGTGCATTTTCGTGCATTTTGCAAGGCTTCGGGGAGGCTCCGTATCCCTTCCTTTTTCCGCCTAATCCCTTGGCTTTCAGGGCTTTAAGCTGGAGCCGGTGAGCGGAATCGAACCGCTGACCCGCTCATTACGAATGAGCTGCTCTACCGCTGAGCTACACCGGCATGGTGGAGCGGGAAGGTGCGTGATGCGCCGGGGATGTCAAGAGACGGGTTTCGTCGCGCGCGGGCCGCAGGCCGCGCGGCCACCAATCATCAACCATCAACCATCCGTTATCCGTAAACCTGCTACCGGGAGCCGGCACAGGAATGGGGATGCCGGGGTGGCTTCACCAGTAACCTCACCACTTCATGGCCAGGATGCGGCGGGCGACTTCTTCGGCGTTGGCGCGGCTGTTGAAGGCGCTGATGCGGAAGTAGCCTTCGCCGGCGGCTCCGAAACCGGAGCCTGGGGTGATGACCACGTTGGCTTCGTTCAGGAAGCGGTCGAAGATTTCCCAGCTTTTGACGCCGGCCGGGCACTGGACCCAGATGTAAGGGGCATTGATTCCGCCGAAGACCTTGAGGCCGGCCTTGAGGCAGGCCTCGCGCAGGAGGGTGGCATTGCCAAGGTAGTGGGTGATGAGTTCTGTTACTTCCTGTTGGCCCTGCGGGGTGAAGAGGGCTTCGGCGGCGCGCTGCACTGGATAGGAAACTCCGTTGAACTTGGTGCTTTGACGGCGGGACCAGAGGGGATGCAGGCGGTGGCGTTTGCCGTCGGCACTGGATGCCAGAAGGTTTTTGGGAACCACGGTGTAGGCACAGCGCACGCCGGTGAAACCGCCGTGTTTGGAGAAGCTGCGGAATTCGATGGCGCATTCCTCGGCTCCTTCGATCTCGAAAATCGAATGGGGCACGCCGGGTTCGGTGATATACGCTTCATAGGCGGCATCAAAGAGGATGATGGCCTGGTTTTCCCTGGCGAAGTGCACCCATGAGGACAACTGCTCATAGGTCGCGGTGGCTCCGGTGGGATTGTTGGGATAACACAAATAGATCAGATCCACCTTCTCCAGCGGCAGGGCGGGCACAAAGTTGTTGGATGGTCCGCAGGGCAGATAAATGAGGCCCTCGTAGGTGCCGGAGTCATCGGCCTCCCCGGTATGGCCGCACATCACGTTGGTATCGACGTAGACCGGATAGACCGGATCCGTGATGGCGATTTTATTTTTGCGCCCGAAGATGTCGAGGATGCTGCCGGTGTCGCATTTGGAACCGTCGGAGATGAAAATTTCATCGGCGGTGATTTTGCATCCGAGCGGCGTGTAGACATGTTCCACAATGGCATCCCGCAGGAAGGCGTATCCCTGTTCCGGGCCATAACCGCGGAAGGTGGTCCGGTCGCCCAGCTCATCCACTGCCGCCTTCATGGCCTCCCGGGCGGCCCGGGGCAAGGCTTCGGTAACATCACCAATGCCGCAACGGATCAGCCGGGCGGCAGCTTCCTTGTGATCGGAGGTGAAGGTGGCGACGCGGCGGGCGATTTCCGGGAACAGGTATCCGGCTTTCAGCTTGAAGTAGTTTTCGTTAAGGTAGGCCATGGCGGAAGTGGGTTAGGGAAGGGAGAAAGGAAAGAATGCAGGAGCAAAAGCCGGCATGCGGGGCGGCAGCCGGTCATTACTTCATCTCTTTGCCGGTCTGGGCATTGAGGATGGTCATGTTTTCGCGGTGCAGGTTGGGATCGGCACGGAAGGAAAGCCGGCCATGGTGGCGGCGCTCCAGATCCACGAGGAGGGCCTCGTCCTTGGTGCGCAGGCGCTGCATCACGTCCGGATGCACCGTAATCAGCAGGTCATGCTCGGTGTCAGGATATTTCTGCATCAGGGTATTGACCCGGCGCTGCAGTTCGACCGACATGGTTTCGGTGGACTTGATGCGGCCCTGCCCGTTGCAGGTGGGGCATGGATCATACACGGCGGTGCTGAGGCTTTCGTGGAGGCGTTGCCGGGTCATTTCCATCAGTCCCAGCGGAGAGATGGGCATGACCTGGGTTTTGGCCTTGTCCCGGCGCAGACGGTCCTTCATCGCTTTGTAAACCGCCTGCTGGTCCCGGCGGCTTTTCATATCGATCAGGTCCACCACCACCAGGCCGCCGATGTTGCGCAGGCGGAGCTGGCGGGCAACCTCCTCGGCTGCTTCCATGTTGGTCTGGAAAATGGTTTTCTCGAGGTCATCGGTGCCTTTGTTGCGGCCGGTGTTGACGTCGATGGCGATCAGGGCCTCGGTTTCATCAATCACCAGATACCCCCCGCACTTGAGCCAGACCTGACGGTTGAAGGCATTGTCGATCTGCTTCTGGATGCCCAGCATGTCGAAGACCGGCTCGGCGGTCCGCTGGCAGCGGATGCGCTTCTTGGACCGGCGGGAGATCTGGCCCACGAGGTCACGCATCCGGGAGGCGGTGGCTTCATCATCACAAATGACTTCATCGACATCTTCGGTCAGGAAGTCGCGCACGGTGCGTTCGATCAGATCCGGCTCCTGGAAGGCGAGGCAGGGGGATTTTTTGTTATTGGCCACATCGGAGATGGCTTCCCACTGCTCCACCAGCATGGCCAGATCGCGCACAAAATAACGGGCCCGCTTGCCCTGACAGACAGTCCGCATGATGACCCCCATGCCTTCGGGCACACTCAGCTTGCGCAGGATCTTGCGCAGGCGGTCGCGTTCGCGGGGTTCCTCGATCTTGCGGGAGATGCCGAACATGTCATTCAGCGGCATCAGGACGAGGAAGCGTCCGGCGAGGGAAATGTTGGTGGTGATGCGCGGGCCCTTGGTGCCGATGGGTCCTTTGGTGACCTGCACCAGCATTTCTGCGCCGACAGGGTAGAGATTCGGAATGTCCCGGGCGGTGATCTTTTTCTTTTTTACCTTGCCGCGTCCGCCGCGGTCGATTTCCTCAATGTCCTGGCGGCCGGTGTCTTCGGCTTCCTCGTTGTCGGCTGCGGGGATGGCATCCCAGAAGTGGAGGAAAGCATTTTTTTCCAGACCGATATCGATGAACATGGCCTTGAGGCCGGGTTCGATGTTGCGGACTTTTCCTTTGTAGATGCTGCCGACAATGTGCTGGGTGCCGGCGCGTTCGATGGTGTATTCCTCGAGCATGCCGTTCTCCACAAGGGCGACACGCTGTTCGAGTTTTTCCGTGTTCACGACGACACGGACACCTTCGTTGAATGGAGTGTTACCTCCGAAAAATCTGCGGATACGTTTGATCATTGCGGCAAAGGGCATGGGTGGGTAAGGGGGTGGGGCGCACAGGGCACCGGGAATGGGTTCGGGGGCGGAAAAAGAGGAAAGGGGTCCAATGGGGAATGCGGGGAAAGAAAGCGTGGAAAAAGGGGAAGTTAGTCCTGGCCGGGTTGTTTGCGGAAGCTGCGCTTGCGGACGTCCGGCTCAGCCATGCCGGCACTGGTATCCTCTTCGACCCGGGGCTTGGCCTCGGCGGAGGCCGGAACCGGTTTTACAATGACCGGTTCGTCACTGGTTTCTGTCAGACCGGCAGGTTCGCCGGGTTCCTCATCCGGATTGATATACACTTTTTCCTCACCGGGATAACTGACCGAATCCACAAAGGCGAAATTGCCGACGGCAGGATCGAGGGGGATGATGGGTTGGTGGTAACGGCCATCCTCCAGGCCAAGGGTGCGTTGGATGACGCGTTTGACCACGGGGGCGGCAGAGCCTCCGCCTGACTGACTGTTGGCGATCACCGCACACACCGCAATCTTGGGATTGTCGTAAGGCGCGAAGGCGATGAACCAGGTGTGGTTGTCCTTGATGGCCCGTTTGACTTTGCGGCCTGCGGCATTGGTTTCCTCCACTTCGCGCCAGACCTGGGCGGTGCCTGTTTTGCCGGCGACGCCGTAGTCGAGCTTGGCGGCCTTGCCGGTGCCGCCGGACGGGTCATTGACGACCTTCCACATGCCGTCGCGGATCACGGCCATGTCCTTGGCGGAGACACTTTTTCCTTCCATCTTCAACAAATCGAATTTGAGCCGGGGTTTGAATTCACTGCGGAGGGTGACGAGGTCCCCGCTGCTGTTCCGGCTGTGCCTGACGGTGTGGTGGACAAGGGTGGGCACATACCCTTTCCCCTGCACGGCCACGGCCCCGGCAATCAGGGCCATTTCCACCGGAGTCGTCAGCACTTCGCCCTGGCCGATGGAAATGTTGGCGGTTTTGGCGGAGGTCCATGGTCCCCGGTTCATTTGTTCCCACCACTTTTGGCCTGGCATAAAATCGTTAACCCGGTAGTCGAGCTGCACCGGCAATTTGGAGCCGATGCCGAACAGTTTGCCCACTTCCTCGATCCGGTCGATTCCGGTGGCATTGCCCGATTGATAGAAATAGCAATTGCAGGAACGTTTGATGGCATCGGCCAGACCGATGGTGCCGTGATTGGGGGAGCCTTTCTGAACGGTCCAGCAATTGAAGGGGCGTCCGCCGTAGGTGACAGATCCCGAGCAGTTGAAGGAGCGTCCGGCCTCGCCTTCCATGGAAGCGGCAAGGGCGGTGACAATCTTGAAGGTAGATCCCGGGGCGAAAGCGCTGAAGGAACGGCTCAGCAGGGGCAGGGTGGGATTGTTTTCCTGGCTGAGGGCATCCCAATCCGCCTGTTTGATGAAGGGAATGAAGATATTGGGATCAAAGGAGGGAACGGACGCCATGGCCAGAATCTCCCCGGTATTGGGATCAATCACGGACACGGCACCCCGCCCGATGCCCACACTGCCATCGGTCATCACGGCATCGCGCAGGGCATTTTCGGCGATGATCTGGATACGGGCATCAATGGTCAGATACACATCATCTCCCGGCAGGGGGGCCGTGCGCTCCTCAACAATTTCATCGGCGAGGCGGCCATGTTCGTTTTTCAGATAGACCCGTTGGCCGGGTTTGCCGCGGAGATCCGCATCGAGCGTCTTCTCAACCCCGGCGATGCCGGTATCGTCATTCTCAAAAAATTGCCAGCGGGTGGCCTCATCTCCCGGGGGACGCTCGCGGCCGGCGGCCTTGACATATCCGAGAATATGGGCTGCAAGGGCCTTGAGAGGGTAGATGCGGGTGGCGCGGTCACGCAGGGCAATTCCGGGCAGTTCGTGGGCATACTCCGCATAGGCGGCAAAGCGCCGGAAATCCTCCGTGCTGGAACGGTCGAGGGCTTTCTGATAGGGATAGGGAATAATGCCGCGGTTTTCCCGATACCAGATGCGGATGTCATCGATCATCTTTTCGGATGGTTCGACGTAAAGGCTGAGAGCATCCAGTTTGGGAAAGATGGTCTGGTTCAGAATGCGGACAATATCGGTGTCCGGATCCTTGCGGGGATCCCAGACGAACTTTGGCGGCTCTTCCTTGGGGTGATTTTCCCGCCAGTAGCTCTCCACATCGGCAAGATTCAGGCCGATTTCGAGATTGGCCTTGTTGTCAGCGAGGGGCACGCCGTTGCGGTCGAAAATCCGGCCCCGGGGGCCGGGAATGCGCTGATAGGCTTTGTCCGTTTCCGGCAGCTTGGCGATGAACTCATCCTGCCGGTCGATTTGGAGGATCCAGAGGCGGTAGAGAAGCACCCCGAAGCCGCTCAGAATGATGAGAGCCAGCAGATAAAGCCTGAGACGATGACTGGTAATCATGAGGGAGGAGCCCAGCGGCGGTTGGTGAGTCCGGTGTAGCGGATGCGGTAGCCGCTGAGCCGGGCCAGAGTGTCGATAAGGAAAAAAATGACGGGGGCCACAAACATGGAGAGCAGGGCGGTGGTGAGAAGATGATACCAGATTTCCACGGGAAAAACGAATCCTCCGCGGCGGAAGTTGATCCACAAATACTCCAGCAGGAGCAGCAGGAAGGTGCCGATGCCGGTCATGAGCACCGGCAGTTCCCAACGGCCCCGGCGGAAGAGGGGCCGGATCCCCTGCATCAGACTGCCCAGCAGGAGGTAGAGGAAGATGGAAAACCCAAAGGTGGCCCCGCTGTGGGGAATGGCGGTTTCCAACTGCACGGCCGCCTGGCCGATATCCCCGAAGTGGAGTTCCGGAACACCGGGCGTGAATTTTTCCGCATAGTCGGGGCTGACCAGATTGCGGGCATCCCAAATGAAACCGGTGGCAAAGGCAAAGAGCAGCATCACCGGAAACGGCACACTGACCGAACAGGCAAAAAACACCACCGGCACCAGGAAAATGCGCGAGCCATAGGCCCAGTCAAAGGCCGGAATGAAGTCCTGCAGGATCAGGGCCAGCGCGGTGAGGATAAATAACAGAACCGTGAAGATCATCGCGGACCGGGTGGGGGTGCGGGTTTCTCCTCGGCACCCAGCCCCATCACGAAGACATATTTCAAACGGTCCAGATTCTGGACGGCAGGCTTGATCACGGCTTCGGTGGAGTAGTCACCGGCACGGAACTCGGTGATGGTGCCGAGGAGGATATTGGGCGGGAAACTGATGAAGTCCGGCATGCTGTAAACCTTCCGTCCCACGAGATTTTTGTCGATGTCCCGCGGCAGGGTGCGGAGCCTCAGATCAGGCCGCCGGCTGGTCGAAACGCGGACTCCTTCGAGAATGCCCCGCTCGGCGGTTCCTTCAATCTGGGCGGCCACTTTGCAGAGTTCATCGGTGACAAAAAGGATTTCGGATTCGTCAGGGCCCACCTTCCACACCCGGCCGACAAGGCCTTCCGGCACGATGACGGGGCTGCCGGTGGAGATGCCCTGCCGGGAGCCCTTGTCGATGGTGGCCTGACGGAACCATGCCGAATTTTTCCTGACAATGATCCGGGCGGCGGTCAGGGCATAGGTGCTCTGCTGGTTGAATTTGAACAACGCGTTGAGCTGATCCAACTGGCGGTTTGCCTCGGCCAGTTGCTGGTCCACGATTTTCAGCCGGTCGTTTTCGAGGGCCAGCCGTTCGTTTTCCAATTTCAGGGCTGCGGCCTCCGGCGGGACGTCGCGGGACTCCGTGATTTTTTCCTGCACTCCGGCTCCAGCCCGGGTGAAGGGGGAAAACAACGCCATGATGCGGCTCTGCAGGTCCCGGGTGGTGGGCGTGTCAAAGGTGAACACCCAGCCAAGGGCGCCCACAAAAATCAGCAGGGCAAAAAGGTTAAAACGTCTCATGACACGCCAGGGGGCGCAGGGTGGGAGCCGCCGGAGGACCGGCCATGGCTCAGGAGTCCGTCGTGGTGACCTTGCGCAGGAAGGCCAGTTCGCTCAGCACTTTGCCGGTGCCTTCGGCCACCGCGCTGAGCGGATCTTCCGCCACATGCACGGGAAGACCGGTTTCCTCGGAAAGCAGTTTGTCCAGTCCCCGCAGCAGGGCTCCGCCTCCCGCAAGGACGATGCCGCGGTCCACCAAGTCAGCGGAAAGTTCCGGCGGGCAGCGTTCGAGGGTGACCCGGACGGCGTCAATGATGCTGTTGAGTGGTTCCAGCAGGGCTTCCCGGACTTCCTGGGAGGTGATGGTGATTGTTTTGGGCAAACCCGCGACCATGTCGCGGCCTTTCACTTCCATGGTGACTTCCTTGGCGAGGGGATAGGCGGAACCCACGCGGATTTTGATATCCTCGGCCGTGCGCTCCCCGATCATCAGGTTGTAGGCCCGTTTCATGTATTGCACTATGGCCTCATCCAGTTCGTCGCCCGCCACCCGGACACTGCGGCTGTAAACGATCCCGCTCAGGGAAATCAGCGCCACTTCGGTGGTGCCGCCGCCGATGTCGACAATCATGTTGCCGCTGGCTTCCTGGACGGGCAGTCCCACGCCAATCGCGGCGGCCATCGGTTCTTCAATCAGATAGACTTCCCGGGCTCCGGCCATGGTGGCACTTTCCTTGACTGCCCGTTTTTCGACTTCCGTGATGCCGCTGGGCACCGCAATGACGACCCGGGGGCGGGCCATGCCGCGGCGATTGTGCACTTTTTGAATAAAGTGCCGAAGCATGGCCTCGGTGACTTCGAAGTCGGCAATCACCCCGTCCTTGAGGGGGCGGATGGCTACGATATTGCCCGGGGTGCGTCCGAGCATGCGTTTGGCATCATCGCCGACCGCGAGGACCTCCATGGTGCCGGCCTTGACGGCCACCACTGAGGGTTCACGGAGCACAATGCCATGGTCTTTTACATAAACGAGAGTGTTGGCGGTGCCCAGGTCGATGCCGATATCATTGGAAAACCATCCAAAAAGTTTTGCGAACATGAAGTAAAATCACAGGAAGATGTTTGAGAGACGGAAAAGTGCGGACGGCGCGCCGTCAGCCGACCGCGCCGTGAGGACCCCCATACCTCATGCCGAGTGGCCGCACATTTGGTCTCCTCCTTTCGCTAAAGGCAGGGTGATGGGGTGTGCGTCCCCGCAGCACAGGGACAGAAATCAAGCTGGACGAGTCGTCCTCTTTTCCCGGGGGTCAAGGGAAAGATAACTTGTGCAGCCTTCGCCAGCAGGGGTCTGCCCGTCCATTTTTACCCGGCTGGCGATCCCCTGGGACGCAGAGGAGGCCGCAGATCCCGGGGTTCGGCGGGGTGGGCCGATTGCCCGGTCCGGATTTCCTCCAGAACATGGGTGAAACCGGCCATATCCGGCACGAGGAGGGCCCCGATTTTCCCAATGGCCTCCTCGTAGTGAACGGCGGAACGCCCGCCGATGATGATGGGAATGTCATCCGGCAGGAGGCTGCGCAAGCGGATGAGCTGGCCGGGCAACTCCGGGTCGTCCCCAGGGTAAATGATGCTCAGGGCGATGGCGCGGAAGGAGTTCATCATGACGGCCCCGACAATTTCCTCGGCGGGGAGTGAGGGCCCAAGGTAAGTGACCTTCCAGCCGGACTTCCGGGCAAGACTGGCGGCGATGGCGGCTCCCATCTCATGCAACTGGCCGGCGGGGGTGGTGACGAGGAGCCGCGGAGCCGTCCCGGGCGGATGCATCGACCGGAGATTGCGGGCCAGATAATCCTTCATCGCGGAGGTGGCCCCATGTTCATGGGAGGCGGTGAGGTCCCCGGATTCCCACGCATCCCCGATGGCATGCAGCAGGGGAATCAGGAGTTTGTTGAGGAGCCCGGAGTAGCCATATTGGATCATGCCCTGGTCCAGCAGTTTTTCCAAAGTTTCCATGTCATACTGCCGGATGGCTTGCATCGCCCGGTCCAGCAGGCCGCCCGCCACCACCGGAAGTTCCGGGGACTTCAAGGGCGCCCCGAGGGTGCCGGTGCGCTCCTGCAGGATTCTCAGTTCCCCGGCAGGCAGCCGGGCAATCTGGCTGATCGCCAGTCCCGACCGCGTGAGGTGGCCCAGCAACTGAAGGCGCTCGACTTCCTCCTCGGAATAAAGTCTTCGTTGCGAGTCCGACCGGACTGGGGTCACCGCCCCGTAACGCCGCTCCCAAATCCGGATGAGGTGGGCGCTCAGACCGGTGCGCAGTTCCACTGATTTCATGTTATGAAGCCGGTCTTCGCTCATGGAGGGTTTCTGTTGCCTTGGCAGGGTTGCCAGGAAAACGCCACCCGTCCTGCGGGAGACGCAACAACTTTCACCGGCCCCTCTGGCGGCGTCAACATTCCATCGTTGCAATCCGTGGCGGATTTCCTAAGCTGCGTGCGGCCGGAGATTCCCCATGGGAGCCTCCGGCTTTCCGGCAGGGCCTCGCAGGCCCGGTCTTCAACAGCAGCATGTGGGAATTTTTCAAACGGCAGAAACTCCAGCGCAAAGGCTACTCCTGCGGACGGAAACGGCGTGAGCAAAACCGCAGTGAGTGGGCGGAGGCCCTGAGCTGCAGTCCTTACGTGAGGGGGCTCATCCTCGCTGCTTTTCTCAGCGGCATTGGCGTCATGGTGCGTTATCTCAGCCCTGGCAGCGTCTTTCTTTCCCTAGGCCCCGTCACCGCTTCTGCAGCCCTCGCGGCCGTCATCCTGCTCGCCATGGTGCATCTCCGCGTGCATCTGACCGCGTCTTATGCCAGCAATGGCCGGTTCCTACTGATCTTCACGGTGATGCTGATGCAGTTGACCCTGATGCAGACAGTGGACTTCGTGGTGCATCTGAACGGGTTTCCCCGCGATTACCTGCTCTTCTTTGCTCCGCTGGCCCTTGCGCCGCTGCT
Source organism: Verrucomicrobiales bacterium (assembly GCA_038210825.1). Lineage (GTDB taxonomy): Bacteria > Verrucomicrobiota > Verrucomicrobiia > Verrucomicrobiales > V1-33 > CAIZWU01. Next base: position 23,545 of record JBBQWG010000056.1, read on the forward strand.
GCTCACCCTGCTGATGGGCCCGGCCCACGGGGTGTTTGCTGTCATTTACGTTTCCCTCCTTGGAACGCTCCTGACGGACAATGCCATCGGCCTGCATTTCACCCTCATCAGCCTTGCCAGCGGGCTGGCGGCAGTGCGGGCGTCGCGGGATCTGCGGAAACGCGGTGCCCTGATGCGGGCCGGATTTTATGCCGGATTGGCTGGCGTGGTCGCTTCTGCCTTCCTCGGCCATATGGAACCGGTGTGGGCCAATCCCGCCTCCACCTTTGCATGGAAACGCCTTGTCGCCGAAGCGCCTACCATGCTCCTCGCGGGAGTGCTCACGGCGACCATCGCCGGCAGTCTGCTGCCTCTGCTGGAGGCCGTCTTCCGTATTACCACCACCGTTTCATGGCTCGAACTGGGGGATCTCAATCATCCGCTGCTGCGCCGCATGACTCTGGAAGCCCCCGGCACCTGGCATCACAGCCTGATGGTAGCCAACCTCGCAGAGTCGGCCGCTGATGCCATCGGAGCCAACTCCACGGTCTGCCGCGTCTGCTCGCTCTATCATGATATCGGGAAGCTGAACAAACCGGAGTATTACATCGAGAACACCAACGGGGATGACAATCCGCACGACGACCTGACGCCGAGCATGAGTGCGCTGGTGGTGATCGCGCATGTCAAGGACGGGGTGGACCTTGCCCTGAAACACAAACTCAATCAGGAGATCATTGATGTGATCCAGCAGCACCACGGCAACTCCCTGATTTACTATTTCTACCGCCGCGCCCTGGACCAGCAGGAGGAAATCAAAAAGCTGGTCACCGAAGGCAAGGCCCAGCCGGAGGAAGTGCCGGAAGTAGCCGAGGCCAGTTTCCGTTATGCCGGCCCCAAACCGGACTTCAATGAAAGTGCCATCATCAGCCTCGCCGATGCGGTGGAGTCCGCCAGCCGTTCCCTCAGCAAACCCACCCCCGCCAAAATCGAGGCGCTGGTGGATGACATCATCCGCAGCCGGGTGCGCGACGGACAGCTGGACGACTGCGAACTGACCATGAGTGATCTCAAGGGCATCCGGGACAGCTTTACCAAAACCCTGCGCACCGCCCTGCACCGCCGCATTCCCTATCCGGAGGAAAAGGATAACAAACCCAGGGAGGAAACCCGGACCACCCGGCGCGACCCGGCAGACCGGGAGCGGGACCGCACCAAAACGGTGCCCCGGCCGGCCGGCGCCGTGCCAGCGCCAGCGCCATCCCTTCCAAGGCAGAGCAATGCCTGACAAGTTCCGGATTGCGGCACGGCACGGAAGTTGATCCGCCCGGCCCGCTCCGCTCCGCCATTGTCATCCGCTTCCCCACGCCAATTCCCCTCACCCATTTCCCTGCCCATCCCACGATGTCCCCTGCCCTGCTGCTCGAAACCCTCCGCGCTGGTCAAGCGCTTGATGAATCTGCTGTCTCCTCCATGGCCGGGCTGCTGCTTGATCCGGGGGCCGGGCTGGAGGAACGGGCCGGGCTGCTCCGTGCGCTCAGTGCCAAAGGTGAGACCGCCGGGGAAATTGCGGCATTTGTCAGGGCTTTTCTCATTCATGCCCTCCGCCCGCCCCTTGACATGAATGGTCTCGACCGGCCGGCGGTCGATGTCTGCGGCACCGGCGGAGACCAGCTCCAGCTCTGCAACGTTTCCACGACCCTGATGTTTGTCCTCGCCGCCTGTGGCAGTGCCGTGGTCAAGCATGGCAACCGGGGCATTACTTCCAAAAGTGGCGGAGCAGATGTCCTCGAGGCCCTCGGCATCCGGATTGATCTGGCCCCGGAAGCGTATGCCGAATGTGTCAAACGCCACGGCACCGCCTTCATGCTGGCCCCCCAGTATCATCCTGCTTTTGCTGCCGTGGCCCCCGTCCGCCGTCTGCTGGCGGCCGAGGGCACCCGCACCATTTTCAACATCATCGGGCCGCTCCTCAATCCGCTCCAGCCACCCTATCAACTGGCAGGCGTCTTCGATGCCGCCCTGCCCCCGGTTTATGCGGGGATCCTGCAGTCGCTCGGCCGCACCCGCGCATGGGCGGTGCATGGCCGCACCGCCGATGGCCGCGGCATGGATGAGATCTCCACTCTCGGGCCCACCGACATTGTGGAAGCCACCCCGGATGGCCTGCACTCCTTCACCGTGACCCTGCCGGCTTCTCCTGCCAGGCTGGAAGACCTCCAGGGAGGCGATGCGGTACACAATGCCGCCCTGCTCACCGCCGTGTTGGACGGAAGCGACCGTGGTCCGCGCCGTGAACTGATTCTAGCCAATGCCGCCGCCGCGTTGCAGGTTACCGGTCAGGCCGGTTCATGGGACACCGGCTTGGGCACTGCTGCCGAAGCCATCGACTCCGGCCGGGCCCTGGCAGTGTTGCGCGCCCTGCAGGATTTCCGCTAGGAATCCGTTCCCTTTAACCGTTGAGGCACCGCAGCATCCCGGAACCGACAGGCAAATGACCATCGAACGTCGGGATCGAAACGGGGGCCGACTTTTCAAAAAGCGGGTCCTAACCGCCGTGGAGTGTTGTCCCCATCCAATTCGGTTATATGCCCCATCAGGTGGCTGGCAGCTTCGGGGATTTCCCAGGATTGTGTATTGGTCAAAATCGTCGAAAATCCGTCATGCTTTCCCGAACCCAATTTTATCCTGTTCCAAAGTCCCTTGCTGCTGCCATTCCCCTCGCCCTGCTGCTTTCCATTCTGCCCGGGACGGCCGGATTGGCCCCGCGTGCCGCAACCGCAGACCCTGCGGCCATGGAGACCCCGTCCAAACCGCTCAGCAGCGAGGCCACGCAGAAGCTGCTGGAACAATTGGAGGAAATCGATGAAGCGCTCCAGGAAAAACGGAAGGCCTACAACACCGGCCTGCTGCCCCGGCTGAGGGAAGCCGCCGCCAATGATGACAAGGCTTTTGCCCTGTGGCTGGAAGCCACCAGAGAGATCGACTATGAAGTCCAGGGCCGCAGTGCCACGGAATTTTCCGACTTCCGCAATGGCAAGGGAAAGGAACTGCGCACTACTGCTTCCTTCACCAACCAACTGCGGCTCCAATGCCGGTTTTTGACTCTGGTGATTCTGCAGGCCAATGCACAGACCGAGGAAGACCGGCTGGAGGTGGTCAATGGGGCTGCGGCTTATCTCGAAGACTATGTGGCCAGCGCCAAAAAACTGGATGGACGTCAGGAGGAATTACGCCGCAGTGCCCTTGATTCGGTCATTGCCAGACATCTCAAGCTCGACATCTCCGCCCGCCGCAGCAAAGGATCCGCCGCTTACAATCCAGGCAGCATCAGTGAAATATATCAGCAGATGATTCTGCCCTACTACCGGGAAAAAAAGGCCGTGGCTGCCATCAACGCCGCATGGAACAAACGCATCGCCCATGAAACGGCCATGGTCGAACTGCTGAAGGTGCCTGAACAACTCGAAACATTCCAAAAGGACCGGGTCCCCGAACTGAAATGGGGCCATGCAAGGGACCTGTTTGAGGCCGGCCAGGAGGAACCCGCCGCAGCCGCCATGGTGGCGATCATCAAGGGCAATCTGGCTCACCGCAGCACGCCGGGCTGGATCGGGGAACTCGCGGGCATTGTCGGAAAGCAGGATGCCGTTACCACTCCCGCCGCCGGGACGGCTGCCCCTTGAATGATCCGCTAGGGCTGCGGTTTTTTGACGATCAGTCCATGCAGCATGCCCCCATGGTCCCCCGCAGTCCAGGTGCCTGAGTAGGTATTTTCAAAAATCATGACCCGCGCTGAGTAGGTGCCTGCCCCGGGCATGGTGAACTTGTCCACGATCATGACCGGGGTGTCGCCCGCCCATTTCACCTGAATCGGGACTGGGGCCACGAGGTTTACCTTGCCGTATTGGATGCGGGCATTGACCACCCAGCGGTCACCCCCGGTTTTCATCACCCCGATGATTTCATACTGCTCCGGCTTGGACTCCCCCAGTTTCCCCTTCTCGATCAGGCACCATTCACCCTGAAAAAGAACATTGGCGAGCGTCGCCACAAAGGCGGCTTCCAGATCCTCGGCGGATTTTTCCACCGTGGGTTTGGCTGGTTCTGTGGACGCGGCGGGGGTTTTGGTCTCTGCAATTTTTTCCTGGGCCGAAATTGGACTGGCTGCTGCCAGTGACAGGGAGACGAGAAGAAGGGAGACGGGAGTTTTCATAACATTGTTTGGAGGCGGTGCGGACTGGCTGTCCGCCCTGCATCATAGGTTGCTGAAATCTGGAGCTTTTTAAATAGCGGAATTCCGGTAAAATACCGGGGCCGCCGGGGCGGACTGGAAGTCCGCGCTCCATTTTTTTTCAAAGCCGTGGTTTGTCAGGTTTTACGGGAGCATCCGCCGGGCGGACACCTTTCACCTGGAGTTGGCGTTTCCAGACTTTGTCGCCGGCGGTGAGATAGAGAATATCAAGGTTGAGGCCGCCGAAGGCTAGATTGGCCGCGCGGCCATTGGGTGGCAGCTTGATGATGCCATTCACCCGGCCGGCCTGGTCGCAGAACTGGACCCCCATCGCCGTAGCCACGTAAAGCGTTCCGTTGGTATCCGTGGCCAACCCGTCCGCTCCGCTGCCCGTGGCCGCGTCCGGCAGGTGCAGGTGAAAATACGCCTGCTTGTGCTGCAGGGAACCGTCCGGCTTGATTTGCCATGAATACACAAATTGCCCTTTGGTATCCGCCACATAAAGAAGTGATTGATCCGGACTGAGGGTGATGCCGTTCGGCATCGCCAAACCTTCATCCACCACTTTTTTGGTTCCGTCCGGGGCCAGGTGCCAGACCTTGCGGTTCTTGTGGTCGGTGAACCAAAGATGACCGGTATGGGCGACCGCGACGTCGTTAGGATCGAGATCGGAAGCGATGATGGTGCGCTCTCCGTCCGCAAGGTTCCAGGCGGCGATGCAGCGGTCACGGTTGCAGGCGGCATAGAGCCGGCCATCCGGCCCGAACGCCATGCCGTCAGCTCCGCCGGTGTTCTCCGCAAAGACGGTGACTTTTCCGTCCAGCCCCACGCGGTGGATCTTCTGTTTGCCGGCATCGGCGAAGAATACCTCGCCGTTGGGAGCGGCATCCGGACCCTCAGTAAAACCATGGCCTTCACTGACCAATTCCCAGTCCTGCCCGGGCGCCAGCACTTTCATCACCGGTTGTTTGTTGTCTGCCGCACCGGTGACAGGGCTGCCGTAGTCCCGCCAAAGCCAGCGCAGGGCATCGGGAAGGATGGCCCCGCCGTGTTTTCCGTTATGCCCGCCATCGCCCCAGACGTGGGTGACGTCATAGCCCGAAAATGTCAGGGCACTGAGCATGGCCTGATTGGCATTCCACCAGTCGCCTCCGTAAATGTTCAGGTCATTGGATCCGTCCTGCAGAAAAACCCGGAGCGGCTTCGGCTCGAACTTCCGGATCAGGGTCGGGTATTCATTTCCCCCGCGCAGCCCCACGTAGGTGCCAATGGTGCTGAAAACCCGGCGGAAGGCGTCCGGCCGTTCCCATGCTGCCGTGAAGGCGGCAATGGCCCCGCTGCTGGCCCCGCCGATGGCCCGGTCATTGGGATTGTCGGAGATGTTATACTTTTTCTTCAATTCCGGGATGGCTTCTTCGATGAGGAATTTTGCATAAGCCGGGCCCAGTCCGTCATATTCGAAGCTGCGGTTATAGCGGGGCAGCGCGTTGTCGTGCGGAGCGGGCACTATCCCCGGATTGATGAACAACCCGATAGTGACCGGCATCTGGCCGGCGGCAATGAGGTTGTCAAACACCACCGGGACCCGCCAGCCGCCATTCCGGTTCACATAGCCGCCACCATCCTGGAAAATCATCAGGCAGGCAGGTTTGGCAGGATCATACTGGGACGGGATATAGACTGAAGTCTCATGTTCCGCCCCGGGAAAAATCCGGCTCACCCCAAGTTCCAGTTTCTCCTCCCTGCCCTGCGGCACTCCCGGCTTCGGCTGGGAATCGGGTCCTAATTGATAGTCATCCGCCGCGCGGGCCTGACAAGTGAGGGCAAGGGACAGGAGAACAGGAAGCAGACGCGGGAAATGCATGGCAGTGCGGCTGAAACGACCGGGCTAGCCGGGTCCTTTCACGGTCCGTGGCATGGGTGTGCCCCGGGCCACCCGTGGGCAAGTGCCTTGGTTCGCGCTGCCTGCCTCCATCTGCTTCGAACACGGGTGGTCTGCGACACACCCATGCCACGATTTTGCCATGCCACGATTTCGAAGTGGCTCCAGCCTAGCGGCTCATGTAATCCAGTTTTGAGGCCGTAGCGGCCACGGCAGGTTCGGCTTCCAACAGGTCGGCGATGGGATCCCAGTGGCCGGCAATCAGCACCTCGCGGGCACTTTCCGGAATGTTCACCGTGAAATTTTCCCCGCCAAAAAAGACCCGGTTCTTCTCCACATCGACCGTGACTTCAAGCGAGGGATCAGCCTCAATCCGGGAAGCCAGCAAGGCAATATCCGCAGTGGTGGCAGTAACGCAGGGGATGCCGAGGGTGGTGCAGTTGCCGAAGAAAATTTCGGCAAAGCTCTCGGCAATCACCGCCCGGAATCCGTATCGGTAAATCGCCTGGGGCGCGTGCTCACGGGAGGAACCGCAGCCGAAATTGACGCCTGAGAGGAGTATTTTCGCACCGGCAAACCGGGGTTCGTTCAGGGGATGCTCCTTGGGAGTGCCATCCGGATGCTTGCGCACATCATAGAAGAGGTATTCTCCGAGACCATCAAAGGTAACGCATTTCATGAACCGGGCCGGAATGATGCGGTCGGTATCGATATCGGAGCCAGGAACATAACAAGCGGTGCCGGCGACAGTGAGAATTTTATCAAGAGCCATGGAAGGACAGGTAAAAACAGGGAACCCAGCCTGTAAACCGGGCTTGGAGGGACGTAAAGAGGGGAAGCAGCCCCGGAACGGAGCCGCTTCCCCTGCAGATAACAAAACCGGTTTTCAGGCAGCCGCGCTGGCGGCATTGTCGGGCAGTTCCATCATGCCATAATCGCCGTCCTTGCGGCGGAAGACGATATTGAGCTGATGGGTCTTCTGGTTGTGGAAGACAATAAAGGGACGGTCTCCCATTTCCAGTTCGGTGATGGCCTCATCCGGATAGAGAGGACGGATCCGGTAGTTTTCCTTATGGATGATCAGGGGCTCCAGTTCCTCCTGCTCATGGTCATCAATGGATTCCGAATGGAAGACCTGTTCATCCATGTGGCGGATGGAACCGCTGCGGGGGCGGTGGTTCTTGAGCAGGCGGGTTTTATGCTTGCGCATGCGGCGGGCGATCTTGCTGATCGTCTCGTCGATGGCCGCGTATAGCACCTCGCAGGTGCTGCTGGCCTCAATGGTGATGTGATTCGCACAGAAGAGCACAATTTCCGCAAACTGCCGCTGCGGCGCCTGCACGTCGAGAATCACTTTCGCTTCGATGATCCGCGGGTAGTCGAGGTGAAGTCCCTCGATTTTCTTGCGGGCGTAATCGCGGATGGCCTCGGTGACTTCGATATGGCGGCCGGTGACGGTGATGTTTAAGTCCACATTGACAGTTTGCATGGTTCGCGTGGGTTGGGGTTCGTGGTTTCTGACAATCCGCCCGGCGGGGGCCGGACGGGGTGGGAGAATAAAAAAATTCAGGCTACATGGTGAATCCTTCGCCAAGATAAAGCTGGCGGCTGAGCGGGTCGTTGACGAGAAATTCCTGCGATCCCTCGCGGCGGACCTGACCTTCAAAAATCAGATAGGCCCGGTCCACGATGGAGAGGGTTTCGCGGACATTGTGGTCGGTGATGAGAATGGCCAGTCCGGCCTCACTGAGACTGCGGACGATATCCTGGATCTCACTCACGGCGATGGGATCGACACCGCTGAAGGGTTCGTCCAGCATGAGAAGGCTGGGTTCGGTGACGAGACTGCGCGCAATCGTCAGGCGGCGTTTTTCCCCTCCTGACAAGGTGAGGGCCATATTGTTCCGGATGTGATTGATGCCAAACCGGTTCAGCAGGCCGTCGCAGCGTTCCCGTTTTTCCGCCTTGGGGAGGTCCATGGTTTCCATCACCGCCATGATGTTCTGCTCCACGGAGAGTTTGCGGAAAATGGATTCCTCCTGCGGCAGGTAGCCCATGCCGAGCCGGGCCCGTTTATACATGGGAAGTTTCGTGGCATCCTCGCCGTTGAAAAGCACCTGCCCGCCGTTGGGGGCCACCAGACCCACGATCATGTAAAAAGTGGTGGTTTTGCCGGCCCCGTTGGGGCCCAGCAGGCCGACGATTTCACCGGGCCTGACATTGATGTCCACCCCATTGACGACGGCGCGCCCATCATAAACCTTGCGCAGCCCATGGGTGGAGAGGAGAAGTTTTTCCTCCACCCGGGCGGAGGAGGAGGGGACCTTGGCAGGAATGGCAACAGACATGAAGTCGGATAGAGATAAAATGGGGCAGGCTCGATGTGGCACCGCAGTCGGTTTTGGATTACCGCACCGGAACGGCGCGGGGCGGAGCCGCTGCAGGCGGCGGCGTGCTCGCCGTTTTGCCATCTCCCAGATCCCGGAGGGTGCAATGCTCGAAGCGGGTTTTGCCTTTGGGCACGAGAATAATCCTCGCATCCTTGCGGGTCCCAACGATGACCTGGTCGCCCTCCTGGGCTTCCGGCCAATCAGTCAGGATCATTTCGTCGGTCTTGCGGTCGTAAATCATGGACCCGCCTTTTCCGGACTGGGTTTTGCCATTTACTATCCGGACAATGTTGACCCGGCCGGTCGCGATGACCCGGTCAAAGGGTGCGGCTTTTTTGTCATCGACCGGTGCCCCGGCTCCCGGCTGCACCGGGTCAACCGTTTTGGTCCTGGCGGGTGGGGCCGGTTTTTTCGCCGGCATGCCCCCGAGACCTTCGCCCCCGCCTTCCACGCTCGCCAGCACTTCGATCCGGTCGCCATCAAGAACCATATTGGGAGTTTTGACCTGGGCGTTGCCAATGATCACGTAAGTGCGGCTGCGCGGGTCTGACGGAGGGAGGGTCCGTTCCGGATTGGCAGGATCCTGCGTGGGCGGCAAAATGATCGTATCCCCATCCACGATGGACCGCGGAGTTTTTTCCTTCAGGTTGGGAACATCCACAACGACGGGAACCGGAGCCGGCACCTGGTCAAAAGTGGAAGGGCCAAATTTTTCCGGTGGAGTGGTGGTGGGTGCCGACTTGGGTTTGATGGAGGAGGTGGCCTTCTTTTTGAGATCCTCGGCAAGTTTTTTTGCTTCCTCGCTGGTCACCAGTTCCCTTGCTTTTTCCTGAAGTTCCTTCAGCGCGGCTGGATCCAGCTTGTCCTTCATGGAATCGATCACCTTGCCCGGATCCTCCTTGAGATCGTTGGCATTGATGCGTTTGATTTCCTTGTCGGCGGCCTCGTTTCGTTTGGCGGCTTCGCGAAGTTTTTCCACAGCATCACTCAACTGCTTCTTTGAACGATCATCCTGTTTGAGGCGGTTCAGCGCGGATTGGTCAGCCTTGTGAACAGGAGGTTTGGAGGCATCTTTTGCCGGAGCCGGAGCCGGAGCCGGAGCCGGTGCCTGGGCCGGGGCCGCGGGGGTGGCAAGGCAAAGCAGGCTGGTCCAAAGCGGAAGTAGACGGCAGGAAATCGCTTTCATAACTAACGGGTCGATGGTGCTGGGGGCACCGGCGGGGCCGGGGCCGGGGAACTGGCAGGGAGACCGGATAGAACCGGGGTGCTTTCCGGTTCGTCGGTGTAAAAAGTCATTTTGGCCCGGGTGAAGCGGGTGAGTTGGGAAGCGCGGTCATGCACCATGGTGTCGCCTTCAATCACAAACTCGGGCGTTTCGATCCTGACCGGCTGGTTGGTCATGAGAATCTCATTTTTCAGGTCATAGATGCCGCGTTCCATTTCCAGGGTCATGGTAGGGGTGTTCCTGCCATCACCAGTGGACGTTTCCGCAAATTGGACAAATTTCGCCCGGTCGAACTGCACATGATCGTCGTCCAGCCTTGTGACCAGATCGCTTTCAAACAGGGAAGCCATAGGCGCGGTGACTCCGGCGCTTCCTCCAGGCACCGGGTTTGTTTCGGAACGGCCTGGTTCCACAGGACGATACACCGGATAGTGCACGCCCCGGTGGCTCCGGCCGGTGGGAACCATCAGGTCCAACCGGGCCCGGCTTAACACATCGATCCCCCTCGCGCCCTGGGCTTCCGCCTCTGGCAACACGGGCGCCAGGGCCGCACTGGACTTCCCGGCTTTTTCCGTTTTTTCGGCCACCCCGGACTCCTCGTCCGATTCCGCCGGCCCCACTTCGGCTGCGGCGGGATTTCCCTCCAGCGCCTCCATCGCAGCCATGGCTTTGGCCGCGATCTCTGCGGCGGACGCTGCCGGGACCGCCGGAGGCTCCTGGGCCCACGCGACAGCCGCCAGGATCAGGCTGGTCAAAAGGATGGGACGACGCGGCATGGGAAATCAGGCACTTACAAGTTCATGCAGGGAGCGCAGCGTGCGCAGCACCTTGCCTAGTTCAGACAGCGGAACCTGATTGGGGCCGTCGGACAGGGCTTGGGACGGATCCACATGGGTCTCCATAAAAATGCCGTCACACCCGGCCGCCACGGCCGCCCGCGCCAGAACCGGAGCCAAATGGCCATCCCCTCCGGTGCTCCCGCCCAGCCCTCCGGGACGTTGCACCGAATGGGTCGCATCAAAGACCACGCGATACCCTTGTTCGCGGATCCAGTAGAGCGAGCGCATGTCGGCCACGAGAGTATTGTATCCGAAACTCGCGCCGCGTTCAGTAAAAAAGAAATTTTCATTTCCGGCCGCTTTAAGCTTGCCGGCGATGTTTTTAACATCCCATGGCGCGAGGAATTGCCCCTTTTTCACATTGACCACCCGTCCAGTTTCGGCGGCCGCCAGGATGAGGTCCGTCTGCCGGCACAGGAAGGCGGGAATTTGCAGCACATCCAGGTATTTGCCGGCGATCTTTGCTTCTTCCGGCGAATGCACGTCGGTGGTCACCGGGACGCCGAGTTCCTTGCCGACTGCCGCCAGCAAGACGCAACCCTCCTCGCACCCCGGCCCGCGGTAGGCCCCGCCCGAAGTCCGGTTTGCCTTGTCGTAGGAAGCCTTGAAGACAAATTTCACCCCCACTTCAGCGGTGATTTTCTGGATCGAACGGGCCATTTCCCAGACAAATGCTTCCGACTCCATCACACAGGGACCCAGAATAAACAACGGCTTCACGCCGTCCATGGACAACGGGCCGACCGGGATCACCGGCAAGGAAACTTGAGGCGGAATCGTCATAAAATACTTCACTTTCCTAAAACACACCCCGGACCGGTGCAACGGCATCTGTCTTCCGAGCCAGCTTCCGACTTCACATCAGTTGAAGAGTGGGCAAAGCATGGTCGCGAATCATGGTAAAATGCCCATCCCGGTTTAAAAGGGGCACCCTCCCCGCGCAGGCCACCACTGCTATCAATAAATCAAGCGCAGGGAAATTCATACCCTTCCGGCGCAGGGCCGCCCCCACCTCGGCAGCAGTATCCCAATCTCCGGGAGTTGCTTTGAGGCGCAGGGCCATACTAAGCGCGGTTTGCAGGTCCTTCAACTCGTGCGGCTTGGCCCCGAGGATCAACTCGAAACTCACGGGACAGGCGTAGGCCGCGCTCCCTTGGACCACCAGTTGGCTCACCTGCGATTTCAGGGTGGGATCCCCTTTGGCGCGGAGGAATTCGATCCACGCCGATGTGTCGATGAGCACCATCAAGGCTCCTGATGGGCCAAAATTTCCACTTCATCATTCGTCGCGGCATAATCCGTCTGTCCGGACATCACCCGATCCAAAAACGCCTGGCGTTCCTTGTGCATGAGGTATTCCTCCAACGCCTGGGCCACCGCTGGTGATTTTTTGGGCTGATGGGTCCACTTGAGAATGGATGCCAGTTTCTTTTCATCTATTTCCACGGTTACTCTCATCTTTTATGTTGGTTAATTTCATCGAATGATCGCTTTGATTCCCATCAATGCAAGGGTTTGGGATCCGCTTCATTTTTGGCACGATATCCCGCGCCTGACATTGGCAACACCACCCAAGGCGCCTGAAAAGGACGCTGCAGGCCCACGGATAGCACTGATATACATAGGTTTATGAGGGATGCTCGATCCAATTTTCAGGTGAGCCCGACATTTTACCCAGGCGGGTGACCCCGGCAGTCTTTCCTTGTTACCCCGCACTACTTTCTATCATCCCCTGGCCCCAGGGAGGTGGGATGCGGGGGAAGCCGCCGGTCCGGGGCCCGTGTTCGGGGTGGAAATTCCCGCTGCGGCACCACCTTGCAGTGGGTTTCCCTGCCCCGGCATCATCCCGCCCAAGCCTTCCCCATACATGGCGAGCGACTCCGCCACCGCTTTCATCGGGGCGCTCAGCGCGGTGATGCGGGAGGCCGGCACCATGTGGAGCTGCCCCAGCGTCACGGCTGGCACGGAGGGGATGAACACCGAGACCATGCCGTTTGCCAGTTCCTCCACGAGGAAACCCACCACCCATGTCCCTGCCCCATACAAGTCCACCAGCACCGGCCGAAACGCCGTTTCCGTCTCATCACCCAGATAGCGGCTGATGATCCGCCGGATCACCCGGTATCCGGGTATCCGGTCCAGCCATCGCCGCTCCAGCCACCGCTTCAGGCGCGCCCCGAACGCCGTCCTGACAAAAAGTCCCGTGAAATAACAAACCAGCAGCAACAGCAGCAGCGACGCCACGATCACGGCCACCTTGATGCCCGCAGAATCAAACGGCAGATACTGCGCCACCGGCTCAAACAGCCCCCGCAACACCGCCACCATCTGCCACAGCACCCAACCCGCTATCCCCACCGGCACCACCACCAGCAAAGCCCCCAAAATAGCAGTGTGGAAAAATCCGGGGGACGGCGGCGGGGCATTTGGCTTCATCCCGGAATTTCCAGCCCCAGCGGCAATCCGCAAGCCTCACCTGCAACTTCGACGCCGGGCCGGTTCGACTCACCCGGAAAACCCTAGCCTGCCATAACTATGCTCCAATGACAAATGTGCAGGACAACTGTTGTGTAAAATTACACACTTAAATCTCGACATCCACAGGCTTATGTGTAATTTTACACACCTATCCTATGCCCCCGCCCAAGTTACCTCCGGAAACTTTCACCCGCCGCGAACGGCAGATCATGGATATCCTCTATGCCTCTGGCCAAGCCACCGCCAAGGAGATCGAGGAGAAGATTCCAGATGCGCCCAGCGGCGCTACCGTGCGCACCATTTTGAAAGTGCTGCTGATAAAGGGCCACATCCATCACCGGCAGCAAGGCCGGGCCTTTGTTTATGAGCCCTTGGCCGCTCCCGCCAAGGCCGCGCAAAGTGCCGTGAAGCGGCTCCTAGACGTGTTTTTCCAAGGCTCTCTCGAGCGTGCGGTCTCCGGCCTGCTGGATGCCAGGGAATCCACGTCCGAAGACGAACTGGACCGCCTCGAAACCCTGATCCGCGAAGCCCGCCGAAAATCGCTCCAGCCATGAATCCTCTCCTCACTTCCAGCCTGCTCACGGCCCTCCTGCAAGCCAGTCTGCTGGTGACCGGCGCGTGGCTGCTCATCCTGACCCAACGCAAGTCCCCGGCTGCCCGCCGCTCCGCCGCCTGTCGGAGCACCATGGCCGCCGCGATCCTGCTGATTGCAGCGACCCTCGGCCATACGGCACTTCGCCTAACTCCTGACCACAATCCCACAAGCGGTGCCGCCGCCTTGCCCCGGGGAACCGGTTTGATCGGGGAAAACACCCTACTGAATCCATCGGAAAGCCTGTCTGAGGAAAAGCTACTAACTTCCCCCACAATCAGCCTTGCAGCAAATCCCTCACCCACTGGTCCGCTTATGTTATCCGAAGGCCACGCGCAGTGGCTGGGATCCGTCTGGCTGACCGGAGCTGCCCTGATTCTGACAGTTTGGCTGCGCAGCCTCGCGGCCCGCCTGACCCTGCTCCGCCGTTCGGAAAATGCCACCGGCGCACCGTGGCTGCAAGGCGCCGGCGAAATCACAGACTGGCCGCTCGTGGACGAGGTGCGCCTCGTCCCGCAGGAAATCACGCCCTGCGTCTGGGGTGTCAGGAAAAGCGTGCTCGCCCTCCCCGCGTCCGCCCCCGCGTGGCCTGCAGCCAAGCTGAAACTCATCCTTGCCCACGAGTGCGCCCACCTTCTTCGCCGCGATCCCTTCTGGCAAATCCTCAGCTGCTTTTTCCTCGCCTTGTTATGGTTCCATCCGCTCGCGTGGAACCTCGCCCGCCGCAGCCGCGCCGACGACGAGCAGGCGGCGGACGACATCGTCCTGAACACGTCAGGCGACGCTCCATCCTACGCCAATCTCCTCGTCGAATGCGCCCGTCAGTTTGCCCTTCCCCCTGCCCTGCAATCCACCGCATCCGCCATGGCCGGCCCCACCACCCTAACGCGCCGCGTGGAAGCGCTGCTTGATCCTGCCACCGACCGCCGCCACGCCGGAGCCGGCACCCTGGCGATGGGTCTGGCCGCCATTTCTCTTCTGACAATCACCGCCGGCCTTGCCGCGCCGACCATCGAAATCGCCCCGCCCCCTCCAACCGCACCTGAAATACCGGAAACCACCGCTGATCCTGTGGCCCCTGATCCTGTCCCGGCATCACAGGAACCATCGCCAATTTTTGAACCGCCCATCGCTCCATCCAGCGTCCCGCAAGCCGTCCCGGCCGATCCAACCCCGGCGGTCAAAGCTCCTGCGGAAGCCGAACCGCAGACGCCAGTTCCTCCCAAAGAGCCGTTCCAATGGAAAATCGTCAGCCTGGATGGCCGTGACTACCTCCCCGTTTCCAATATCAAAAATTTTTACCATTTCCGAAATCTCACCATGGAAGAGTCAGGGACATTTTTCCTGCGTTCCCAAACCATGATGATCAAAGGTGCTGACGGATCTGCGGAACTCTTCGTCAACAACGTGAAGTTTTTCCTCAAACATCCTACGCAGCATTCCAATGAAGGACCCCTGATTTCCCGTCAGGATTTGGCCTTGGTGTTGGATCCTGTCATCCGACCGTCTTATATTAAAGGGTTTCAAAAAGTCACCACCGTCGTGATCGACCCGGGCCATGGCGGTAATGATCTTGGTGGCCAGGGACCCGAGGGCAAGGAATCCAACTACACGCTGGATACCGCCCTGCGCCTGCAAGACCACCTGAGGATGTTTGGCATTGATGCCGTCCTGACGCGTCAGGACGATTCCTTCCTCACCCTGAAGGAACGGACCGCCATCGCTGCTGCGGTTCCGGACGCGGTCCTGATCAGCCTGCATTTCAATACTGGACCGGCCAATCTGCAAGGCATCCAGACCTACTATCCCGATGCCACTCCTGCGCCTCCCGGCGCGGTTGACGATGCCGCTCATTCAGGTTTTTACGCAGCTTGTCTCGGATTGGCCACTGCCGTCCATGCCAACAGTCTGAACAAAATGCGCAGCACCGATGGCGGAGTGAGGGCTGCCGAATTCACCATCCTCACCGGCCAGATGAATACGCCGGCCATCCTCATCGAGGGAGGCTACCTCACCAATCCTGACGAAGCCGCGCGGATCGGGTCGGAATCCTACCGCCAAAGGCTCGCCGAAGCCATTGCCGGTGGAGTGCGCAACTACATCAAGGCACGCTCCAAGGGTGCCGCAGTTCCGAGATGATGACCGGCTTAGAAGCACCGGCGCTGGGAGCGCCGTGCGTCCCGCCGGCCCCCATAGCATCGGCTGCTCAAAGCCAAGGGTCACCAAGGCGCTGCGGATGCTCCGGGGCCGGCGGG
>JBBQWG010000057.1:0-39188 GCA_038210825.1 Verrucomicrobiales bacterium
GGTGCCGGAGCCGGTTCCGCGCCGGCGGCCACGCCACTCCACGCCGCCGAACCAGTAGCCCCCGCCCGCATGACCCGCGGCCTCTTGGACTGCCAAAGTCATTTGTTCGTCCCCGGGGTCCTGGACATGATGCGATAACGCCAGGCCGACCCGCCCGTGTATGACAAGGACGGCACCACGTTCCTGAAGATGGGCGACTGGCTGCGCAAGGTGCCGCCGGCTTGCGAATTATTCCGCTTATGAAAATCCAATCGCTCTTGCTCGCCCCGGTGCTGCTCTGCGTGAGCGCCCATGCGCAGACGGATCCCGCCAGGCCGCGCACGGACTGGAACTTCGATGACACCGCCAATCTGAACGCGCTGCCGTGGGTGCCGGAGGGATTTGCAGTGACGATGTTTGCGCGGGAGCCGCTGGTGCAGAATCCCTGCTCGATCGCGTTCGATGCGCGGGGCCGGATGTTTGTGGGCATGGGGCCGCAGTATCGGAATCCCACGCCGCAGACGCCTCCGGACAGCGTGGTCATCGTGCGGGATACGGATGGCGATGGCGTGGCGGATGTGGCGCATACTTTTGCCACCGGCTTCAATTGCATCCAGGGACTCGCATGGCACGGGAACGATCTCTGGGTGGCGAACGCGCCGGACCTCACCATCGTGCGCGACCTCGATGGCGATGATGTGGCGGATGAATATGTGCGCGTCTTCACGGATTTGGGAAACATCGAGCACGCCTTGCACGGCCTGAACTGGGCGCCGGATGGCAAGCTCTACATGACGAAGGGGAACAGCAAAGGCCTCGCCATGGAAAAGTCGGTGGAGGGCGAGCCGGAGCGCATCGCGCCAAAGCCGTTCCGTGAGCTGGCGGGATTTCCCGGACCGGCGGGGGCGTCGGATTTTCCCGCGTCGAAAACCTTCACGAGGGACACCTACCGGCGCACCTTTCAGGACCCGCGGGACGACTGGGGCGAGAAGGGCGGGGTGCTGCGCTGCGATGACCTCGGTGCGAATCTGGAGATCGTTTCACGCGGGCTGCGCAATCCGTATGGAATGGCATTTGACCACGGGTTTGAATGGCTGGGCACGGATCAGGATCAGAACGAGGGCGACCGCTTGTTCATGCCGTTTTACAGCGCGGACTTCGGCTGGTCGCACGCGTGGAGCACCCATTGGACGGGCGACAATCATCTCCCCACCGCGCCAATTAGCGGGCCGGTGTTCGCTGGCAGCGGCACAGGTGTGATCTTTGCGGACTCGCCCACGTGGCCGGCGGCTTATCGCGGCGTGTGGCTCATCAATGACTGGCTGCTGAAGTCCACGATGCTCTATCGTCCCGGCTGGAAAGGCGCGCTGCTGCAGCCGGCGGGCGGCCAGTGGGAGGACTTCGTTTCGGCCAGGGAAGAGCGTGCGCTGTATCGTCCGGTGGACATGGCATTCGGCGCGGATGGCGCGCTTTACATCCTCGGCTGGAGCCGCGGTTATGGGGTGGAGTGGGACAAGGACGGCCAGATGAGCAACGAGGGCCGCATCTACCGGATCATGCCAACGGGAGCGAAGACGCTGCCGCCGCCCCCGGAAATTCCCTCCGCCAAAATGACGGTGCCGCAGCTGATCGCGGAGTTCGACAGCCTGCTGCCGGTGCGCCGCATCGATGCGCAGGATGAACTCGCGCGCCGTGGCAAGGCTGCCCTCGGGGAACTCGTCACCGCATGGAAAAGCGGCACGCTGACTCAGGCGCGGGAAACGTGGACGCTGTGGGCGCTGATGCGCGCGGGCGCGGAGGACGAACTCTTCGCCGGGATCGCGGCGGAGGCGTCGTCGTCGCTGAATCCACGTCTCCAGGCTCTCCGCATCCTCGGTCAGCGAAAATCCGCCGCGCTCGGGACCGTGATGACATCCGCGCTGAGTGACCCGGAACCGCGCGTGCGCTTCGCCGCCGTGCAGGCCGTGCATCAAGGCCGGCTCGCGACCCTCATTGCGCCGCTCATCGCTCACGCCGCCGTGGAAAAAGATCGCGTGACCTACTACGCCACATGGCACGCGCTGCGCGATCTCGCCGGCGCGGAGAAACTGCGGCCTCTGCTTGCAGATACGCGCAGCGGGGTGCGTTGCGCGGCCTTGCTGGCCTTGCTTGATCTCCAAGCCATGGCGATGGCGGATCTGCAACCCTTCACCCGCGACGAAGATGAAAACGTGCGCGGCGTGGCACTTCTCGGCATAGGCGGCGGAACCCGTCCGGACCCGAAATCCAAGCCTGCCGCCGCGCCGCCCTTTGCGCTCGCGACGAACATCGTGGCGGAGAGTGGCCGCAACTACCACGCCGGCACCCTCCGCGAGGGCCAGCCGGGCTATACGGACCGCAACTACGTCTTCAAACAGGTGCCCGAAGCATTGCGCGACGCCTTCATCATCCGCACTGCCAACGAGGACGACCGCTCGCAGGGCCAGAGTTTCCTAACTTTCGATCTCGCGCTGGAGTCCACCGTTATCGTGGCGCATGACACGCGCATCATGAAACGTCCCGCGTGGCTGCGTGGCTTTGCCGACACGGACTATCGCGTGATCACCGACGACACCACGTTCCATTTGTGGTCGAAGGATTTTCCCGCAGGAAAGGTTGTGCTCGGGGGCAACAGCGATGCCCAGGCGTCCGGCGGCATGGCCCATTATTTCGTCATCGTGCAGCCCAGGCCACTGCCACCGCGCGCCACCGCGACCACCATGGACGCCGCGCTGGCCGCGCTGCCGTCTGCGAATCCGCAACGAGGCGAGGCGCTTTTCTTCCTCAGCGCAGCCTGCGCAAGTTGTCATCGCATCGGGAATCGCGGCATCAATTTCGGCCCCGACCTCACCAATCCCGGCGACCGCATGGAGGCGAAGTCCATCGTGCAATCGATGCTCGATCCTAACGCGGTCATCACCGAAGGCTTCTCCGCGCATGTCGTCGAGGCCGCCGGCAGGAGTTATTTCGGCATGTTGCTCTCCACTGGCAAGGTGCTGAAGCTCGGCCTCGCCGGCGGCGAAAGCGTGGAACTGCCCGCCGGCACTATCACGAAGCATGAGACGCTGCCAGTCTCGCCCATGCCACCGCAAGGCACACTGCTCGGCCCGCAGGACGTGGCCGATGTCACCGCATGGATGCTTTCACAAAAGGGCCCCAAGGCCGGTGCCCCTACTCCGGGGACCGTGCGGGCGGGGACCGTGCCGGCGGGGACCGTGCCGGCGGGGACCGTGCCGGCGGGTGCCGGCTTCCAGTTTGACCTGCGGGCGGACCGGCTCGTCATCGGGCACACCGGCCAGCCGGTGGCCGAGTTCGTCTTTGGCGATGAGAAGATCCTGCGGCCTTACTTTGCGAATGTTCATGCGCCCGGAGGCTTGAAAGCCACCCGCAAGCATCCGCCTGTCGCCGGCGCGGATGCCACGGACCACGACACCATGCATCCCGGCATCTGGCTGGCGTTCGGCGACCTCAGCGGCGCGGACTTCTGGCGCAACGAGGGTCGCATCGAACATGTGAGGTTCTCCGAAGCGCCCGCCGTCCGGGATGGTCGCCTGACTTTCGCCACAGATTGCCGCTTGCGCACCGCCGATGGATTGACGCTCTGCGCCATGACCAACCGCTTCACGGTCAAAGCCCTTGCCAATGCATGGCTGCTCGTCTGGGATGCGACGTTCCGGTCCGATGATGGAGAGTTCACTTTCGGCGACCAGGAGGAGATGGGTTTTGGCGCACGCGTCGCGACTGCTATCACCGAAAAGAGCGGCGGCCTGATCACCAGCAGCGCCGGCCTGAAGACGGCGAAGCATACATGGGGCCAGCCTGCCGAATGGTGCGACTATTCCGGCACCAGCGACGGCCGCCGCGTCGGCATCACCCTGGTGGCCGACCGGGCGAACTTGCGCCCCAGCTGGTGGCACAACCGAGACTACGGAGTGATGGTCGCGAATCTTTTCGGCCGCGCCGCCATGAAGCAGGGAGACCAGAGTGTGGTTGCCGTGAAGCGCGGAGAGAATTTCCGCGTCCGCTTCGGTGCGGTGATTCACTCGGGCGATGACTACAACCCCGTCGCCGCGTGCCGCGAGTTTTTCACGTCCGCGGCCCCGGTTAACTCCGCTTCCGGCAGGCAGGAGTTGGATCAACCGGAGTTGCGGAAATGAAACGCTGGTCCCAGGCGTCATGCCGTTTCGGCAGTCTGGTCCTCATGGTGGTCTGCTGCCTGTTGACGGGCTGCAAAACTACTCCACTGGGAGGGCAGGGCGACTTCCCGGCACGCGAAGCGCCAAATTACCATGGGCTGGTTTCCGTGAATTGGCTGAAGGGATTGTTGGATTACCAGCAGTCCGGGTCGCAGGCGCCCCGCCCGGCAACGTACCGCCAACAGCGTTTTGTCATCCTCGAGACCAGTTGGGCCACGCTGGAGAAGGCGACGGATTACCGTGCCGGCCACATCCCGGGAGCGATTCATTTCAACACCGATGAACTGGAGACCGGTTTTCCGCGCTGGAGGCTGCGCGAGGCGGCGGAGTTGCAGCAGGCTATCGGCCAGGCCGGCATCACGCCAGACACCACAGTGATCGTTTACGGAGCGAAACTGATTGCCGCGGCCCGGGTCTGGTGGGCGTTGAAGTATGCGGGCGTGGCTGACGTGCGGCTGCTGGACGGTGGGTTAGAGGCATGGGTCAGGGCCGGGTATCCGGTGGAGAAAGTGACCCGATTGCCACAACCCGTGGAATTTTCGGCACCCGTCGTCTCGAATCTGCTGGCGACGACGGCGTATGTCCGCCAGCACTATCAAGGCGGGCAAGTCTGGATGGCGGATGTGCGGAGCGACGCGGAGTTCACCGGCCGCACCAGCGGCTACCAGTCCCTGCAGGCGAAGGGGAGGATTCCCTTCGCAGTGCCTGTCGGGGACGGGGATGATAGCGCCTATCTCTACCTGCAGCGCGATGGCCATTTACGGCCGCCGGCGGAGATTCTCGCCCACTGGCAGCAGCAGGGTCTCGTCCCGGCGAAGGAAGGCGGGAGGTTCGGGCGGGAAGTGATCTTTTATTGCGGAGGCGGCTGGCGGTCGAGCGTGGCCTTTTTCTATGCCTGGCTGCTGGGTTTCGAGAACATCCGCAACTACTCCGATGGCTGGAGCGGCTGGAGCCAACAACTTTCAGGCCATCCCGTGGAATCCGGAGTGCCGGTAATTCCGGAAAAAGGAATCATGTGATATGGGCCACAAAAAAACGCACCCGGCGGACCAGGTGCGTTTGGGGAAAGATTTTCCGGGGAGGCCTGCGTCTAGGCTCCGGCGTGTTCCTCGACGTATTTGACCACGTCGCCCACGCTCTGCAGTTTTTCGGCTTCCTCATCGGGAACCTCAATGGAGAACTCTTCCTCAAAGGCCATGACCAGTTCCACGGTATCAAGGGAATCGGCTCCGAGGTCTTCAATGAAACGGGCTCCGAGGACGACCTGCTCGGCATTCACCCCGAGTTGGTCGACGATGATGTCACGGACTTTTTCTTCGACGGTTTTTTCAGACATAAAAAAGGGTGTGGGTGGTGGACGGGATTTCTTCCGGGGGCTTGCTTATCAGGGCACGTTCTGAATGCAACTGAAAACAAAATCCGGGGTGCTCCGCTAGGACGAGGCCGGAGTGGAGGGTGTTTCTTCCGGGGAAGCGTCGGCGGGTGGAGCGGGGTCGCGTTCCAGGTCAATCAGCTCGCCATGGAACTGTGCCATCAGCCGGTCGAGCACTTTGCCGGCCCCGTCGAACACGAGGTCATCGATCACCGCCTTCCGGGTGATGGCCCCATCGGTCCACCAGAGGTAGGCGAGGGCTTTGTTATCCCATTTTCGTTTGTCGATTTTGGAGACGCTGGCAAAGGGAATACGCACCCCGTCAGGGGTGGTCAAGCTGCCGGCATCCGCGCGCAGGACGCGGTTCTTGTTTCGCAGATAGGCCGCCAGCAGGCCGATCCCGATCAGGCCGGTGCCCACGCCCCAGATGAACTGTTCCTTGAGTTTGTAGTTCCAGTCCTTTTCCTTGGGACTCTCCGGCCAGCCGTTTTCCTTGGCCTTGTCCAGCCAGGCTTTGTCGTCCTTGTTTTGCACCGCGAGTTCCTGGTAGACCGGCCAGAAGGCCTCATACTCGCGCTGCTGGGCCGGATAGCCGATTTTCCAGTCGTAGAAGAAGTAGGCACTGAAGCCAAGGAGCATGGCCACCATGAGCAGACGGCGCTTTTTATACCACGGGGTGGTGTGGCAGATGATCTCCTCGGGTTCGTCAGTCATGCGGAAGTTGGGTTTGCCAGGAAACAGGAGGACCGGCCGATTGTCAACCTGGCAGGCAATCTCCCCATGGAAACAGAATGATGGAAACAGAATGGAGCCAGCATGGAGCCAGCATGGACCCCGGCTTTCATTCAGGGGGCCTGACGGATGCAGTAAAGATGGGTTTTGGTGCGGAGGAACAGGTCCTTGCCGGCGGCAACGGGGCCGGCCATGATGCCATCCGGCAGGGAGTTGCGGGCCAGTTCCTCATAGGTGCGGCCGGGTTTGACGACATAGGATTCGCCCCGCTCATTGCAGAAGATCAGGCGGCCATCCGCGAAGACGGGGGAGGCACTGCAGGACCCGCCGGTGCGTTCGCTGAAAAGGAGTTCGCCGTTTTTGGGATCCACCGCACTGATAAACCCGTTATCCGCCATTACCCAGATCAGGCCCTCCGCCACCACCGGAGACGAGCGGGTGGGAATGTATTTGGTTTGTTCCCAGACCAGCGCATCTGTAATATCGCCGGACGTTTCCGGCGTGATCCGGAAAGCACGCAGGGCCGCCTTGCCGTGGCCGGTATTCAATACCAGCAGACCGTCGGTCCAGGCAGGAAGACTGGCATTGGAGAATCCCGTGTAGCGTGCCCGCCAGCGTTCCTTGCCCGTGTCCGGATCATATCCCACCGTAGCCCGGGATCCCGTGCTGACCAGTTGCGGCTGGCCGCCCGGTTCGATCAGAATTGGAGTGCTGTAAGCTTTGCGGAAATCGCCCTCGGCGGCCGGTTTCCCGGAGGCGTCCAAGTCGTCGAATTCGGTATTGCGGTCCGTTTTCCAGACCGTGGCTCCCGTTTTCTTATCAAGAGCCGCGAGATATTGCACATCCACCCCGTCCATGGTGAGGATGATCGTGTCCTTCCATGGAAAGACCGATGAGCCCGGTCCGCGGTAATGCCGGCAGGGCAGATCCGTGCGTCGCCAGACCTCTTTAAAGGTGGTGGTATCCAGACAGGCGGTGCCGTAGCTGCCGAAATGGAGATAAACCCGGCCGGCTTCCAAAAACCCGGTGGAGGATGCGTAGGAATTCAGGCCATTGCCCAGCGGTTCCGGGGAGTCGCTCGTGAAAAGTTTGACCTGGTGCTGCACTTTGCCAGTTTCCCGGTCCAGGCAATACGCCCAATACTCGCGGCCGTCCTCCGTCGCCGTCGTCAGCCAGACCTGCTGGCCCAGCACCAGCGGAGTCGACCAGCCCTTATGCGGAATGGCTGTTTTCCATGCCACATTTTGAGTGTCGGACCAAGTCAGCGGCAACTGCGCGGCGTCCCCGTGACCATTGCCATGAGGCCCGCGGAATTGGGTCCATGCGCCGGCAGGGGATGGCTCCGCCGCCATCGCCCCTCCCATGGCCAGACTCAGACTCAGACTCACGGCCAGAAGGAAGGAAAGGGCAGAGCGTTTCATACAGGGGGCTTCCTTGCCACTACGACGCCCCGCCGTCAATCTTTCTCAAGCTTTGTGAACTATCAAGTAATCCGATGGAGTTTGCGACGCGATTTTGATAAAATATCCAAATATAGTGTCTTCGGCGATTGACACCACTACCGGTAGTCTCTATTTTGAGAAACATTCCGATGCGGATGCTACTTCGATGCGCTGCCCCAAATGCCAAAACCAGGACGACAAGGTGATTGACTCCCGGATTTCCCGGGACGGTGCCTCTATCCGGCGGCGTCGGGAATGCCTCGCCTGCAATACCCGGTTCACGACATACGAGCATGTGGAACAGGCCGATCTGTTGGTGGTAAAACGCAACGGTGCCCGCGAACCCTTCGACCGGGAGAAAATGGTGCGGAGTTTCACCAAGGCCTGCGAAAAGCGTCCTGTCAGCATTGAGGTGCTCCATGCGGCGGCCGACGAGATCGCCACTGACCTCGAAGCCTCCGGTCAGCGTGAGATTCCCTCCAAGCTCCTCGGCCTGAAGGTGATGGACAAACTCCACAGCATCGATCCCGTGGCCTACGTCCGCTACGCCAGCGTCTACCGCGAGTTTCAGGACGTGGGTGAGTTCATCCATGAGATTGAATCCATGGAACACCGGGTGCCCGCCAGCGTGGAACATCCCGAATTGTTTTCCAAACGCTAACTCTTTCCTCCCTGTTCTTCTTCATTTTTACCCTTCCTCCCGCACTCCGTGATCGCCCTGCCTGCCCAACTCCCGCTCCTCCGCGTCGGTCGTTATGAAGTCACCACCTACGGCCAGGACTGGCTGGAGGAAAACATCCGGGATGCCGCCCGTGCGGCCGGACAGGGCGACTGGTGGTTTACCCCGGATATTGTCAGAAGCCTCATGATTTACCTGCGGGAGCGCTTTCAGGGCACCACCATCACCCTTGAGGAACTTACCGAAAAAATCCGCACCACCCTGGAGAAAATCGGCTTCCAGGAAATCGGTGAGCGCGTCGCCCTGACACCCCCCGCCCTCAGTCTTTCCCTCGACGACCTCGCCCGCGAGGCCGGAGAAGGCTTCGAACTCCGCTTCTTCCAGCTCCTCGATGCCCGCCTCCTCGAACTGGCGGCCCTCGGGGCCTCGGATGTCGCCCTGACGGCTTCCCATGACGGCGTCAAACGCCTCTGTGCCGCCAAATACTGGACCGAATCCTGCCGCAACCTCGAACGGGAGATCGCCACCTTTCTGCATACCCGCATGGCCTCGGCCGAAGGCTGCCGGATCGAACTGCGTTCCGCCGCCTGAGGCCCCCGTGCCATGAAGGTTGGGACGCGCAAAGGGTAGACTTTTCTGAACCCTGAATCCTGAACCATTTTGCCTAACATCAGCTATGACTATCTTTGAACGAATCATTGCCAGGGAGTTTCCCGCAGACATCGTCTACGAAGACGAACAATCCTTCGCTTTCCGCGACATCAATCCGCAGGCTCCCGTCCACGTGCTTATCGTGCCCAAGCGTGTCATCACCCGCGTCGGCGAAGCTTCGGCGGAGGATCAGTCCCTGTTAGGTCACTTGTTGCTCGCGGCGGGCAAAGTAGCCGCGCAGTTGGGAGTTTGCTCTAGCGATGCCGGATTCCGCCTCGTGATCAATCACGGCCACGATGCCGGTGAAACCGTGCCCCACCTGCACATCCATCTCCTGGCTGGCCGTCCGCTCGGCTGGCCTCCGGGCTGACCTTGAACATGATGATAGCATCCAGGCGGGTTCAGCCCGGTGGATTCCCCAGAATCAGTGAATCAGCCATTTTCTGTGCGTGAGCGAGGGTATCAATATCCGCTGCCGTCTTGTCGCGGCGGATGGCTTTGATGCGGGGAAAGCGGAGGGACAGTCCGCTGTTATGGCGTTTGCTGGACTGGATGCTGTCGAAGGCAATCTCCAGAACCAGATTGGGCACTACCTGACGGCGCCGTCCGTCATCGGTCAGGGTATGTTCCTTGAAGTGGGCGGTCAGTTCCTCGATCTCCGCATCGGTCAGTCCGCTGTAGGCTTTGCCGATCACTTTGAGTTCCTGGGTGTTTTCGTCGCGCACGGCAAAAGTGTAGTCGCTCAGAACATGGCTGCGTTTGCCATGCCCCTGTTCGGCGGCCACCACCACGACATCGAGGGAGAGCGAACTGGTTTTGAGTTTCAGCCATGATTTGCCGCGACGTCCCGCCGCATAGGGACTGTCAGGATCCTTGGCGATGAGTCCTTCGTTGCCGCGGGCCTTGGCAGCGTGGAAGGCAGCCTGCACGGCCCCGGCGGATTCTGCCTGCATAACCGCGAGGCGCTCGAATCCCTCCGGCAGCGGCAGGGTTTCCAGCAGCCGGCGGCGTTCGTGCAGCGGCTCCTTCAGCAGAGGGTGGCCGTCCAGCCATAACAAATCGAAGACCACAAAGCGCAGGGGAATCTCCTCCGGCATGAACAGGTCGGCTTCTTTGCGGCCGAGCCGCTTCTGCAGGTCAAAGAAGCTGAGCTTCCGGCCGGCCGCATAGGCAATGATCTCGCCGTCGAGCACCACTTCCTGCTGGAAGGTCAGGGCATGGTGCAGCACCTCGGGGAATTCGGTGGTCATTTCCCGCAGGTCCCGCGAGAACAAGGCGGCCCGGCCTCCCGCGACATGCAACTGGGCCCGGATCCCGTCAAATTTGTCCTCCAGCCACACCAAAGGAGCGCGGACTTGCAGTCCGCCCCGGCTCTCCGGCAGTGCTGTCACGGGGCTGGCCGGTTCACTATCCGTTATCGATGCAGAGATCCCGTCCCCGCCGGCAAGCCGGTTCCAGACGGCCTCTGCGGTCTCCTCCGGACTAGCCAGCATCACCCGCACCGGCTGGAATGGGCGCATCATGGTTTCCCCCACCGTGCCGTCCCGGGCCCTAACCGCGGTTTCCCCCAAATCGCCACTCAGCATGTGCGCTTCCCTCACTTCATCCGCCTTTTGTCCGAAGGCTTCGGCGATGGCTTCCTCCAGCAGGCCTTCCTTCAAGCCCAACCGCGTATCACCCGTCAGGATCTTCACGACATACTGCCCACTCATCGCGGACAGACGGCGGAACGCTTCCGTCAGGAGAGCCGCTTTGGCAGCCGGCCCGCGGGCCAGGCGCACCCGGTCAAACAGGTCTTGCACCTCCTCAAGACTCCATGGCCGGGGATCCCGGATCGCTCCTTCCCCGAGCACAAGGAAGGCGGTGCGTCCGGCATCCGCCTGGGTGCGGGAGATTTCCTTGTAGCGCAGGGCAGAAACCCCGGTGGCCTCCAGCAGGGCAAGACGGATGATTGCCCAGCCGGTGCCTATAGCCTGCAATTGCGACCGGTTGGCCGCCGGTTTCCCGGCCAGAAAACGTACCGCCGAAGCGAGGGTGGCAGAATCCGTCAGGGTGCGGAAATACTCCGCCAGCAGGGTGGTTTTATGCAGCCGTCCGCTGGCCGCCGCAACGGTCTCCCCCACCGCACAGAAGAGTCCGAACGGACCGTCGGTTCGGGACTCGGGAACAACCCCGCCACGCGAGTCTGCGGGCTCCGGAAAAGTGCCAAGGCTGGTGCCCAAACCCAGACCCAGTTCGAGCTGGTCACTGCCGGCAAGGGACCAGGCATT
The DNA here is from genome assembly GCA_038210825.1 of Verrucomicrobiales bacterium. Taxonomy (GTDB): domain Bacteria; phylum Verrucomicrobiota; class Verrucomicrobiia; order Verrucomicrobiales; family V1-33; genus CAIZWU01. Next base: position 11,340 of record JBBQWG010000057.1, read on the forward strand.
CCACCCGCGCTCCCGCAGGTCCCGGGCGAATTCCGCGCTGTTGCCGTGAGTCGCCAGAGTGGTGTCAGGATGCACCGCTCTCACCAGCTCCAGGAGCCCGGCATAGTCGGCATGGTCACTCAGGGGAAAAGCTTCATCGGTCTGATAGGAAAAACGCGCGCCCGCATTCACTGCCCAGCCGCTCACCATGGCCGACACCTTGTTTTTCACTTTGCGCAGCAGGGTGGACTTCACGGTTTGCGGTGGAAACACCAGAACCCGTCCTGACGGATCGCCGGCATACGGCTCCCACGGGGGCAGGACCACCCCGAGGGCTTCGTAGGCGGCATTCATGGCCGCCACCTGCGGGTGGACCGCTATCCGGAAATCCCCTCCCGCCAGCAACGCCTGGATTTCCTGGGCCTTGCCCAGCGAGTAGCCCAGCAGCACCGGCGTCTCCCCATGGTCCAGCGCATCGCGGCACCAGCGGTGGATTGCGGCCCTCACTTCATCCCTTGGCGGAAACCGGTAGTGCGGCAATCCGAAGGTGCATTCCATGATGAGGGTGTCTGCCGGCAGGGGGCGGGCGGGCTCCGCCGTAAGTCCCTGCTGCAGTTTGAAGTCCCCCGTGTAAAGCAGGGTGGCGCCATCGCTGAGCCGCGTGACATGAATCATGGCGCTCCCCAGCACATGGCCTGCAGGCGTCAGGACCAGCCGGTGTCCTTCATGCTCCCACGGCTCATCCCAATCCGGAGCGATCATCTCTCCCTTGTAGCCGAAGCGCTCCTTCAGCAGATACGCCGTCGGTTTGGAGCACAGCATCCGCCGGTGTCCCGCCACATGATCCGCATGCGCATGCGATACAAAGGAAAGCCCCTCCCCGCGGTGGGCATCCAGCCACAACCCGGCCCCAGGCAACAGAATGCTGCCTTGGATGAATTGACAGGGGATGGGGGTTTTCAGGGGCTTGCAGGAATGGTTCAAAGCGCGGGAACGGTCAGCCCAATGGCTTCCGCCAAGTCACCTTGCAGGCGGTCGAACGTCAGAAATACGGTGCAACCCACCACCACCGCTGCCGAAACGTGCAGAATATCGAGGCTACGGGTGCCGATTGTTTCGGAAAATTGGGCGCTGAGCCGTTCCGCTTCCGTCATCACCGCAGTCAGAGGAGGTGTTTCGGAAATCCACATGCCCGCCGCCACATCCGCCAAATAGCCATTCAGTGACAGGTCGCGCTGGGCCGTCGTCATTTCCTTCCGGAACACCCGGAGGCGCAGCGCATTGCGGAATTCCAGTTGATGCAGCCAGCAAACCGAAAGAGGCAGCGCTTGACCGGCCATTCCTGTCAGAGCACGTGCGCTGTTGGCATCCCGGACATAAAGCGACGCCATGAACCCCGTGTCGGCATACGTTTTCATGACTCTCCGCGCGCCTCACTGATCAACTCATCCGCCGTCACCGGCATCAAGTGATCACCGTAGATGGCCTGCAACCGGCCCGCAAAATCCGGCAGGACCACCGCCTCCTTTTTGGTAGGAGGAGTCAGGATCGCCACCGGGTGATTCCGCCGGCGGATCTCCACAGTTTCCCCCTGCTCTACCCAGGACAGGACGGTCGAAGTAGCATGTTTCAGCTCCCGGATGGTGGTGGTTTTCATAATGTGGCACATTTACGTGTTACATCCCTGGAAAGTCAAGTTTCGTGCGTCTTTATTGTATTGGCACCGCCGAAACTGCATTCTCCAGGCTGGTGGTTGGAGAAGATCCACTTGCCGGCCTCAGGCCGTTGCCCTGTTCCAACGGAGCACGTTCAGTAATACTTTTTCCACCATTCATCACGGGGGACTGGCGGAAAGTTAGGTTTTCGGGGCGGCGGGGCTGGAGGTCGTGCTTTGAAATAGTGGGAAATCAGCAGAAACGCGAATCCACATGCTGACGCATAGAAGACGGAAAGTTTCTCCATTAGAATCCCGGCCTCAGCAACCCTTGCCCGCTCCAACAGCCAGGCAGCCTCATTGTTGAAATGGGCGCGAAGTAGTGTGGGAAACAGAATCTTGTCGAGCAATCCTAGAACGGGATAAAAAATTGAAAAGACAAGGAAGGTTGTCCCCATGAAGCCTACCCATCTCACCCATGCTTTCATCCAAGGCAGAGGAACCGCGAGCTTCTTCGACATTTGGAGAATTCTGTAGGTTGCCAGACAGATACAGCCCATCACCACGGCATTTCCCCAGCCCAACAGATGAAGTTCCGGCCATCTCCGTGCTTTCCAAACCACCGAGCCAACATGTGATGCACACCATCCGATCCAGAACCAGAAAAGAATATTCCGTTCTTTGTCTATTCTGGTTGCGGCGCTCTGCAGGCTTCCCGGAATTTCCGGTATGGTCGGCTGAGGTGCACCCGCCATATCAGGTCCGCTGCCGAGGGGTTGATCTCCTCCATTCATGCCGGAGGATAACAGGGCCGTCCAGTCAGGCAATGATTTCCCATATCAATTTTAATCTACTGCACCCCCTGCTCCTACAAAATATCGAAAGAGAATGGAGCATGCTGTGCATCCAGACGATGTGATCCACCGAGCAGGGATCAGGCAGTCATCAGGTCCCGGATGACGTGGCCGTGGACGTCGGTCAGGCGGCGTTCGATGCCATTGTGGTAGAAGCTGAGGCGTTCGTGGTCGATGCCGAGGATATCGAGGATGGTGGCGTGGAAATCATAGACCGTGACCACGTCGTGCACGGCTTTGTAGCCGAATTCGTCGGTGGCCCCGAAGCTATGTCCGGCCTTCACGCCGGCCCCGGCCATCCATGCGGTGAAACCGGCGGGATTGTGGTCCCGGCCGCTGGCTCCGAGCTGGAAGGTGGGCATGCGCCCGAACTCCGTGCACCAGACGACGAGGGTGTCCTCCAGAAGCCCGCGCTGCTTCAGATCGGTCAGGAGCGCGGCGGTGGGCTGGTCCATCACTTCGCCGTGTTTGGTGTATTGTTCCTTGAGCGCCTTGTGGCCGTCCCAGTTGCTCACGCCTTCGCCGCCGGTTTGATAGGCTCCGTTGAAGAGCTGGACAAAGCGGACGCCTTTTTCCACGAGGCGGCGGGCGAGGATGCAGTTTTTGGCATAGGCGGCCTTAAGGTCCTTCACCGGATTTCCGGCTTCCTCCGCCCCATACATTTTCAGGATGTGGGCCGGTTCGTTGGAGAGGTCCGCCACTTCCGGCACGGAGAGCTGCATGCGGGCGGCGAGTTCATAACTGGAAATGCGGGCCGCCAGTTCCGAGTCCCCCGGGAAGCGCTCGAGGTGATGCCGGTTCAGGGTATTGATGAATTCACGCGTCGCGCGGTCTCCTCCTGGCCCGATGCCGGCAGGACGCGCCAGATTGCGGACCGGCTGGGAGGCATTGAAATCCGTGCCCTGGAATGCGGCGGGCAGGAAACCGGAACCCCAGAAATTGCCGCTCGATTGCGGGGCCCCGCGCGGGTCGGGGATGGCGACGTAGGCGGGCAGGGTTTCGTTGGCCGTGCCCAGCGCATATGTGGTCCATGCGCCCATGCTGGGGAAACCATCGAGGGTAAAGCCGGTGCCCATGAAGTTTTCGCCCGGGCCGTGGGTATTGGTTTTTCCGGTGAGGGAATGCACGAAGCACATGTCGTCGGCCAAAGCCCCGAGGTGGGGCACGAGGTCGGAGATCATCTTGCCGGTCTGTCCGCGGGGCCGGAAAGCCCACGGGCTTTGGTTCAGCGCGCCCTGTCCTCCCTGGAAGGTGATAAGGTCTTTACCGCCGGGCATGGGCTGGCCGTGGAGGCGGATGAGTTCCGGTTTGTAGTCGAAGGTGTCCAGCTGGCTCACTGCTCCCGAGCAGAAAATCATCAGCACATTTTTGGCCCTGGGCTGATGATGGGAACGCCGTCCGGCATTGGGGTTCGCCGGGTTGATGTCAGGGCGGATGGGGAGCACCGTATTGGCCGGGCTGCGGTCCTGTCCGAGCAGATGCGAGAGGGCGATGCCGCTCAACCCCGTGGCGGTGCGGGAGAGAAAGCTGCGGCGGTTCAACAGAGGATGCATGGCGGCAATGGGTCAGGGTCAGAAAACGAAGAGGAATTCGCTCGTGTTATAAAGCGCCCGGCAGAATGCGGGGAGGCCTTCGGACTGGATCAGAGCGGTGGAGTGCGTGCGCTCGAACTGGTCAGGCGGCCGTCCAAAAAAGAGGGCGAAAGCCCTCTCCACCTGCCGCTCCGGAGCGGGGCCGCATTCTGTGAGGAGACGCTCCGCCAGCAGCCCCGCCTGTTGCAGGACGAAGGGACTGTTGAAAAGATTGAGCGCCTGCAAGGCGGTGTTGGAGCGGCTGCGGCGCGGCATGACCTGGCTGCCGTCCGGGCAGTCAAAGGATCCGAACACCCCATCATTGGTCTGCCGGATGCGGGCTTGATACACCATGCGGCGGAATTCGGCGGTGGTGAATTTTTCCTTCACATGATAGTGCATCACGTTTTCCTCCTCCACTTCCATAAGGTAAAATCCCGGTCCGCCGGCTGCCGGATTCAGCGCCCCGGAAACGGCGAGCATGCTGTCGCGGATGGCTTCGGCTTCCAGTCGGCGCGGTGGATAGCGCCAGAGCAGCCGGGCGTCCGCATCCACGGTGAGCGCTTCCGCGCGGGGCAGGGAGGCTTGTTGAAACGTGGCGGATTGCAGGATGAGACGCTGCAGGTGTTTCACGGACCAGCCGCTTCTGACAAATTCATCGGCCAGCCAGTCCAGCAGTTCCGGATGGCTGGGACGCGCGCCATTGACCCCGAGATCGCTGGGGGTATCCGCGAGGCCATGGCCGAAAATGTAATGCCAGATCCGGTTGACCATGACGCGCGCCGTCAGGGGATTCCCTGGCTGCGCGATCCATTCTGCAAGGCGCAGACGGCGGCGTTGTTCCGGCTCATCAAGGGACATCCCGAGAGTGCCCAGCACGGTCAGGGCACCGGGGGCGACGGCTTCCCGTTTCTGGAGCGGATCGCCACGGTAAAGCCGGTGGGTGGTGGCGGGCTGACTGAAGACTCCGAGCCATGCAGGATTTCCGCCGGACAGGTGGGTGAGCCGTTGACGGGCGGTGGCAAGGCCGGTGGTGATGGTGCGGACCTTTTCCCTGTCTCCACTGGTCAGGTTGGCCATCCATGCGTCATGGTCAGGAGGGGCGGAGGGATCAAATGGCTTCCGGTCCCGGGAGCTGGCGGTGAGGATCCATTGGCCGGCTTCACCGGCGGTTTCGATGCGGTAATCGGTGGCTAGACGGTCCTTGTAGCGGCCTTCGCGGTCGCGGCTCCAAACCACGCGTTGCACTTTCACTTTCGCGGGCAGGTCGATTTGGACCCATCCTTTTCCGGGGGTGTGCGAGATCCAACTGCGCCCGTTTCCGGGCTGGCCGTCATTGACGTGTTCGAGGCGGTGGATGGCATTGCCGCCAAGCGATCCGGAGGCGCTCACCCTTACGCCGGTTCCGGCCAGGGCGACGTTTTTGCCGGTGGCGTCGAAGATTTCCAGTTCATCAAGGCAGGGCTCCACGCTGTTGGTGGCCAGAATGGTGAAGCGCACCGAGGAAGTCGCAACGGGGGTGAATTCCTCCACGTTGAGCAAGGCATTGACGGGAGGACGCAGCGTTCCGCCGGCAGTCACCAACCGGGCCTGCCCGGCCCGCTGCCGGTAGCCGGAGAGTGCACTTTCCAGCGAGGAAACCGTGGCCTGAAGCGTGGCCAGCTCGGCCCTGGCCGATTCATCGGGCGTTTTCCTCAAAGGGCGTTCGCCATGGGTCACCCCGGCAAACACTGCCTGCATCGAATAATAATCCTTCTGCAGGATGGGGTCAAACTTGTGATTGTGGCAGCGGGCGCATCCCATGGTCAGACCAAGGAACGCAGTGCCGGTCGTGTTCACCATGTCGGCCAGCTCGTCCTCGCGCTGCATCAGCGAGAGATTGATGTCAGGACTTTTGACCACGTCGTAGGGTCCGGCCACGAGGAAACCGGTGGCCGCATCTACCCCGAGGGCATCGCCTGCCAATTGTTCGCGGATGAACTGATCGTAGGGTTTGTCCTTGTTAAAGGCGTCAATCACATAATCGCGGTAAGGCCATGCGGTCTTGCGTTCGCGGTTGGTTTCGTAGCCATTGGAGTCCGCATAGCGCACCACATCCAGCCAATGCCGCGCCCAGCGTTCGCCGTAATGCGGGCTCGCCAATACCTGCTCCACGCGCCGTTTCCAGGCATCGGGCGAGGCATCGTTGGCGAACGATTCCACCTCCGCCGGTGCAGGCGGCATCCCGTGCATGACAAGGAAAAGGCGGCGGATGAGGGTGCGGCGGTCGGCCCCGGCCGAGGGCGACAGGGATTTTTCCCGGAGCTGCCGCAGGATGAATTCATCAATCGGGCCGCGGGCCCAGGGCTCGCCGGAGGTGGGTTCCCCAGGCCGTTGCACGGGCTGGAACGACCAATGACCGGTAGTGATTTTTTCATCTCCGCCGGCTGCTGCCAAAGCTGCGCGGGCTTCGTCACCGCCCGGCATTGGGGCACCACTATTGATCCAGGCTTTGAGCAAGTCCACGGAGGCTGCAGGCAGGCGGTCGCCTTTTGGAGGCATTTGCAGATGCGGATCGGATGTGGTCAGGCGGTTGATGATCTGGCTGGCAGCGGGGTCGTGGGGGAGGAGCACCGGTTCGCCGGATTCCCCGCCTTTCAGAAGGCCGGCCACAGTATCTAGCCGCAGGTCGTTTTTGGCGTCAGGGCCGCTGTGGCATTTAACGCAATGCGTTTCCAACAGGGGCAGAATGTCCTTTTCATAGGAGGCACCGCCGGCTGGCCCGGGGGCAGCCGCTCCTGCGGTCACCACCCCTAACCACGCCCCAAAAATGAAGGAGACAGGGGGGAATCTGATACCGTGATTCCACCGCACGGTGCCCCTCCCGCCCGTGAATAGAGGGCAGAAAAAATCGTGGGCAGAACGGGGAGGGGGCATGGTCGGAATAGCTTACGGCATATCCCTTGAATCTCAATTCCCCGTTCGGGGGAGCGCTTTTTCGAATGAGGGAGGAGAGAGGAAAGCTCCAGGCGTGCGGCACGCAGAACCGGGTTAATTTGTCAGGATGCGGACGCGGAGCAGCTTGACGGGCTGGTCCATGGACGCGGTGGCGCGGACGGTTTCGGTGCCGTCCCCGTTGTCGCGAAGCACCGTGAGGCTGCCCGGGAGGGGGCTCCACGTGGTTCCCTGGAGGCTGGTTTCCGGAAGGTATGTCAGATGAGGTGCCTCCTTCAGCCGGGGAAAATCGAAGTGCAGCAGGCCGGAGGAGGCGGTGACGAAAAATAATCCGGCGGGCGGCGGGGTGCGGGGCGCGAGACCGAAGGCATAGCGCAGAAAATTGACCAGACCCGATTGTCCGGGGTCCGCCGCCGGTCCGCTGATGGCGGGGTTGGACTGTTCTGCGGCGCTGAAGTGTTCGGCGCGCCAGGCTTCAAATCCGGCGGCGGGCGGCAGGTTGCGGGTGACCACAATACTGTCCGAAGCGACGGGCGTGCTGCCGTAGCCGACACCTTCGAAAGAAATGAGATTGGAGCCCGGCAGCAGGGGCAGCGTGACCTGCCATTGCGTCTGGCTGGTCCAGTTCACGGCCATGGCCACGCCATCGCGGCGGATTTCCCTAACATTGATTCCGGCCGTTCCCTGCAGGGAAATTTCCATCGCTTCCGTCGTGATGGCAGCTCCGTTGTTGGTGGTCACGGCGAAGGGGGAAGGCGGTGGGATCTGGCCCAGGGCGAAATTCCGGCGGGCCGTGACGTAGCTGGCGGTGGCGCTGAAATTTTTGCCGACCACCGAGCCGTAGTGGGTCAGCCACGGGGTGAGGGCGGGTGAGTGAAAGACGGTTTCGCACAGGTGCCTGACATGTCCCAGATAACGCCGCTGGTGGGCGTGGCTGCTGGTGATCAATTTGGCCAGAGTATTGCCCGAGGGTTGCAGCGGGGAGGTGGTGGAGCCGCTCATGGCGAAGTCCATGTCCCATGGCAGGAACTGGATGCCGGGACCGTTGTCCGGAACAAAAAAGCGGACATTGTGCTGGAGACCTCCGGTGTAATAACTGTCCCCCACTCCCCATAGATTCACCAAAGCCGTGCAGCGGAAGATCTCGTCCAGGTCCAGCTTCTCCGGAGCGGCCGCAGCCAATGAGGCAGAGGGCAGGGCCATGATGCGGCACAGTTCGATCAGCGCGGCGTAGTGATCCCGGCGTTTTCCGGCGCGGATATCAAAGGGGCCGCGGTATTGCTCCTTGTCGGGACCGAGGTCAGCCAGATCGGTGGCCACATGGATAAAAGGCGATGGCAGCTTCAGGCTTTCCGGATTGCCCGGCTGGCTCAACTGCAGCGGATCGTAGGTGATGTCCAAATTGAAAACCGTGCCCTCCACCTGGTATTGGGAGTCCACCCACGATCCGCCGTAGGAGGCCAATTGAAGAATCGCGGTGCCGGTATGGGTGCGTCCCGGGGCGATGAAATAACATAAATCGTCCTGCGGGCAGGGAATGCCTGCGCGGTGGAAGGTGTGACGCACATAGATCTCGTCCTGACCCCGCACGGCGGGCGTGCGGCCGGACCGGTCAATGCCGATGCTTTCATGCACCCCGTGAAATTTCCGGTCCGGCGGGAAATTGACCGCGTAGCCGATGTAATCATTTCCATCGCGGGCGCGGGCTGCGGCGCTGCCCTTCAGGGTCACGCCCACCCCGTAATAAATGTCCTCATCGCGGCTGACCAGGGTGCCGGGCAGGGAACGGTTGCTCAGGAGATTGGGCACTGCCAGCAGACTGGCATGATCCGTGGCGCGCATAATCAGGCGGAGCCGGGGAGCAGGCAGACTGGAGGTCTGATCATCCTGCCATTGAATCAGGGCACCGCCTGCGGCACCGGCGGCGGGACCTTGGGTTGCCGCTCCGGCGGGGTCTGAAAACGCCACGTAAAACTGCACGACCGCTCCCGCCGCCCGGCCAGGCAGCATTGCGGACCACCGGTTGTCGACCAGGGTCATCGGCGTGGAGGTGAAGGTGGCGGTGCCATCAAGCCTGGAATACAGGAGGGCCGCAGCGATTCCGTCGGGATCGGTGGCTTCGGCGGAAATTGTCACGGGCTGCCCGGCGGGTGGGATGGCCGGATGGTGGGACACGCGGTGCACGACCGGCCCGGCATTGGCGACCGCGCGGGAATTCGGCGCTCCGGGCGTGCCCCTCCGCACGGGAATGGGGAGTTCCCAGGTGCGGGCCAATTTTTGATAGGAGGCGCGCGTGTTCAACTGGTTCGTCCCGGCCAGCCAGCGCGCGCGGAAGCTGACTTCATGGATGTCCGCAGCATTCAGGGCCTGATTATTGATGAAGGTGGACTCTGCGTGATTGTGATTGGTTTCCGTGGGACCGCTGGCGGCAAGGTGAAGCACCCGGTTGGAAGGCGCACCGGGTTCCGGGATCACCGTGCTGGTCCCGTGATTGCCCAGGAACCGCCAGTGGCTCCCGGCGGGGAGGGTTTCGAAATTGCCGTTCCGGATCAGTTCCTGCGCCGCGCCATCGGGATCGCGTTTCACACTCAAATCATCAATCAGGCACTCGCCGGCACCCAGCATGCCCAGCCGGAATTCGTTCCAGGTCGTGGGGCCGAACTGCTGGCGGCCGTTGCTGCGCCAGGTAAAGGTCTGCCAAGTGCTGCCTGACGTTTCATCACTGTCCGCCCACGCCCCGGGCAGGGCATTGTCGGCCCGGGCATCGCGCAGCTCCAGAGTGGAACCTCCGCTGCGGCTCCATGTTCCGGGCAGATAATGAACTTCATCCGCAGGGTTCCCGGCGGCATCAAGAAGTTCGATGCGTTCTCCGTCGTTGTCCAGCTTTCCAGTCAGGCTGCCGATGATTTTGGCCGCCCGTTCCGGCCATGCGGCGATGAGGGTTGCGGCGTCGTTGGCAACGACCAGATAGTCCCCGGCCGCCAGTTGCGTGCCGGCGGGAAAGGTGAAGGAGACGGCGTCGTCGAGTTGCCAGCCGCTCAGATCCACTGCGGCATTTCCCTTGTTATATAGTTCAATCCATTCCTCCGGGTTGGAGCGCACCGGTTGTCCCGGCACGGCGGGCGTGATGTGCCGCAGGGAGGAAAGCCGGACGCCGCAGATCATGTCGTTGCTGGTGGCGATCTGCTGATGCACCTGGACCGAGAGCCGGTTCACTCCGGCCACGAGGGGGAGTCCAGCGGCGGGAATATACACCGGACCCTGCAGAGCGGCATTCCCGACCCCGGCGGTGGTCACGGTCGTGGGCGTGATGGTTCCGGCGGGCAGGTTGAAGCGGGTGCCCGGCAACTCCACGCCATTCAGGAAAAAAACCGCGCCGTCATCGATAACATGTTCCAGCCGCAGGACGGTCAGGGAAGCCCGATCCGCTTCTGTCAGGGTGAAATCCGTTTCGAAATAATAACTGACCGCATTGGTGGAAGCGATGGGCGTGCGCAGGGGCCCGGGCAGGGCATCAGGCGTGGTCTCGAAGCCCAGCAGTCCTTGGCCCTGAAGCCAGCCATTGCCGGCCGGGTGGCTCACCGCCGCCCAATCCGTTCCCGGATTTCCTCCCCCTGACCAATACCTCCAGATGGCATCCAAAGCGATCAGTCCGGTGGTTTCCACGACCTCCGGCACGGCAGGGGAGCTGGGGAAAGGCGGGGCATGAAACTGGATTTCATGGATCACCACTTCGGTTGATAGCAAGAAGGAATTGGCGCTCCCGAAAGTGGCCTGAGCGGGCACCAGCATGCGTCCGTTTTTCCTCGCCCGCCCGGCGGCGCGGATGATGACCGCATCCAGCAGCGTGGTGCCGCCCGGGCCAAACAGGAACAAGCGGTCACCTTCGGCAGGATGGAAGCCCATGGCCGGTTCTTCAAGCACCAGAAAATCCCCGGCAGGCAACGTGATTTCCGGCAGGACATGGGACCCCAGCCTGTAACCGTTGAGGGACACCGGCGTGGCCCCTTCGTTCACCAATTCCACGCGGAAAACCGGGTCGAAGGCCCCGGCAGTTTCGGAAATCCTAACCAGCGGCGCGGGGGTCTGCGCGGGGAAATTGGGGCCGCCGGGCGTGCCGCCGATGGCTGCACTGGCGGCCCATGCGGCGGGGCCGGATTCCGCACTGCGGCGGAGGCGCGACAGGGTGGCCCCGGATCCATCGGCTCCCACGGGCCAGCGTCCGCCGTCGCGGTAATCCAGTTCATCCATGACCCGGCCGGCGACATTGACAAGTTGGATCAGTTCCCCGCTATTCGACAATCTTCCCGCCCATGGTCCGAGCGCTCCCGGAATCATTGACAGGCCATTGGTTACAACCCGGTAGCCTCCTGCGGGAAGCACCGTGCCTTCCGGAAAGCTGAAGTCGATCCCCCCGGTGATTTTCCACCCTGACAAATCGAGATCCGTCCCCAGAAGGTTGGTCAGCTCGATCCATTCGCCGTCCCCTGCGGCGTCATGATACATCACTTCGTGGAATACCGCTGTGCTGTCCGAAGCCGGTGCGGCCGCCACAACCATCAGCACGGCGGAAGCCGTCAGGAGGGCAGGCCAGCGGCGGGAAAGCAGGGGGAGGAGCCTTTTCATGGGGGGCGGGGAGGAAATCGCAGGGGAAAACGGAACGGTGCCGGAAGCCACGGCTCCCGGCACCAAATACGTTGCCCGCGCCGCGACCTAACAAAGAGTATGCCGGCGCGGGCCAGCGATTGTCAGGGAGGAGTTACCCGGACGGAACGGTAATACCGCCGGTTGGTGGCCTGGGTGGAATACAAACGGCTCATCTGTCCTCCGAGCCCGATGATGCGCGTTTCCACCGGTTCCCAGTTCTGGAGATCCGCAGAGGACTCGATGCGGTAGGTGCGGTTTTTCGCGGCATGGAACCGGAACTCGATGGCCGTGAAAATGTCAGCCTTGGATTCCGGAGTGCTCAGCGGATCATTGGGATTGAAGCCCAATTCCACCTCATAGGTATCGTTGAAGCCATCGCCATCCATGTCGGGATTCACCACGCCGGGGCCATAGAGTTCGATTTCATCAATCGCGGTGCCTGCGGGACTGATGCCGGTGCCGGGCACCAGGATGCGGAAACCGGTGGCCTCCAGGCCGGTCACGCCTTCGGCAATTTCATATTCGTGACGGTAGCAGGCGGTGAAACCGCCCCCAATCACGGCGTCGACATTGGAAGTGTAATTCAGCGTGCCGATGGTGATCCAGCCGGTGGCGGCATCACCGGTTTCCATGGTGGCCGCATCGGGCGAGGTGACCCGCGTAATCTGGATCGTGTAGATCCCGAGGCAGCGGTCGGACAATTGGCCGCCCTGGGGATCCGTGACGTTGTTTCCATTATCCCGGCCGAAGGCGAAGGAAGTGATGGTAGTGAGTTTCCCAAGGGCAATGCCGGCAAACGCCGGGGAGTTGCCTTCCCCGCCGATCCAACTATTCGAGTTGCCGTAGAGCCCGTCATTGAGGTGGCTGATCAGGTGGACGCCGAGCCCCAGCTCGCCGGAGGCGATAGGCACCGCGCCGGGGGCGTTGGCCAGATTCGGAGGAGCCGGTGCAGGATTTTCCGCACTGAAGTTATCGCCTTCATTGCCGTCCCAGAGGATAATGAATCCATCGGAAGGAGTGATGATCACATCCGCCCGCAACAGCGGCTGGGACACCAGCAGGCAGGCGGCGATCAGGGGAAAAGCGGTGATGGTTTTCATGGGAAGGATCAGGAAATCCAAGTGGTGGAGAAGAGTGCGGAAAAAATTTCAACGGCGGCGGGAGAAGCCCGCGCCCGCCAGTCCGAGCAGCAGAATCAGGCTGGTGGTGGGCTCGGGCACGGCGGTGCCGAACAGCTCAATCTCGTCGATGGCGGTGCCTGCGGGACTGATGCCGGTGCCGGGCACGATGATCCGCAAACCGCTGGCCGTCAGGCTGCCTCCGGCGGCCAGTCCGATCCCGAATTCATGCCGGTAGTAGGAAGTGAAGGCCCCGCCGATGACGGCGTCGTCGTCCGCCACGTAGTTCAGGGTGCCGATGGTCTGCCAGCCGGTGGCCGAACTTCCGGTATCCGCCGCGGTGGATGGTGAGGCCACAGCGGTGAATTGGATGGTGTAATTGCCGAGGGAGCGGTCGGTCAGTTGTCCGCCCTGGGGATCGGTGACATTGTTTCCGTTGTCGCGCCCGAAGGCAAAGCCGGTCAGGTTGAAGAGGCCGCCGAGGGCAATACCCGCATAGGCCGGGGAATTGCCCTCGCCGCCGATCCAGCTGTTGGAGTTGCCGTAGCGGCCGTCATTCAGGGCGGTGGTGAGGTGGATGCCCAGCCCTAGTTCCCCCGAGGAGAGGGCGGCCGAGCCTGGCGCGGTGGCCAGATTGGCAGGGACTGGAGCCACTTCCGCCGCATTGAAATGAACGCCTTCATTGCCGTCCCATGTCAGGGCAAATCCGGCGGAAGGCGTGATGACCATGGCTGCGTCGAGGGTGGACAGGAGAAACGGGGAGGCCGTAAGGAGAGCTAAAGTGGTGATTTTCATCGGATGTTTTCGGTTGCCAAGTGTTGGAATGATCCCTGGTAACTTTCTGAATATCGGATAGCGCCGTCCTTGGATATTCCCCGTTCGGGGGAGGGATAAAACAAAATCCCCATGGCAAAGTCCGCCGCACCATCTCCGTATGAGCACCATGTTTTTCCGTTCGGCTTTGCTTCCTGTCTGCCTGATGACGGGTTTGTTGCGGGCGGAGACAAACGCCCCGGCCGCACCGCGCGGTCCGGTGCATCCGCGGTATAACGTCGAGGAGTTCGAGCCGGTGCGGGCACGTTGGCTGCGCTTTACGATCTTCCAGACCAACTCCAATGAACCTTGTCTGGACGAGTTGGAGGTCTTTGGCCCGGAGGACCCGGCGCGTAATTTTGCCCCGGCCGAAAACGGCACCCGTACCCGTTGTTCCGGCACCCTTGATGGCTACCGCATCCATGATTTATCCCACCTCAACGATGGCCGTTATGGCAATGGCCACAGTTGGATCGCCAACACCAAAGGAACCGGCTGGGTCGAACTGGAATTCGCGGAACCCGTGCTGATCAACCGCGTGGTCTGGAGCCGCGACCGCGAGCGGAAGTTCATCGACCGGCTGGCGGTGGACTATCAAATCGAGGCTTGTGCGGAGCCTGGTCAATGGCAGCGTGTCGCCTCCTCTGCGGACCGTCAGCCATTACCGGCATTGCCGGAGGGCAGTGGCCTGGCGGCCGGCTGGACGGATCTCTTCTCTGCGGCATCCACGGAGTTTCCTGCCCCGGAAAGACCTGCCGGACGCGAATACCTGCTGCAATCCTGGCAAACGGCGGACGGGCTGCCGGCCAGCACCGTCACTGCATTGCTGCAAACCCGTGACGGCTGGCTGTGGGTCGGCACCACCAATGGGCTGGCCCGGTTTGATGGGGTCCGCTTCACGCTTTTCGGCGAAGCCCATGGATTGCCCAATCTCACCATCACCTGCCTTCATGAAGACCGCGCCGGCACCCTGTGGGCGGGTACGGAAGGCGGTGGTCTTGCGCGCTGGCAGGGTGGGACCTTCCTTGCCCGGCCCACCGGGGAAGGGTTGGCGGGCAATACGGTGTATGCCATCAATGAGGATGCCGCAGGCCGCCTGTGGGTCGGCACCGCCTCCGGAATGGGCGAATGGAACGGCACGTCCCTGACTCAAATGATGGCAGGGCCGGTGGCCAGGCTGGCCCGCGCCGGGGAAACGCTATGGATGATTGATCCGGAACGCCGGCTGATGCGCTGGGATGGCAGGGTGGCGGAACTGCTCCCGGCCACGCTGGACCGCTCAGGATTTTCCTCTGTGGGGGCCCTCGCCGCCGGGTTGGAGGGCACGCTGTGGTTTGGCGGGTCTAACGGTTATGTGGCGAGGATGGACAACGGGGAGGTCGCCAGCTTCGGGGAGGGCGAAAGCGTTTTGTCTTCGAACGTGGTGGCGCTGTTGCCGGATGCCGGGGGGAAGGATGTCTGGGTAGGCTCCTCCGCAAGCGGTCTGGCCCGCCTTCGCGGCAAGGATTGGCTGCACCTGACAACAGATGACGGCCTGCCCTCCAATGCGGTGCGGGCGCTTTGCCGGGACCGCGAAGGCCAGCTTTGGGCAGGCACGGCGGGCGGGGGCCTGACCTGCCTGCGGCCCCGCCGCCTCGAAACCATCACCACCCGCGATGGCTTGTCGCACAATGCTATCATGGCGCTGTGCCGCGACCCGTCCGGCGTCGTCTGGATCGGCACCCATGGGGGCGGATTGAACCGGTGGGATGGAAAAACCGCCGCGCCGCAGGCTCCCAGTTATCTCCTCGAAAACCAAAGTATTTCCTCGCTCGCGGTGCGGGGGGACGGCACCTTCTGGTTGGGCACGTCCGGACGGGGAGCCTATCGACTTCAGGCAAATGCTTCAGGCCCTTTGATGGAAGTGACCGGACTGCCGGGCCGGGTTGTCACCGCCCTGTGCGAGGATGCTGCGGGCCGTCTGTGGTTTGGCACCCTTGATGGAGGTCCGGCGTGCCTCGACGGGGAAGCGGTGACGTTTCCTCCCGGCATCGCGGACCTCGCCGGGCAGCCGGTCACCAGTATCATCTCTGACATGTCAGGGAAGGTTTGGTTCGGCACCAACGGCCAGGGTGCGGCCTGTCTGGATGCGGCCGGAACCCTGACACGGTGGACGCGTGCCGATGGCCTTGCCAGCAGCTTCATCCGCACGTTGCGGCAGGACACCACCGGGGCGGTGTGGGCGGGAACCAGCGGCGGCCTGACCCGCTGGAAGGATGGGGCCATTTTCAACTTCACGGAAGCCCACGGCCTGCCGGACAGGGTCGTCTCGCAGATCATGGATGACGGCACCGGCGCCTTGTGGATCGGCACCAACTGCGGCATTGCCCGGGTGCCTCTGGCTTCCTTCGACCTCGTCGCGGCTGGCCGGACTGCCGCCCTTGAGATTTTGTCGCTGGGTCTGGGCGATGGATTGCCGAGTCTGGAATGCACCGGCGGCTATCACCCGGCCGGATTGAAGACGGAGGACGGGAAGCTCTGCTTCGGCACGGTGGGCGGTTTGGTTGTCATCGATCCCTCCCATTTCAGCACGCCGCAGGACCCGCCCCCCGTGGTCCTTGAAGCCTACTCGGTGGGCACCTTCCGCCGCATCCTGACAAATCCAGGAAGCCGCGTGGATATCCCGGCTTCGTCCAGACTGGGCCTCGAATTCACCGCGCTCGCCTTTCAGGCCCCCGGCCGGGTGCGCTTCCGGCACCGGTTGTTGGGTTTGGACAGCGAATGGTCGGCCGCCAGCGGTGCCCGCACGGCGGCCTATGCGCCGGCCCCGCCGGGGGACTATCAATTCGAGGTCATGGCCAGTGCGGACGGCGGGGCATGGACCGGGCAGCCGGGCCTTCTATCCTTCCGTGTCCTCGCTCCGTGGTGGAGAACGCCCCTTGCCATGGGCGCCGGAACGCTGCTGGGAGCAGCCGGGGTGGCCGGTCTGGCGCGCACCTTCACGCGGCGGCGTCTCCAGCGGCACCTGCAGGAAGTGGAACGCCAGTTTGCTCTGGAACGCGAACGCTCGCGCATCGCCCGCGATATCCATGACGACCTCGGGGCGAATCTCACGCAGATCAGCCTGCTGAGCGCGGCCGGTGCCGGCCAGGCTCATGATCCTGACAAGGTTCGGGATAGGTTCACCGCCATCTCGGCCACGTCGGAGGAGCTGGTGCAGGCCATGGATGCCATCGTGTGGGCGGTGAATCCCCGTCACGATACCCTGGAGAGTCTCGCACGGTATCTGGTTAGGTTTGCCGGGGACTTTTTCCTGTCCACCGGGGTCCGGCTCCGGCTGGACGTGCCGCCGCAGCTACCGGAAGTCATGCTGGGTTCCGAGCTGCGGCATAACCTTTTTCTGGCAGCCAAGGAGGCGATGCACAATGCGCTGCGGCATTCCGGAGGCAGCCAGGTCGAGCTGGGGATTTCCGTGGAGGCGGGAGAGCTGATCATCCACGTCAGCGACAATGGAAAGGGATTTGCTTCCCCTCACGCGGCCCGGGGCAACGGCCTTGCCAATATGCAGCACCGGCTGGCCGAAAGCGGAGGCACCTGCCATATCACCTCCAGTCCCTCCGGCACCCGAGTCACCTTCATGATTCCCCTTCCCCCGCTTTTATGAATTCCGTTATCCGTGTCGCCCTGGTGGAGGACAACACCCGGCTCCGCCAGCAATTCACCCAGCTCATCACGGCCTCGCCCGGCTTCGAATGCGTCGGCACTTATGCCGATGCCGAGTCCGCCCTGACGGGTCTGATGGCGGAAGTTCCGGACGTGGTGCTGATGGACATTGAACTGCCCGGGATGTCGGGCGTGGACTGTGTAGCCCGGCTCCGCGACCGCCTGCCGGATTTGAAAGTGGTGATGCTGACCGTTTACGACAACAGCGAGAATATCTTTGAAGCCCTGCAGAACGGGGCCAACGGCTATCTGCTCAAGCGCACGCCGCCTGCCGAGATCCTGCGCTCCATCCGCGAGGTGCAGGATGGCGGGGCCCCCATGAACAGCCACATCGCACGGCTCGTCGTGCAGTCTTTCCACCGCCGGGGCAGCTCGCCGCGGGCGGCGGAAAACCTGACACCCCGCGAGGATGAAGTGCTGCACCTCGTGGCGCGGGGATTGATCAACAAGGAGATCGGCGAGCAGATGGGCATCACCCTGGAAACGGTGCGCCAGCATCTGAAAAATTGTTATGCCAAACTCCACGTCCGCACCCGCACCGAAGCCGCCATGAAAAGGTTCCGCTGAACGCGGTGCCGGGTTGATCGGGAGCAGGGAAAACCACGGATTTCAGCAATGGGATGGACCCGGTTGCCTGCATCCAGTTGCACCGGTGCCATCACCACTGGAAAATCCCGTGAAATCCGTGTCAACCGAGGTTCCCCGTTCCTGCCTGTCCGGGTTCCGCGTCGTCATCCAGACTGACCCGGGCTCCAAACCCCAGCATGACCGCTGCCGCCAGCAGGCCGAAGGCTCCGCAGGCGAGCCAGAGGGCATCGTGGTGATTGGAGAAGATCCACATGCCGGCGGCGGGGCCGATCATGGAGGCGCAGGACCACGCCATGCTCATGGCTCCGTTGTAGCGGCCGCGCAGTTCCCTTGGTGCGATGCGGGCAACATAGGCGCTTTGCATGGGCATGGCGATCATTTCCCCGACCGTAAACACGGCCATGGACAGGAAGAGGATAGTCAGGCTGTTGCCGAGGGTGTTCAGGGCGAATCCGCCGCCCAGCACGGCATAGCCGAGGGCGATGACGCGTTTGGGGGAAAACCGCATGGTCAGGGAGGTGAGGGGCAATTCAAACAAAATGACCATCAGGCCATTCATGGCGAGCAGGGCTCCATAGATGGTGGTGTCAAACCCGCGCCGTTCCACCTCAAGGCCATAACTGGTATTGAACTGGCTGAAGACGATGGCGCAGAGCAGGGCGGAGACAAACAGGGCCACAAAGGCCCGGTCCCGGAAAATCCGGCGCAGGGCGATGGACCACGGGATGTAGCCATGGCCGCCCCGTTGATGGCGCACACCGTGCGGCAGGAAAGCAAGGGCAATGGCACCAAAGATCACCAAGGTCAGGGCATCCCCATAAAACAGCCAGGCAAAAGAATATTTGGCGAGGAGCCCGGCGGCGGCCGAACCGAAGCCGAAGCCCGCATTGACCGCGAAGCGCAGTCCGGCGAAGGCCCGCACCCGAAGCCGGTCCGGCACCAGATCCGCAATAAGGGCGCTGGCTGCGGGGCTGTAGAGCGCATTGGCGAAACCGTTGAGGGCCGAAACCGTCATGATGGCCGCCAGACCCGAGGCGTAATAAAGCGCGATCAGCGTGACGGCCGCACTCCACGATCCCAACACCATGGTATGCCTCCGTCCGATGGTGTCCGCCAGATGACCGCCGATCAGCGAGGCCAGCAAGGCTCCGGCCCCATAGGCGGAGATCGCCAGACCGGCCTGGGCAATGGTGTAGCCTTCTCTTGTCAGGTAAATCGCAAGGAACGGCATCACAAATGTGCCGAAGCGGTTGATGAACGTGCCGGTGAAAAGCACCCAGAACGCCCGGGGCAACTCCCGGAGGTCGCTCATCAGCGAGCCACGCCCGTCCCGCAGGGGCAGGGGCGGGGCGGGGAATCTGTCAGGTTCTTTGTCGGGGTGCGGATTCATGTTGGGAAGGGGGTAAAACAAAAAACCCTGCCAGGGAGCCGGGCAGGGTGGAAAAGCGGCGAAATTCAGCCCCTTGCCACGGTCAGGACTACCACCCTGGCAGCTCCGGCGCGTTTCAGGGTCAGGGCACATTCATGGGCCGTGGAGCCGGTGGTGAAAACATCGTCGACAAGGAAAATGCCGGCGTGGGGCGGCAGGATGGTCTTCGGCTTGAGCATGAAGGCACCCTCCAGGTTTTTGAGGCGTTGCTGGCGGTTCAGGGCCGCCTGGGCCGTGGTGTAGCGGGTGCGGCGGAGCAGGTCATGACAGGGAATGCCGCTGAGTTTGGCCACGGTCCGGGCCAGTTCCGCTGACTGGTTGAAGCGGCGTTCCCGGAACCTGCGGGCATGCAGGGGAACCGGCACCAGAACCCAGGGATTTTCACCTGCCGCCGGAGAGGCAGAAGCAGGGAACCTTGGGTCGTTGAAGGAGTCGATCAGCTTGTGGGCCAGCGGCAGCCGGAGGTGAAGATACTTTCCGTATTTAAAGCGGTGGATGGCTTCGCGGAGCGGGCCGGTGCTCTGCCATGAGGTGATGGCAAAATCGAAGGCGAAGTCCTGCCCCTCGCAGTTCGGGCAGGAAAAGGGTCCGCTGATCTGCCCCGGAAAAGGTTCGCAGCAGAGGTGGCAACAGGGCGGAGTGATAGGTTCCAACCGGGCGCTGCAGGCCTCACAAAAGTCGGCGGTGGCCGGTGCCGGAAGCCGGATGGCGCAGGCTGCGCAGCGCGGGGGATACAGCAAATCCAACGCGGTGGCGAACCAGCGGGCGGTTTTGGCAAACAGCGGGACGGCCACGGCAATGCGGGAGAAATTTCAGCACCGGTGGAGAGCCTATAACGGCAAATGCCCCGCTTGTCACCCCTATGGTCAGGCGGGGAGCTTTTTCAGCCGGAAGCGGAGCCACCACAGCACCGCCAAAGCAGTCAGGCCCAGCACCACGAGGGGCAGCAGTCCAATCTTGAGCTGCGCTCCTATCAGAGGAATGGCATTTTCCCCGGTTCCCCAGTTGAATTCACCCTGCCTCATGGCCCGGGTGGTTACGGTGGTGCCCATGTAGAGCGTATTCATGAAAATCCACCCGGAGTGGAGACCGATGGGCAACCACAGCGAGGCGGTGCGGACCCGGGCCCAGGCAAGGATCAGACCAATGGCAAAAAGCGTCAGGAATTCGGAGAGGAAAAGGGCTGGCCGGGCATTGCGGCGGAAGATCTCCGCCGTCATCGCGAGCCCGGCGGTGGCATCAATCCGGGATGGGGCAAACCGGGCCATGGAGGGATCGGTGATCCAGTCGTTTTTGGCGGGATCGGCTGCATGGTTGGTGGCCAGCTGGGTCCAGCGTTCCTTGCCGAGCACGGACAATTCCTGCCGGGTGGTCTTGTCTTTGATCTTGAGATCCGGGGCCTGCATCAGGTGCAGAATGGAAAAGAAGGCCGCCACAAAAACGACTGCTTTCCACGGGCGGGCGGTTCTCAGAGCCACCCCGAGAAATATGCCGCGGAAGATCCACTCCTCCACAAGGGAGGCTCCGATGGCGGCCAGGGTGGCCTGGGTTAGGATGCCCTGCCAATCGGCGTTGGGCTTGGCGGTGAAGGCCCCGGCCTGAAGCAGAACCAACCCCATGAACGCGAGGAAGCCGCCCGCAATCAGCAGGCCCATCAGGGTGTCCGCCACTTTGAGTGGGTTTTTCCGGAGCCCGAGGGAATCCCGCGAGATCCCCATCCACTTCAGAAAGGGCCAGAGCAATCCAAGCGCGGCAATCAGAAAGGAGCGGTTATAATAGCTGTCGAATTCGTGGAGCGTCAGCTTGTTGGCCAGCCAGCCGAGCACCGGTGTCCCGCTTTGTTTGAAGCTGACCAGCAGGGCAGCCAGCCATTTTCCGCCGGCATAAAGCACAGGCGCGAGCAGAGAGCCAAGGAGGAGGACACAGCCGAGATAGAGCGCGATCTTGAGGATCGGGCCGGGGCCGCGGGACTTGGCGGCGGGAGGGGGAGAGTCGGAGGGCACGGAAGCAGGCATAAGTTAGAGAGCCAATGGGGAAAGGAAGCAGGCAGGAAGGCCAGCCTGGCGGAAGGAATGGTTGGAGTCCCGCCTTAAGGCGGTCCGGGCGGGTAGATGAGCATCAGGCGGCCGGTATCAGGCACCGCCTGAAGGCGGGACTCCAACATGGAATGACCGCCGAGGGTGGCCCAGGGCGGTCATTCCGGCAATGTTGGTTATTTGAAATTTTCAGCCGGGGCTCCAGGGCGGACTGCAAGGGCGCGCTCCGGTTTCAGACCTTGCCGAAAATGGTGTGGCCGGTGGAGAGGAGGTCGTTGCAGGCTTCCTTCATGCGGTCGCAGAGGCCCTGCTCGGCCTTCTTGAGGTAGCTGCGGGGATCGTAGGCTTTTTTGTCGCCGACTTCGCCGTCGATCTTGAGGATTCCGCTGTAGTTTTGGAAGAGGTGGTCGGCGATGGGGCGGGTGAAGGCGTATTGGGTGTCGGTGTCGATGTTCATCTTCACCACGCCGTAGTCGAGGGTCTCGCGGAGATCGCTTTCGGAGGTGCCGGAGCCGCCGTGGAAGACGAGGTCCATTTCGGCGGCGGCCCCGTATTTGGCGGTGACGGCGGCCTGGCCTTCTTTCAGGATTTCCGGTTTTAGCTTGACCGCACCCGGTTTGTAACTGCCGTGCACGTTGCCGAAGGTGGCAGCGAACATGAAACGCCCAAGGCCGTTCAGGGTCTCGTAAACGGTCACCATGTCCTCGGGCGTGGTGTAGAGTTTGTCGTTGGCGACACCGCTGGTGTCGTGCCCGTCTTCCTCACCACCGACGACGCCGGCTTCGATCTCGAGGATGATTTCCAGTTCGGCGCACTCCCTGAGGAGTTCTTTCGAAATGCGCATGTTTTCCTCAAGGGAGAGTTCGGAGCCGTCGAACATATGGCTGTTGAAAAGATTCCCCCGGCCGGCTGCCCGGCGGGCCTTGGTGGCCGCGAGGAGTGGCTTGAGGAATTTCCCGACATTTTTCGGATGGCAGTGATCGGTGTGGAGACCGATCAAAATGTCATACCGCTCCGCAAGGACGTGGACGGCTTCGGCCAGCACGATGGCACCGAGGGCCATGTCCTTCACAGCGGTGCCACTGGCGAATTCTCCGCCCCCGGTGCTGACCTGAATGATGCCGTCGCTCCTGGATTCCGCAAAGGCCTTGAGAGCACCGTTGATCGTGGGCAGGCTGGTGACGTTGATGGCGGGGTAGGCGTAGCCGCCTTTCTGGGCGGCATCAAGCATGGCGGCATATTGCGCGGGTGTGGCGACGGGCATGGTGGTGTCTGTAAGTAAGGGTAAAACGGAGCCAGCACCCTGGCGTGCTTTCCCGGGGCAGCAAGGCGGCAAATCCCGTGCCGGATGCGCCCTTTAATGATGCCCCTTTTCAGGCCCCGTCCGGATGAGGGACCCATCGGCAGCAGCGACCGGGCAGGGGGAGCAGGTCAACCTCCTGTCCAGACAGCTTCCGGGCCATTCTGGCGGAAAAATTCGATGTAGACTTCAATTTGTTTGGCCCGGGTTTCGGGGAAGGGATGGGAGCTGAGAATTTCCGGAGGACGCTTCCCATCGCCCATGCCTTCGGCGAGGACCTTCATGACACTGAGCAGTTCCTCGGGTTTGTAGCCCGCTTCGAGCAACAATTGGATCCCGATGCGGTCGGATTCGCTTTCGTGCTCGCGGCCATATTTTGTCTGCACCACCTGACCTACCATCTGGGCGATGTGGCTGCTGTTGTTGGTGCCGTCCGAGGTAGCGACCACTGCAGCATTGACCAGACCGGAGATCAGGCCGCTCTTTGCCATTTGCTGCAGCGAATGTTGGGCCAGCACATGTCCGATTTCATGGCCGAGCACTCCGGCGACAGCATCTTCGTTGGGCAGCTTGGCCAGCAGGGCCATGGTGATAAACACCTGGCCACCCGGCAAGGCAAAGGCATTGATGACCTCGCGGTCGGCCAGAACATGGAACTGGAATTCATAGTCGAAGTCCTGTTCCTGGGTGCCGCGTTTGTCGATAATCCGCTCCTTGGCTGCGAGAAGCCGCTGGCCGATCTCATTGATTTTGCTGCGGACAATCGGGTCGCGGACCATTCCGCCGAATTGCTGGGCCATTTCCGGGACGGACTGCAGGCCCAGCGCCATTTCCTGTTGGGGGGTCATGTCTTTCACCCTCACATTTTGCCCGGTAAAGGAATTCATCCGGGTGGCACTGGACATCAAATAGCTGACCACCGCAAAGAGGGCCAAACCGAGGGCGAGCATCAGTTTGGGATTGCGGAGCATCATACTGCCTGGTCCGCCGCGGGCAGGAGACTGACGGTGACCGGGAGAGGGATCGTAGGGCATAAAGGCGCAGGTCTGGATTAATCGGTGGGAGGAAACGGATCAGGGCTGCACCCAACTGTCGTGAACCAATTTTTCAATCAGGACCTGATTGGTTTTCCGGCCTTCCGGAGGAAAACGCAGGCGCAGGATACAGGAGAAGGTGGCTTTGCGGTCCGCATTGAGCATGCCCTGCTGGCGGGCGCGCTTCAAGTTGAACAGCAGGGTGGAAGCGGCTTCCGAATCCTTGTGGCAGTAGGCCCAGCAGGAACCGTATTTCTCCGGATCTTCCAATTTGAAACACATCATTTCCAGTTCCTGTCCCTTGAAGGAATAGTTGTAATACTGGTCAGCCGCCTCGTGCGTGACATTCACCCGGAATTCGTATGCTTCCTCCGGAGGGGTTTTCAAAAAGTCCTTCCATGGCATTTCGGACCAGTGCACAAGGGACTCCCAATCAATTTTGGGATCGGACCCCGGGATGATTTCAAGGTTGAACTGATAGATGCGGAAGTCGTCCAGTTCCCATGCGGCCCGGATGAATTCCTTGTCCCCGATCCGGACTTCACTCCATGCCTGGCTTTCGGTGCGTTTTTTCCGCGGTTTGATGACTGTGTCCTTGTAATAACGTTCCATCCGGGGGCGGGTCACTTCCGGATGACGCACTTCGGCTGCCAGCTTGTCGAGAGAATCCGCAGCCAGATAGCGTTCCAGCACCCGGCGGGCGTCCTCCACGTTGCGCATCACGTCCTCGTTGGACATTTCCCCATCCGCGCCTCCCGCCAAAGAGATGGCGGTATTGTCTTTGGATCCTTCAAAGGCAAGCCGCAGACCATAAATGCCCAGCCCTCCCAGCCCTAGCAGGACCAGCACCAACGCAATGGAAACCAAGCGTCGGGACCGGGCCGCCTGAACCGGACTCTCCTGCTGGTTTCCCCACGCAGGGGCCTCCGCGTCGGCATCCGTGACCGGCACCGGACTGAAGTGCAGCGACCGTCCACCGCCAAGGCGGAAGCCGCCTTTGGGAGCTTCCTGCCCGGCGGGTGCGGCGGGTGCCGGGGCCGCCGCGACAGGTCGTGGAACAGGAGCCACCGCCGGGGCGGCGGTGGGCTGACCGACAAATTTCGACGGCCCACGGAGAGGGGTTACACTGATCTCGACGTCCGGCTTGGGCTCAATCGGGCCATTCGGCTTGGCCGGGCCCGAAGGAGGGCTAACCGGGTCACGCCGGTTGGGCAAGGCCGTCGGGGTGCGGCCGCTTTCGGCAGGGAGTTCACCATCGGGAGTGGGACCGAGGGTGCGCCGGGTAGGGAGAACGGTTTTTTGATGGTCCGCTGGCAGGGTGATGTCCTCTGGATGGAAGGCGTGGGCTGCCCCTGCGGCGGCGGCGGCTCCGGCCAGTCTCTTGATTTCTTCCTCTGCGGATTTGCTGCGCCCTTGCGGAATTTGCGGCTTCGCGACCGGTCCGGTCGGTCCGGTTTCCGGCAGGGGTTCGTCAGAGGATTTTGCGGGGTCAGGTATTTCCGATGATGCCATGGCGGGCGGGGCGGCCGCCACAGGGGCATTCACAGCCTTTTTTTGGTCTCCCGCAGGAAGATCTTTTTTTCCTGGCCGGGACTTCTTTTTCGCGGCACCCGGGTCGTTGGTAGTGGCCAGCAATTCCGGTTTTTCTGCGGCCGAAACCCGCGTGGGCATCTTTAATCTGGATTGGCAACCAGGACACAGGACTTCCATTCCAGCGTTTTCTTCGTCGAGAAGCAGCGGGGTGGAGCAGGACGGGCAGGGCAACGAAACAGAAATCATATCAGGCGCGGCGTGGGGGAGTCAGCGCGGGAAGGGGGGCGCAGAGGACGGGGTAAACTGCCAAACCGTTATGCCGGAGTCGCGCCGCGTCCAGGGAATTAAGCCTTGGTCCGGCCCCCAATCCCAAGGGGGCCGGCCAGGGCGTGACGCCGCCAAAACGGTATAAGTCAGGGGACTCTCAGGCAAGGAAGAGGTCCCAGTCCCGAACTCCGTAGGCATTGCGGATGAAAGCTGCGGCGGGCATTTCCCGAGGAGTCTGGGGAAGCCGCGCGAGGCGCAGACCGGCTTCTTCCGGAGTCCGGTCCCCCTTCCGGTGGTTGACCCGTTTATCCGCAAGGACACAGTTTTCCCATGAGGTGGCCCCACCCCGGCTGCGCGGCAGGACGTGGTCGATGTTGGCCTCGTCATAGGAGAGGGGCCGTCCGCTGTATTGGCAAATGCCGCCATCCCGCTGCCACAGACCACGCCGCGAAAAGCCCAGCCGGCGGCGCGGCATCCTCCCATAACGGGCCAGCACCAGCACCGTCGGCGAGCGCACCAAACCCCGGGGAGTGCCCACGCCGGTGTCGTGTTCCCGCACCGGCAACGTCAGCCATTCCTGCCAGGTGACCGGACGCAGCGAGCCCTCCCCGATATCAAGGGCGCTGGCGGCACCAGCCGCCATCATGCCAAAGGCCTCGGCAGGCGTTTTCACGTCAATGGCCTGCCAGCAGCGGTTCAGGATGAGCACGGTGGAGATATGGAGGGCGGGAAGCATAGGCAACGCAATGGGTCAGCGGTCAGCGGTCAGCGGTCAGCGGTCAGCGGTCAGGGGATAGGAGGCAGGAGGCAGGAGGCAGGAGGTGTAGGTGGAGGTGTAGGTGGAGGTGTAGGTGGAGGTTGAGGCGAGGGTAGGGTTTGTTCTTTTGACACATCCCCGTCTGCCGGCCCCGGAAGCGGGCGCTTCCGGGGCCACCCAAAATTGAACCGCCACGGTGCTGCCCCGTGCTCTGCTGGGTAAAAACCAGCTGCTTCACTGCAAAGCTTGCGGTCCTGAAAAAGGAAGTGCTCAGGGCGGGACTTGCACCCGCACTGGCGGCGCTCTCGACGCCGTGCCTCTGCTCTTGGGCTACCTGAGCTGAAAAATCTGGCCACCCTGCCGGGATCTGCCCCCGGGTCCTCCGGTTGAAAGCCGGATGTCCTGTCTGATTGGACGACAGGGTGGTAAAATGGTTATCAACGCAACCGGCTGAACAGTTCCGGGGCAGGCCGCCTCATGAAAACTGGCCGAAGACGGAGGACTTGCACCCCATGCCGCACGTGGCGGCACGATCCCGTTAGCACCGGGCCCCGGCACGCTGGTCCGGATCGCCTTCCCTTTAAGTCGTAGCCTGACTCTGTCGCAGACGAGTCGGGAGCACAGCAGAAGCCAATGCCCTTGCCCTGAGGCACCCGTGGAGCATTGGAAATCAAACCAGCTCCAAAACAATAACCATGCTCTGCACACGGGTGGTCTGCGACACACCCATGCTACGATCCGGAAAACTGCTGGAAAGGGGTATCCCCGGAAGGATTCGCACCTCCGGCCTGCCGGTTATCGACCGGCTGCTCTGCTGCTGAGCTACAGGGATGTTGAAAGTGGCGGACAGCGGAGGACTTGCACCCCGCGGTGCTGGTCAGGCACCGTCACCGGTTTTCGAAACCGTGCCGGCACGCTGGTCCGGTTCACTGTCCGTGGCGGCAGGCTGAGGACTTGCACCCCATGCCCGGTTCAGGGCACGATTGGTTTTCAAAACCATCCGGGCGCGCTGGTCCCGTTAGGCTGCCCTGGGGAAAATTGGCGGAGGCCAGTGGTCCCGCCCCACAACCGTGTTGGGCACGGTCCAGCCGGTTTCCAGCCGGCGGCGGATCTCATCCGCGTTGACCTCCTTGTTATTGCTGAAATGGTCCCTGCGGCAGGAATTGCACCCGCACTGGCGCCGTTCTGAGCGGCGTGTCTCTGCTGTTGGACTACGCAGGGGAAAGGGATGCGGGATGGGCCGCGAAAGGAAGGCTAACTTGAGCTACGGAAGCGTGTGAAATGGAAGACCGCCGGGGTAATGCTCCCCGTTCTTGCCGTTCAAAGCAGCAGGCATCACTTTAATGCTTGCGGTCTGGCACAGGAATGAAAATGGCAGCCCCGGATGGATTTGCACCACCGCCGCCCGGGTTGGAGCCGGGCATTCTGCTGCTGAAATACGGAGCTGTAAAAAGAAGTGAGGACATGGAAGCACCACAGAGGCGCGGAGGACGCAGAGGAAGGGTATGGAGGAATCCTGCGGCCGAGGTGCCGTCCATTCCGGGCAATCCCATTAACTTCATACCTTCTCTGCGTCCTCCGCGTCCCTGCGGTTGGACTTGTTATGGCCGCCCAGGAAACGCAAAAATCTCAA
>JBBQWG010000058.1:0-38884 GCA_038210825.1 Verrucomicrobiales bacterium
CACCACCACCTCCAACGGCACATCAAATCCCTCAGGCCGGTGCGGCACCCGCACCAGCAGATGAAAATGGTTGCTCATGATGCAAAAAGTCAGCACCTCCACTCCCAGCAAATCCTCATAAGCGCGCACCATCTTCAGAAATACCTCGCGCCCCTCCTCATCCAATAAATACCGTCGCTCGATCAGGCGCGAAACCACATGGAAGCAACCAGCTTGGGAATCATCGAATAAAAAATGACGTGCAGCAGGCATAGGAATAGGAGGGGGGTGGGAGAGGAAGAGGAATTCCATGGAATTCTCGGTCGAAATTCCGGGCGAATCAAGACATTTAGACATTTAGACATTTCTTCCGCTATTTTCATGGGAAGTTGTTTTTTTATTTTCATGGGAAGTTGTTTTTGAGAAGTTGTTTTTTTTGAAAGTTGTTTGTTTTTTTTGAAGGGGGTCTCGTCACGGCCTAAGCTCCGACCGTGAACGGGTAGCGGGTTGCCCAGCAGCCTCTTGTTGGAGTTGGTTGGTTGCGAGTTCGTGCCACTCACGGCTTGCTTGGAATCCCAGTGGCTCCATAAAACGCCGGAACACCGACTGGAATTCCTTTGGTGCGATCCCGTCGCTGCCGTTCCACTCGGTATCGTCGCAGGTGAAGCAGACAAAAATCACACTCTTCGCACCATTCTCCGCGATTAGCTCTATGCTGTGGTGGGGCTCAAAAATACAAGACGCGAAAGCCGCCTTGGGGACATCGGCCATATTTAAAAACCGCTCACGAAGATCATGCCTCTGCGCCGGAGTGAGGTTGATCCTCTTGTATTCGATGTGCGGCGGATCTTCCAAGGGTTCACCGCTGACATCCTGGAAGTCGTCACGCCATGAATGCTCAACTATTTCGATTTGGGGAGCGGCTGATATTGCCGCAACTAAATCTGATTTGAATTCCTTCGCTTTGTCAGCGCGTTCGCGGCCTGTGGAGTCGTAGCGACACCCGGAGCAAAAAACCAGAGAGACGAACAGGGCAAGGGCTATGGTTCGGGAATATGTCATCGACAAATGAACGACAAGGTTCGGGAATTTTTAGCGATCCAGCCCTGAGTCACGGGGGCCGGGATATGCCTCACGGTGACGGCGGAAGCGGGGCGGAGGACGATTTCCCCGTCCCGCTCCTCAATGATGATCAGGAGATTGTCCCCTGCCCCGAATCCAAATCTACGACGCAGGGCGGATGGCAGGGTTACGGCCCCGCGCTTGGATTGGAACTATGGTTGTCATGCGGCAGTGTCGCCTTGCCGCATTGCGGCACTACAGAATTCATTGTTAGGTTGTCAGAGGGCTTCCTTGGTACTCGGCACGCCAATGACGCGGGGGTCCCGGCGGATGGCTTGGTCCAGCGCCCGGGCCAGGCCTTTGAACAGCGCCTCGGCCATGTGGTGGGCGTCCCGGCCATACAGGATTTCCGTGTGCAAATTGCAGGCGAGGTTGAAGGCAAACGCCCGCATGAATTCTTCCACCAGTTGGAAAGGGAAAAGCCCGATGGCCTCCACGCGCGCGGGGACACGGTGTTCCAGATAGGCCCGCCCGCTCAGATCGATCACGACCCTGGCGAGCGTTTCGTCCATGGGCAGGAGCATGGAGCCATAACGGACAATGCCATGTTTGTCGCCGAGGGCCTGACGGACCGCCTGGCCGAGCACAATGCCGGTGTCCTCCACCGTGTGATGATAGTCGACATGCAGATCCCCTTTGGCCCGGACCTTGAGATCGATCAGGCTATGCTTCGCAAAAAGCGTCAGCATGTGATCGAAAAACCCGATGCCGGTATCGATGTCGGCCTCACCGGAGCCATCCAGGGTCAGGGAGAGGGAGATGTCCGTTTCCGCCGTGCGGCGGGCGATGGTGGCAATACGGGGAGAAGACATGCGAATCAATCGTCAGCGGACGCCTTCTTTTTGGCAAGGGACTTGACGACCACCAGGGTGAGCAGCAGGACGACGGCCCCCGCAATCAGAATCATTGGTAGATTGGAGGATTCCTCCACTACGGCTTCGGTTTCCTCCTCGTCTTGATTTGCGGCGGGTTCAGCCGTTTTTTTCACGGGTGCGCCGCCTTCGGTCTTGGCCGGCTCCTTGGCTTTTGGCGCCGGCGGGTCCCCTGGCTTGCCGGACGGCGTGGTCGTGGCCAGGGCGGGATTCGGTCTGGCGGCGGTGGCTTCGGCATTGGCGCGGGAGGCCTCAGCCGCTGCTTTTTTGGACAGGTCGATGCGTTCCTTGATGAAGTTATCCTTGCTGAAGACCTTGCTGGCATCTTCAAAGTTCCGCTGGGCGGAAAGATAGGATTTCTCGTGGAAATTCTTCAATCCGGATTGGAAGGCCGTCGCCGCTGCCTTCTGGCCTTCCAGATCAATCTTCGCCAGACGGGCCGCTTCCTTGACGAGAGCCGCCTTGGCATCGGTGAGGGACTTCAGATCATATTCGCTGAAGGAGGTGATGCCCATCTTCTGTTTGCGGTCCTCATCCAGCAGCAGTTTCAGATCCGCTTCCTCCTTTTTGATGGCTTCATCGAAGCGCTTGCGTTCCTCCGGCGAGAGCGCCTTGGCCCCCTCAAGGCGGTTTTTAATTTTGATGGGGTGTTCAATGATGAGGCGGTCAAGGGTGCGCTCAAGGTCAGGAATGGCCGCTTTGAACAGTTCGATGGCGCGGACGGTTTCCACCGAGGCCGGCTTGTTGATTTCCAAGTCCGCCATGATGCGGTAGGCGTCCTGCAGTTTGCCGGCTTTGATGAGCTTCTCCATCTCCACGCGGCGCAGCCGGGCTTCAAAGTTGTAATTGTTCCATGCCAGCTCCTCGGGCAGAATCCACACGCCTTCCAGCTTTTTGGCCCCGGACTTGGCCTTCTCCATTTCCTCCTTGTAGGTGGCGATGATGGCTTCGATGTCCGCCTTGTAGCGGCTGACGGGATATTTTTTCAGGAAGGGCTCCAGTTTCTCCGTCAGGATGCTCTGGTAGGTGGCGTCAGTCATCATGTCCTCCGAAGGCGAGAGCTTGGCCAGATCGGCGGCTTCAAATTGGTCCGGGGTGGCCTTGATGACTTCGGCGATCTCTGTGAGGGGGATCTTTTTCTCCTCGACGATGGAGCCGGTCACGTTAACCTTGATCACCACCTCGGTGGCGGATTCACGGAGAATGACGCCTTCCAGCTTTTCTCCGGTCTTCAGCTTGATGACATCTCCGGCAAGAGAGAGGCTGGCGCTGACCAGCAGGGCCAGCAGGGAACCAGGGAGCAGACGCAAAGAGGAGGATTTCATAGAATCGGTGGGGGAAGAGGGAAAGGAGGGGAAATCACGGCCCGTTCCGCAAAGAACCCGGCTTGGTGAAGCAAGGGCTATGTTGGACCGGAACGCCGGGTGCACTCAAGGGAAATCTACGGAGGAACCAGGGATTTCCCTGAGGCCGGGCCGCCATGGACCGCGTCAGGCCTGTGAGGTATCGGCTTTGGTGTAACAAACGCTGGCACAGGGCATGTCCCAAAGTCGTTTCAACTCCGGATCGAGCTTCGTCAGACTAAGGGAAAATCCCGCCATTTCCTGGCAGGTCACGAGGGGCCCGATGATGGTGTCATGGACTTTAATTCCCTTCCCCCGCAGGACTTCCTTCACTTTCCGGTTGATGATCAGCAGTTCCATCATGGTGGTGGAACCAAGGCTGTTCACGAACAAAATCACTTCATCTCCGGCGGCAAAGGCAAGGTCGTCGGCAAAAATCAGGTCAAGCAGCTTGGGAGCCAGTTCATCGGCGGTACCCAGCGGAATCAGGGCAACCCCTTTTTCCCCGTGAATGCCCATGCCGAGGCCGATTTCGTCATCGCCGATTTCAAAGGTGGGTTGGCCGGTGGCAGGAATGGAACCCGGGGACATGGAGACTCCGACAGAACGGGTGTTATCGCGGGCCTTGATGGCGAGGCGCTCCAGTTCATCCAACGAATCCACGGTGGCGGCGGCGGCTCCGGCGAGTTTCACAATGGGCACCAGCCCGGCAATGCCACGGCGGTCCTGTTTGCGGTCCGGCGGGGCGCTGCAGACGTCGTCATAAATCAGGACGGTGCGGACTTCGATGCCCTCCTCGGCGGCAAGTTCCGCACCGATATCAAAATTCATCACATCCCCGGCATAGTTGCCATACAGATAGAGCACGCCTTTTCCCCGGTTTACGGCCTGGGTGGCTTCCAGCACAATATCGGGAGGCGGCGCGGCGAAGATATCGCCACAGGCGGCCCCATCGGCCAGATTATGTCCTACCAGCCCATGATAAATGGGTTCATGCCCGGATCCGCCGCCCACCAGCAAGGCGGGTTTGTGGTCCCGGATTTGGCTCATCACGATGGAGCCCCGGCCGACTTTTTTCGCCGCGCCATCGTAGGCTTCCACCAGGCCGTCGAGCAGTTCGGCGGCGCAGGCATTCGGGTCATTGATGATTTTTTTGATCTTTGGCATAACAATAAGTGATTTCGGATGGGCGGGAAAACTGGCGCGCTAATAGCGGGAATTTCCCCGGGTGGCAAAGAAATTCGCAGTGCCGGAAGGTTCAGGGTGTGACGCTGAATTGGTAGACGGTGGTGCTGCGGTAGGTTTCGCCGGGCCGCAGCACGGTGGATGGAAACTCCGGATGATTCGGACTGTCGGGATAGTGCTGGGTTTCAAGGCAGAAGGCGCTGCGGCGGGCATACGATTTGCCGCCCTTGCCCGCGATGTCAGGACCATTGCCATTCATGGTGTAGAGTTGGATCCCGGGTTCGGTGGTGAGGCACTCCATGACGCGGCCGCTGGCCGGAGCGGTGACCCGGGCCGCCAGGCGCAGGGTGCCCGGCTTGCCATCCACCACAAAGTTGTGATCATAGCCTCCGCCGTATTGGATAGGGGGAAACTCCTTTTGGTCAATGCGCGCTCCGATGGGCTGCGGGGTGCGGAAGTCGAGCGGCGTCCCTTCCACCGAGGCAAGGATGCCGGTGGGAATGAGATCCTTGTCGGTGTCGGTGTATTGGGCGGCTTTCAATTCCAGAATGTGATCCGCAATGGGCCCGCTGCCCGCTCCTTCCAGATTGAAGTAGCTGTGATTGGTCAGGTTGACGATGGTGGGTTTGTCGGTGGTGGCAAGGTAGTCGATTTTCAGTTCGTTCTGCGCCGTGAGGGTATAGGTGACTGTGGTGTCCAGTTTTCCGGGGAACCCTTCTTCGCCGTCCGCACTGACATAATGCAGGACCAGGCTGGCCGCCCCGTCTTCCGCCGCAGCCTTGGTCACTTTCCACAGTTTTTTGTCGAACCCTTCCTTTCCGCCATGCAGGCTGTGCCCGCCGTGGGCTGCGGTGACCTGCACCGGCTCGCCGTCCAGCTTGAACTGGCCTTTGGCGATGCGGTTGCCGTAGCGCCCGACGATGCAGCCGAAAAACGGGTGGCCTTTCTCATATTCCGCGAGGGTGTCAAAACCGAGCACTACATCGTCCAGCTTGCCGGCTTTGTCCGGGGTTTTCAGGCTCACCACAATGCCGCCCCAGGTGATGATGCGGGCTTCCATGCCTGCGGCATTGGTCAGGGTGTAGAGATCGACGGCGGACCCATTGGTCAGTTTGCCGAACGGGGCTTGTTTGATGGTAGCATCCATGGCGTGTGCCGCGCTCAACAGGAAGGCGGGCACCAGTGCAAGGAGGAAAGGAGAAAATCGTTTCATGGCAGAAAAGCGGACCACCGGCCCGTTTTAGATTGAAACGACATTTTCCGCCGGTCCTGCAAGTTAAATTGCCTACTGTCGTGCCACCACCGCCGCGGCCACCGCAGCCAAAATCAGTAATGACCCGGTCAGACGCAGCCCCATCGCTCCACCCGACGTCTCCCGTTCTGCATTGCCAAACCACCGGCTCCCCACATACCACACCAGAGCAAGCGACCACAATCCCCGGGTGCCATACACGACATTGATCCCGGTCGGATCATTAAATCCGGCAATGCACAGGCCCATCGCAAGGGTGTTTACCGTCATCAGCACCGCTCCCAGAGCCAGCATCCGCCGTGCCGGGGCCGGGATTTTGAAAACGCCCGGAGCCTGGTGCCTCCAAGTAGCCAGCGACAGCAACCCGATGCCCACAAAAGCCGTCCCCAAAAACGCCCCGCGCCCGAACGGCCCTGCCCAATGTCCGATCAGCACATCCGCTCCGGCAAAGATGCCCGAACTGAGCAGGCACAGGCCCACCGCCGCCGCTTTGCCCCGGCCCCGCTGCAGATCCCTCCAGCCCAGCACCAAAATGCCGACGGTTGTCAGGATGGCCGCCACCCACAAACCAGTCGGCAACCGGGTTCCAGCCAGCACCCCTGCCACGAGGGCGGTCAGCACCACCTTGGTCCCCATTAACGGCGTCACCAGCGAGACATCCCCGGCACGGATGGCCGCAAATGTGGTCCAAGTGCCCAAAAAAATCATCCCCCCGGCGACGGCTGGTTTCCACCACTCGCCTGGCGGAGGCCAGGTTTCCACCGTGAGCAGCAGCGGCGCAAAAAACACCATCCCCGCAAAATTCAGCCAATAAAAGGCCTCCTTCATCCCCAGGCCCTGCGCATACGCCTGTTTAAAGAAGAGCGACGCCGCCGCATACAACCCCGCCGCAAACAAGGGAATCAACAAATACCATGGAAACGCCATCAGCCCCTTCCCCTCACTGCACCCCCTGCCCCCTGCAAGCCCGCAGCGGAGGAGGCTACGCTTCTTTCGATGTCAGGACCGCATTTTCTTCAGGGCACGCGTGAAGGGAGGTGCAGACCATCGAGGAACATCTGCACTGCCAGCACCACCAGCAGCATCCCCATCAGCCGTTCCACGGCCATCAGACCGCGGGGTCGCAGGATCCTCGCAAAAAACGGGGCCGCCAGCAGAACAAGGGTGCTCACCAGCCAGGCACCCAGCAATGCTGCGAGGATGCCCCACGGGGAAGCATTCCTGTCACCTGTCAGGACCATCAGAGTGGCGATGAGGGAGGGCCCGGCGATCAGGGGGGTGGCGAGGGGCACGATGAACGGCTCTTCCTCCACGTGATCCGGACGTTCCGGGCCATCCGGCGGAAAAATCATCCGCAGGGCAATCAGGAATAACATAATGCCTCCGGAGATGCGCAGGGCTTCGGCACTGAGCCCGAACACTCCCATGAACCAGCGTCCGCCGGCCAGCACCACCAGCAGAATCCCGAGAGCCACCAGACACTCCCGCAGAATCACGGAAACCCGCCTTGACTCCGGCACCTTTTTCAGGGCCGCCATGAAGGCGGGGATGTTTCCCAGGGGATCCATCACCAGCAAAAATGTCAGGGCTGTGGAAAGCACATCCATGCGCCTACCATGGGAGGAAAACCGCCCCTGTCGAGCGGCCCGCTCTGCCTCAGGCGCGCCGGTCCGGCACTCCGAAACCGGTTTCCAGCCAGACCGCGCCCTCCGGCCCGGCGCTCATCTGCCGCGCCGCACCGGCAGAGGCGGGCACGAGGATCCAATCGCCGGGCTGCAGGGGTCCACCGGCGTTCTGAAGGCGGCCGGAGAGCAGGCCCACTAACATAAATTGACCCTCTTCGCCGAGCCCCACAGCTGAACCGGGTGCCGCTTCCCGGCGGTGCACCACAAAACTATCGCAAGCCGTGAGCAGGCCATCTGCTGCGGGCTGCCCCAGGGCGGGTGCGGTATCGGCAAAGTTGATGCAGCGCAGGCTTTCCTCCACATGCAGGGTTCGCGGTTTGCCATCGAGGCCCATCCGGTTCCAGTCGAAAACCCGGTAGGTAGTGTCGCTGTTCTGCTGGATTTCAAAAATCAGCAGCCCTGCCCCGATGGCATGGAGCCGTCCGCTGGGAATAAAAATGAAGTCGCCTTCCTGCACCGGCAATTGCGGCACCAACTCCGCCACGGTGCCGTCGGCCAGAGCGGCGGCAAAGCTATCCCGGGTGGTGCCTTGTGTGACCCCGGCATACAAACAGGCACCCGGAGCGGCCGCCGCAATCACCCACATTTCGGTTTTGGGTTCGCCCCCCAAAGCGGCTGCTTCCGAAGCCGGAGGGTGCACTTGGAGGGAAAGGGTCTCTTTGGCATCCAGAATTTTGATCAACAGGGGAAACCTCTCCGAGGCTGGAGCAGATGTCCCAAAGATGTCCTCCCGGTGCTGGGTCCACAGTTCATGCAAGGTCCGCCCATCCAGCGGGCCACCCTGCACCACACTCTGCTCCCCGGGCCGGTCCACCACTTCCCAGCTTTCGCCATAAGGAATCGAAGCCTCCGGCAGTGGCCGCCCATAGCGCGTTTCCAACTGCCTCCCGCCCCAGACGCGGTCCATGTAAAGCGGGGCCAGCCGGATCAAACCGGGTCCTTGTATCGTTTCAGTCATTCCGAGGGTTAGACCAACTGCCGGGAACTGTCAAACCCGCCCCCGGGCCGGCTCAAGCCGGGCAGGAGGGATCATTTCGCCGTCCCTGCAAGGAGCTTGCGCCGCAAAGCCGGATCCACCGGGCTTTGCATTAGCCAATCCGAGGCGGCGGCCGGGTCTTTTTTGTGCCGGTCCGGCATTCATGGCGGAGGCATAGGTGGAAGCCGCGGTGATATCATGCCGGGGCCTTGGAGCCTTGGATTGAAGGCCCCCGCCGTCAGGCTGCGGTTTAATGCCAAGGGGTTTGCCACCCGGAGATGAAAAAAAACCAAGGTGCCGGGGCGGACTGAAAGTCCGCGCTCCACGGGAAATCCTGACAAGGATTAGCGGCGGCGGCGCAGCAGCAGGCCTATCGCGCCCAGCCCGGCAAGCAGGGTTCCTGCCGGTTCGGGGATGGTGGAGATGGTGAGATTGTCCACTGCGGTGTTGGCCGCGCCGTTGCCCAGTTCCATGCGCATGGCTCCCCCATTGCCATCCCACGTGAAATTGTCGCTGGCGACCTGGATGCCGTCGACCCTTGAGGTGGCAGTCACGGAAGAGCCGTCTGCGAAGGAGCTGAATGCATAGGTGATTTCCACCCGGCGGACCAGGCCACCCGCCAAGGCAGGGAAGCTTCCTCCCGCTCCAAGATTTACCGTATTGTCAAAACGTTCCGTATTGCCGTTATTGCGGAACAGGATGCCGTAGTCATCATCGGTGAGATTGCCATTGTCGGCATTGATGGTTCCCACCTGGAAGGAAACCCAGTCCGTGAGGGTGTTCTCGACTGGGATCCAGTCAAAAGAAACGATGAAACCGCCGGCACCAAGGATCGCTGGACCGGCAGAACCCGACGCCCAGTCAAACCGGTCTGCAGCACCTCCCGTCGGATCATTGGCGGCTATTTCGAACCGCACGCCACTGCCACCGCTGGGCATCAGCAAACGATTGCCGGAGATCTGTTGTTGAGCCCCGAAAGATCTCAGATAGGTATTTCCCGACTCCGCACCGGACAGCCGTCCGCCTATGCCGGCAGCATCAAAACTGGCGGAATCGGCGGTATTAAAATTATCCGTCCACAGCACGGCAGCCGAAGCTGGGGTGGCGCAGATTGTCAATGCAAGCAAAAAGAGGTCACGATGGTTCATGGTTGGGGATTAACCCCCATTTGAGGACCGGGGCAAGAACAATATCCGGCTTGGGTCGGATCAGCCGGGAATTGATCCGTAGTCCCTTGACCCGACCGCAGGAATCAGGGGCCAAAGGGGATTCACTTCGGAGGGAGGAAGATCGGATTTACTTAATGTTTCCAAAATTTCCACGTTGCCTATCTTTTTGGACAGGCTAATTTGGACGGAGCGGAATTGAAATCCGTGCTGCTGTGCCTGTTTCGAGTCCGAACCTAACGTTTTTTGCCATGTCCGCCCGCCGACCCCGCCGCCGTCAGGATGAAGCGCCCGCTCCGGTGCGCCACCCGTTTTCCGACATCCGCGCGCTGGGCTTGATTACTCTTGGAGCGTTATTGTTTCTCGCGCTCTACACCTACACGCCGGATGACGTGCCACCGCGTTTCAGCATTGCCAGCCAGGCGGTGCCGAATGATCCGGTGCTGAATGCGATTGGTCCCTTTGGAGCGGTGGTCGGGGGGTATACCATATTTCTCTTTGGTCCGGCGGCTTTTCTGGTGCCAGCCTGTCTGATTTGGCTGGGCATGTCCCGGGTGCTGATGCCGAACCGGCGCATGGGGCGGCCGACATTTGGATTTGTTTTGACGGTTTTCAGTGCGGCAGTGGTGCTCGGCATCCAGACCACATTCTTTCAAAAGTGGTGGGACGACTACAATATCCTCGGGCCGGGAGGCGCAGTTGGTTTTATGGCCAACCTGATTGCCCAGAAAACCATTGGGGCCCTGGGCGGCATCATCTCGGGAGGGGTCGGTTATGTCAGCGGACTGATCCTGATGATCGGTTTGGAACTGCACACCCTCGTGGTGGCAGGCCAGCGGGTGTGGAGCGAGGTGCAGGGCCTGATCATGGGACGCCGCGAACAGACGGCCGCGGTGGCCGCTTCCGCCGAAGCCGAGCGTCTCCTTGCCGAACATCAGCGCACGGAACGCGAACGGCGCCGCCTGGAACGCGAACTGCGCAGCAAAAACACCGTGCCCGCCGCTCTCCTCACGGAAGATGTGGAAGTGGAAACCGAATTCACCCAGGAGGATCTTCCCCTCGAAGTGCCGTTGCCCGATCCGGCCGTGCCCGAACCCCGTATCATTGATGGATCCGCCCGCCGGGCCGCCAACGGGGAAAAGAAACTCTCGCTCTCCGAGTGGAAAAAGCAGCAGCAGGACAAAGCCAAGGCCTCCGGCGACAGCGGGTCCAACGGGCTGGCGCGGGGCGACTTTTCCGACTATCAACTTCCCCCGCTGGCGCTGCTGCACTGGGATGAAAATGCCGCCGCCGCACCTGCGGATGTGTCCTACCTGCGGGCCACCCAGAATAACATTATCAAGACCCTCTCCACCTTCGGCATTTCCGTGGCCGCCGGGGATATCACCCGCGGACCCACTATTACCCGCTACGAAATCTACCCGAGCGAAGGCCTGCGGGTCAGCCGCATTTCCGCCCTCGAA
This sequence comes from Verrucomicrobiales bacterium, assembly GCA_038210825.1. Lineage (GTDB taxonomy): Bacteria > Verrucomicrobiota > Verrucomicrobiia > Verrucomicrobiales > V1-33 > CAIZWU01. The sequence continues at coordinate 11,044 of JBBQWG010000058.1, forward strand.
GCCGACCTCGCGCGCGCCACCCGCGCGGAACGGATCAACATTCTCGCTCCCATCCCGGGCAAGGACACCGTGGGCATCGAAATTGCCAATAAGGACAAAGTGGCCGTGCCCCTCCGCGAGCTGCTGGAAGATCCCGCCTTCCACTCCGGCAAGTGCCGTCTTCCCCTCGCGCTGGGCAAGGATGTGTATGGGGAAACCATTGTCGCCGACCTCGCCGGCATGCCCCACCTCCTTGTGGCCGGTGCCACCGGATCCGGGAAATCTGTCTGCATCAACAGCATCATCGGCAGCCTGCTTTTCCAATTCACCCCGGAGCAACTGCGGTTTATCCTGATCGATCCGAAAGTGGTGGAAATGCAGACCTACAACGACCTGCCGCATCTGGTGGTGCCGGTCGTGACCGATCCCAAGAAGGTGATCATGGCCCTGCGATGGGTGGTCAACGAAATGGAAAACCGCTACCGTATGTTCGCGGATGAAGGCGTCAGGAATTTCGAGACTTTCAACGGCCGCAAAAAGAAAGCCGCCGAAGCCAAGGCCAAGTCGGCCGCCAAAGCCGCCGAAGACGCCCTGCTGCTGCCCTTGTTTGAGGCCGAAGCACCAGAACCCGTGATGCCGCCCTCCAAAAAAGCGGCCCCCGCCCCCGTCCCGACGGCCGAGTTTGAAATGCCGGAGGAACTTGCCGCCGGAGGCCCGCTGGACGAATTCGGCCCGGACTTCGGCGATGCTGAAACCGAAGCGGAAGACGGCGCCCCGGCCCGGCACCACCGGGCCCGGCGGAGCGAAGCCGACGCCGTCCTGTCCAAACATGAAGTGCGCCTGCGTGAAGCCTACGAGGAGGAACAAAACGTCCGCAATGCCCCGGACATCTGGGAAGAGGACAGCGAACTGGTGGCGGAAGAGGAACTGGAGGAATTCAACGCCAACGCCATCCCGGACAGTATCCCTTATATTGTGGTTATCATTGATGAATTGGCGGACCTGATGCAGACGGCCCCCGCAGACATGGAAGGGCTGATCGCCCGCATCGCCCAGAAAGCCCGCGCCGCCGGGATTCACATGATCCTGGCCACCCAGACGCCCCGCGCCGAAGTCATCACCGGCACTATCAAAGCCAACGTCCCCTGCCGGATCGCCTTCCAGGTTTCCAGCGCCCTCGACTCCCGGGTCATTCTTGACGCCAAGGGAGCCGACAAGCTGGTCGGCAAGGGCGATATGTTATACGTGCCGCCCGGCACCGCCAAGATGGTGCGCGCCCAGGGAGCCTTTGTGACCGATGACGAGATTGTCGCCCTCGTGCAGCACTGCAAGGAGCAGAGCGGTGGACCGAAGATCGAAAAGTCGGTGGACGAGGCCATCAATGGCCCGGCCCGCAATGTCGAGAAACTCACCGAAGAAGAGGAGGAAACCCTGCAAACCTGCATCGACGTGGTGATGCAGGAGCGCAAAGCCAGCACCTCCCTGCTCCAGCGCCGTCTGCGTCTCGGCTACGGCCGGGCCGCCCGCATGATGGACCTGATGGAACAGCGCGGCATCATCGGGCCCAGTGATGGACCCACCAAACCACGTGAAATCCTGATCGACCTTGACGAAGATGTCGAGTAAGCTGCCCCCTGCCCCCCGCCGGAGGAATCCGGCACCCTCGCTTTTTTCCGAACCAGGAAAACCGAAGGTGCCGCCTGTTCTTCCGTCCGGAGGCACGCCCAGTGTTTCCCCCGCCTCCCCTCCAAACCCGCCACCGCGTCCCGTCTTCGACCCCATGTATTCCGTCGGCCACCAACTCATGAAAGCCCGCGAGGCCCGCAGTCTTTCGATAGAGGATGTGGCGTTCCTGACCCGCATCCCCCACCAGCGGCTGCGCGACATGGAGAATGATGACCTCTCCAATTTTGCCAACCTGACTTACGCCAAGGGTTTCCTCAAACTCTATAGCAAATTTCTCGACCTCGATCTCAGCGAGTATCTGGATGAATTCGACACCAGTGCCATTTCCGACGTCACGGGTCATGAATACATCCACACTGCCAACGCGGTGCGCAGCCTGAGGGCTCCGGCCCTCGCTCCGGACGATGTGCCGCCCCGCGGCAGTGTCGGCATCCTCGGCATGGTGGCCGCCATGATCCTGTTTGCGGCAGGCGGCTGGATTTTCCTGAAATCAAGGGAGCCCGCCAATCCGGAACCTGCAACTCCACCTTCAGCGGCCACTCCGGCCAAGCCAGCCACCACTCCGGCCAACCCAGCCACTGTGCCGGTAATGGCTGCAGCCACCCCTGCTCCGGCTTCCCGGCCCAGACCCGCTCCCCCAGTCGAGCCCGAAACTCCCCCTGATCCTCCCGACGTCTCCCTGATTGAAGCCAATCTGGCCCCTGCCCTCCCGTCGTCCATCCCCGCCTCCGCCACTCCGGACCGGGTGCTCCGCGCCACGATTGTCGAGGAGGATGACAGCGATATTCCGGTGGGACGGCCTGTCCCCCGGTGAAGGTTGGATAGATTTTGGTGAAGGGAAAGCCGCGCCTCCGACGTTTCCTGCCCGGCATTCCCTGCCAGTTCCGTGCCTTGTTTTCCCTGCCAGTGCAGCTTGCAGGGTGCTGTCCCCCGTGCTGAACTTCCCGCCCATGTCCGAACCGGTCCCGACGTCTGCTACCCCCCGACTGCTGTATTGCCGCTGCGCCTACGCCCAAGTGGTGCCGGCCGATGTAAAAGACGGTGTGCTGCGCCACCTTTGCACCAACGGCCTGCCGTTCGAAAGCGTGGCCGACCTCTGCGAAATGTCCGCCCGCCGTGATCCCCGGCTCAACAGCCTCGCGGCCGGCCCTGTCAAGATTGTGGCCTGTCATCCCCGCGCCGTAAAATGGCTGTTCCACGCCGCCGGAGCCCCGCTTCCTGACCACACCGAAATCATCAACCTCCGCACCCTCACCACCGAAGAAGCCATATCCGCATTAGGTTAGGTGGCAAGCCGCCGCACAGACCCCTGGCAATCAACACAGCTCCCCACTGAAAACTGAGCCGCAGCGCAGCGGAGACAGACGAGCCGATTCCTTTAGCAATTCGAGTCAAAAACTGAAAACTGAAAACTTTTCCCCATGCTTTCCCCTGACTTTTCCATTCTGCTTTACGACGGTCCCGGCAGCCAGGTCCTCAATGGGGACCGTCGCTTTGAAATCTGCTCCTCCCTGCTCGACCGGGGTTACTCGGTCTCCCGTGCGGGTGCCGGCGCCCGGCTTCACCCGGGACAGACCGCATTGCTCGTCCTGGCTGAATTCGAAGGAGGCACTGCCCCCGTCCTCGAAGATGCGGCCGGCGGGATCGCCCTGACCGCTCTGGACATCACCGGTCTGGATGCGGGCGCGCTCACCGCCTTGGTTGAAAATGCCCGCGGGGACCGCCCCATGAACCAGCCCGGTCTCTGGAAACCGTGGTTCCCGGTGATCGACTACAGCCGCTGCACCAACTGCATGCAATGCCTCAGCTTCTGTCTCTTTGATGTCTATGGCGTCAGCAAGGAAGGCAAGCTCCAGGTTCAAAACAACGACAACTGCAAGACCAACTGCCCGGCCTGTTCCCGGGTCTGCCCGGAAGTCGCGATCATGTTTCCCAAATACAGCAGCGGTCCTATCAATGGGGAGCCCGTCAGCGACAGCGATGTCAAACGCGAGAAAATGAAAGTGGACATCTCCTCCCTGCTCGGCGGCGACCTCTACGCCCGCCTCCGGGAACGCAGCGACGAAGCCAAGAGCCGCTTCTCCAAGGAACGCGATGCCAGCAAAGCCCTCGCCGAACGCAAAAAGTGCCTCACCAAACTCATGGCCGAAGGCATGATCCCCGCCGACGTCCTCGCCAGCCTCCCCAGCCCGGAAGAAATCCAGCGCCGGGCCGCCGATGCCGCCGCCAAAGCCGAAGCGGCGCTCGCGGGGCAGATTTGATATTCACCGGGGTCCCGTATTAACAGCCAGTTCGCACTCAGCGAAAGCCGCGCTGTCCGTGATTCCGGCAACCCGGGCCGTTTTCTCAAAACAGGAAAGAATTGACGGGAATCTGTCTTTTGGTAGGCTGGAATAGTGACTGGGTCCGGACGGATCTCACTCAACCTGCAACCAAGGCCATCTCTATGACGGACATTGAAACTTGCCCAAGGCCTAGGACTGCACCCCGAATCCCGCCGACGCATTCACCAGCTTGGGTGTTGCCGGACCGGGGTAAATCTCTGAAATGACTTGACGTGAACACGCGCCATTTCCTCAAGTCCGCCTTTTTCGCGTTGGCTTCAGGTTCGGCTGCAATGGCAACTCCGGATCAGGTCGTGACCATTGAGGAAAAGCTTCTGGGATCGAACCTGGCAGGCTACGCCGTGATGCGAATCGAAACGGACAACCTGGGCAGCTACTACTCCAGCCGCATCAAGCGATATCTGGTGGAATACCGCAAGGAGGGTGACGGGCCCTTTGAAAGTGCCATGCCCCGCCAGACCAGCCTCCGCCTGATTACGGATACCACGGCCGCCATCGACCCGACACTTCCTCCGGAGCAGGCCTCCAGAATGGCTGGAACCACCATCAACGAAAAGGATTCTTCGGTGTCCCTCGCCGACCTGTTCCTCGAATACCCGTCCACCGCCATATCATGGGATGCGGCGAAGATGAGCCGGATTACGACCCATCAACAAGCCGGCATCCGTCTGGATAACGGAATCTGCCTGGTTTGGGGAGAAACTATAAACGAACAGCTTTTCAAAAACCGCTATCCGGATCTGGACTGGCAATTGGATGAAATCCTGCAGGATGAAAATGTTCTCTTCCTGAGGATATCGAAGAAATCTTCCGATGAGATCAGCGAGTCCCACCTTCTGGGCATCCCTCCCCGGCGCTCGCGTCAGGTGATGGATCACCTGACAAAGCAACCGTTCTATTTGATTGCAGGAAGCTTTTCCTCTTTGGAGGAGGCGCGAAAACAAGCCACCTCTCTCGTCGAAAAAATCAAGGCAAGTGGCGTGGGCCATTTCATGCCCGAAATATGGTCCGCTCCTGAATCCATGAATCAAACGGTCTTCCTTGTTGCCGACAGTTCTTCCAGCACGAATATCCATGGAGGGGCATTTAAAAAATTGGAAACCCGGCTTGGCGTGGAACTCATCGTCCGATCCAGCGAGGATTTCCTCGAAAAATTCCCGCTAGGCGAGCCGCCATTCCCTGCCAGCCGTTAACGCAGTCAACCCGTTTAACGCAGAGACTTCAGCCAGGCAAACAGGTCCGTCCACTGCTCCGGGGAGAAGGCGAGTTCGAGGCCTTCCGGCATGAGGGAGCGTTTGGTGAAACTGCTGCGGCGGATTTGATCGCGGGGAATGCGCTGGTCGTCGCTGCCGGGGAGGCGCAGCACGATGGCCTTTTCATCTTCGGCGGCAAGGAATCCTTCGCGCAGGCTGCCGTCCGTCAATTCGGCGCGGAAGACGCGGTAGCCGGGTTCCATAGCCGCGTTGGGGGTGAGAATGTTGCGCAGGAGGGATTCGGTACCCATGGCTCCGGCACTGCTGAGGTTGGGGCCGATTTGGCCTCCCTGTCCGCCGACCAGATGGCAAGCCGTGCATACCGCGCCGAGAATCTGGCCTTTGGCAGGGTCGCCATGCTTTTCGGCAAGGGCGCGGTAATGGGCAAACCGGGCATCCAGTGCTTTCGCGGCTTCGGGGGTGACGAGTGAGGGAAAATCCATGGTGCGCACGGTGCGGGCTCCGGGTTTGGCCTGATCCCATGGGGCATTCATCGGCCGGTAATAGGTGAGGGGAGCGGCCGCCGTCGACACTGCGGCTGAGGCGGTGCTGCCAGCCAGACCAGTGCGGTCAAAGGCCGCCCGGATTTCATCTGCGGTGCGGCAGGCATTCCAGATGCGGTATTCCGCAAACTGGCCTTCGGTGCCTTTGGCCACGTTGCTGCGGCCAATGGCCAGATTCTGATAGGGCCGGGGATCGGGTTTGGTGCCGGCGGCATCCGGTTCGCCGTTGAGGTAAAGTTGATAGTTCCCGTTGGCATCGCGGGTCACCGCCACATGGGTCCAAGCGTCCGGAGCCATTGTTTTGGAAGCCACCGCGACATCGTGGAGCCCTCCCCCCGCCCAGACACGGAGCCGGGAGTCATAAAAGTTGATATCCAATTGATCCGGGGCACCGAGCAGGCTGTCCTGATTGCCGATACCGGGGGCCAGCTTCACCCAGGTCTCCAAGGTGAAGGGACCGGTCAGGTTGAGGTTGCTGTCAATCCACGCCTGATCGGAACCATCCAGTTGAAGCACTTCCGCAAAAAGTCCGCTCATGGAATCCAGCAGGCGTTTCAGGGAAGCATCGTCCTTGAGCACCGCCTGCAGCCGGTCCACCAACGGTCCGTCCAGATCCTCCCGGGCAATCTTTCCCTCCATGACCGCAGTGACCAGAGCTGCGGCCGGCACCGGTTGGGCCGCGAGTCCCTCAAGGGCGGCACGGCGCTGCCCCGCATTGAGTTCCGGCCACAGCGGCAGGAGCCGGTCCGGGGTGCTTACCAGAGCGGCCAGCGCGGCATTCCGGACGGCGGGGTCGCTGGATTGGGTGAGGGGGAGAAATAAATCTGCCCGGGTGCTGCCCAGTTGTTTCAGCGTGGCCAGCATGGCCGGGGACGGCGGCAGCGCGGCCACGGCGGGCTCCAGATCTGTCAGGGAGAATCCCGATATCACTTTCAACGCGAAATCCGGATCCCGGGCCAGCAGTTCCTGGGCGGATTTCACCAGCAGGGGAGCCAGGGCGCGGGCGTCAAAGCGGGTTTTCAAACGCAGCAGCGCCTGGAGCCCGGCAGGTTTGGTGATCAGCGCGGCAAGTGCCTGCTGGACCGCCGGGTCGGAGGGGGCTTCGGCCAAACGGAGAATTTCCTCATCGTGGGGCGCGCGGTCGAGCCGCGCCAGGAGCCTGGCCACGCGCGGGGCGGAATCTTTGGCCGGGAGCGCAAGGCAGGCGACCATGAGGTTTTCTGCGGGCAAGGCCGCCGCCGGGCCGCTATCCAGAAAGGCAGTCACGCGGCCGTGGTGCGCCTCCAAAAACATCCGGACAAGGTAACGCTCATACTCGCGTTCGTAGGCCGGGCCTGTCTTGATAGGCTTGCCATGCTGACTGGAAGGACGGAGCGGCTCCGTCAAGGCCGGACCGGCTGCGGAAACCATCGCCATGAGAATCTCAAGCCCAGCCCTGTCGGAGCCCGGGCTGCGGGAGCCAAGCCCAAGGCCCGCTCCAAGGCTGTTGATGCTGGCGATGCGCACCTCGAAATCCGGATCCCGGATCAATTCAAAAGCCGCCAGGAGACTGGCCGTTGCCGCTTCGCGCCGGGCATTGCGGTTGGCCGATTGGCTCAGGGTTTGAATCGCTCCGCTGGGGTCGGCCCCGGACCCCTGCAGGGCCCAGAATGCCTGAATTCCTGCGGCGTCCGGATAGGGCAGATTCGAGGCAGGAGAAGTCTCCACGGTTTGCTTCAGGGCGGCAACTGTCGCTGGGGCGAGCGGCCTCCGGTCCTCCAGCGCCTGCCAGGCCAGATGGGATTGTGTCAGGGAAGCGCTGCCGAGTTTGGCCACCAGTTCCGCATCGGTGGCTTTGCTGATGTCAGGCACGCCGAATCCTGTTTCGGCCCTGCCCTTGAGACGCCAGATGCGGCCGCGTTTTTTGTCGCGGTCGGGATGGTTGCGGGCCACTTCGTTGTGACTGATGATTTTGTTATACCAGTCCACGATATACACGGCTCCATCGGGACCGAGAGTCATGCCCACCGGGCGGAACCACTCGTCGCCGCTGGCAACGACATCAGGAAGTTTCTCCAAACGCCAGCCGGAGCCGTTACGGTGCATCTTAATCGCCTGGATGCGGTTGGTGATGGGATTGGCCACCAGCATGACGTCCGACCACTCGGGCGGAAAGGAGCCGCTGACATCCGTCAGGGCAAGCCCACTCAAGCCGGTGCCGCCCATGCGGAAATCCGCCGTGCCGGGGAATTCCGGAGCATAACTTTTCCACTGGGAATTCGAGCATCCCGGGTAATTGGCATATTCGTGGAAGGGCATCACGGGATAACCAAAATCGTTGGCCTCCTGGATGAAGGTTTCGCCCTCGCCATTCATGGCGAGGCCCCAGATGTTGCAGGGGCCGTTGCTAGTGATGGTAAACTCCGCCCCATCAGGTCTGAACTTGGCCATCCGGGTCTGGTCAAAGGGGGTCACTTTGCCCTCGGGACCGGTCACTTTGCTGTAGTTGAAGGCTCCCTGGCCCATCCAGAGCCAGCCGCCGGGGGCGCGGGTGAACTGATGGGGAAAAAGGTGGGAATCCTGCACTCCAAAACCTGTCAGGATCACTTCGCGTTTGTCGGATCTTCCGTCACCGTCGGTATCGCGCAGGAAAACAATGTCATGGCCGTGCTGGGCGTAACAGCCGTCCTTGTAGGGCAGGATGCCGAGCGGAATGGCGAGGCCTTCAGCGAAGACCACCGGCTCTTTGGCATATCGGACAGGCTGGCCATGCAGCCCGCGCTCGAGGATGTCGTAGACGAGGATTTTGTCCTGAGCCTTGCTGGCATACAGGGCATCGGCGGCGGCAGGATTTTCATTGGCATCCACCGGATACTCCCGCGCGGTCATGGTCCACAGCCGGCCGCGCTGGTCGAAATGCACCGCCACAAATTTGCCGTATCCCTTTTCCAGATGCTCCTCCACCACCAACTCCATTTCCAAACCCGGCGCGATTGCGAAGGCAGCGTGTTCTTCACGGGGGGTCAGGGGAGATGCCTTCGCAGACTTTTTTGGCTCCGGCGCGCCCTCGCGTTTGGGTGTAGGCGGCAGTTCCTCAATCGAAATGTCCTTCACCTGCACCAGAGCCTTGCCGCCTCCATGCACCTGAATGCCCATTTTTCCCGTCTGCACGATGGCGGGATCGGCTTCCGTGTAGTCCACTCCCATGACTCCATTGATCCATGTCGTGATGCGGGGCCCGTCAGCGCGGATCACATAATCGTTCCAGTCGTTGCGTTTCAGCACCGGCTCGAGAGTCTTCATATCCGACTGGGCCATGAGCTTGTTGCGGCGGCTTTCATCATAGATGCTGCCCCACCATGTAGGATCGCCGGCATCGCATTGATAGCCGATCATCTCGGAATCGTTGGGCACCCGTTGCGAGCGGATCTGAAATCCGGAATTGATGAATCCTTCACTGCCGGTCAGTTTGATTTTGAAGCGGATGATAAAGTTGGCGAAGTCTCGGGTGGTGGCGAGGAATTCGTTGCGCTCCACTTTTTCCGTGAGGGAGCCACCTGTAATCACCCCGTTCTCGAGCCGCCAAATGGCCGGATTGCCTTCCCAGCCGGCCAACGATTTGCCATCGAACAGCGGGGTGGCCTTGGCCTGAACGGGCGGAACCGGTTCGGCGGCCGGAAGATCACAAGGGACCAGAGCAAGGCTGAGGCCCAGCATCAGGGGAAGAATCGGAAAACGCGGGAATTTCATGCTAAAAGACAAGGAGGTGGCTTCGACGGCAAGGCTACCTGATGGATAACGCGTTTATCCAGTCCTTTCCTATCGCCGGGGTAAAATCATCTGCTGAACGAAGCCCCTACGGAGGGGAGTCTCCGCAAATGAACGATGATGGCTTGCTTGGTGCGTTGGAGGTAATTTGGAGTGCGCGTGGCTTGCCACCGCTTTCCACAGGCAGCTTGCTGCCGTTTTCCGGCTGCAGGTGGAATCCTTCTCCCACTATCGTCTTTTCACGATCAGGTCCCGGATCAATGGCCCGTCCGCTCAAAGCGGAGCCGCAGGTAAGGATAGCGGGTGTTGGACAAAGGTGCGGTCTGCCTTGCGGTAACCGGCTGCGTCCCGTCCGCTTCCGGTTCGCCGGCCGTAATTTCTATCAATTCGCCGGCCGGGATCCAATCGATCATGTTGGCGGAGAGTTCCACACCGGCCCGCACGGAGGTTTCGCTGCCAAGAGCCCGGCGGTAATGCAGGGCAATATGCTGGTTCCCGTCCGGGCCGGTCACCATCCCCGCATGATAGTCCGGAACATCGGGCCGCAACGGGTCGCAACCGAAGACAAATTCAGCCAGGGTGCAGTATCCGTCCCCATCCGCATCGGTATCGTCCGCGCTGACCGCCGCACTCCAAGCCTCTGCTCCCAGGGTATTGAACTTCCATGCCTCAAGGGGGGTGGGGGGCTCAATGCCGGGAACGTGGATCATGGCCTGAGCCATGTGTCCGGCAGAGGACCGGAAGAAGAAGGCGTAGTGGCCAGGCTTGAGTTCACCGAGATGATAGCGATGGGAAAAGTCAGCCGGGATGGGCCCGGGGGAGCCCGGCCGCGGGGTGATCAGGACGGCTTCAGCGGCAAACACCGGACCACGCGGTTTGACCTCGCCCCATGAACATTGAATCCACCCGCCGGTGTTTTCAAAAGAGACGTCCGCCGTCCACTGGCCATCGGCCATGGCCACCAGCACCCCGGCTTTCAGGGCCGGCAGCGGCGGGGGCAGCACCGGAAGAATCTGTACAAGGAGCCGGCCGGCCACGGGCTGAGCGGGGCTTTGGCCCTGACGGTCTTTGACCGCAGCCGAGTCGATCCGAAATTCATACCAGCCGTTATCCGCGGAATCCCAAGCCCCGCCGGGAGGAGCCAATTCATACTCTCCTTTGGCGAGCATGCCCACAGGATCCAATGAAACAATCCCGCCGCTGAGGCGGGTGGCCGCAGCCTCGAAACCGTGCGGGCCCTTGACGGTGACGCGGCCCAGCGAGGGATCGGACGGCCAGCCGCTCCGGGCGGAAAATGTCAGGCTGAAGGGAGCGGCATGGGAACCGGCCCGCCGCACCGGTTCGGCGACGGCCGTGACGACCGGCAAAGGCAGCGCTGCCCGGCGCACCGTGAAGGGCCGGTTTGCGAGCACCCGATCCCCAATGGCGACGGCAAATTGATAGTCCCCCGCCGGCAGCACCCCCAGCAAATAACGATGCCGGACGAGAGAGACCGGCCAGCCGCCGATTTCGCGCAAAGGGGCGACCTGTTCTTCGGTGACATTGCCATCCGCGGGCAGCAGGCTGATTCCCGGGGAGGGTGGCCCGACCACCGCACCGTCAGGCAAGGGAGTGGGTGGCATGATTCTCCCGGTGGTCAGGACGGTTTTGAAGCGGTTACCCTCCTTCACGGGGGTGCCCCAATCCGTAATGGTCAGTCCAGGAACCGGCCAGGCCAGGCCCAGATCCATGAACGATCCCTGATCATTGACGCCATGAACCAGGAAGGCCACAATGGGCCGCGGATCCACGGGGGGAGGGGGCGGCGGAGCAGCCACCACAAAGGCACGGGCACCGAGAAGGGTGGTGTCTTCGCTGCCTTGGATTTGCCAGTGCAGGGCAAATTTGTATTCTCCCCTTTCCAGCGATCCCAGGGAATAGACGTGGCGTTCCAAGGAAGGCGGCAGGACTACGGCAGGCACTACCTCGTCTCGCTTGATCTGGATGGTGGCATGGAGGCGGTTGCCCTCGCGTCTGACCTCTCCCCATGAGACGATGGAATAACCGGGCTGGGGCAGCAGGACACCCGCTTCGGCAGCGGTGCTGGCCCTGCCCTGCCGGATGTCCAGGAAGGCCAGCCGGAGTTGGACGAGCGGAGGCGGCGGGGGATTGGCTTCCACCCGGAAGGGCCGGACGGCGAGCTGGTTTTCGCCCTGACAAACCGCAAACGAATAGATACCCTCGCGAAGCGGCCCCAATTCATAGAGGTGTTCTGTGAGGAGGCGGGTCGGAGCAAGGTTGACGGCGGGGTCAGCCGGGGCCGGAACCGGGCCGATGGTGAGGGATACCTTGAATTGATTCTCCTCTCTGTGCACCTTGCCCCAGTCCAGCATGGCCTGGCCGGAAGGAAGCACCAAGCGCACCTTCGCCTTCCAGGTTCCGTCGTTGGCGTGGCTGATAGCAATATCCGCGACCACCGGACCAGGGGGCGGCGGCGTGGTCTGGATGCGGAATTCCCGCAGGCCAATGGATTTGCCCCCGGATGTTAGTTCAAACTGATAGATTCCCGCTTCAAGCAAACCCAGTTCATAGCGGTGGCGCTCGATGCGGATCGGGACCCGGCCCACCGCAGGATCGCCCGGTGCGGCCAACGGGGCTCCGGCTTGGAGCAAGGGGTTGTTGGCCCATTCCCCGTCCGCGCCATTGAGGCCGGGCAGCACTGGAGGGTCAATCACCGGACGCGGGCCGGTGGTGACTGCGGCGGTGAACTTATTGCCATCCTTTCGAAGGATGCCCCAATCGGTCACGCTCAGCGCCGGGTCTGTCAGCAATACTCCGGCTTCCGCCAGATACCCCGCTTTGTCAGGCAATGGGCGGACTTCCACATACGCCAGCTGCACGGGGGCGGGAGTTGGCGGAGGCCGACTGGAAACCGAAAAGGTCTTTTCCGCCAGCACGGCCCCATTGAGTTTAAAGACGGCCACGTATTCCCCCGGTGCCACGGCCCCGAGAGAGTAATTCAAATGGGCACTGGGCAAAGGCGGCGGCGGGTAGATCTGAATAACCGCTACCCGCTCGGCGCTGGCTTCAAGAATAAACCGGTTCCCCTCCCGGACGGGAACCTTTTGGGACCTGATGGCGGCGTATTCCTTAAAGTCCACATGGACTTTGGCGGTGGTAACCTGGCTGACAATGGGAGTGTTGCTGCCGCCGGTCGTGACCGTGATGGAAGCAGTGGCCCCCAAATGGGCCAAGGCGGGAGTTATCCCCATCAACACGAAACAGGCCATGGCAAATGCTCGGATCAGGCGTTTCATAGGTCGGGCGCGGTTGATTTGATGGCAGCAAGTCGGGAGACTGCCCCGATCGGCGGCCTGCCGGGATGGATTACAACATTAAAATGTAGACAACCCGGCCTGTCAGGGCAAGCATTTTAGGTTTTCTTCTCTGTTCCCTCGCCATGGAGGAATCTCTGATGGGTGAACAGATTTCAGCTATTCAAGTCAGACCAGATCATCCACTGGGCTCATGAAATTCCTATTTTTTCAGGCTTTCTTTTTCCTCCTGTTGAGTTTCGCGGCCCCCGCCCAGATAAATCAGACGGAATGGCTGATGAAGCCGGGGGATTCGGTATTATTACGGTTTAAGATCGCGGGTGAAGCGGCACCTGTCACCACAACCTACAGGGTGTCGGACAACGGAACGATGAAGCTTCCTATGCTGGACAATGAAATTGAAGCCGCAGGCATCACGGTGACCGCTCTGGTCCGTCGGGTCAATGATTCCTATCGGACCTCCGGTATCGACGCAGTGGCCGAGTTGCCCAAAAGGGAAGCTTATGTTAACAGTGGCACCATAACCGTGAGCGGAGCAGTTCCCAAACCTGGAAAATATCCGCTTCGCCAAGTGCTCCGCGTTTATCAAGCCATCAATCGTGCCGGCGGATTCTCCGGCAAAACGAAGGACGTGAAGATCCTGCGCAACAAAAAGGAGCTGCCCTTCGATCTCCGCAAAATTCTCCCTGACGGTTCCAATAATCCTGGGCTGATGGATGGGGATCAGATCATTGTTCGCGCAGGTTGATCCGTCATAAGATACAGTGGAGTGTGTTCGGACGACTCCTCTGCAAACTTATCCCATGCTCCGGGGCCGGCGGGACGCGCGGCGCTCCCAGCGGAAAAGGGCACGGGTGAATCATGGTTTTTGCGGCGATGGTGGCTGCCACGGCGTCGCGCCGCCGCGCTGAATGTGCTGGCGCAGCGCGGTGCTGAGTTCGTTGACGCGCTTTTTATTCGTCGCGGCAAGGTTGTTTTTCTCCTGGGGGTCGTCCTTGAGGTTGTAGAGTTCCATTGGGCTGAGAGGGTCGTTCTGCATGAGCTTCCAGTCTCCGCGGATGATGGCTTCGTAGCTTTTGCCGCCGTATTGCGGGCCGCCTTCGCGGCGGACGAAGTAGAGGTCGCGCGGCTGGTTCATCGCGCCGCCGCGCAGGAGGGGAGCGAGGCTCACGGCGTCGAGATCGGGCGCGGGCGTGCCGCCGGCGAGTTCGATGAAGGTGGGGAACAAATCGAAGTTCAGCCCCGCGTAATCGCTGCGGCTGCCGGCTTTGCTTTGTGCGGGCCAGCGGACCAGGAACGGCACGCGCAGGCCCCCGTCGTAGTGGTCCTGCTTGCCTCCGCGCCACGGGTCGTTGTTCTGCGCGTGCGGCAGCGAGCCGCCGTTGTCCGCGCAGAAAACGACCACGGTATTCTGTGCGAGCCCGGTTTCCTCCAGGACCGCCAGCACGCGGCCGATGCCGTGGTCGAGATGCTCGATAAAAGCGACGTTCTTCGCGCGCTTCTCATTGAGCTGCGGCGCACGGGCTTTCACTTTCGCGAGCCAGTCGTCGGGCGGTTCGATGGGGAAATGCGGTGCGTTGTAGGCGAGATAGAGGAAGAACGGCTGATTCGCCACTGCCCGCCCGCGCAGGTAGTTGGCTGCCCAGTCGGAGAATAGCTCTGTCGCGTGGCCCTCGGGTTCAATCACTTCGCGATTGTGTCTCATGTAGTTATTTCCATGCCGCAGGTGTGTCGTAAAGCTGTCCATCATGTCGCCGAGGAAGCCGTGGAAAAAATCGAAGCCGCGTTCGTTGGGCAGGTTAGGCGATGCGAGGCCGAGGTGCCACTTGCCGACGATCCCCGTATGATAGCCGAGCTTTTTCAACTCATCCGCCATGGTTGGCACACCGGGTTTGAAGTATCCCCACGAATTCTCCGGCTGCGTGCGGATGACGCCGGGCACTCCGACGCGGTCCGCGTATCGGCCCGTGAGCAGCGCGGCACGCGACGGCGAGCACACGGTGCAGTTGGCGCGCATCGCAGTGAACTGCATCCCCTCTGCCCCGATTCGGTCAATGTTCGGCGTGCGCACATCGGACGGATGATAGGCCGACACATCGCCGTAGCCGTGGTCATCGGTGAAGATGAGGAGGAAGTTCGGACGCTCCGCAGCATGGGCGGCGCAGGACAACCACAACAAAAATGCGGTGAAAATGGGTCTCATGGAAGTTCGGGTCACCGCACTTGCCCCTTGGCGCGGATGGATTCGAGGAGGGCGGTGAGTTCCTTTACCCTGACAGGCTCGGCTGGGAAAAGGTTTTGCTTTTGCGGGAGGTCGGTGCGGAGGTCGTAAAGTTCGCCGGAGTGCTCGTTTTTGGGATAGCCGTTTTCCTCGTCAAACCACGCGGGCACTTTGCTGTGTGCGCCTGTCTTGCCAGCGATGAGCAGCCAGTGGTCGTGGCGCACGGCATAGGCCCCGGCCATGGTGTTGTGGACGATGCTGCGGCGAGGGCTGGGAGCGTTTTGTTTCCACACGGAGAGCAGGTCGTAGCTGTCCTCCGCGGCTCCGGCAGGCAGGGCTTGACCGACGAGGGCGGCGAGCGTGGCGAAAAGATCCACCTGGCTGATGAGCGCATCGCTGACACTTCCGGGTTTTACCACGCCGGGCCATTTCACGAGGAAAGGCACGCGGTGACCGCCTTCATAGAGATCGCGCTTCAATCCGCGCAACGGACCGGAACTGCGGTGCTGGAACTTTCGGATGCGCTCGTAGGCGTAGTGCTCGGCGCCATTGTCGGCGGTGAAAATGACCAGCGTGTTTTCCGCGAAGCCGTTTGCTTCGATGGCTTGGAGTATGCGGCCCGCTTCGGCGTCCGTTTGCATCATGAAGTCGCCGTAACCACCGGCCTGCGATTTGCCGGTGAACCCGTCAGTGGGCACGATAGGCGCGTGCGGGGAGTTGAAGGGCGCGTAGAGCAAGAACGGGCCGTCTTTGCCGCGCTGGTGATTGATCCATTCGACCGCCTTGCTGGTGAGGTGCGGCACGACGGCGTAAAAATCCCATCCGGGCGTCATGGGGCCGGGGCGGGCCTCCCACGATCCTTCTTTTGTCTGCGGCGTGATGTTCAGCGGCTCGCCCGGCGTGGTGATGACGCGGTCGTTTTCAAACCAGGCGTAGGGCGGGAAGTTAGGCACATCATCGCCGAAGTAATAATCAAAGCCGTGCGAGAGCGGTCCGCCCGAGACGGGCTTCGACCAGTCAAAGGCATCGGGCGCGAAAACCTTGTTCCGATTCTTCGCGTCATGCTGCGGCTGGGCACCGGGCTTCTGGATGTCGCTCCAATTCCAGCCGAGATGCCACTTGCCCACGCAAGCGGTGCGGTAGCCGTGCTGCTTCAACATCTCCGGCAAGGTCAACTCTGCCGCATCGAGCACGGGCGGGTCGAAGGAGTTTACGATGCCGTGGAACTTCCGCCAATGAAAACGTCCCGTGAGCAGCGCATACCGGCTCGGCGTGCAGATGCCGGAGGAACTGTGCGCGTCGGTGAACCGCATGCCCTCTGCCGCGAGCCGGTCGAGATTGGGCGTGGGAATTTTCGACGCAGCATTGTTTGCGGCGAGGTCGCCGAAGCCCATGTCGTCGGCATAGAGGATGACAATATTGGGTTTGTCAGATGCGAGGGTCTGACCGCATAGGACGGCAACGAGCGCAAGGATCAGGGGGAGAATGGATTTCATGGTGCTGGCAAGTTTTCAGCGTGCGGGGGTGCGTTTGGCGGCGCGGCCGCTCGATTTGGTGGCGTCGTAGTTGGGATTGGGCGTGGCAAATTTCGCGCCGACTTGTTTTTGCCACGCGGCGAGTTCGGCGTGGAGCTGGGCGGCGCGCTGCGGCTCTTTTTCGGCAAGGCTGGTTTGTTCGCCGATGTCCTGCGCGAGGTTGAACAACTCGGCGCGGTTGTCCTCCGCCCACTCGATAAGTTTCCAGTCACCGCGCCGCACCGCCGCGCCGGGTGCGCCGCCCTGGTTGCCGTAGTGCGGATAGTGCCAGAAAAGCGCGCGCTCTGCGAGAGTGCCGCCTTTGAGCAACGGGATGAGACTGACGCCATCAAGCGTCTGGCCGGGTTGCGGCTTCGCGCCGGCGGCTTCCAGCAGCGTGGGGAAAAAATCCGGGCTGCTGACGGGCGTGCGGATGACGCTGTCCGCTTTCACCACGCCGGGCCAGCGCACGAGCAATGGCTCGCGGATGCCGCCCTCATACATCCAGCCTTTGCCGCCACGCAGCGGGAGGTTCGACGTGGGCCAGCCTTCGCTGGTCGAGAGGCCCCCGTTGTCGCTGGTGAAAATAACAAGCGTGTTTTCGCGCAGGCCGAGTTCGTCGAGCTTCGCGAGGACTTTACCGACGGCGAGATCCATCGCCTCGACCATCGCGGCATAGACGGCGTGCTCCTGCACGAGCCGCACGTCGCGCTCGTGCTCGCGGCCCCACTTTTCAGCGAGGCCGAGGCGGGCGCGCTTCTCCACGTATTTCTTCCGCAAGTCCTCGCGCGCCATGAGCGGGGTGTGGACATCGTAGAATGAGTAGAAGGCGAAGAACGGGCGGTCCTTGTTCGCCTCGATAAAATTCGCGGTCTCCGTCGCAAGCCGGTCGGGCAGATGCTCGCCGTCGGGGCCGTCGGTCAGGCGCGGGTTGCCGTAGGGTGAAAAGTATTTTTTCCCGCCATACGGACCGCCCTTGTCGATGCCGCCCATGTTGATGTCGAAGCCCTGTTTCTCCGGCCACCAGCCTTCGGGACCGAGATGCCACTTGCCGGCGAAAAAGGTCGCGTAACCGGCGGTCTTCATCGCTTTCGCGAGCGTCGGCGCATCGAGCGCGAGGCGATCGGTGTAAGGCGCGGGGCGGAGGATGGTGTTGCGGTTCCATTTGTCCGGCGCGGGCGCACCGATGTAATCCGTGATGCCCGTGCGCTGCGGCCACTGACCGGTCATGATGCTCGCTCGGGTGGGTGAGCACACGGGACACGCGGCGTAAGCATCGGTGAACTTCGCGCCGTCCTTCGCGAGCCGGTCGAGGTTCGGAGTCTCGTAAAACGTGCTGCCGTAAATACCGAGGTCGCGCTGGCCGAGGTCGTCGGCGAGGAAGAAGACGACGTTAGGCCGCGTGGCGGCCTTGGAGTCGCTGCAAAGGAGTGCGGCAAGTGAGATGAGGATGGCGAGCGCTTTCATGGATGGCTACT
This sequence comes from Verrucomicrobiales bacterium, assembly GCA_038210825.1. Taxonomy (GTDB): domain Bacteria; phylum Verrucomicrobiota; class Verrucomicrobiia; order Verrucomicrobiales; family V1-33; genus CAIZWU01. The sequence goes on from JBBQWG010000058.1 coordinate 29,084, forward strand.
TCGTGTCGTGCGGGATGAGCGGTTTCGGGTTCTTCACGCGCCCGGGTTCGCGGCAGCCCGGAGCGATGCCGTCGGTCCCGAGGTCGGATTCATTGGCAGCGATGATGGCTTGGAGTTTGGCGACGATTTCGGGATTTGCCGCGGTGAGATCGGTGGCCTCACCGATGTCCGTGCGGAGGTTGTAAAGCTGTGGCGGGACGTCCTTGTTTTTCGCGTCGGGCGCGTGGCGGCCCATCGCGATTTGCAGCTTCCAGTCGCCGTGCCGGACGGCGTTAAGGCGGAGTCCGTTGTAGTAAAAGAACGTGTCGCGCGCGGGTTTCGCGTCGGGTGTGCCGGAGAGGTGCGGCCAGATGTTGGCCCCGTCGAGTTTGCGGTCGGCGGGCAGTGGCGCACCGGCGAGCGCGGCGAAGGTCGGCAGGATGTCGAACATTCCGGTGATGGCGTCGCTCGCGGTGCCGGCGGGGATTTTTCCCGGCCACCATGCGAGGGTCGGCACGCGCATTCCGCCTTCGAGCGTGCTGCCTTTGTGACCGCGCAGCGGAGTATTCAGGCCGCGTGGCGTACCGCCGTTGTCGCTTGTGAAAACGATGAGCGTGCGCTCGGCGAGGCCGTGTTCGCCCAATGCGTCGAGCACGCGGCCCACGCTCCAATCCACTTCCTCGACCCAATCCGAATAGATGCCGTGCGGGGATTTGCCCGCCCATTTTTTGCCGGGGTAAATGGGGAAGTGCACCGCGCTATGCGGCAGGTAGAGAAAGAAGGGCCTGTCCTTTTTCTCCGCGATAAATTTCACCGCTTCATCCGTGTAAATCTCCACGAGTGACTGCTGGTCATCCGGCAGCACGCGCTTCACGACCGCGCCGTTGCGCAGCAGCGGGAGCGGCGGCTGGCCTTTGCCGTTGCCCTTCGCGGCGGGAATCGGTTTGCCGAGGTCGCTGCGCACGCCATCGGTAATGGGGCCCATGTCGTTTGAGTAAGGCAGCCCGAAATGCAGGTCGAAGCCCTGCGTGTTTGGCAGGAACTCCGGTTGGTCGCCGAGATGCCATTTGCCAATTATGGCCGTCGCGTAGTCTACGCCCTTCAGCACTTCGGCAACGGTGATTTCCTTTGGCGAAAGCCCGACTGCATCCGCAGGAAAAAGCACATGCGGAACCGGCAGGGCACGCTTCGCATAGCATCCGGTCATCAGCGCTGCACGTGACGGCGAGCACACGGGCGCGGCGTAGAACGAAGTGAGCTTGCGTCCTTCCCTGGCCATGCGGTCGAGATTCGGCGTGCGGTTCAGCTTCGAGCCAAATGGCCCGATGTCCGCATAGCCAAGGTCATCGACGTTAATGACGATGAAGTTCGGCTTCGTAGCAGGCGCAGCAGCCGGCTGCGCCACGGCAACGGCACTCGTCAGCCACCCGAGGGATACGAGGAATTTGTCAGACTCCGCGAGGGTCCTTGACCTATGCGGCTCCTGGTTGAAGAAGCCGTGTGCTGCTCCGGGATAAACAAAGGCGTCGCAGCGTGCGCCCGCAGCTTTCATCGCGGCCTCGAATTCCCTCAGCACGGGAACGCCAATGAGTTTGTCCGAATCGCCGAGGAAAACGCACGTCGGCGGGGCGGTTTTGCTGATGTTGTGCGCGGGGGAAAACTCACGGAAGCGCCCGCCCACACGCTCGTGGCCCCACTGACCCGGCCCGTTGTTGAAGACGGGATTGAACAGCAGCAGCGCGTCCGGCTTGCAGGAAATCTTCGCGTCATCCCCCGGATCATCGAGTCCATTCACCAGCGCCGTGAACGCCGCGAGATGCCCGCCTGCTGATCCACCCGCCGCCGCGATGCGCCCGGGGTCCACACCGAGTTCCGCCGCATGGCTGCGCACGTAGCGCATCGCCGATTTCGCGTCCGCGCAGCAAACGAGCGGTGGGCCTTTGTCGCCCTTCGCGATGGTCCGATACTCCACGCGAATGCCGACCACGCCCCGCCCGGCGAAGTATTCGCTCTGCGGACGGAATTGCCCGGGTGAGCCGCCGACCCAGCCCCCGCCGAAAAAGAATACGATGGCCGGGCGCTGGTCCGCTGCCTTCCAGTCCACCGGTTTTTCAATGTGCAGCCGCAGCCCGCGCTCCCCCACAGTTTTATAGACGCGCGTCCCGGCAGGCGGCGCTGCCGGCTCGGCGCAGACCCCGCAGGCCAATACGGGAATGGATAGCACCGCGATCACGCTGAGTAGTTTGGAACGGGTTTTCATGAAAAAAATTACTCAATCGGCACCAACTGGACGGCATCAAGAATAACAAAGCCGGCGGTGTCGGTGGTTTGGATTTGGAGGGTGGTTTCGCCATCCGCTGTGAGCGTCACCGTGCCGATGGGTTGGAAGTGCTGACCGGCGGGCATGGGCTTGGTTTGGTCCACAGCGAGCTTCGTTTCACGATTGCCGCTGACAATCGTCACGGGCACATTTTTGGCGCGTGTTTCATGCGCGGAGTAGGCCATCAGCACCTTGTATTCGCCGGAATCCGGCACTTTGACGCGGAAGGTGGCCGTGGCTGTGCCGTCGGCGCGGGTGTCCTTGGCTCCGTGGACGCGGTAGCCGCTGCCGATGTGTGGTTTGAAGTTCGTGGACTGCGTCCATGCGCCGACGAGTTGCGCATTGGCGTCGTCGAGCACGATGCCGGGGAGCGTTTTCAAGGGGATGAGGCCTGTCTCTTTCGCCGCCGCTGGATTGGAAACTGCGGGGAGGTCTAGCACTTGCCCCTGAGCGAGGAGGCGCTGGCGCAGGACGGGATAGGGCAGGTCCTGCACGGAGACAGATTGTTTCGCCGCCAGCACCGCGGCCACACCCGCGCCCTGGCCGATGGCCATCCATGCGCCTTCGATGCGGAGCGATGACATCGCGACATGCGTGCAGGAAAGCGCGACGGGCACGAGCAGGTTGATGCATTGGTCGCGCTTCGGCAGCACGGAGCGATAGGGCACATGGTAGGCGTAGCCCACTTTGCTGCCGGGGACTCGCACGGGGAAAATGGTGCCTTCATTAATGACGCCGCCGTCTTGCAACGCGACGCGCTGGCAGTCGTGCGAATCAATCGGGAACGACGAGATGGCGATGGCGTCGGCTTTTTCCGGCGAGGTGATGATGTCCTTTTGCGAAAGCACGTATTGCCCTCTCATGCGCCGTGACTCGCGCACGTAGAGCGCGGGCGGAAAGTGGGCGGTCGCCGCAAACTCGTCTTTGCAAAGGCCGAGGCCGGCAAACCCGCCACGGACTTTCTGAGGCACGGCGGGGTCGGTGCGGAGGAAGTGGATGAATTCAAGCGTATATTGTTTGTGGTCCTCCCAAATCTTCGCGCGGCCCGCTTCATCGGCGCTGTGCCAGGAGTTGCAGCCACCGACGAGGCCGAGGGAAACCTGACCGTGGATGGAGTTGTTGCCGTCGAGCTTGTCGCCCGGCAACGGGTAGAGGTCAAAGCCCACTTTGGCACCGACTTTGAGCGCGCGGCGCGCAAGCTCGAAGCGGGCGGGGTCGTATTTCATCGCTGCTGGCATGGGGACCATTTTGGACGGGTCTCGCGTGAGGCAGAGCCGGAAGCTGTAAGTCATGATGTTCTTGTCGCCCGCTTCGTCCGGCCCGGCGCCGCTGGTTGTCACGAGCGGCAGCAGATTGCCCGTGTCATCGAAGCCGCTGATGTCCATTTGCGTTTTGGGATACTGCTTCCCCGCGTAGGATTCGCCGAACTCCGCGCGCCCCTCGCGGCCAATCGTCCAGTCCACGCCCGCGGCTGCCATGAGGTCGCCTTCGTAGGAGCCGTCCACGAAAACTTTCGCCGCGAAGGTGCCGTCCTTCGTGACGAGCGAAGTGATGCGCGGGCCATCTTTCCTAACTGCTTTCAAATAGCGTCCGGTCTTCACGGCGACGCCGCTTTCCTTGAGCATCGCCATTGTCACGCGCATCGCCACATGCGGCTCAAACGTCCAGCGCGCGGTGTCCTTGAGCGCCGCGTCATACGGTGCCGGAAGCCCGCGTTCCGTGTAGTCTTTCACCACGCGCCGATGCCACTCGTCGAAGAGGCCCATCAAAGTTTCCCGCCGCATCTGATTCGAGTCGCAGTGGCTCAACCCGCCCGTGCTCAGCCCGCCGACATGCTGCGTCGGCTCCAGCAAAATGACGGAGGCCCCCTCCCGCGAGGCAGCGATGGCCGCGCAGAACCCGCCGGGCGTGGAGCCATAGACGATGACGTCAGCGGATTCCTGCGCGGAAACGGGCACAGTTGTCGCCAGGAAGATGCCCAAAAGGAGAGTGATTTGGTTTTCCATGTTTGTTGGTGGAGGGATTGTTTCATCCACGCCCGTTGCCACGAGGGGATCAGGTGGTCCTTGCCGGCTCTGACGGTGGATCTGCCAGGCACGGGGACGTGAACGCGATGTTGTCAGCTTGGTTCCTTGGTTGCCATGGCGGGTGGAGTCGGATAGAGATCGGGCAGGTTCACCTTGCGGCAGGGGCCGCCACCGGGCAAGGTGGTCTTAATCGGACAGCCCGGCCCCGCCCCGGCTGCCGCATCCGTGGTGTTTCCGGCGGGGAGAGGGAGTTTCATCAAGGAGCGGGGCGTTGGTTCGGGAGTGCTGGCCGGTATTAACAGGAAGAGGAATTGCATGGATTTTTGCGCTTCGGAGAAGCTGATGGAGAGCAAATAGTTGTGAGCCTTACCCGGCTAGCGCCGCGGACCTTTCGCGCCCGGCTTGGCCTGTTTCTGCGCGCGGTTGAGATAGCTTTTGTATTCCCACCGGTCCTTCCACTCCGCTAGGAATGGCTGATACTGCGGCGTGTCATACCACGACACCGGCCCGGGGTCGGGAGGTGAAACTTTCCCGCCGGGATAATCGCTCCCGGCGAAACTCGCGTCCATCGTCGCGTCCCACGCGAGCAGCCGCTGCTTCATTTGCGCGAATACCCCGGGCTTCTCCGCGCTGAGGTCGCGCGATTCCTTCGGGTCAGCTATGAGGTCGTAGAGTTCAAATTTGTCGTTGCGCAAATTGTCCGTGATCATCTTGTAACGGTCATCCACCAGGGCGCGTTTCGTTTGGAAGCGGAAACCAAGGGGCGCGCGGCGTTCGCCCAGTTCGCGCGTGAAGAGCGGTTTCAAACTCAGCCCGTCGAGCGGCTTCAGCATCACGCTGTCTGGCAGGCCGACGATGTCCGCCACGGTGGGAAACAAATCCATCACGCACGCCGGATAGCTGGTGACGCGCGGCTGGATGACGGCGGGCCACTCGATGATGCCCGGCACGCGGATGCCGCCCTCGAATACGCTGGCCTTGTGACCACGCAGGCCGCCGACAGTCCCGGGCGTGATGCCTGGCAGACCTCCGTTGTCGCTGCAAAAGACCAGCAAGGTATCGTTCGCAATGCCGAGATCGCGGAGTTTCGCGCGCAATGTGCCGATGCTGCGGTCCATCGCCACGAGTTCGCCGTAATGATTCGCCGATGCCTCGTTGAGTTCGCCGAACCCGGCCTTGTCCGCGTCGGGCGCCTTGAACGGGCTGTGCGGCGTGCCATACCAGACCACCGCGAACATCGGCTTCCCCCCAGCCTTGTGTTTGCTGAGAAACTTCGCCGCCTCCGCCACCGCAATCTCCGACGAGTCGCCCTTGAGCTGTTCAAACTTCCCCTCGCGGCTCATCAGCGGATCCACGTCGTAAAAGTTAGATACCGACACCCACTCGTCGAAACCGAACCGGCCGGGCCCGTGCGGATCGTCGGCAAAAATTGGCACGCCTGGCCCGCGATGGCCGTTGAGATGCCACTTGCCGAAATGCCCCGTGACGTAGCCCGCGTCCTTAAGCGCCTGCGCGATGGTCTTCTCCTGCGTGCGCAGCGCGTAGCCATGCGTGAGCACGCCCGTGCGACCGTGCGAACGGCCCGTGAGCATCGAGGCGCGCGTCGGCGAGCAAACCGGTCCGCCCGCGTAGAACCGCTCGAAGCGCAGCCCATTCGCCGCCATCGCATCGAGGTGGGGCGTCTTCAAAACCGGATGCCCCCGATAGCCGGTCTGCCCCCAGCCCATGTCGTCCGCCATGACGAAGATGATGTGCGGTCTTTCCGCCGCGCGGGCGGAGACGAGCGCGAGCAGGGCGAGGAGGGTGAGGATGTGTTTCATGGGGTGCATCACTGCTTGTTTTTCTTCCTGGCCCGGTCTTGCCGGTGTTTCTGCAAGTCATCCCATTCCCACACGCCCGCGCGCGATGCCCACGAATGCCACCGCACGGCGAGGTCGCGCGCCTTGTCCGGGTGTTGCGCGGCGAGATCGTGGGTTTCGGTGCGGTCCGTCTTCAAGTCGTAGAGTTCCCACGAGCCCCGGCCTTTGGCGACACCCTTCCAATCACCCTGGCGCACGGCCTTGTTGCCTTCGTGCTCCCAGAAAAGCGCGTCGCCTTGAACGGGCTCGTTTTTGAATGCCGGCACGAGACTTCGGCCTTCCAGCGGCAGGATTGCTTTGCCTTTGAACTCCTCCGGATGCTTCGCCCCTGCCACGTCGAGCAGCGTGGGCATGAGGTCAATGACGTGGCCGGGCTGGTGGCGCAGTTCCCCGCGCGCGGCGATGCCCACCGGCCAGTGTGCGATGAGCGGGGTGGCGATGCCGCCCTCGTGCGTCGCCGTCTTGAACTTGCGGAACGGCGTGTCGCTGGCGTTGGCCCATTCGAGCCCAGCGCTCGCATACGAACGGCCCGTGCCGATGGGCGCGCCTTCGAGTCCGCGACTGAACCCGCCCGGCCCGCCCTCGGCCGAGCAGCCATTGTCGGAGAGGAACAGGATCAGCGTGTTCCCGAACTGACCGAGCGCCTTCAGTTTCGCCACAAGCCGTCCGACGTTCTGGTCGATGCAATCGATCTGCGCGGCGTAGATCGCCATGCGGTGCGCCAGTTCCTTGCGCGCGGCGTCTGGCATTTCGTTCCACGCCTTCGCCTGCGGGTCCCGTGCGCTCAACGTCGCGTCTTTCGGCACGAGGCCCATTGCCTTCTGCCGCGCGAACCGCCGCTCGCGCACGGCGTCCCAGCCCGCGTCATAGCGGCCCATATATTTCGCGATGTCCGCCGGTTTCGCCTGCAACGGCCAGTGCGGCGCGATGTGCGCGAGGTAGAGGAAGAACGGCCGCTTGGTTTGCGTCACCGCCTCCTCGACAAACTCCAGCGCCCGGTCGGTGAACGTTTCGGTCACATACAGGTCGTCCGGCGGTTCGATGCGTTCCGCGCCGCTCACGAAGAACACCTCCTTGCGAATCAGCAGCGTGTCCTTGAAATACACGCCGCCGCCGGAGGGCGTGCCCCAGAAGCGGTCGAAGCCGCGGTCGAGCGGCCACTGACCCGGCGCGGAGCCGACATGCCATTTGCCGGCGGTCAGCGTGGTGTAACCGGCGGGCTTCAGCGCCTCGGCAAGTGTGACACAGCGGTCGTTGAGAAAGCCCTGATACGACGGGAGGCCGTCGTTGGCAACCATGTGGCCGATGCCGGCCTGATGTTGGTATAGCCCGGTGAGCAAGGCGGCGCGCGTGGGGCAGCACCGCGAGGTGTTGTAGAACTGGGTGAACCGCACTCCGCCCTGCGCCAGTGCGTCGAGATGTGGCGTCTCAATCTCGCCGCCGTAGCAACCGAGGTCGGACCAGCCCATGTCATCGGCGAGGATGACAATGATGTTAAGCGGCTTCGCGGCTGCGCGGGCAGGGCTGCACGTAAGGCCGAGGAGACAGAGAAGCAGGAGGACGAAACATCTTTTCATAACTGTGAGCCCGGAAAATTAGCGGTGGTTCGCGCGATTCATAGTTTGACCGTTCGTTGTCCGGCGTCGGCCTGCGGCTTCGGTGCCAAGGCGGCCGGCGCCGGCCCGTCCGGTCTGGGCCGGCCGATTTTGACGGTGTGGTTGCCCGTGGAATAGACGCGCGGGTGGAAACGCCCGCCCGGCGCTCGAAGAAGAACCCTCTTCAAATCTCCTCTGAATCCTTCCTGTCTGTTAGGTGCCTTCATTCAGGAATAGGGTCGCTTCGTTTCACCGTGGTGCCTTCCCAGGCGGCTTCGCCGGTGGCCTTGTCGTAGGTTAGGATGCGGTTCGCACTGCCGGGCGCGTGCAGGCGGTCCACCTGCGGCAGCCATTTTTTGTGCCCGGCGATGATGGTGGCGTGCCCCGGATTGCCAGCAAGGTTATTCCATTCGTTCGGGTCGGCCTGCATATCGTAGAGTTCCTCGCTGCCGTCGGCATAGCGGATGTAGCGCCAGCGTTCGCTGCGGATGCCGTGATTGCCCTGATTGTGGCTGGTGATCGCCGGGCGCCCGCGTTTGACCGCGGCGTCGCGGAGTTGCGGGGCAAGGCTGATCCCTTCGAGGTCGTCGCGCTTTGATGCGCCGGCGAGTTCGATGAGCGTTGGGTAGATGTCGAGCAGCTCAGCGGGCTGGGTGCAGCGCTGGCCGGGCCTTACTCCGGGACCGGCAAAGATGAGCGGGACGCGGGTGCTGTCGTCCCAGAGGGTGTTTTTGCCGGTGATGCCTTTCTCGCCGAGGTGGTAACCGTGGTCCCCCCAGAGGACGACGATGGTGTTTTCCGCGTGGCCGGATTCTTCGAGGGCAGCGAGCAGGCGGCCTATCTGCGCGTCCACGAAGCTGGTGCAGGCGAGGTAGCTGCGGACGAGGTTGCGCCACTGTTGGTTTTCCCTGACCCACTTCAGGCGCGGCTCGGGCAGGGTCCAGTGCAGATACCATGAAAAGCGCGGGGTGTCGTCGCGGTCGGTTTCGAGGATCTTCGGCAGCACACTGTCGTCATCGGGATAAAGGTCAAACCACTGCTGCGTGGCATAACAGGGCACATGGGGAAGGAAGAATCCGGCGGCGAGGAAGAAGGGCTGGTCCTTCGGCGCCGCTTTGATCTGTTCCACCGTCCACGTGGCGACTTGATAGTCGCCCTTCGTGGTGTCGTTGTTGTCGGGCGGCCAGACGCCCCAGTCCATGAGCGGATGATCGCCCATCGGCGTCGGCGGGATGAGCTTCTTCGGGGGCTTGGCACCGACGCCGCCGAAGGGCGCGGTGACTTGAAACTCGGGTGCGATCTGCGGCGCGGCCGCGGCCTTGTTCTGAGCCTTTACGGGGCCGCGGCCGCCCGCAGTGGTGCCACCGTGGAAGATTTTCCCCGTGCCGGCGGTGCGATAGCCCTGCGCCGCGAAATGCTGCGGCAGCGAGACGCGCCCGCGCAACTCCGGCAATGCCCGCGGCGCGGGTGCGAGTCCGTAGATGCCCGTCGTCGTCGGGCGCAGGCCGAGCAGCAGGCTGGCGCGGGAGGGATTGCAAAGCGGTGCCTGGCAATGCGCGTTGAGGAAAGTGGTGCCGCGTGCCGCGAGCTTGTCCATGTGCGGCGTCTTCGCCAGCGGATGCCCGCCCATGTGGCCGATCCAGTCGTTCTGGTCGTCGATAGCGATGAAGAGGATGTTAGTTTTTGGCGCGGCTGGAACCGGGCCGCAGACCAGCGCGGCAAGCGCGAGGAGGGTGACGATGATTTTCATGGGAGGCAAAACGTGATTCCGGGGGCGCACCCCTGGCCCCCAACCGGGGCCAGCCTGAGCAAGGTGAGTGGCTGGCGGGAAATTAACATGCCCCATTATAAGTCTGCCCTGCTCCTTTGCTTTCTTTTCAGATGTGGCCGCAAAAAGTCATCGGCCGATTTTGGGCCGCTCTTGAGGCCGCTTCTGGTTTTGGGGCCATTTCCGCAAGCCTAACTGTAAAATCCATAAGATTTCGGTTTCGTCCTTTCACGGCTTGGGGGCCGGGCGCTTT
>JBBQWG010000059.1:0-38674 GCA_038210825.1 Verrucomicrobiales bacterium
AAAGCGCCCGGCCCCCAAGTCATAAAAGGACGAAACCGAAATCTTATGGATTTTACAGTTAGGCTTGCGGAAATGGCCCCGAAACCAGAAGCGGCCTCAAGAGCGGCCCAAAATCGGCCGATGACTTTTTGCGGCCACATCATTTCAAGCTTTCAAGCCGAGGCAAAGGGTGGCCAGTCTTTGGAGGGAAATCCCAAGGCCCTTATCATCCTCGAGATGTCCGCGGACCTGATCACGCGGACGGAAATTATCCGTGGCCGGAATAAGATTGGGGCAGAACCGGAGATTGCTGGAATGGCCCAGGGCGTTCTTCCTGCCCCGGATTTCCTGATTTTGCTACCTCAACCTAACTTTTCGATTCGTTTATCGTTGATCATTAGATGGTTTTCAACGGCTGATGTCGTTCTGGCGCAGGATCTTGAAGCCTTCGGTTTGCATCACGGAAGCGCCGAACTCGATGTCTTCCAGATGCAGGGCGAGCGCCGGCAGACCGTTGCCCCTGACCAATAACGGATAGGCAAAATGAATGTTGGTTTCCGCCTGGAGGAAAGCCGTCAGGCAATTGCTCAGGCCTTCGGCCCCTTCCTTGAGTTGGACCACCAGCAGATCACAGGTACTGAAGGGAATCCCCTTTTCCATGAAAAGCGTTTCCACCGTCTCGGGATCACTGACAATCAGGCGGGCTACGGTGACGTCGACCGAGTCCTGCAGGCTGAGGCCCAGCACGAGAACGTGGGCGTCGCCCAGCAGACGGACCACACTCAGGAGGGCACCGGCGCGGTTGATGAGGAAGACGGAGAATTGTTTAACGTAGGGGCCGTTGGCGGCAGTATCGGTTTCCATGCAGGGCGGGAAAGAATAAAATAGAAGCGGCTGTCCGTCACCAGTCAGGTCCGGTGAAACTCAGGGTGGGGTTTTTAGTGGAGCAGCAATGGTGCCGCTGGCCGCAGGTTCCTCGTCCTGAATGAGCTGGCCCACCACATCATCAATCAATTCGGCCGAGCGCCGCAGGCGGTCGGCCGGATCCCGCACCGGAATCTCCTCCAGCGGCCACAGCCGTGACAATCCGGCCAGCCGTTTGTGCAGCAGCCGCAGACAGCGGTTGGTTTCGGTCTCTGCAATGCTCAGACTCTGGAGGCGGCGCGTCATTTCCGCAATCAACCCGGGGTGGCCGACCGCGAGTTGGTGGTCCTTGACTTCGCGGGCCAGCACTACCGCGTGGCAGGTCTGGAAGGTCCGCAGCCATTGCCCGATGTAAGCCAGTTCGGCGAGGGGTTCATCCTTTTGAGTGCGCAGATGCCGACGCTGGCCCGCGCTCAGTTTTTCAATCCCCTGCATGAGGCGTGGCCAGTCAGCCTGCTCCGAGGCCCCCAACACCTCTGTGCGCAGGGAGGCCATGGAGTCAATCAGCCCAAGGGTCTTTTCAATCGTCTCCTCATCCTGCAACAAGTTGCGCACTTGCTGGGAGTCCCGGGCCTGGGCGGCCAGGAAAAGGTCGGCGATGACCGCTCCCAGACCCATCGCCGCCTGTTGGCGACCTTCGAGGCAACGGGTCACCGTCGCCCGGTAATGTTGCCGCCATTGGGGACGGGTGGATTCCGATAGTTTGGCATACAATGCGGAAGGAAACTCGGGCAACAATGCAGCCGGATCCGCTTTTTCCGCCAAACCAGCCGGCACGGAGGACTCCGGAGATCCGGTGGTTTGGGCAGACATTTCCAAGGGGCTGCCCAACAGGCACAGGATCAACAAAAAGCGGCGGGGGGACATGAAGACGAATAAGAGAGGCGCACGGGGCAGCGTGGCAGGGGTGAAATTCTGTGTCAGCAATCAACCGAACTGACGATACTCCGGCAATGGTGAATATAAACTCTTTCGAAGCTTACTGCAATTCCTTTCCATCATGATGGAGGACTCACTGAAGCAGGACTAACGGGCGTGTCGAGCCGATAGTTCAAGGAAGCTCAGAAATGATCCAGCGTCCCCTTCGTTCATGAATGGGAAGCGATCTTCTGTTTCCTTGCGAGGCCATACCAGCCCGCGCTGCGGGTTGGGAGGGGGAAGGCAAATCCTCCTGGGCAGGGCCCGCTTTGTCCGTTGCAAGGCGGTCGGATGCACGGACGGTCGCGAAGGTGGCTGGAACCGGAGCCACCCAATGTGTCTTGCCATGTTTTCCTTCCGTTTTTTCCGCCGCGCCGCCGTCGCCGTCGGCCTGTGGCTTTGTTTGTTGCCCGCTTTGCCCGGACGGGCGGCCGCCCCGCGGCTTACGCCGGAACAAGAAACCACCCTGAAGCAAAAGCTGCCCCGGACCCTCGCCAAACTTCAGAACCGGGAACTGATCCGCGTGGTTTCGGCCGGAGACAGCATCAGCACTTTTTACCAGCCTCCGGGCTTCCCGCGATACGACTCGGCCATGGCATGGCAAGGCCGCTTGCTCAGTTTCTTGGGTGGCTATTTTTATTACCATGGCATCGTGGAGGTGGATCCCCATCGCGAAATCACCGCCAGCCAGAAAGAAGCCGCCGCCGCATGGACCCGGTTCGAGGCAGAAATGCAAGTTTGGCAGCGCACCAAACAGGGGCCGGCTCCAGAAGCTCCGGACACCCTGCGCTTCCGGGCTGACCTCGACTCCCCCGTGGCCATGGGCGGGGCGGAACTCATCCGCCGCGGGGTGCCCAGCGCCCAGCAGATCGTTTCAGGCACCGCGATCCAAATCCACAACCTCGCCCGCGACGGTGCCCAGGCCGCCCAGGTCCTTGAAGCGCTGGGCCCGGAAGCGTTTCCGGCCGCCCCGGCTCCGGGCCCGGACCTTGTGACCATCTGCTATGGCGTCAACGATTCCATCGGGAGTCTGCCCCTGAGTGGCTACCGTGACTTCCTCACCAAGGCCGTCAAACTCTGCCAGGACAACAAGGCCGAGGTGCTGCTGGCCGCCCCACCGGTTAGTTTTGATCCTGCCCAGCCCCGGGAGTCCCTTGCCCGGACCCGTCCCTATGCGCAAGTCGCCGCCGAGGTCGCCAAGGCCACCGGGGTGGCCTTCGTGGATCTGGGAGCCGCCTTGGTGGAGGCCCCTTCCGACCTGCAATCCCTCACCGCAGCCGATGCCTTTTCTGCCGCCATGGTGCCGGTCGCCCGCCAGTTTAACTATCACTCCACCGTCCTTGATACCCTCCACCCCAACGCCGCAGCGGCTTTGCAAGCCGGAGAACATGCGGCCCGGCAGTTGCTGGGAAGCAACCCTTCCGGTCCCGTCCAGTTGTCCGGAATGGTGGAACTGACGGGACCTGCCACCGCTACCGCAAACCTGCGGCTGTTCAATCCGACGGCGGAAGCCCGCGCGATTGTGGTCAGTCCCCTCGGATTCACGGGCTGGCGGGTGAAAGCCGGGACCCCGGACGCGTATTTTAATCTGCCACCCAGCAAGGCCCGGTGGCTCAAACTCCCGCTCGAACCCGCCATCACCGGCCCGGCCCCTGAATCCGGCGTGATCCGGGCTTCGCTGCTTCTGAGCGATGATGACCGCCAGCAACTGGCCGACGCCGCGCTGACCTTAACCCCCCTCAGCCTCACATGGCCGGAAGGCCGGTTTAATGGCGAATCCGGAGACATGCTGCTCACCCCGGTTCTCACCAATCAAAGCAACCAGCCGGTCAAAGGCAACGCCACCCTCCAGTGGATGGGCCGCAACCAGGTCCTTCCCATCCAGTTGGAGCCCAGACAATCCCTCCCGCTTCCGCTTCGTCTGGTATTGCCGGACGCCTCCACCACGGACCGCTTCAACCAAACCGCCACCGTGCAAATCACCCTGGCAGACCGCGAACTTCACTTTCACCGGCATATCGATGGGATCCGGCATCTCGGCTTGGAACAGCGCCTCCCCTTGAGCCCGGTCAATTCTGTCGTAGCAGACCCCCCGGCAGCTCCAGACACCTTTGTCACTCCTTTTGCCGATACGGGCGGCGTTTATTTGATCATCGATTCTCCCGCCTCCGGGGGCACCGCCGGTCAGGCCGGCACCCCATGGGGCATTATCGATGTGCAGCTCGACGGAAGAAAAGCAGGGGAAAATGGCACCGCAGGGTTCGTGGACCGGCTCAGCGCCACCATTCCGTGGAGTGACGGTCCGGTAGCTCTGCGCAAAGTCCGCCCAGCCGTCTTCGGTCATACCTACCACTACGACTACAATCCTAAGGGCTTCCGCGTCTCAGCCACCACCCGGGCCGATGGATCCCGGCGCATCGAATTTAACATCGCCCGGGTAAACCTGCCCCAGCACGAATGGTCCCTTGATGGCTCCGGTCAAAGCAGCCTGGGCATCAACCTCCGGATCACCCGATCCGATCCCGTCAGCGGCCAACACGACCTCACCCAAAGCCGGCTCCTCGCCCCATCGCCTTTCGGATCCTCGGATGCCCGGAGCCTCACCCTGCTGGAACTTTCCCGCACCCCGGCCCCCCGCTGGTCCATCCAAGTCTATTAACCCCGTCCGAATCCCGTTGCTGACAGCCCCATCCCCCAGGAAAATCCCTGGACGCGCCCGGCATTCTCCGGCATTCATGCGGTCCCCCCGACAATAAACTACATGGAAAAGAAATTTAACCGCCCCCGTCCCCGTCGTCCCCGCGGTCCCTCCGGCCCGCGGCCTGACGGGAATGCCGGCTCTGAACCTATGGACCCTACCTCCAACGCCCCATCAGGGCACCTTTCCCCCGAAGTCGTGCAGGACATCGCTGAAGCAGCGCTGGCCAGCCAGGAGGAAGCTGCCGCCGCCGCTGCCGAATCCGCCGCTTCCGATGCTCCATCGGGAGATGCTTCCGTGCCGGAAGTCAAAGCCTTGCCCGGAGAGTCTCTCTCTGGAGATGCCGCCCGCCCTGCCCGCGATCCCCGCCCGCCCCGTCCGGAACGAGGCGAACGTCCGGATGCCCGTCCGCCCCGCGACCCGCAGGCTCAACAGGCTGCCGCCCAACAGCGCCGGGAAGCCGAGCAAGCCCGCCGGGATGCCGAACAGGCCCGCCGCGAGCAGGAACGCCTCCGCCGCGAAGAAGACCAACGCCGCCGTCAAGCCGAACAACAACGCCGCGAAAGCCAGGATCGCGCCCTGCTCCCCATCGATGACCTTTGCCAGAAAGCATGGCAGATTTTCCTCGCCGAAGTGGGTGAGGAAGGTGTCGAACTTTTCCCGGACAACGAAGCCCGCGAACTGAGCCGCCGCAGCTTCCGCCTCGCCGAAATCTTCATGCAGGAAGAACTCCGGGTGCGCCGGCCCCAAGCCCCACCCGCCGCACCGCGCGAGGCCCCACCCGCCCGCGAACCCCGCCAGCCCCAGCATCCGAATGGGCAAACCAAGCAGGCGGAATCGGCCGAATCCCCGGCTGCGGATCAGCCGGAGGCCCCCGACGCTTCAGACGCTCCGGGAGAATCAGCCGCCCCGGAACCCGCTGCAACGTCGCCCGATACCGCTGCTGAATAAGCTCCGTTCCGCTTCCCAAACCCGCCCCGGCTCCTTGCCTGGGCGGGTTTTTTTTATCGGAAAAGCCACAATGGATTTAACCGACCCGCAGGAGCTGCAGGCAACGTCCCAATGGCCGGTTCCCGGTTTCCAGGAATCCCTTACCGCCCGCTGACGGAAGCCAGGTCAGGCAACCGGCCGGTCACCCCCGCCGAGCCAAAACTCAGGTCCGTGATGGGAAAATTGCCTGACATATTGAGTTGTGTGGGCGGCAGCGCGGTCAGGATGCCATTGGTTTCCGGATCAATTAAATGCTCGCCATACATCAAAGGAACCACCGTAAACACAAGGACATCCTCATTCTGACGGTGGATGTTCAACACGGCGCCCCAGAGCCGTTTTTTGCTGCGGCGGCTGTCGATATCCAGCAAGTCTCCGGGCGCAAAGCCGTTGACCGGCACTTTGGAAGCAGTGGGCAGCACATATTCCACCACCACATTCCGGTATTCCTTGCCGTCCTCATTCACCGCCACCGCACGCGCTACCAGTCCCCGGGGAAAGACATCCCCTTCCCCCAGCGGGCGCGCATGCACCACTTTGAAACGTCCCCTGACATAATAAGGTTTTTCGTTCCGGTTTTTATAGTTGGTGATGTAGTTGCGCCGGAGCAGGCTGTTGTGATTGGCAAGGTTCTCCTCCGAAAAGGGATAGAACTTCTGATAAAGTTCCGGAGGATTCAGGCTTTTGCCGGCGGGGCGGTCCTTTTCGGTAAAATGCCGGATCTCCTCCAGTCGGTCGATCCGGCTGAGCAATTTGTAGTTCAGCGGCTTCTCCGGGTGCGTGAAAATGTAGATGCTGCCGATCCAGGAAAAGGCCGCCAGGGCCATGAGGATCACAATGGCAATGGCCCACCAAAAAATGCCCCCATCTGCCTGCTTCACGGCATTGGCGGCCCGGGACAGGGACCCCCGGGGTGTGTTCATGAATTCGACGTGAAGCGGCATGAAGTCAGAGATTCAGGAAAAGAACTGGAGATTCAGGCGGCCGTGCCGCAGGATTGCCCATCCGGCACCGGGGGGCTGGCGTCCACCGCCCCGCTTTTCCCCGCCGGTTCGAACGATGTGCCGCAGCCGCAGGAGCGGGCCGCATTCGGATTGTGGATCTTAAACCCACTGTCATTCAGGGAGTCTTCGTAATCCACGCGCGATCCACTCAGGTACCCGGCGCTGGCGGCCTCCACGATAAAAAGAACTCCATCCTGCTCCACCACCGCATCTTCACCGGCAGGCAGGCCAAGGGTCATGGAATAGGATAGGCCGGCACAACCTCCGCGCTCCACCATGAGACGCAGGCCGGTGCCCGGCGGAGCCTGTTTTTCCGCCAGAAGGCGGCGCAGCTCGGCGGCTGCCTGGGAAGTGACTTCAATCATGATGGAGGACTCTCTGAAACCGTGACCATACTTCCATTCCAACGTTTTGTGAACAGAGATTGTATCCATTCCCTAAATTAACAAGGAACTTTCCCTTGCCTGGCGCAGATTTTTCCCGCCCAGTTCCCCATCGGCATGGGAAAAATCCAGATCCTTCCTGATATTCTAGCCAGCCAGGTGGCGGCCGGAGAGGTGGTGGAACGCCCTGCTTCCGTGGTCAAGGAATTGATCGAGAACAGCTTGGATGCTGGGGCTTCACAGATTTCCGTGCTGGCCCGGCGCGGCGGCACCGCGCTGCTGCGCATCGTGGACAACGGCTCCGGCATGAACCGGCAGGATGCCCTGATGAGCCTCGAACGCCATGCCACCAGCAAACTCCTCAACAGTGCCGGGTTGTCCTGCATTCTGACCAAAGGATTCCGCGGCGAAGCCCTGCCCAGCATTGCCAGCGTCTCAAAGTTCACCCTTTCCACCCGCGAAACCGGAGCCCTCACCGGCACGAGAATCACGGTGGAGGGTGGTTCCGTCCTCGAAGTCGCCGATGCCGGAGAGGCTCCGGGCACTTGCATCGAAGTTCGCCAATTGTTCTACAATGTGCCCGCCCGCCGGAAATTTCTCCGCGCCGAAGACACGGAATTCAGCCACATCGAACAACAAGTCCGCATTCAGGCCCTCGCCCATCCGGAAACGGGCTTCAGCCTCACCCGGGACGACCGCCTCCTCTTCCACCTCCCTCCCCAGGAGTCGCTGCTCGGGCGAATCGCCGGGCTCACCGGACCTGACCTCACCGACCGCCTTCTGGAAGTGCCTCCCACCACCCTTGGCCCCGTTACAGTGAGTGGCTATTTGGGGGAAGCCGGGCTTTGGCGGTCGAACCGGGCCCTCCAATTCACCTTCCTGAACCGCCGCCCGGTGGAGTCCATGGTCTTTACCCAGGCACTCCGCGCCGGTTACGGGGAAGCGTTGCCGCGCGGCCAGTCCCCTGTCAGTTTTTTGCTCGTCGAAATTGATCCCGCCGAAGTCGATGTCAACGTGCACCCCGCCAAACGGGAAGTCCGCTTCCGCAACGGGCTCGCGGTCCAAGCCGCCCTCACTGAAATCATCGCCCAGACCATCCGCCTCGGCCGGCATAAGCGGGAAGCCCCCTCCAGCTCCACCCCGGCCCCGGAAAGCGCTACCCCGGTGCCCCGCTGGACCGCCCCGGTCGTTCAGGCCCCGCTGCTCCCCGCCACCAAACCCGCCCTACGCCAAGTCTGGGAAGGAGTGCCCGTCCGCCCCGGCCCACCCCGTGAGCCCACCCTCCCGGATTCGGACCCTCCCTCTCTGCCGGTGCCCCCTCCCGGAAATCGGGATTCATCGCCAGAACCAACGGCCCGGGGCCCTGCCCCTGCCCCTGCCGCTCAGGCCGTGGCCTTTTCCCCGCCGGCCGGCCATGCCCTTCCCGCAGCGGGCTTCCACCCCATTGGCCTCCTTGGCAGCGCCTATCTGATTCTGCAAAGCGCGGAAGGCCTGGTGCTGCTCGACCACCGGGCCGCATGGGAACGCATTCTCTTCGAAGAAGCCAAAGCCCGCTCCGCTCAGGAAACCGTGCCTTCCCAGGCCCTGCTGGCTCCCCTGACCATTTCCCTCAGTCCCCGCGAGTTCGATTTCCTCAAGCCCCACCTGCCCGCCTTGCGCCGGATGGGGCTCGGTTTGGAGGAGTTCGGGGCCAACACCATTTTGGTCGACAGCCTCCCCCCATGGCTCAACGCGGATGGGGAAGTCCCCGCCCTCGTCAGTGCGCTGCTCGACGACCTCCGGCATGCCAACGACCGCACGCCCACCCGGCGGCTCGATGATGCCGCCATCGCTGCGGCGGTGGCCCGGCAGTCCGCCCGGCGTCAGCCCCCCCAGACCATGGAGAACGCCGCCGCCCTGGTGGCCCGGCTCATGGCCTGCGATATGCCCTACTGCCGCCCGGATGGCAGCCCCACCCTGCTGCAGTTTTCCTGGCAGGAACTGGCGCGGAAGTTTGGCCGGCCCTGAACGTATTGCCCTGCATCTATTGGATGAATCCCGCCGCCCAAACCGCCTCCCACGGCCCGCGCCCGACCCGCGACCCCTAACCTATTTTACTTCCAGATCCCCATTCCCATTCCCTGCATGAAACCACCACTCGTCTTGTTAGCACTTCTCCATCTCGCCGGTTCCTGCCTGGCTGCGGAGCCCGTCCGTTTTCCACTCTGGCCGGAGGGAGCGCCGGAAGCCAAAGGCACCACCGAAGACCACCAGCCCACCCTCGACCTCTACAAACCGGATACCGTCCCTGCCAATGGCTGTGCCGTGGTGATCTGTCCCGGCGGAGGGTATGGTGGCCTCGCCAAGGATCACGAAGGCGTCCAGCCGGCCCGCTTCTTCAATTCCTTCGGCGTGACCGCCTACGTGCTGCACTACCGGCTGGGCAGCAAAGGCTACCAGCACCCCGTGCCCTTGAACGACGCCAAGCGGGCGCTCCGCCTCGCCCGCAGCCGCGCCACCACTGACGGCATCGACCCCGCCCGGCTGGGCATCATGGGATTCTCCGCAGGCGGGCACCTCGCCGCTTCCACCAGTTCCCATTCCGATCCCGCCAATCCGGCTGCGGCCGATCCCATCGATCGCCCCGGCTCCCGGCCCGATTTCCTGATTCTTTGTTATGGCGTGCTCTCCTTCGACCCTGCCATCACTCACGCGGGTTCTGTCGGCAATCTCCTCGGGGGACGCCGGAACGACCCTGCCCTGCTGGACTTCCTCTCCAATGAGAAACACGTCACCCAAGCTTCGCCCCCTGCTTTCCTGTTCCACACCACCACCGACCTGGCCGTTCCCGTGGCCAACAGCCTGCGCTTTTACGAAGCTTGTTGGAAACAAAAGGTTCCCGTGGCCCTGCATGTCTTCCAGGAAGGCAAACACGGCGTCGGACTCGCCCAGGCAGACCCCAACCTCAAAATCTGGCCCTCGCTGCTCCAGCAGTGGATGGAACAGAATGGTTGGCTGAAACCCCGCGGATAATTTGTCAGGACAGGGAACAGAGGGCCGATTCCCTGTTTCAGCTCCGGTGCCGGCCCATCCCGCCCGCAAGGCACATCAGCGGATCAGGTCACGTTGGCGAGGCAGGATCCGGCTGGCAATCCCATGGATTTCCATCAATACTCCTGCGGAAATTCATGGTATCCTGATTGACAGCAGATTCCCCGCAGGCACCGTCTGCGGGTGGACGATACCTCAGCGATTTCCCTCTCTCCCCTGCATGAAACCCATCTCCGGGCCGGGGCTCGGATGGTTTCTTTCGCAGGATGGAACATGCCGGTGCAATACAAGGGCATCACGGAGGAACACCTCGCCGTCCGCCGGGCCTGTGGCATTTTCGATATCTCCCACATGGGAGAATTCCGCGTCACCGGTCCTGCCGCTCGCGACTGGCTGAACAGTCTCCTCACCAACAATACGACCCGGCTCGGGATTGGTCAGGGCCATTACACCCTGCTTCTCAACGAAACCGGTGGAGTGATTGATGATCTGATTCTTTACCGCACCGGCCCGGAAGCATGGTTTTTGGTGGTCAATGCTTCCAAAATCGCTGAGGACTTTGCCTGGATGCAGGCGCGCCTCACGGGCGGAGTCACCTTGGAAAACGTCAGCACCGCCATGGCAGGAATGGCGGTCCAGGGTCCGCGGGCCGCTGCCACCTACCAGCCAGTGGCCGGCGCCCACCAGGAACTGCCGGACCGGAACGGCATCGCCGAATTCATCTCCCTGCGCGGTGGCACCTGCCTCGTCTGCCGCACCGGTTATACCGGCGAGGATGGCTTCGAATTTTTCTGCGAAACCGGGGAAGCAGATTACTGGTGGAATGAATTTGTGGAGCACGGGGCGATCCCCTGCGGCCTCGGAGCCCGCGATACCCTGCGCCTCGAAATGGGTTATCCGCTCAATGGCAGCGACCTCTCGCCCGGCCGCACCCCGCTCGAAGCCGGGCTCGGGTTTTTTGTGGACATGAACAAACCGGCCTTCACCGGGCGCGAAGCCCTCGCGGCGCAAAAAGTGCATGGCCTGCCCTCCCAACTTGCCGGGCTCCGCCTGACCGAAAAAGGCCCTCCTCTCCGGGCCCATTATCCGGTTCTTTCCGGCGGGAAAACCGTCGGCGAACTCTGCAGCGGCGGCGTTTCCCCCTCGCTCGGTTATGGCATCGCCATGGCCTACCTCCCCCCGGCCCTCGCCGCGCCAGGATCCGCCCTGGAAATTGACATCCGGGGTAAACGCTACCCCGCCGAAACCCTCAAAAAACCCTTCTACAATAAAGCCTTGGCACCACTGAGCCCCGCCTGACCTTCCCCTCCGCAAAGTGCAGGCTCCCAATAACCTATAACTAATAACACAACATCCTCCCTCATGCCCGCTCCTGCCAACGCCCGCTTCGCCGCTTCCCACGAGTGGATCCTCTCCGGGGTCCCCGAAAGCCCGGTCGGCATCTCCGACCACGCCCAGGCCGAACTGGGTGATGTGGTCTATGTCGAATTCCCCGAAATCGGACGCACCGTCAAAGCCGGCGAATCCGTCGCCGTGATCGAATCCGTCAAGGCCGCCAGCGACATCTACGCCCCTGTCTCCGGCGAAATCACCGCCGTCAATGAGGCCGTCAGCGCGGACAGTGCTCTGGTGAATGCAGATCCTTACGGAGCCGGCTGGCTCTTCAAAATCAGACCCTCCCATCCGGCCGAAGCCGATGCCCTGCTCGACGAAGCCGCCTACCTCGCCCAGGCCCGCTAACCGTAACCCTGGCTTCCAGCCAGTGCGTCGCAGGGGCTTCCAGCCCCTGCTTCCCAAGGGCATCCTGCCCAATCCCCCCGCCCCCCGGCATAGGCCCTGCATACGCCCTATAGACCCTATTTACCCCATCACACTTTAACACCTATTTCCCCATCCTCCGCAGCCCCCATGTCCCCTGAAACCTACCTCGAACGCCACATGGGCGGCTCCCCCGCCCACGCCGATGCCATTGCCCAAACCATCGGCTACCCTGACTTGGACGCTTTGATCGATTCCGCCGTCCCTGCCAATATCCGCCTGAAAGCGGCCATGTCCCTGCCCGCTGCCCTGACTGAACAGGATGCCCTCGCGGAACTCGATGGCATCATGGGCAAAAACAAGATCCTCAAATCCTGCATCGGCGAAGGCTACCACGGCACCATCACCCCGCCCGTCATCCTCCGGAACATCCTCGAAAATCCCGCATGGTATACCGCCTACACCCCCTACCAGGCCGAGATCGCCCAGGGCCGTCTCGAGGCCCTCCTCAACTATCAAACCATGGTCACGGAGTTGACCGGACTCGCCGTCGCCAATGCCTCCCTGCTGGACGAGGGCACGGCCGCTGCCGAAGCCGTGACCCTTTCCCTGGGCGGCTATAAGGGCACTGCCACTGCCGTCTTCGTCGACCACGCCGTCCTGCCCAACACCATCGCCGTGGTGAAAACCCGCATGGCCCCCCTCGGCATCAAGGTCACGGTCGGCGATTGGAAAAAGGCTTCCCTTTTCCCTAACGACGGCACCTTCGCCGTTCTCCTGCAATACCCCGCCGTGGACGGGTCCGTCCACGATTACACCCCCATGGTCACCGCCGCCCACGCCGCCGGGGCCACCGTGATCGCCGCCGCCGATCTGCTTGCCCTCACTTTGTTGAAGCCTCCCGGGGAATGGGGAGCCGACATCGCCGTGGGCAGCACCCAGCGCTTTGGAGTTCCGATGGGCTGCGGCGGTCCCCACGCCGCCTTCATCGCCGTGAAGGACGAACTCAAACGCAAGCTCCCCGGCCGCCTTGTTGGCGTCAGCATAGACCGCCACGGCAACCCTGCGATGCGCCTCAGCCTGCAGACCCGCGAGCAGCATATCCGCCGCGACAAGGCCACCAGCAACATCTGCACTGCCCAGGTTCTGCTCGCCGTCATCGCCAGCATGTATGCCACATGGCACGGCCCGCAGGGCCTCAAACGCATCGCCCAACGCGTCCATGCCCTAACCGCCCGCCTCGCCGCTGCCCTCGGTTATAAAAACGCCGCCTTCTTCGACACCCTCACCATCAGCACCCCGGACGCCGCCACCCTCCTTAGCAAAGCCAAAGCCGCCGGCTACCTCCTCCGCCCCATCGACGCCACCCACGTCGGCATCACCCTCGACGAAACCACCACCGAGTCCGACCTCCAAAACCTCGCCAAAATCCTCGGCATCACCGTCCCTTTTGTCTCTTTTGCCCTTTCCGTCCCACCCCCCCTCGCCCGCACCTCCCCCTTCCTCAAACAACCGGTCTTCCACCAATACCACACCGAACACGAACTCCTCCGCTACATCCACCGCCTGGCCGCCCGGGACCTCACCCTGTGCGACAGCATGATCGCCCTCGGCTCCTGCACCATGAAGCTGAACGCGACCTCCGTCATGCTCCCGCTGAGCTGGCGCACCGTTGCAAATCTGCACCCCCTGGCCCCGGCAGATACTTTGTCAGGGTATGCCGAAATGGTCAGCCAGCTCGAGTCATGGCTAACCGTCATTACCGGGTTCCACAGCACCAGCATTCAGCCGAATGCCGGCAGCCAGGGAGAATTCGCCGGCCTCCTTGCCATCCGGGGTTACCACGCCAGCCAAGGCGGGGGCCACCGCAACATCTGTCTCATCCCCGCCAGCGCCCACGGCACCAACCCCGCCAGTGCCGTAATGTGCGGCATGAAAGTGGTTCCCGTCAAATGTGACAGCGACGGCAACATCGACGTCGCGGACCTCACCGCCCAGGCCAGTCTCCACGCCGCCAACCTCGCGGCCCTCATGATCACTTACCCGTCCACCCACGGCGTCTTTGAGGAAACCATCATCGATATCTGCCGGATCATCCATTCCCGCGGCGGCCAGGTTTACATGGACGGGGCCAACATGAATGCCCAGGTCGGCCTCACCAGCCCCGGCCATATCGGTGCCGATGTCTGCCACCTCAACCTCCACAAAACCTTTTGCATCCCCCACGGCGGCGGCGGCCCCGGGGTGGGTCCCGTCTGCGTCGCAGAACACCTTACCCCCTTCCTTCCGGGCCGCGGCCAAACCGGCATGGTCAGCTCCGCGCCATGGGGCAGCGCCAGCATCCTCACCATTTCATGGATGTATATCCGCATGATGGGACCCGATGGACTAACACTCGCCACCAAGTGGGCCATCCTCAACGCCAACTATATCGCCCACCGCCTCGCCCCCTCCATCCCCGTCCTCTACAAGGGCCGCAGCGGCCTCGTCGCCCACGAGTGCATCCTCGACTTCCGCCCCTTCAAGGAAACCACCGGCGTCAGCGTCGAAGACGTCGCCAAACGC
The DNA here is from genome assembly GCA_038210825.1 of Verrucomicrobiales bacterium. Lineage (GTDB taxonomy): Bacteria > Verrucomicrobiota > Verrucomicrobiia > Verrucomicrobiales > V1-33 > CAIZWU01. The sequence continues at coordinate 14,250 of JBBQWG010000059.1, forward strand.
CTCATCGACTACGGCTACCACGCCCCCACCATGTCCTGGCCCGTCGCTGGCACCCTCATGATCGAGCCCACCGAATCCGAAGACCGCCGCGAACTCGACCGCTTCTGCGACGCCTTCCTCAGCATCCACGGCGAAATCCGCGCCATCGAAACCGGCGAATCCGACCGCTCCGACAACCCGCTCCTCAACGCCCCCCACACCGCCGCCAGCCTCCTCGACGCGAACTGGTCCCATCCCTACACCCGCGAGTCCGCCGCCTACCCCGACCCCGCCTCCCGCCACCACAAATACTGGCCCCCCGTCGCCCGCGTCGACAACGTCTACGGCGACAAAAACCTCGTCTGCACCTGCGACTCCGTGGAGGCGTATGCAAATGCGTGAGGCCTGCCCGTTCGATCAAATTGGAACTAGACCATCGCCGCTCTCCCCACCCTCGGTGTGTCCGCCCGCACCACAGCCGCCACAAATGGCCCCTGAGGGAGTGACCTCATGGCATAACGAGATGTCCCACCTCTTGATCCCGGAGGGATCCCAGCCGGTAGCCGGTGGTTGAGCGAAGCGACACCACCGGTAACGGACCCGTATCCCGCCCGACCCCGGATGGGGTCGCAGCAGACGCCGGATGGGGTCTCAGCAGACGCCGCGTTGCCCGAAATTCTGCGACCCCCTCCGGGGTCGGGTCCCGAGTCAACGTTGTTCCGGTGGTGTCGCTTCGCTCAACCACCGGCTACCAGCTGTCAAGCCTCCGGCTTGGAGACTAATTCCCCTATTTTTCCGGCGCGCGCCCACCCATCTGCGCCTTCACCGCTTTCAAATGCTCCACGGTGATGAGATCATGCGGACGCCCGAGTGCTGCTTTGGATTTGATGAGGGTATCCAAATCAAGGAGGCGACAGCTTCCAAAAGGAAATTCGAGCGCGATACTGTGGCGGAGAGCCTCTTCATAACCGCCCACGCCCATCACTTCCCCGAGACAATCCACAATGCCGAGGTCGGTTTTCAGATACAGACTCTTCAATCGGGCACAGAGTTCCGGATTCAAATCCAGCGGGATGTCCGGACGGGCACGGTGCATGGGATGCAAAACCCTCAAAGGCTTTCTGGATACGCAGCAGGTTCTCCTCCCCAAGCCGGATGCAGACGTCCACATCACGGGTTTGCAGTGAGGGATCCGTGGGCAATCGCAGCAAACCCTCCGATAAGCACACATTCGACTTCAGCCCGGACCAGCCGCTCGAGAAGTTGGTTAAGATGCTGCATTTCTCCGGATCATGGCTTCCCGCAGCATGTTTCCAAAATTCACCGCATCATCATTCGCCTGCATCCGTTCCCAAGGGGTCAGCTTCAGGTTTTCTTCAATGAGGGAAAGGTCAATCCCCGTGACGGGATCCACCTTGGGCCGAAGCTCTTCCTCACTCGGGAAATCACCGGATGGTAAATTGCTGCTCATTTCCCCGCAAAGTTGCCTGGACGGACCGCAGTGCAATCCCCCGGTTGATGCGGGCCGACCCTGCTGGACAAAATCAGAGATAGTCCTACGGTTCTCCCTGAGATAAATTGTGACGATCCTCTGTCACCGGGTCCCCAAAGCACCCTTCTGAATGAACGAATCCAGCCCACCTCCTCCGGTCTTTGACCAAGTCACCCGGCATCCCTCAGGATGGGAAGCGGTGCGCTGCAGCAGCTTGGAATCCATGCGCACCCAAAACGTGCTGTTCTGGCAGCGCCAGGGAGGAGCGGCGATCCGACAAGCCGCATGGGAGTTGGTGGTGGAAACGTGGAAAGCCCAAAACCGTGATCCCGATGAACTCCGATTTCAAAGAACTGCTCCAGTATTTCGCCAAGCATGAGGTCCGGTATCTGGTAGTGGGTGGCTACGCGGCCATGCATTATTCGCAGCCCCGGTCCGGCGCGTGAGGCGGCCGACGTTTGGAACATCAGATAAAGTTCCCGGGGTGGTGCCGCGGTAGCCGCGATGCCGTTGAAATTCCACGTCAGGGTGGAACCGGAAGCCGCTGAAGCCCACGCCACACTGGAGCTGGAAGCCCCTTGAAATCCTCCCAGAACCCCGCCGGTGAAGCTGGTGTATACCCCGACCCACAACTCCGCCGGTGGTGTCGCCGGCCCGACGACATTCTTGGTGAAGGCCGCCTTCCCCCGGGTAGTCAGGCTCAGGCTCAGGCTCAGGATCACGGCCGGGCCGGACCGTGACTCCCGCAGCAGGTCCGGGCGTCAGCCTGTACCGGGGTGCGGCGGCGGCAGAAGCACATAACAGTGAGGCCTAGCAGCGCCAGTCCGGATGAGGGTTCAGGAATGGCAATACCAGTCGCACCCATGATGAAAGTGGAGTCCACTTCCGCCCCAATGGAATTGAGGTTCAGGTCGAATCTCAGATTGGCCGTGCCCCCTGATGGAATAATGGTAGGGAGCGCCAACGGAATCCCCGGCAGTGCCAGCGCGGGATCTGCAGTTTCGTTGAAATCGAGGGCTCCGGAAGCGGTGATGGTTGCGGTATCCCCGGCAAGGCTGAGTTGGCCCTGCAAAATCCACGGCACCGGCACGGGGGGCAGCGTGAAGCGGCCGAATGTGCCGTCGAAATCACCCGTCACCTGCAGGACGGTGGCCACCGAAAAACCATAGAGTCCGGAGCCCAAAGCCGTCAGGGTGCCGGCCGATGGGCCGGTCTGCACCCCCAGCAGGGAACTCAACTCATTGTTGCCCAGCGGAAGGGTCAACGGAAAACCTCCGATAAAAAGTGAATCCGGGCTGCGGGTGCGGAAACTATCATAAGTCAGGGAAACCCCCGTCGAAACAGTGACCGGGCCATTGGCCAGCCAGTCCACGGACAAACCGGATAATAACAAGGTGCCCGCGGATTCATTGATCTGAAGTTGAAAACTGCCCGATGACCGGGTGGCCAGGGGTCCGCTGAGGACTGGAGAAAGCTCTACCGGGACCGGCACATTTTCCGTGGCCCCAAAGCTCCCGAACAATCCTGGCTTGGTGCGGGTTCCCGCCGGATTGTCCACCGCATGGTAGTCGCCCTGCAGGCTCCCGGCGGTGTCAGCGGTCAGCCCGATGCTTCCATTGAGCCCACTGCCGGCAGGCGTGAGGGTGAAGGCATAGACCGCCCCCGGGGCGCGGTCCGCCGCCAACAGAGCCCCCAGCCAGATCAAACAATTCAAATTTCGTGGCATCGTCATGATTTTAAACAGAACTCCGGCGGGCAGGCAACCCGTTCATGAAGTTGCGGAATCAGGGCATTCCGGCAGATCTCTTCCCCACCCCACCCTGACCCCGCTCCGTTATGGAGACTGCCGACAAAAGCAATCCGCTCCGCCGGCCATGGTCCCCAACAGGGAGCCCCTGCCCCGCGCGGCCCAAGCGCTACCGTTTCGAAGGATGCGCGGCGGGTCTGGCCGAAGACGATCAAACCCGGTCACCAAATCGGGTCCAGACCGTTCTGCAGGCGGCGGCCGACACCCGCTTGGCGGTCTAAAAATTTCCTTAAAAATCCTTGTCAAGGCGCTAGCACAACGTATTTTGAGGGACTTCCGGCAGTTCTGCCGCCAGCGACCTGCCTCATTTAAAACCGGCCGGTCCTCATTAGCTTCTGCCGGCCGTCAGACTGTTCTTATCTCCCCACCTGGCACACTCCAACCGCCCATTCCAACCCTATGAAAACTACTCTTCTGCTCAGCTTGATGTTTGCCGGCGTGGCCTTCGCCGGTTTTGAAAAGTGGACCAACAAGGAGGGAAAGACCGCCGATTTGGATTTGATCAAAGTGACGGAAAAGGATGGCGAAAAAGCCGGTGAATTCAAAATGCGCAATGGCAAAACCGTGACCCTCAAAGCCTCCGATCTTTCCACGGAAGCCGCCGAAAAACTCAATGCATGGCAAGCGCCCGCCGCTGCCGCCGCCGAACCCGCCGCTGAACCCAGCGCCTTCTCCAAAATCTTCGATAACAACCTGGTGAAACTGGAAGGCAAATCACTCAAGAAATTTGCCCTCACCAAGGAGCCGAAAAAATACTACGTTTTCTACTACACGGCTTCATGGTGTGGTCCCTGCCAGCAGTTCACGCCCTCCCTGGTGGATTTCTACAAGAAGAACAAAAACGACAATTTTGAATTGGTCCTGATTTCCAGCGACCAGGACGAGGATTCGATGGAAGAATACGCCAAGGAAAAAAAGATGCCATGGCCACAGCTCAAGCTGAAAAAATCCCAGGATTTCAAGCAGGAATTCCAACACGGCGTCTCCGGCATCCCTTCGGTGATTGTCTGTGATGTCAAAGGTGAAATGCTGGGCAATTACCGCAGCAAAATGGCGGAGTTGGAGGAATTGGTCAAATAACTGGAATCTGCGGGTGGCTTCACCCCGCCACCTCTGGCCATGCCTTGCCGCCCCGCGCCCTGCCCGGGGCCGGAACCATGCAGTCATTGGTTAAGGCTATCCCTGCCCGTTTTCCATTGACCCGGCGGTTAGCTCTGAGCCCGCAACGGCCCTTTCCGGCCCGGTCAAAACCAGTCCCTCTGAAAATCGGCCTGCCACCGGAGCACGGACAACTGCCGCTCATCCGCTGACCGGACCGAATTCCCCGGTCTCAGGCGGGCACTGCCGCCGCCATCCTCGCCAGAAGCCCGCCTTGGTTCCAACAGTCGCCGCCCTCCACAATTTTTCCATTCTGCACCTTCATCCAAGTGATTCCGCGGAAGGCATGGGCACACTTGCTGGGCGTAATCCCGAGAGCCGTGCCGCAGTGGGTGCCACCCGCTTCCCAACGGACATAGGCGCGGTCCCCCTCCTCGGAGATGTCCAGGATGGTGACCCTGATATCCGGGAAGGTATCCAACAAAGTCCCGTAAAATCCGGCAAACTCCGCCGGACCGCGGGTCACTTGGCCGCCTTCGAGTTCAGCCCGGCAGTCCGGAGCCATCAATTCAGCGATGACCGAGCCGTCGTGCTCATTCCACAGACGCTGAAACCACTGCGCCGCCACTTGCCGGGGAGAGAGGATATCGCTCATGACGAAAACCTGATAGACTCATCGGGGCAAATTGGCAACTCCTCCTTGCGGCCTGCCCGCCCCCCGTGAAACGAGGTGCCAATGAAGGGAGGATTTTATCGCGGGAGGCTTTTCCCCGCCTCCGCATGGCCTGCTGGTCCGTAGGAAAAACAAATCAACCAGGATGGATCTAAATCCGGCTTCGCCCCTCAATCCCGGTTCCGGATGGCACCTCCCGATCCAAGGCTTTCCTGCGTAATCTCTCCATGCCCGTGACTGGCAACCCCCGCGCTTTGGCTCCTTGCCTGCCGGTCACCTGTGGCCGACGCTTCCACCGGCGCGACCAGCCAACCCAACCCAACCCAACCGCCCGCAGTCCCGGGGTTGATGGATCCGCTCCTTTTTCCCCCTGACGTTTTCATGCCTGCCCACCTGAACCATATCGCCTGCGCCGTGCCGCCCTTCGAACGGCAGCAGGCTTTCATCGATTCCCTGTCCCGCTGGGCCGGGCCCCCGGATGTCGTGGAAAAACTCCGGCAAATCGCGGCCGGCGCCCGCATCGACCAACGGCATACGGTGTTGCCGGAGCCGTTCGGAGCGGATCATGCCCCGGGATTCTATCAGCCGGGCTGCTTTCCCACCACGGGCGAGCGCATGAAACGATATCAGCAGGAAGCCCCCCGCCTTGCTTTTTCCGCCATGGCGGAACTGCAGCGCGAGGCCGGGTCTCTCACGGGAGTCACCCACCTGATCGTCACCAGTTGCACGGGCTTTTATGCCCCGGGCCTCGACATCGACATCGTCCGCCACTGTGGCCTTGCCCCCACCGTGCAGCGCACCCTGATTGGGTTCATGGGTTGTCAGGCCGGACTGGTGGGGCTGCGCAATGCCCGGCAGATCGTCGAAGCCGATCCCGATGCCGTGGTGCTCATGGTCAATCTCGAACTCTGCACCCTCCATCTGCAGCAGACCGGGCGGATTGACCGGCTGGTCTCCTTTCTCCTGTTTGCCGATGGCTGTGCCGCCTCGCTCATCACCTCGCGGCCCAGGGGAATGCGCCTTGATGCCTGCACCAGCCACCTCAGTCTGGCCGATTCCGAACGCATGGCATGGCACATCGAAGACCAGGGATTTGCCATGACCCTTGATGCCCGGCTGCCCGCCCGCATCCGGCAATGGTTCCGCAGCAGTCCCGAACTATCCGCCCCGGAAGCCGGCAGTGATACCATGCTTTGGGCGGTGCATCCCGGCGGCCGGCTGATTTTGGATAGTGTCCAGGACGCCTGTGGCCTGACCAACGCGCAAATGACCGCATCCCGTGAAATCCTCCGCCGCTACGGCAACATGTCGTCCGCCAGCATCATGTTTATTCTGCGGGATCTCCTGACCTCGGCACCATCCCCGGGACGCGCCCTCGCCTTTGGCCCCGGACTCACCGTCGAAGTCATGGACTTCACCCTCGTGCCGTCCCGCCATCCCACTACGGCCACGCCCGCCCAGGCTGTGCTCGCTGCCGTCTGAAACCTTTTGGCTGCGTTTTCCCGGCAAGGCACCGACGAAACCGCCAGACCAAAAAGCCCTGCCCCGCATCACCGCAAACCCACGCCGCCCGACGCCGGACCCGGAGACTCCCGAGTGCAGCCTCAGGCCAGCAATCCCTTGATCACTGTTCCCTCCACATTGGTGAGGCGGCGGTTGATCCCGTTGTGATAGTAAGTCAGCTTTTCATGATCAAGTCCTAGCAGGTGCATGATCGTGGCGTGAAAATCGGGGATGGTCACCACCGGGTCGGCGGCATGATAACCGATTTCATCGGAACTCCCGTATTGGAGGCCGGGTTTTACCCCGGCCCCGGCGAGGAAACACGTGAAGGCACTGGGGTGATGGTCGCGTCCAGTGGAACCAATGCCCTGGGTGACCGGACTGCGTCCAAACTCCGTGGACCAGATCAACAGGGTATCCTCCAGCATGCCCCGCTGCTTCAGGTCCTGGATCAAGGCGGCGACCGGCTGGTCCATGGTGGCCGCCTGGGCATCATGGTTTTCCTTGATTCCTTCGTGACCATCCCAGTTGATCCTTGGACTGCCGAAGGCCCCGCCATTGAGGATCTGGACAAAACGCACCCCGCGCTCGAGGAGGCGCCTGGCCATCAGGCAATTCCTTGCAAAGCCCTTGTTGGAGGGTTCATCCAGCCCATACAGCCTCCGGATGGAGTCCGGCTCGCCCTCCAGATCCGTGGCTTCGGGAATACTCACCTGCATGCGGGCGGCAAGTTCATAGGAGCGGAGCCGGGCGGCGAACGCACCCTCGTCCGGGTGGGCCCCGGCAAAGGTCCGGTTCATGGAAGCAAGCAAATCCATGTCTGCCGCCCGCGCTTCCGGGGTAATGCCGGGCGGAGTGTGCAGGTCTGCCACCGGTTCCTCCGCTTTGGTGCGGAATGGGACCCCCTGATGGTTGGCTGGCAGGAAGCCCGAGGTCCAGTTGATGGAACCTCCCGCCGGCAGGCCCCGCGGGTCGGGCAATACCACAAAAGCAGGCAGGTTTTCGTTAGCCGTCCCCAATCCATAACTAAGCCATGATCCCATGCTCGGAAACCCATTGAGGGTAAACCCGCTGTTCATCTGGAAAGCCGCTGGGGTATGGTTGTTGCTCTTCGCCGTCATGGACCGGATGAAACAAATGTCATCCGCGCAGCCTGCCAGATGCGGGAGCAGACTGCTCACCCATGCCCCGGACTGGCCGTGCCGCCGGAAGTCGTATAGACTCTTCATGAGCCGGCCCGGCTGGCCGAAAAACCCCAGATTCTCCCCCTTCCCTTCCAAGGTTCGTCCGTGCATCCGCTCCAACTCCGGCTTGTAGTCAAATGTCTCCAAATGACTGACTCCTCCCGCGCAAAAGATCTGCACCACCCGTTTGGCTTTGGCCGGGTAGTGCGGAGGAAGGGATGCCGGGGCCAAGGGGGAGGGAGCCGCCGGGGTTTGCCCGCGCTGGAGCATCCATGCCAGAGCGACCGCCCCCAGGCCCCCACCGCTGTTCCACAGAAAATGGCGGCGCGAAAAGGGACCGGCGTCCGGGGGGACAGCCTTTGGTGCGGTGACTGGACTATCGGACATAAACAAATTCTGTGGAGTTCAACAGGGCCCAGCAGACACTGGCCAACCCCCGCGCTTCCATTGCGGCAAGGGCCTGCCGGGATTCTTCGGCCGTGGGCCGTCGGCCAAGGGCGAGTTGCCACGCCGCGCCAACCGCGGCCTCCCCACCCGGACCTGCCGTGCGTGTGGCCCGGTCTGCGAGGCGCTGGGCCTGCCGCTGGACAAACGGGTTATTCATCAGTTCAAGGGCCTGCAAGGGGGTGATGGTCACGCCGCGGCGGGGTGTTTTTACCGCAGGGTCCGGGCAGTCAAACGCATCCAGCAGAGGATCCTTGCCGCTGTTCACATTCATCCGGTAGACGGTGCGGCGGTTGAATTCCGGGCCGGTTTTGTCAGTCATGGCGTAGGCATTGGCGGGAAAAGGCAGGGCTTCAAACGGCTTGAAGCTAGGCCCGCCAGTCTCGCGGTTGAGCTCTCCGCTGACGGCCAGCATCGCGTCCCTCACCGCCTCCGCCTCCAGCCGCCGGGGCGCATAACGCCAGAGCAGCCGGTTGTCCGCATCCAGGGCCGCCGCTCTGGCATCGTAATTCCCGGACTGCCGGTATACCGCAGAATTCACAATCAACCGGTGCAGGGCCTTTACGCTCCAGCCGCTTTGCCGGAACCGGACCGCCAGCCAATCCAACAACTCCGGATGACTGGGTGCTGCCCCGGCCACCCCAAAGTCGTTGGGCGTAGCCACAATGCCCTGCCCAAAGTGATAGTGCCAGACGCGGTTGGCCATGACCCGGGCCGGTAACGGATGGCGGGGATCCGTCAGCCACGCGGCAAACTCCAGCCGCCGCTGGGCTTCGGGGGCATCGGCCGCGAGACCAAAGTCGGCCCCGGGCACCGCGATAGCTGCCAGCCCCCCCGGAGTCACCACCTCATCCGGCGAGTTGACTTCGCCGCGGATGAGCCGTCGCGTGGGAGGCGGCTGGAAGCGCGTCCCGGCATAGGAAACGAGCGACGGGCGCTGGTAGGCTGCGAGAGCCTGCCGGGCCTGCCCGACCGCGGCGACTGCGCTGCCGTGGGCCGCCCTCTCCTCCTGACTGAGCCAGCCGGGGAGTTCCTGACGGGAAACCGGGGCGCCACCGGCGCGAAACGACGCGGCGATTGCGGCCTCATCCAACGCCCGGTCATACAGCGCGGCCTGTGACACCGTCCCGGACAACCACGGACGTCCGCCCCCGGTGTGCCGCAGTCCCAATAACACATGAGCATCGCCCGCGGCAAAGGATTGCAGCGGCGCCGCCGGACGGTAAGGCTGGCCATGGGGTTTCCCATTGCGGAATACAGCAATGTGGTGATCGGCACGGTAGACAATGGCCAGATGAATCAAACCTCCCGGCGGGGTATCCTCTGCCGGGACCGGAAGATCCATGGTCCTGACAAACCCATTGCTCCCCGCCGTCCATTGGCCCGGCTGGCGCTCGCCATAAACAATCGCATCAAACACACTCCCATCCCCGTTCTGCAGGGAAATGGCGGCCCCGCCTCCCTGGTCAAGGGTGTGAAGCCCAACCCACACTTCCAAAGTCTTCTCCCGGAGGTCTTGCGGCAGCGGCTTGGATTTGAAAAATGCCCCTCCCCCGGCTAGCTGCAACCGGCCCTCCCTGATGAAGGCTCCCCCCTCTAGGGTCCCCTGCATGGCCTCAAGGTCCGCGGCATCGAATTTCCAACGCATCAGGGGAACGGGCCCGGCATCAACCAGGGCCCCGGCAGGGGCCTTGGCAGCCCGGCGGGCGGCGGTAGCCTCCATCCGCTCCACCACCGCAGCCGCATCCGCCACCCGGCGCTCCAGCACCCGCCGCTCTTCCTTCTCCCGGGCCGTTTCGTCCGCCCCGGCCACGGACCGCTCCCCGTGCTTCACGCCATCAAAGACCGATTTGAACCGGTAATAATCCGCGTGCGGAACAGGATCAAACTTATGCGCATGGCACCGGGCACAGTTGATCGTCAGGCCCAAAAACGATTGTCCCACGACTCCAAGGATATCTTCCAGTTCATCTTCCCGGGTTACCGCCTTCTGCGTGGCATTCGCCTGGGAATTGCCCGCCTCATCCCAAGGGCCGCACACCAGCAGGCTGGCTGCGACAATTCCCTCTGCGGTTACCGGTTCCAACACGTCTCCCGCCACCTGCTCGCGCATGAACTGGTCATAGGGCTTGTCACGATTAAAGCTCCGGATCACGTAATCGCGGTAATGCCAGGCATTGGGCCGCAACTTGTCGTATTCAAATCCCTGGCTCTCGGTGAACCGTGCCACATCCAGCCAATGCCGGCCCCATCGCTCGCCGTAATGCGGAGAAGCGAGCAGCCGCTCCACCAAATTCGCATAGGCATCAGGTGAGGGGTCCTGCACAAAGTCATCCACTTCGCCGGGGGACGGAGGCAGTCCCGTCAGATCAAAACTCAGCCGCCGGATCAGGGTGGTCCGGTCCGCCTCCGGAGACAGCATTAGACCATCCTTGGCCAGGCGGGCGGAAATGAAGGCCGCGACCGGATCCAACGGCCCCTCCGGCACCCCCGGTTCCCGCAGCGGCTGCAGGGACCAATGGCTGCTTTCCAGCTTTGCCACCGCGCCATCCTCCGGCCACGCCGCCCCCTCATCAATCCATGCCCGGAGCAGACCGGTTTCCGCTGTGGTGAGGCGCGTCCCCTTGGGGGGCATCACGGCATCCGCCTCCTCTCCGATCACCAATTGGATCAACCGGCTTTCCTCACTGCGCCCCGGCACCAGCACCTTGCCGTGGTCACCACCCTGAAACGCCGATGCCCGGTGGTCCAGCCGCAAGCCACCCTTTTGTTTCTCCGGACCATGACACGCCACGCAGTGCCGCGTCAGCAAGGGTTCAATGTCCCGTCCAAAATCCACCAAGCCCGCGGCCGTCGCCGGCGGGACGGAAGGCACCACTTCCACCGCCCGCAACAAGTCACCTCCCAGCAGCACCCCCAACATTCCCACACCGCACCATCCCCATTTTCTCCAGCCCCTTCCCCTCCCACCGAGCCAAGACGACCCTCCTGCCCCTCCATTGCGTCGCCCCTCCGGTTTGAATAATGAGATCATGGCCATGGCGATCGATAGCTTCGGAAACGGCCCGCCCGCCCCGCTCTGATCAAGGAATGCCGTAAATCTCCTTCCTCTCACTCCCCCCCGTTCCATTTCCACACCGCCCCAGGCCCTTGGACCCCCAAATCCGCCGTGAGGCGGATTTTTGCACGGCGGTGTTCCTTCTGCCTTGCCGACTCCCCGTGACACTGGCTTCCAGCCAGTGAGTCGAAAGGGCTTCCAGCCCTTTAACCGAATGGGCTTCCAGCCCATCGGCCTCCACTGACCAAAACAGATCTAACCCGACCCGCCCTTCCAACGCTTCCGGAACCGCCTTGCGGTTCGTGCCGGGGAATGCGGTTCCCAGGGTAGCCCGTGCCAGGCAACCCTGGGCTCGAATCCGCTGTCCCCTCAAGACGGGTATTGTTGCCGGGTTAACCCAGGGAGGCGGCAGGGGCGGCGGACGTGGCTGCGGCTCCTCCTTCTGGCTCCCCCCTGCTTTCGAAATTGATTCCAACGGCTTCCGGTTCAATCCTCCGCTCCACCGAAAAAATCACCCATGAATCCGCCATGCGCGCCGCCAAATTCCTCTTGCAGACCGCCGCATCCCCCCTAGTCTCAAATCCACCCAAGGCGCTGTTAGCTCAGTGGTAGAGCACATCCTTCACACGGATGGGGTCGCAGGTTCGAACCCTGCACCGCGCACCATGTTTCCTTTCGGCTCAGGAAACCGGCTTCGAAAACCCGGATCAACCCATAGCTGGCGGGTTAGGGCGTGACGGGCATCCAGCGGGCTTTGTAAATGCGTTCTCCGGGGAGGGTCAGGGTCTGGCCGGGAAGGTCGAGACGGAGATGGCGGCTCCACCACTGGCCATGGTCAGCGGCCACCCAGAGCCAGCGTTTTCCGGCAGGATGGGGACTGAGGCATTTGACCTCCGCCTCGCGGCCGAGGGAAGGATGGGGGCGGAAGAGGGAGGTGGTGCGGTCAAACAGCCAGACGCCGGATTCCGTGCTCAGGACCAGATCATCGCTCCCTGGGACGGCCATGAGATCATGCCCGTCGTGTCCGGGCAGAGGGTGGCTGCGTTCCAGCACGAGGGACGGCAGACGGGTCCAGTTTTCCAGGCGGTAGCACCGGAGTTCATCAAGGCCGGGAGCCCAAAGCCGTTGCCGGGCGGTATCCCAAACCACGCCATGGGCTGAGGGCAGCGGGGTTTCAAAGACAGGCACGCCGGACACCGCGAGGTCGAATACGGCCAACTTGTTGCCTTGGGGACTGACCGAGGCGGCGACCACCACCCGGTTGTCCGGCAGAAGTTCCATCGAATGGGCATTGGACACCCGGGCGTGCCATGCCACGAAGCCTGACGGATAGTGAACGAGAGCGCAGCCGCCGCTGGAAGCGGAAATGAGGAGCTTGGTTCCCGATTCCACCGGTTTGCATTCGTCGGTGGTGGCAAAGGCGCGTTTCAAGTCTGCGGGCAGCTCCGCACGGTCCGCCGCGCGCCAGATCCAGCGTTTCCGGCCCTGATCGGCCGGATCAATTTCAAAGACCTCGCCCATGCCGCAGACCATCAGGCGGTCCCCCGTCCCGGCGCGGGCGGCGTCCCTTACTCCAAGGCAGAGGAAGACCAGCAGAACAGCGCGGAACATCACCCGGCAGGAAGTTGGTGGGCTGAAGGGGCGGCACCGGGCGGCTCACCGGTTTCAAACACCACGGCGCGGCGATCCTGACGGATTTGACGGAGGCGCAACTGCAGCCAGACTGCCGTCACCGCCATGATGCCCTGCCAGAACCAGAAGGCCCGGGGCAAGGCGCGTTCGATTTCGCGGGGAAACTCCATGGTCGGCACGAGGGTCGCTGCGGCATAACCCGGAGCGGCACCCGGGGACATTCCCACGATCCAGGTGGCGGCGGTGAAGGATCGGTTGCTGACAGATCCGAAAATGCCCCCGGCCATGATGGGGAGGATGGCCCCAAATATGCAAAGCAGGAAGAGCCGGTGGCCGCCCCAGCCTTCCAGCACGGCGTGGGCAATCAGCCCGGCCGAGAGCAGCACCAAGGCAAATGCCGCCGCCGCATAGGGCACCAGAGCCTGCCCGGGAAACCATTCGGAACCGATCAACTGCTGGGCAAACACGGTCCATCCCACGGTTCCGAGCAGAGCCATCAGGACGACAAAACCGAAGGAGGAGGCCGAATCCGACAACACTGGCAGCCGTTTCCACCCCAGCTTGCGCGCGCGCTGCAGCCCCATGATCTGTTGGTCCGAACCAGGAGTGATGATCAGCGTGAGCACCACCAGCAGCAACATGGTCACCAGTCCATAAACGCCAATCATGGCCACCGCTTCACTGATGTCCGGTTTCCAATTGGTCTCCCGCAAAAACTGGCGGGTGAATTGGCGGGAGGGAAACAGCAGACCCGCTCCAATCAGAGGCAGGGCATTGCCCAACAGCATGAGCTGCATCCATGCAAAAAGGCCCAACGCCCATGCCTTGCCCAGCAGGTGGGACTCGGCCCGCCGCCACCGCCGCCACAGCATCACCACAAAAGTCAGGCTGAGAAAACCCTGGGAAAACAAGGTAAAAGCCACCTCCGAGAATTGTAGGCCGAAAAACCTGACATTAGGCTCGAGGGACTGGGCGAAACGCTTCAATCCACCAGCTTCCCTCGGCAGCAGGTTGGCGATGTTTTCATCGATCACCGGCCAGATGGTCAGATATTTGAAATAGACGAGGCCGAATTTCGCCGCCTGCGGGATCACGGTATAGAGCATGAAAATCACGCCGATGGCAATCAGGAAGGCCCAGCGCCGGTTCTTCACCACGCTGCCCGCCACCAATCCAGTGAGATGATAGAGCAGGGTCGAGGACAGCAGCGCCGCATAAATCGGGACCCACGAAGCGGCGGGCACTTCCCCTTTCCAGAGCGCCCACGCGGTTAACGGCAGGGTAATGGCAAACCCGCACCACTCACGGATCGGCAAACCGGCGAGGTATCCCAGCACTTTGGAAAGCGGTTTCATGGGGGTGAGCCGCTGGTAGTCGAGGGTGCCCTCGTCGGCCTCGGCGGTGATGCCGGCGGCGACCTGCCCGGTGCCCCCAAAAAACAGAATCAGGATCTGCAGGACCAGCAGGGGCACGAGGGTGGCGCGCTCCGCATCCACCACACTCAAATCCCCCCGGTAACGGAAGCCGGTGCGGACGCTGAAATAAAGGAAGGCCGCGACCATGCCCACCACCAACAGGGAGGCCACCAGCGCGCGGGGCCGCAGCCGCGACCTCACATACCGTTGAAAAATGGGATTGGACCACCAGGAGCGCGGCGGAGCCGGAGGATCTGTCAGGACGGAGTCACTCATGGGAATGGTCAGGCGGAGATGGGCGGGCTGCCGGCAGGGGCCTGGTTGGAGGCGGAGACATCAAGGAGGATGTCCTCGAAGGTGGATTTTTGTTCCTCCAGCACATGGATCAGAAAGGATTCCCTGACCAATCCGGTGACCAGCGCGGCCTGCTCATGCGGCGAGCCCGCAAAGCGGAAGGAAATGCGTTCCCCTGACAACTGCACCTCGGTGACATGGTCCCGCCCCTGCAGCCAGCGCAGGGCCTCGTCCATGCGTTCCAGCAGGCCAAGCGTCAGGGTGCGCTCGGCGCGACCGAGAATCCGGCGCACTTCCTCCACGGTGCCGGAGGCCAGCAGTCTGCCCTGGTTCATCACACAGAGGGAGGTGCACATCTCGGCCAGTTCACTGAGAATGTGGGAACTGACAAACACCGTGGTGCCTCCGGCGGCAAGGCTGCGCAGGGCGAGCCTCAACTGGCGGCGGGACATCGGGTCCATCCCGCTGGCCGGTTCGTCCAGGATCAGCACCCGGGGGCGATGCAACAGAGTCTTGGCGAGGACCAGCCGCTGGGTCTGGCCCCGGGACAGGGTTTTGCAGAACACCTGACGCTTCTCCTGCAGACTCACCAGTTCCAGACATTCTTCAATGCGGCCGCGCCGTTGGGCGGCATTGCCAAGGTCATGGGCGGCGGCAAAAAGATCGAGGAACTCCCACACCTTCAAGTCCGACGGCACCGGAGCCAAGTCCGGCATATATCCCATGACCCGGCGCGCGGCGGCCGGTTGCTCGAAAATGTCGATGCCGGCCAGCCTGACTTCTCCATAGGTGGGCTCCATCAGGGTGGCGAGAACGCGGAAGGTGCTGGTTTTTCCAGCCCCGTTCGGGCCGACCAGCCCGAAGATAGTCCCCGCCGGGACTTCCATGGTGAGGTCATCCACCGCCACAAAATTGCCGTAATCGACCCGCAGGTCTTTGATCTGGATGGCAGGGAAAACCACGGACATAGGCTGAGTAAGGATAAGCTCCGGCAGGGAAAACGGGCGAGTCAAGCACGGACCCGGCGGGCTGACAATGCCGATCCGCAGGCCTGGCTAACACCCGGAGAAAGAGGGCTTGCCCTGAATGCCGCAGCCCGATTAGCATGGGGCCATGCGTGCTCCTGTTTTTCTGGTGGTGGGTTTGGTGGCCGGCATTGCCGGTGCCGTGCTGTTCCAGCAAAGTTTCCCTCCCCCGGCCGGCAGCGTGGAAGAGAAACTCGATGGCCTCGAAAGGGAACTGGACCGCACCCGGGTCCTGCTCGCCGCAGCCGAAGCCCGCGCCCCCCGCCCGGAAGCCAGCACCCAGCAGAAATTCTCCCGCGGCGTGCGCTCCATCCTTGAGGAATGGAAGGCAGGCCGTGAAGTCGACCTTGAGGAATTTTACATGGCAATGCGGCCCGCGATGCGGGATCTGTCCCCGCTTTTTGAACGCATGAAGCGCCGGGACCTCAGAAAGGACCATGAGTTTATTCTCCAGGAACTGACCCGCAAATATAAGCTCACTCCGGCCCAGCAGGCGGTGGTGCAGGCATGGCAGAAAAAGAAAATCGAGTCCGACGTCGCCGCCTACCAGGCCCTGAATGCCAATGACAACGTCAGTTTCATAGAGATGATCAAAGGCTCCAGCCTGCCCCGGCCGACCGACGGTCTGGATGAGGTCATGGCCAAAACCCTGACAGAACCGGAACGCACCCTCTATCAGAAGGAGCGCATGAACGAACGTCTCAAACAGGTTCAGGCGGAAGCCGACCGCAGGGTGACCCGGCTCCACGACATGGTTGGTCTGGATGATGCCCAACAGGACCAGGTTTTTGCCCTGATGGCCCGCAGTTCCCGCGATTTCGACCCGTCCATGCAATTCGAAGGGCTGAGCGCGGATACCACTCCACTGCCTCCAGGAGAATCCCGGGACCAGGCTATCCGAGCCCTGCTCCGCCCGGAGCAGCGTCAGAAATACGAGGAAAAAAGCCTAACCCGCCGGATTGAAGCCGAAAAGGACCTTCGCGAGATGGGACTGAAGATCCCGGCCAACTGGGATATGCTGGCGGATGATTGAGGCCGGGGGCGGCCACCATCCTTATTCGCGCCGCATCGGGCCGATATAACGCCGGGCGATCACCACATTGTCGAACCAGACCACATTGACTTCCTGTTTGGTCCAACGGTCCGTCACATAGGATTCAAGAGTTAGGGCATTGGCCTTCAATCCGGCGTCGGTGCGCCAGTTGATGCCCTGCCAATGCCCCTGCAGCACGCCATCAATCCAGAAGGCCTGTTCCCCGTCGGGTTTGCCGGGAGTGTTATGCTTGAGCATGAACTCCACCCCGATCCATGTCCCACGGGGAATGAGGGGAGCGGCCGGAACCCCAAAGGAATTGCCCCAGAATTTGCCATCATGCGCGGGAGCCATTTCGTGCCAATAACTGTAAAAGTTCCACCGCCCCGGCGGAGTCCATGCCGCCCAGTTGCCCCATGGTTCGATGGCGGTGGAAAAGCGCGTGCTGCCTTCCGGTTTCAGTCCAGCCCCGCCAAAGCCGCTCCACCGGTCCGCGCCCTGCAAGCTTTTGTTGGCGCGGAGGGTCACAAAATGGTGCACGTAATGGCAACCAGCGTCAAAGCGGGTGTAGAACCGGATAAAGACCGGGTCTGCCGGCTCGAACCATTTGGTCAGGCCGCCGCCCGTATTGTGACCGAGCCGGGCCTCTACCCGGAGGCTGCGGGTTCCTTGACCGGCTTCCTTCCCAGGATCGGCAAGGGTAAGCACTTTTCCGTCCTTGTTATTGGTTTCATCCCAGGATTCCCCCACCGGCCCGGACTCGAAATCGTCAGCGAAAATGACGTCAGGATGGTCCCGGAGTCCGGCATCGCCCACCCCCGCGGCGGCGAGTCCCGGACCGGAGGGCCATTTGCCCTGCCCCGCCAGGTTGGATTTCCCTTCCGCGTCTCCTCCTGCCTGCAGCGGTCCGGAAATTGTCAGAAGGACCATGACGGCGGCCATGGGTGCAAGGGTCCAGGCGCGGGGAAAAGAGCATGGAAGCATGGAGATCAGGGGCAAGGACAGGCGCATGCCGGGATATTGAGGATTTGATGCCGGTTTGTCAAAACATCCCCGAGGTCCACGGGCAGCCGCACCAACGCTCAAGGACCGGGACCTGTCCACTGTTGCTGCACCCGCGTGGATCAGGAGGCAGGTGCAGTCCCCAGGTCTTGCGCAATATTATATAAAAGAGGCGGGATTTTCCGCAGGGACATCCTGTATAAGCATTGTCCTGCCTGCCCGGCAGGTTCCTACTTTTGCAGCCTCATGAAACCAACTCTCTCCCTTTGTCTTGCCCTCGCTCTTCCCGGACTAGCCGTGGCCGCTCCTGCTCCGCTGCGAGTCCTCTTTCTGGGGGACGGCCAACCCGCCAGCCGTGACCGCTGCCATGTGCTGATGCGCGATCTCGGCCGGGACGCCGTCTGGTTTGAGTATACCTCGGATCCGGCCCAGGCCACACCGGAGTGGCTGGCCATGTTTGATACCGTGCTGTTGGAGGGCGAGGCTGGCCGCTTTCCGGCGCTGGGATCGGTGGACCGGACGCGCATTGTCAGCGAAACCTTCAGCGGGGAGCGCGGGCAGGAATGGGTCAAAGCCGTGCAGGAAAAACTCCTAACCGCAGCCGGCCCGGCCCGCCGCGCTGAATGGCAGGCTTTCCTGGACCAGCGCGAACCCGAAAAACGCGAACCCAATCCCAACGTGGCCAACTACGAAAGACGGCCCGAGCCTATCACTTTCCAACACCCGCTCAGCGTGAAGGGCAGCATGGAGCGCACCCAGGTGGCCCCGGACCTGAAACTGGAATTGTTTGCCAGTGATCCGGATATCACCAAACCCATCGCCATGGCATGGGATGACCGCGGCCGCTGCTGGGTAGCGGAAACCAGCGACTATCCGCACGGGGTGGACCCCGCCGGCAATGGCAACGACCGCATCAAAATTTGTGAGGATACTGACGGGGACGGCAAGGCTGACAAGTTCACCGTCTTCGCAGATGGCCTGAATATCCCCACCAGCCTGACCTTTGCCAATGGCGGGATCATTGTTGCCCAGCCACCCCGCTTCCTCTTCCTGAAGGATACCAACGGCGACGACAAAGCCGATGTCCGCGAGGATATCATGACCGGTTGGGGCATCGGCGACACCCACGCCCAGGCCAACAATCTGCACTACGGCATCGAAAACTGGTATTACGGCTGCGTGGGATATTCCGCGTTTGACGGGGAAGTGGGCGGACAGCGCAAACGCTTCACCCAGGGCACCTACCGTTTCAAAGCCGACGGCTCCGCCCTCGATTTCCTCCATCAGTTCACCAACAATGCATGGGGCCACAGCGCCAATGCGGCGGGCGACCAATACGGCGGCACCGCCAATGGTGCCCCTATCTTTTATGGCGGCATTCCCGCCCATATCGTGCCCGCCGGCCAGCGGATCATGACCGCCAAAAAAATCAACACCGAGGAAAAAGCACACACCATCACCCCTAACTTCCGTCAGGTGGATGTGATGGGCGGCTGGACCTCCGCGGCCGGCAGTGCCTTTATCGAATCCGACAAACTGCCCCCACGTCTGCAGGGCAAGGCCATGATCTGCGAGCCGACCATGAAAATCATCGGCCTGATGGATGTCCAACCCGACGGCGCAGGCGCGGTGGCCCACGATGGTTTCAACCTCGTGGCCAGTTCCGACGAATGGATGTCGCCGGTGTTTGCCGAAGTGGGTCCGGACGGGGCGGTCTGGTTTGCCGACTGGCAGAATTTTATCATCCAGCACAATCCCACGCCATCGGTGGAACGCGGCGGCTACCGGGCCGAAACCGGCGTGGGCGGGGCACACAAAAACGAGCTGCGCGACCATTCCCGCGGCCGCATTTACCGGGTCACATGGAACAAGGCCGCACAGCCTAACCAGCCCATGGTGCTGAAGGATGCGGCCAGCCTGACAGCGGCGCTGTCGTCCTCCGTGCAGGAACGCCGCCTCCAGGCCCAGCGCCGGCTGGTGGAAGGAAAAGACAAAACCGTGGTGCCGGCTGTGCAGAAATTAGTCACCGCCAACGATGGCAACATCGGAGCCCTCCATGCCTTGTGGACCCTGCACGGGCTCGGGGCGCTTGATGAAGCAACCTTCACGGCCGCCCTTTATGCCAAAGATGCCCGCCTCCGCCGCAACGCGGTGCGCGCCCTCGGCAACGACCCCGCCGCCATCGCCCTGTATTTCGGGGCCGGCGTGGTGACGGACCCTGACCTCACCACCCGCCTCGCCGCATGGTTGAAACTGGCTGAGTTTCCCACCACGCCTGAAATCCAGACCCTCGTCAAAAAGCTCGCCACGGACCCCCTCGCCAAGTCCGACGAGTGGCTGCGGGATGCCTCCCGCCTCCTTGTTAAAACTCACCAGGCGGAAGCATGGAAGGAAGGGCCGAATCTTCTGCCCAATCCGAGTTTTGAAATCACCGGAGCCGACGGTCTGCCCGAAGGCTGGAAGCGGCGCGATTATAACAATTCCCCGGGCACCACGGGAGCCGAGTGGAAAACGGTCGATCTGCCAGGTTGGACCAAGGAAGGCAGTAAGTCGGTCCGCAGCATCACCCGCGGAAACTCGGACACCAGCCTGTATGCCAGCGTCACCCTCAAGCCCGACACCGAATACCGTCTCAGCGCCTGGATCAAAACCGCCAACTTCCGCGGCAAGGCCAGCCTGAATGACCACTCCAACCGGCATGAGACAGAACAGGTGACCCGCAGTTCCGACTGGTATCAGGTGGAAACGACATGGAACACCGGCAAAAACAGCAACCTGCAAACCACCATCAACCTGCTCCACGTGGCCCGGGGCGATAGCCACTTTGATGATGTCAAATTATGCGAACTCACCCCCGAGGCCGATGCCGATGCAGTCATCGCCGGGGATGCCAAGCGGGGGGAAGACATCTTCTGGAAACATCCCGTCGCCGGTTGTGTGAATTGTCACATGCTGGGCGGAAAAGGCAGTCCGGTGGGCCCGGCCCTGGATGGTCTGGCCGGCAAAAAGGACGAAGCTTATATCCTCGAAAGCCTGATCGACCCTAACGCCAAACTCTCGGAGAACTACACCGCCACCCCGGTCTCCCCCATGCCTCCCATGGGCCTGATCCTGAAACCCCAGGAACTGGAAGACGTCAAAGCCTTCCTGATGACCCTGAAGTAAGCGGGCACCATAGCAAGGCCCGTCCCGGCCAGCCGGCCTAACTCTATGGCAAGTCACCCGTGACACTGGCTTCCAGCCAGTGAGTCCAAAGGGCTTCCAGCCCTTTGACCTCATGGGCTTCAAGCCCAATGCCCCCGATTTTACCCAAGCAGATCTAACTATGGTAAGTCAAAGTCCAAGGCCGGGACGGCCTCCTGAGTAACGCTGTTGGAAGTTTGCAATCAGCAATGAGTTGCGGAAAGCGGGATCCAAACCATGCTGGATGCTCTGATTCCGCCTAAAGGCGGGACTCCAACGGGGACTCCAAGGGGCCTCCCCACCGGCCCAAGGCCGGGACGGGGCTTGCTACGGTTGCGCCGGAAATCCCTAACAATTATTCTGCCCGCGCTGCCACCGCGCCATGTAAAATCCATCCCAGCCCATGGCCGCCGGGGAAATCCGCCGGTCCTCCTCGAAGACAAACTCCGGGTGGGACGCGGAGAACCAGGCGGCCTGCGCTTCATTTTCCTGTTTGAGGATGGAGCAGGTGGCATAGATCAGCTTGCCGCCGGGACGGACCATGGAGGCGGCGCGCTCCAACACCCCGCGCTGCGCCGCCACCGCTGCGGCCACCGATTCTGCCGTGATGCGGTATTTGAGGTCCGCCTGCCGGCGCAGGGTGCCGGTGCCGCTGCACGGCGCATCCACCAGCACGCGGTCTGCCTGCCCTGCCATGACCTCCAGGGTTTCCTCTGACACCAGCGCAGTGCGGACCTTGACCGTCGCCCGGGCCGCGCGCGCCTTGAGGGATTCCAATTTGGCCGGCACCACATCCAGCGCCAGCAAGTCCCCCTTCCCTGCCATCAGGGCCGCCAGATGCAGGGTCTTCCCGCCCGCCCCGGCGCAGGCATCCACCACCCGCATCCCGGGTTCCACCTGACAAAACGGAGCGACCTGCTGTGAGGCCGCATCCTGAATCTCAAAACGACCACTGGCCTTTAGGGAAGCCGGGAGCGCCCGTCCTCCGCTCACCTCCAAGCCGAAGGGACAACCAGCGACCGGCAGGGTGCTGATCCCCACCGCCTCCAATTCCACACGGACCGAAGCGACATGGCCGCGACGGGGATTCACCCGCAGGAACAACGGGGCAGGCTGATTTAAAGCGGCCAGTTCTACCTCCCACTGCTCCCCCAGATCCGCCGCTCCCAGGGCATCCAGTTCATCGGTCAGGGAAAACCTCACGGCCCGCGGCATTCCCGCCAGCGAGGCTTCGCGCCCGGCCCGCGTGTTTTCCTCCACCGCCGGCCAGACCGCCCAGTCCGGCCGGTCAAATCCCTGACTTTCCCACCAAAATCCACAAAGGGACCACACCTCGTCCGAGCCAGCCAGCACCGCCAGCCGGCGCCGCCACCGCACGACCTCATAGACGGTTTCCGCTACCAGGGCACGGTCCCGTTTTCCCCACTTCGGATGCGCCCCCAGCGCCAGGCCCACCGCGCGGTCCGCGATCTTGCCCTCCTCAAAAATCTCCCGCACCACCGCCACCGCCGCCTCTGCCAGAATCCGATGCAACTTTTTGTCCATCCCCCATCCGACCGCCCCACAGTCCCGGCTGCAATGGCGATGTATCGTGGATCCACCCTTGGCACCCATGTTGTCGATTCCCGACGCACTTCCGGTGAAGCCGGAAAACGCTGAATGATTTTGCGACCCTCCGTGCCCGGGCTATGACACCAGGAGAGCGGATGCAGGATGTCTGCGAGCTTTCCAATTTTGCGTTCCGTCTCATGCTGGACGGCGCTATGTCCAGAACCCTGTCCCGCGATACCGAAACAGCTTGGACCGTAGTCGAAAGTCAACTTTCCCGGCTGGCGATGGTCCACGATCACGGATTATACAGCCCTACCGGAAAGCCCGCCGAATGAAGGTGGAACAAGTCGCCGCCGCCGTCGTACAAGCCCTCGAAACCGTCGGTATCGATTACATTCTGGTCGGATCGTTCTCCTCGGGATTTTACGGTATTCCCCGGGCGACCAAGGACGTGGATATTGTGATCCATCCAAAGTGAGGAACCGGTTCACGCCTTGGAACGTCAACTAAAAGGCGTTATGAAGTTCGATCCCCAGATCTCGTTCGAAACCATCAAGGGCAGCCGCCGGCAGATCCTCACCTCGGTGGAGAGGCCTCCGGTAAAGGTGGAGCTTTTTGAATTGGGTCAGGATCCTTACCACGGAACAATCGAGCGGCTCCGCACCATCCAAGCCTCCATTCCTCCTTTGTAAGGGAATCATCGGGGCCCGGATCTTGACAATCCGGGAGAGTGCCGCGCCTCACTCGCCTCCTGCGCCTCCCGCCTCCCCGCGCCAACCGCGGCCGCTTACTGCGGGTCTCGCAGACTATACAACCCCCGCAGCGCCGCCCGCCCCAAGCTTCGGGCCCCGGTCGTGCGGCTGCGTTGACTTCGCCCTTTCACGAAGCTCCGGTTGGCTTCGAACCATGAGTTGATAAAGGCCCGGCTGCCAAACACCACCCCTTGTGTGAAATGCCTTACCCGGTGCTGGAGCACTTCGGCCCTCAGTTGCCTTTCCTTGGGAGTGGTCAAACGCTGCCTGACCTTCTCCGATACCCCCCGCCGCACCACCCGGCCGTCCTCCTGCTTCCGCCCGGCCCCTTGCCCACCCAAAATGGCGCGGTAGATCACGAGAGCACGCCGTTCCACGACGGCAGTGAATGGTTCCTCTCCCCAAGGCGCGGCACCGGCGGCAGATTCCCTCGGCCAAGCAGATTGCCCGATGATACGCACCAGCCCACGGCGGGCCCGCGCTTTGCCAGCCATCGCCTCCGCATAGGAACTCCAGCGGTAGTCCGCTGGGTCCGACACCATCCCTGCCCGCACCGGATTCAAATCAATGTAGGCCGCCATGGTGCGGAGGGCACGCTCTTCCTCTTCCACCATCACCGAGGTAAACCGGCTCTCCCACAAGGGGCCCGAACGTCCGGTGCGCTTATTATACCACCGGCTGAAACGCATTTTCACGCACTTCACAAATTCGCTCAGCGAAAACATCCGCGCCACCTGCTGAAGCCGCCATTCCTCAATGGCGGAATCCAATCCCGCCCGCTCCCACAGCGAGATCTGCCTCCGGATCAAGGCCATCGCCTCCTCCCCCACGGCCCGCTCCAGCCGCGCCAGCACCACTTCCAGAGGCACCTCCAATCCTTCCGGCCGATGCGGCACCCGCACCAGCATGTGAAAGTGATTGCTCATCACACAATAGGCCAACACTTCGACCCCCAGCACGTCCTCATAAGCCCGCATCGTCTTCACAAAAAATTCCTTTTCCTCCACTCCAAGGAGGTAGCGTTTTTCGATGATCCGGGACATGACGTGTTGCACACCCGCCTGGGAGTCCGAAAATAAATAGGGCCGCGCTTTAGACATCCTCACCCCTCGCAAAAAAACAACCCTCCGCAACCGCTTTTTCAACAAGTTTCATGGGAACCCCAATTCTGATGATAGGGTCCTGATTCCGGATTCCACATGATTTTTCCCAGTTAGGGCACGCCTTGTTTGGACGGCGCGGGCGGGACGGGGGCGGCGGCACCGTTCCCCGCTCTTTTTCTCCGGATTTTCAGGCAGGA
>JBBQWG010000060.1:0-38300 GCA_038210825.1 Verrucomicrobiales bacterium
CACCAAAGCCCGCCGTTCCACCACCGCCGGAAAGGCCTCCGCGCCCCACGGCTTGGCTTCCCATTTCACCCCCTCTGGATCCGGAACCTTGAAACCTGAGCCCTTCTCCCGCCCCCTCGGCCACGCAGATTGCCCAATGATCCGCACCAGCCCCCGCCGCGCCCGGGCTTTTCCCGCCATAGCTTCTGCATACCCGCTCCACCGGTAGTCGGCAGGATCGCTCACCATGCCGGCGCGCACGGGATTGAGGTCAATATACGCCGCCATGGTCCGCAGCGCCCGCCGTTCCTCCTCCACAGCCGAGGCCTGAGCCGAGACCGTGCCGTTCGAATATTCAGCACTCTGCACAATGACCGAGGTGAAGCGGCTTTCCCACAGCGGGCCTTTCCGACCACTTTTCCGGTTATACCAGCGGGTGAAGCGCATTTTCACGCACTTCACAAACTCGCTGAGGCTGAACATGCGGGCGATTTGCTTCTGACGCCATACTTCAATCACCGAATCCAGCCCGGTCCGCTGCCAGAACTCGAGCTGGGAGCGCACCAAGGCCATGGCCTCCTGCCCCAAGGCCCGCTCCAGCCGGGCCAGCAGCGTTTCCAAAGGCACATCAAACCCTTCCGGCCGGTGCGGCACGCGCACCAGCAGGTGGAAGTGATTGCTCATAATGCAGAAGGTGAGCACTTCAACCCCGAGCAGATCCTCATAGGCCCGGACCATCTTCAGAAACACCTCTTTTCCTTCCTCGTCGAACAGGTGCCGCCGCTCAATCAAGCGGGAGACGACATGAAAACACCCGGCTTGGGAGCCATCAAACAAAAAGGGACGCGCGCGGGGCATGGTTCGGATTGGTTGGGTTGAAAACGACTCCATACCATATTCGAAATACTGACGAATTTTCAAGAATTTTCTTCTCATTTCCGTGGGAAATTACTGCTTGCCGTGGGAAATTACTGCTTGGGAAATTACTGCTCCTCCAACAATCTCGAGAAATTGCGACCCCGGCGAGAAAATGCGACTCCATGGGAACCCTCTAATTTGCGCCTTCCACCCGCCACGTCCCGGTTCTTGCTTGCGAGGAACTTGCGACGTTGCAACCGAGTCACCCGGGGTGAGCGACTGTGCAGGAAGGTGTTGCGGCCTTTTTCCCTCCGGGTAAGCCGCCCCGGATCATCCTGTGAGTCCTTGGTGAAGAGTTGGCAGAGTTGCACCTGTCCCTGTCCACCGAAGGCCGATCCCCGGGAGGATGAGTGGATGTATCCTGCTCGGGAAATGCGACTTAACCGGGGGGCAAAGTCGCAGCCCTTTGGGGGCCGGTCACACCCCAATCCGAGTAGTCCACACCCTCCGCATGGGTCATCCCAATTGCATGAGACCTTCAAAACGGGCAAAGAAGCCAAGAAGCCCGCCTGCTCCCATCCGGAGCCGCATCAAATACGGACCCGGCCGATCCTGACGGAACCATCGGGCTTTATGAGTTGGCTGGCGCGGGAGGCTGACGCCGGCCCCCAGCCCGCACTCCGGAGCCGGTCCTGCTGGACAAATGCCGGAAATTCCACGATCACTGGCAGAGTTATGGCAGATGAATTCCACAGTACCCGCTGGAGTGTGGTGCGCGCGGCGGCGGACGGCGATGAAGCCGTTGCCGGGGCCGCGGTGGCGGAGTTGTGCGCGCAGACCTGGCACCCGCTCTATGCCTTTGCCCGGCGCTCCGGATGTGGGCCGGAGGATGCGGAGGATGCGGTGCAAGGGTTCATGGCGGTCTTGTTGGAACGTGGGGCGCTGCGTCGCATCGATGATGGACGCGGCCGGTTCCGCTCGTTCCTGCTCACCGGCATGGCAAACTATCTCCGGGATCAGCATTCCCGGAACACCGCGCAGAAACGGGGGGGCGGGGCGGTGCCGGTTTCCCTTGACGCAGATTTGGCTGAGCATGGTTACGAGCGCTTCGCGGCTAACACGGAATCGCCCGAACGCGCCTTCGACCGGGTCTGGGCGATGCAGGTGATGCAGGCCGCCCGGTCCCGACTCGAGGAGGAGTGCACCGCTTCGGGCAAGGTGGCGGTGTTCCATGTGCTGTTTCCTGAGGAATCCCCCGGGGGCGGGGCGACGGGATACGCCGAACTTTCGGAACGACTGGGAATTTCCTCCGCCGCCCTGCGGTCCATGGCGGTGCGGCTGCGGCGCCGCTGGCGCGACCTGATCAGGGAGGAACTGGCCCACGGCGTGCCCAACCAAGTGGCGTTGGAGGAAGAATGGGATGCGCTGCGCAGGGCGCTATGTTAGCGCCTGGGTGGGGAGGGGGAGTGACCACCATCTGAGGTGAGGCAGCGGGGAGTCCGGGCATCCCGCCTGAGCTGGTCCGCCCTCGTCCTGACCCGAGCGGACGGAACGGCCGCAAGCGGGCCCCGCAAGAATGGCGGTGTTCCTTTCCCCTCCGGTTGCGGTCAGACCCTCGGGAACCGCGTCATGCGTTCAAGGAGGCGGCAGGCGCTTTTGGCTGAGCCGGAGCAGATAACATCCGTCAATGTCATAGGCGTTCCAGACGCGCTTTGTCTTCCCATTGCCGTGGTTCACGGTGAAGAACCGCTTGTGCCATGAAATCAGATCCTGCCCGTTGGCCCGGACCGTGGTGGTGATGCGGGTGTATTTCCATGCGAGGCAATAGTGCCAGTGCTCCTGGTAGAGCACTCCGCCGGGACGTCCGTTTTTGATGGCACCGGCGGTGCGGATGCCGGATTCGTCCCAGTCGTCGGAAATGATGTCCGCCTCCCAATGGGCGGACCCTCCCATCAGCGGGGAGGGCTCATCCAGGGCCACGGACACCGGGAGCAGCGGACCAGTGGCCAACCCGAAGTATCCAAACAAGGCGCTGCCCGCGCTCCATGGCATGGTGGCTCCGCTGCCAAATCCGCAGATGACATCACAACTGTCATGCAGGTCATCATACCACTGGCGCATGTTCATACTGCCATTCCCTGTCAGATAGGTTTTGGGGGAATCGATTTCGCGCAGGCTGGCCCGGCGCGCGGCCAGGGGCACGGAGATGCGGCTCCAAAAGGCACTGGGCACATTGGAAAAACGCTCCTCCCATGCGATCATCAACGCGAGCATCACTGGTCCACAGCCTACCGGATCGCACCAGCGTTCGAGGTCCGCTCTTTGACTGAAAAATGGCTGGCTTTCCCATGCTTCGCTGGAGTCCGCCGGGTGCGGTCCGGCGGCCCAGGCCCTGCGCTCGACAAAGACCCCGTTGTCCCCCCCCGGAGGGGGCCCAGGCGGACGCACAAGGAGATTGAAGCGTTCGGTCAGGCCATTTTCCAGCCGGACGGTGAGGCGCTGGGAACCCGGGGCGAGGCCGAACAGTTCCAGTCCGTCGCCGCGGTTGAGGACCCGGCTGAGATTCAGGGAGTCCTCATCGTCCACCCGGAAAGCGACCACCCGCTGCCCCCCCAACACGGTCGTAGTGCCGCCTGCAGGGACTTCCAACGTGGGAGCCCGGCCTTCCAGGGAGAGCCAGTCAAATTCTGTCAGGCGGGCGCGTTGAGTCCGTCGGGCGGCCAGCCATGGACTGGATCTGTAGGCTTCGCGCAGGTGACGGTAACTGGGAAACCCGAGCGGCACCGCGCGGGAAGGGCGTCTGGGGAGCGGAGGGTTTTCGGTGGCTTCGGAGTCATGCGTCAGGCTCACGGGACGGCTCAAAGCTTCATAGTCGGCGTCGGAAAAGAGGACGGGCAGCAGGCCATCGTTGGCGATGAGTTCGCCGTCCGCGTTTTCGGCGCCGAGGAACGAGGGGCCGAACCGGCGCAGGCGGTGCACTGGCTGGCCCTGACATTTTATCAGAAGATCTTCAGCTGGCGTCCGGCCGGACGTTTCGTAGCCCACGACCGGAGGCAGCGCCCGCGACAGGCTGACCAGCAAAAACCCGCACTCACGCTCGGAGGATTCCTCTTCCAGATGAGGAAAAATGCCGCTGGTCTGCCGCGCGGGCAAGTTCCCAAGAACCTTGATTTCCACCATGTCAGGAGAATCGCTTTCATTTTCCGGCGAGAAAATGGGGGTAACAAACGGGGCAAAGGAAGCGCCCCGCCATGAATTCCCGCCGCCGGATTCATCGGTCCCGACCGCTTCCCGGAACTGGCGCAAAAATCCGAGCACGGGCTCAGGGATTACGGAGATGGGGAGCACGGGCACCGTACCGCCAGTACCGCCGGCACCGGCCTCATTGATGCGGAGCCGGAAGAATCCGCGGGGACCTTCCGTGGCCACCGCCACGGAGCCATCCCCCTGCACCTGCACCAGATGCGCGGGGATCGGGGCGAAGGGACCGTTCGTATCCGGTGCCCATTCGTAACGGAGATGCAACTGCGCAGCGGGGAGCGGGGCGAAACCTGCTAGCATGAGGGCCGCAACGATCAGGAGGGGAGAGAGGGGAGAGAGGATTGTTTTCATGGAGACAATGGGGTTCCACGGTATTCCGGGAGAGTTGTGGCGAAAAAAATTTGGCGGACAGGCAGGGAAAGAAATGCCAGCCTCCCGGGGACGTTGCCTTGAAACCGCCCGGCCCGTGCTGCTCCTCTCCCGGAATCATGAAATCAGCTTCCCCACACTGCCGGCGCTGCGGCGTCATGCTGCCTCCCGGCACGCCCGGCGATGGCTGCCCGTTTTGCGTGGATGAGGAGGAGGCGGAAAGCGGCGACATTCAGGGTGACGTTCCTGGCGATGAAGACCGTGACGGCAGTGGAGATCACGACGGCGACGATCTTCACCTCCCCACAGGCGCGGGACGGAGGCTGGGGGATTTTGAATTGCTCCATGAAGTCGCGCGGGGCGGGATGGGGGTGGTCTGGCGCGGGCGGCAGCGCGGACTCGACCGCGACGTGGCCGTGAAGACCCTGCCCGGGGGCGATCTCGCCAGTGCGGAGGCCCGGGCGCGCTTCCGCATTGAAGCCCGCGCCACCGCCCGGCTCCGCCATCCTAACATTGTTCCGGTCCTTGCCACCGGGGAGCAGGATGGCCTGCCGTGGCTGGCCATGGAATGGGTCTCCGGACCCACCCTCACGGCGGCGGTGGCCTCGTCCGTGGTGCCCGCGCGCCAGGCGGCGCGTTGGTTGCGCGATGCCGCCCGGGCAGTGGCCTGCGCGCATGACCATGGGGTGCTGCATTGCGATCTGAAGCCTTCCAACATCCTGATTGAGCCGTCGGACGACGGCGGACGGGTCCGCATCACGGACTTCGGGCTTGCCAGGCTGACGGATAGCAACGGAGGCCTGACAAAACCCGGAACCGCCGCCGGCTCGCCGGCGTGGATGGCTCCGGAACAGGCCCGGGGGCAATCCCCAGCTCCTGCGGTGGATGTTTATGGGCTGGGAGCGGTGCTCTATCACACTCTGACCAGCCGGGCTCCTTTCCGGGGGGAATCAGTGGCAGCTGTGCTGCGGCAGGTGGATCACGACGAGCCGATGCCGCCGCGCCGGTTCAGCCCTGCCATTCCGCGGGATCTGGAAACCATTTGTCTGAAGTGCCTCGAAAAGGATCCGGCCCTGCGGTATGGGGGAGCCCGGGAGCTGGCGGAGGATTTGGACCGGTTCCTTGAGGGCCGGCCCGTGCTGGCCCGGCCCCTGCCTCCGGTGCAGCGGCTCCAGCGGTTGGCTCTCCGGCATCCATGGCAGGCGGCGGCGGGGGGAATGCTCACGCTGCTGGTGACGGGAGCCTTCGCCTTTCTGATCCACCATGCGGCAGTGGAACGCCGGCATTTGCAGGCTCTAGGGAGGGAGAAGGCCGCCACCGCCCTCGCCTTGAAGCAATCCCAACTCGGGGAAGCCCGCGCCCGGGTGCGCCTGCCTCTGCCGGACAGCCGCCCCCGGGTCTTGGCGAAACTGGCTCCGCTGGCAGCCGGGGACCTTCCGGACTCCCTCCGCGCCGAAGGCCGCGACCTCGCGGCGGCGGCGCTGGCCCTGCCGGCCGCTGCCACGGCTGCACTGCCGGGAGAGGGAGTCCGCACGGATGACTGGACCCTGGCAACGGGCGATGCGCCGCGCCGCCGGTGGGCTCTCTCCCCCTTTCGCGGGCCGGTGGCGCTGCGCGGTTTTGATTCCGGAGCCAACACCTCACAGATCGTGGTAAGTCCCCGCGTGGTCACTGCCCTGATGGCTTTCAGTCCGGGAGGGCGCTGGCTGGCGGTCCGGCATGAGCAGGAGCTGGGCATTTGGGAAACCGCAGCCGGACACTCCGCGCCCCTAACCATGAGCGTGCGGCCATGGACGCCGGGCCATCCTTTTGGGCTGATGAAAATCGCCTTCGCCCCGGATGACCGCTCGGTGACATGGGCGGACCACGGGTCGGTGGTGGTATCTGCGCTCCCCGGTGGCGGGGAACTGGCCCGCTGGGTGTCCCCGGACGGCAGTCCCTTGCGAGCCGCTGCGCTGGCCATCGACTCCGGCGGGCGCTGGCTTGCCGTCGCCGATGCGATTGAACCACTGGTGCACCTGCGCCAGTGGCCTGACGGTCAGATGGAGCGGCAACTGACCGGCCTTCCGCTGCCGGCTCCTGCGGTGGCGGTGAGCGCGGGGGCCCGCCGCATTGCCGCCGGCACCTCCGAGGGACACCTGTGCGTCTGGAGGCTGGACACGGCGGAACCCCGCCGCATGGACCTTGCCGCCGCCGCCGGAGCCATCCGGACCCTGACATTCTCTCCGGATGGGCGCCTGCTTTACTCCACCAGTGAAGATGCCACGACCCGGATCCACGACTGCGACACCGCCGAAACCCTCGTGGTGCTCCCCTTGGACGCCGGGACCCTGACTCTAACTCCGGACGGCAAAAGCTTCGGCGTAGGCTGTGCCGCAGGCCAGCTGTCCCTCGCCGGGGTGGAGTGGTCGGATTATTTTCACCATTTCCGCCATGCGGCGCCCCCCGCGCTCTATCAACAAATTGCATTTGCCCCTGATGGCCGCTCCATTTGGAGTCTGACCGATCACGCGGCAGTCCGGTCCGCCGTCCCCGGAGGAGGCGAATTGGAGCGGATTCCGTGGACGGCACCATGGTCCGTGCGTGCCCTGCCGCAGCCGGGCGGGGGACTTTGGATCGCGGGCCGCGATGGACTTTCACGCAGATTCCCGGCACAGCCTGCCACCGTCTCCCGGGCCGGGGAGGAACTGTTTCCGGAATCCACCTGGGGGTGGAGCAGCCTTACCAGCACGCCGGATGGCCGGTGGGTTGCGGCCTCGGACAATACCGCGATGCGCACCGCCCTGATTCCGCTGGGGCCGGACGGTATAGTCAGGAGCGGGGACATCCGGTTTTTGAGCAGTCTGCCGCTGGGCACCGGGCTCGCGCTTTCCCCGGACGGCAGCCAAACCGCCGTCGGATTCCGTTATGAGGCCGGCTTGAAAATCCACGACAACGCAACCGGAGCGCTGCTCCGCCGGTTCGACGTGGGGCCCCGGCACAGTCTGGCGTGGAGTCCGGATGGCCGCTGGCTGGCCGCCTGCGGGGCCTCTCACCGGCTCTGGGACACGGAAACGTGGGAAGCAGCGTCCCTGCCGGAGCTGGAGGCCAACCATTCGCCAAACGGAGGAGCTGCCTTCTCTCCGCCGGGGGCCGATGGCACGAGCCGGATGCTGGCCTTGGCCAGCGGAGACAAGCGCATCGCCCTCATCGAACTTCCGACCCGTCGCCGTCTCATCACCTTGGAACCCCCCGCCGCTCCTGCCTGCTATCAATTGGAGTTTTCCCGCGATGGCCAATGGCTGGCGGCCGCCACCGCCACCGGCGCGGTGCACCTGTGGAACCTGACCGCGCTGCAGTCGGAGTTGGAGGCGTGGGGCTGGGGCTGGTAATGTCCCGCAAAGTCCTGCCCGTAGCCGAAGTTGGGAATTGGTCCAGACCGTGGCTCCGGTATTGAATCCGCTTTCCCCGGGACCGGTAAGTTGCGGTTGGCGGAGCGCATGGCGGGGTTGCCGGCTGAATCAGGCGGGAACGGGGTTCAGAGCAGCGGCCGCCTGGTCCACCTCCTGCCCGCCGATTTCCTTCATCCAGCCGGGCTTGGGCGAGTGAATGCCAAATGTGAGCCGCAAAAAAGCCGCAGCCCGGGCGGACTGCGGCTTTTTGGTGAGGGGATGCCAGGCTTACAGACCGGCGAGGAAGCTATCGGCTTCGTCTTCGATGGAATCGAGTCCTTCGGTGGTGGTGGTTTCGCCTTTTTCCTTGACGCGCATGTCGCGGTTCCGGAGGAAGCCGGTGCCGGCCGGGATGAGGTGGCCCATGATGACGTTTTCCTTGAAGCCACGCAGCCAGTCGGCCTTGCCGAGGGTAGCGGCATCGGTGAGGACGCGGGTGGTGTCCTGGAAGGAAGCCGCAGAGATGAAGGAATCGGTTTCGAGGGAGGCCTTGGTGATGCCAAGGAGGATCGGCTCGGCCTCGGCGGGTTTACCGCCCTGCTCCACGATCTTCTCGTTGGCTTCCTCGAATGCGATGCGCTCGACCTGGTCACCCCAGAGGAATTCGGTGTCGCCGGGATCGGTGATCTTCACCTTGCGCAGCATCTGGCGAATGATGATCTCAATGTGCTTATCGTTGATTTCCACGCCCTGCAGACGGTAGACCTCCTGCACTTCGTTGACGAGGTGTTCCTGAAGCATGTGAGGGCCGAGGATGTCCAGGATTTCGTGCGGCACGACGGGACCTTCGGTGAGTTGGTCGCCTTTCTTCACGCGGTCGCCTTCAAAGGCGATGATGTGTTTGCCGCGGGGAACGAGGTGTTCTTCCTCATCGCCGGATTCTTCGTCGCGGACGATAACCTTGCGTTTGCCGCGGACCATGCCGCCAATGGCGACCACCCCGTCGATCTTGGCGATCTCGGCGTGATCCTTGGGCTTGCGGGCCTCGAAGAGTTCCGCCACGCGGGGAAGACCGCCGGTGATGTCCTTGGCCTTGCTGACCTTGCGGGGCGTCTTGGCCAGGGTAGTGCCGGCGGAAACTTTGTCGCCCTTCTTGACGGAAAGGAAGGCTCCGGCAGGAATGGAATAGCTGGCGAGGACTTCCTTGGTCTTGCCGTCAATCACCACGATCTGCGGATGGAGGTCTTCCTTGTGCTCAAGGACGATGGCACCTTCGCTGCCCTTTTCGCCGCCCTTGCCGAGGGTGATGCCCTGGATCATGTCGCGGAAGTCGATCACGCCTTCGCGCTCGGTAATCACAGGCACGGAGTGCGGTTCCCAGGTTACGAGGGTTTCGCCCTTCTTGATCAGGCTGCCTTCGGGTTTGTAGATCACGGAGCCGACGACCAGCTTGTGGCCTTCCAGTTCGAGACCGGATTCGTCGTGCACGGAAACGGTTCCGTTTTTGGTGAGGACGATGTGGGTGCCGTCGGTGCTCTGCACGGCCCGGAGGTCGTTGTAGCGGACGGTCCCGGCGTTCTTCACCTTGACGATAGGCTGCTTGAAGCTGGTGCCTGCAACCCCACCGACGTGGAAGGTTCGCATGGTCAACTGGGTGCCGGGTTCACCGATGGACTGGGCGGCGACGATGCCGACGGCTTCGCCGATCTTGACTTCAAAGCCTGTGCCGAGGTGCAGGCCATAACACAACACACAACAGCCGCGCTTGCTTTCGCAGGTGAGGACGGAGCGGATCTTGAGTTGTTCGACCCCGATCTTCATCAGGGAATCCGCCTGCTTCTCGGTGATGATGTCGTTAGCCTTGACGATGTTCAGTTGGGTAACCGGATCCTTGATGGTCTCGCAGGAAGCGCGGCCGTAGATGCGGGTCTTCAGGTCCACCACTTCCTCGTCCCCTTCATAGAGGGAACCGACGGTGATGCCGTTGGTAGTGCCGCAATCGTGTTCGAAGACAATTACGTCCTGGGCCACGTCAACCAGCTTGCGGGTCATGTAACCGGAGTCTGCGGTCTTGAGCGCGGTGTCGGACAGACCCTTGCGGGCACCGTGGGTGGAGATGAAGTATTCCAGCACCGACAGACCTTCGCGGAAGTTCGCAGTAATCGGGCGCTCAATAATCTCGCCGGATGGCTTGGCCATGAGGCCGCGCATCCCGCCGAGCTGCTTGATTTGCTGTTTGTTACCACGGGCTCCGGAGTCCACCATCATGAAGAGCGGGTTGGCATTCTTCTTCCCTTCGTTGAACTCGAGGGTGCGGAAGAGGCTCTGCTGGATGTGGTCGCCGGCCTGGGTCCACAAGTCGATGATCATGTTGTGGCGCTCGCGGTCGGTGATGACCCCGCGCTTATACTGCTTGTCGATCTCGTCGAGGCGGATGTAAGCTTTTTCGAGTTCGCCCTTCTTCTCGACCGGAATCACCATGTCGGTAATTCCGATGGAACAGCCCGACTGGGTGGCGGCCTTGAAGCCAAGTTCCTTGAGGCGGTCGAGGGCATACACCGTTTCCTGGTGGCCGGCGGTCTGCCAGCAGCGCCAGATGATGTCGGAGAGCTGCTTCTTGCCCACGTTCTTGTTCACGAAGCCCATGGCCCCAGGCCAGATTTCGTTGAAGCGGACGCGGCCCGGGGTGGTTTCGATAACGATATCCTTGGGATTGCCAAAGATGGTGGTTTTGCCCCGGTCCGGGTTCTTGAAGCGGATCGACTGGTGAATCTCCACGGCCCCGTCATAAAGGGCAGCCTCGACTTCGGAGATCGTTTCGAAGAGCGGTTTGCGGGCTTCGGCCTCCCCCTTCGCCGGCGGCAGATTGCGGGTCTGGGTGAGGAAGTAGGCCCCCAGGGTAATGTCCTGGGATGGCGTGGTGACCGGCTTGCCGCTGGAGGGCGAGAAGATGTTATTGGTCGCCAGCATCAGGAGGCGGGCTTCCATTTGGGCTTCCACGGAAAGCGGCACGTGCACCGCCATCTGGTCACCGTCAAAGTCGGCATTGTATGCGGTACAAACCAGGGGATGGACGCGGATCGCTTCCCCTTCAATGAGGACCGGCTCGAAGGCTTGGATGGATAGGCGGTGGAGCGTCGGCGCACGGTTGAGGAGGACGGGATGGCCTTTGGTGACCTCTTCCAGAATATCCCAGACCTCCGGGGTGCGGCGCTCGATCATCTTCTTGGCAGAGCGCACGGTGTGCACATAACCGAGTTCCTTAAGGCGGCGGATGATGAAGGGTTCGAAGAGCACCAAAGCCATCTTCTTGGGAAGACCACACTGGTGCAGCTTCAATTCTGGTCCGATCACGATCACGGAACGGCCGGAGTAATCGACGCGTTTGCCGAGCAGGTTCTGACGGAAGCGGCCGCCCTTGCCCTTGAGCATGTCGCTCAGGGATTTGAGAGGACGGTTGCCGGCGCCGGTGACGGCACGGCCATGACGGCCATTGTCGAACAGGGCATCGACGGCTTCCTGCAGCATCCGCTTCTCGTTCCGGATAATGACATCCGGGGTCTTGAGCAGGAGGAGATTGCGTAGACGGTTGTTGCGGTTGATGACGCGGCGGTAGAGGTCGTTCAAGTCGGAGGTCGCAAAGCGGCCGCCTTCGAGCGGGACCAGGGGGCGCAGGTCGGGCGGGATCACGGGGAGCACGCGCATTACCATCCACTCCGGACGGCTGTGGCTGCTGAGGAATCCCTGGGCGAGTTTGAGGCGCTTGGCCAGTTTCTTGCGGGTCTGCTTGGACCGGGTCTTGGTCATGGCATCCTGCAGTTCGACGATCTGCTCGGGCAGGTTGATGCTGGCGAGGAGTTCCTCGACGGCTTCTGCTCCCATGGAAGCCCGGAAGGCATCTTCACCATACTGCTCCTCAGCCTCACGGAATTCCACTTCGGTCAGGAGCTGGGCTTTGGTGAGGGGAGTGTTCTTGGGGTCGATGACCACGTAGTCCTCATAATAAATGACGCGCTCAAGCTGGCGGGCGGTCATGTCGAGGGCCAGGCCGAGACGGCTGGGCATACACTTGTAGAACCAGATGTGGCTCACCGGCACGGCCAGTTCGATGTGGCC
Organism: Verrucomicrobiales bacterium; assembly: GCA_038210825.1. Taxonomy (GTDB): domain Bacteria; phylum Verrucomicrobiota; class Verrucomicrobiia; order Verrucomicrobiales; family V1-33; genus CAIZWU01. The sequence goes on from JBBQWG010000060.1 coordinate 11,955, forward strand.
CATGCGCTCGCGGCGGACGCGGCTGAGGGTCACTTCAACGCCGCAGCGGTCACAGACCACGCCCTTGTGTTTGATGCGCTTGTATTTGCCGCAGGAACACTCCCAGTCGCGGGTGGGTCCAAAGATACGTTCGCAGAAGAGACCGCCCTTTTCAGGCTTGAAGGTGCGGTAGTTGATGGTCTCCGGGTTCTTCACTTCGCCACGGCTCCAACTCTGGATAGTGGGGGAGGAAGCGACGGTAATGGCCACGTGGTCGAAGCCCTGGGGACGGGCATCGCCGCCGAAGAGTTCGCGAAGTTGGGTTTCAACGCTCATAGAAAAAAGTAAGGAAAAAGTGGAATGAAACGGAGAAGAAAAGGAGGTGGCGGACCGGCTCCGGTCCGCCACCCGGGAGGGGTTAGGCGCTCAGGGCGCTGATGCCGCCGCCGTCGGGGCCGGCTTTGGAATTGGCAACTTTCACATCAAGGCCGAGGGACTGCATTTCCTTGATCAACACATTGAAGGACTCCGGGGTGCCGGCTTCGAGGTTGTTGTCACCTTTGACGATGCTTTCGTAGATGCGGGTGCGTCCGGCCACGTCGTCGGATTTGACGGTGAGGAGTTCCTGCAGGGTGTAGGCCGCGCCATAGGCTTCGAGGGCCCAGACTTCCATTTCCCCGAAACGCTGGCCGCCGTATTGGGCCTTGCCGCCGAGTGGCTGCTGGGTCACGAGGCTGTAAGGACCCACCGCACGGGCGTGGATCTTGTCAGCCACGAGGTGGTTCAGTTTCATCATGTAGATGATGCCGACCACGACGTCCTGGTGGAAGGGCTCGCCGGTGCGTCCGTCGTAGAGGGTGGACTTGCCATTCAGGCCGATCCAGCTCATCGGGGTGGTTTCCTTGGCTTCCTTGAGGTAGCCCATGATTTTCTCTTCGGGAATACCGTCAAAGACCGGAGTGGCGACTTTGAAGCCGAGGGCGCGGGCAGCCACCCCGAGGTGGGTTTCCAAAACCTGGCCGACGTTCATGCGGCTTGGCACGCCGAGCGGGTTGAGCACGATGTCCACCGGAGTGCCGTCTTCGAGGAAGGGCATGTCTTCTTCCGGAACGATCTTGGCGACGACGCCCTTGTTGCCGTGGCGGCCGGCCATCTTGTCTCCCACGGAAAGTTTCCGTTTGGAGGCAATGTAGACCTTCACCTGCTTGACGATCCCGTTGTCAGGTTCGTCACCGGCTTCCACTTTGTCGAGGGCACCTTCGCGTTCCTCCTCGAGTTCGACAAACTTCTGTTCGAAGGTGCCGATGATATCGAAGATCTTGTTGCGGACCGGGCTGGGATCGATGTCGATATGGTCGTGGGCTTCTGCGACGCGGGCCAGGAGGGCTTTGGTGATCTTCTTGTTGGCCGGTACGAGGATCTCGCCGGTCTGGGCATTGACCACGTCGAGGGGGATTTTTTCGCCAAGGAGGATATCGGCCAGTTTGTCGGTGAGTTGTTCGACCAGCTCGTTGTGCTTGGTCTTGAACTCCTCTTCAATCACTTTGGCCTGCTTGCGGCTTTCCGCGGCGCTGACTTTTTCTTTGGCGTTGTCCTTGCGGCTGGAAACGCGGACATCCATGACGATGCCGGTGCAGCCGGAGGGGACACGGAGGGAAGTGTCCTTCACGTCGGCGGCTTTCTCACCGAAGATGGCGCGCAGGAGGCGTTCTTCCGGAGCCAGTTCGGTTTCGGACTTCGGCGTAATTTTTCCGACGAGAATGTCGCCAGGCTTCACTTCGGCACCGATCCGGACGACTCCATCAGCACTGAGGTTGCGCAGAGCTTCCTCACCGACATTCGGAATGTCCCGGGTGATTTCCTCGGGGCCCAGTTTGGTATCACGGGCTCCGACTTCGAATTCCTCAATGTGGATGGAGGTGTAGATGTCTTCCTTGACGACCTTCTGCGAGATGGTGATGGCATCCTCGAAGTTATAGCCATTCCACGACATGAACGCCACGAGGACGTTGCGGCCGAGGGCGAGTTCACCCTTGTCCGTGCAGGGACCATCCGCCAGGACATCGCCCGGTTTCACGGTATCACCGCGGCGGACGAGTGGCTTCTGGTTCATGCAGGTGCCGGCGTTGGAACGCATGAACTTGCGCAGCGGGATGGAGAACACCCCTTTGTCAGGATTGTGCTTCACACAGTAGGGATCCGCGAGGAATTCGGCATCGGTGCAGGGCAGCTTGCCATCCTTGGTGATGATGATCACTTCGGCGGTGGCCGCAGCGACCTTGCCTTTGCAGTCCTTCTCCGCGGTGACCACGGCGCGGGAGTCGCGGGCAGCTTTGCCTTCCAGACCGGTGCCGATGAGGGGGGCTTCGGTGATGAGCAGAGGAACGCCCTGGCGTTGCATGTTGGAGCCCATCAGCGCGCGGTTGGCGTCATCGTGCTCAAGGAACGGGATGAGGCCGGCGGCAATGGAAACCAGCTGCTTGGGGCTGACGTCCATGTAGCTCGATTCGGTGGGTTCGACTTCGAGGAAGTCACCACGGAACCGGACCGTAATCTTTTTGTTCACGAAGGAACCGTCTGCATTGAGCGGGTTGTTGGCCTGCGCGATCTTGTGGGTTTCCTCCTGGTCGGCGGTCAGGTATTCGAGTTTGTCGAGCACCAGGCCATTGACGATCTTGCGGTAGGGAGTTTCGATGAAGCCGAAATCGTTGATCCTGGCAAAGGTGGACATCGAGTTGATCAGACCGATGTTTGGTCCTTCCGGCGTCTCAATCGGGCAGATGCGGCCGTAGTGGGAAGGGTGGACGTCACGCACTTCAAAACCGGCACGGTCGCGGTTGAGCCCCCCTGGCCCGAGGGCGGAGAGGCGGCGTTTGTGGGTCAGTTCGGCCAGCGGGTTGGTCTGGTCCATGAACTGCGAGAGCTGGGACCGGCCGAAGAAATCGCGCACCACGGCGGAGAGCGCCTTGGGGTTGATCAGCTTCTGCGGAGTCATGCCTTCGAGGTTTACATCGAAGAGGGTCATGCGTTCCTTGACCAGACGCTCGGTGCGGGCGAGGCCCACGCGGCACTGGTTGGAGAGCAATTCACCCACGGCCCGGACGCGGCGGCTGCCAAGGTGGTCAATATCATCCAGAATCCCTTCACCCTGACGCAGTTTCAGCAGATAACGGATCGCGGAAACAAAGTCGGAAGGCAGGAGGACACGCTCGTCCTCGTTGGCCTTGAGGTTGAGTTTTTGATTGATCTTGTAGCGGCCGACACGGGTGAGGTCGTATTTCTTCGGGTCGAAGAAGAGACGCTTCAGGAGGGCGCGGGCGTTAGGGACGGTGGGAGGATCCCCCGGGCGCAGCCGGCGGTAGATGTCCTTGAGGGCTTCCTCTTCGTCCTTGGCCGGGTCCTTCTTGAGGGACTTCAGGAGCAAGTCATCCGCGGAAACGGTGATGACCTTGGCGGTCTTCTGGCCGAGGGCCATGAGGGCGGAAATAATGCCCGGAGTGAGCGGCTCGTAGGCCTTGGCGACCACGGTTTCCCCGTCCACCACGTCGCTGAAGAGCACTTTGGAACTGAGTTCGGCTTCGTCGAGGGAAGCCTTCAGCTTGAGGTCTTCAATATTGTAGAACTGTTTGATGATGTCCTCATCCTTGCCGTATCCGATGGCGCGCAGGAAAGTGGTGGCAAGGAACTTGCGGCGGCGGCGGCGGCGGTCAAGATAGACGTAGAGCAAGTCGTTGGTATCGAATTGGACTTCGAGCCATGACCCGCGGTCGGGAATGATGCGGAAGCCATGAAGCGGTTTGCCGTTGAGGTGAAGATTCATCTCAAAACAAATGCCGGGGGAGCGGTGGAGCTGGGAAACCACGACCCGTTCCGCGCCGTTGATGGCAAAAGTGCCGCGGTCCGTCATCAGCGGCAGCTCGCCCATGTAGACCCGTTCTTCCTTGGTTCCGGTTTCGTCCTTCAGCGTGAAGGTGACGTAGAGCGGGGCCGAGTAGGTTTCGCCGTCCCTCTGGGCCTGGTGCGCGGTCAGCTTCGGTTCGCCGACTTCGTAATGGGCAAAGTCAAGCACCACTTTGTTATCGTAGCTTTCAATCGGAAAAACTTCCTTGAATACCGATTGGAGTCCAATCACCGTGCGTTTGTGGGCGGGCGTTTCCTTCTGGAGGAATTCGCGGTAGGAGTTGAGCTGGACCTCGATAAGATTCGGAGGGTCGAGCACTTCCTTGATCTTGCCAAATTGAAGACGGTCTGACATGGTGGCGGTGGGGACTATGGGTTGAACGGTGGAAACCGCGGGAGCGATGCGGCGGGAAAGGAGAAACCTGAAAACGCGAAGAAGTATGAGGTTCCGCCCCTTTGATTCAGGAGAGGCGGAACGCCATACTTGCTAGATTGTCGGAATGTGGAAGCGGAACGTCGGCTGGTTCAAATGCGGGCTGGGTCTGGGAGGAAGCGGGACCGCGCTTCGGGTTGAGTTCGGAGTGGGGGCTGCAGAAAGGGGAGGAGGGCGGTGGAGGAAATCTGCCGGCTGAGGAAAGGGACGGCAGAAGGGAGAGGGAAAACCGGTGCCCCGGAAACCAGGGCACCGGCAGAAAGGAAGGGATTACTTGATTTCGACCTTGGCACCGGCGGCCTCGATCTTCTGCTTGATTTCCTCGGCTTCGGCTTTGGGAACGCCGCTCTTGAGGACTTTGGGAGCGCCTTCGACGAGGGCCTTGGCTTCGGCGAGGCCGAGACCGGAGACCGCGCCGCGGACTTCCTTAATGACGGCGATCTTGTTGGGACCGCCTTCCACGAGGACCACGTCAAATTCGGTCTTTTCTTCGACGACCGCAGCGACAGCCGGGCCGCCACCACCACCGGAAGGAGCAGCGGCGCTCACGCCCCACTTCTCTTCGAGAGTTTTCACGAGTTCGGAGGCCTCAAGGATGGTGAGGGCGCTCAGGTCATCAACGATTTGTGCTAGGTTAGCCATGTGTTTGGTTCAGTGTCGCCGTGGCCCGGAGCCCCGGGTGGATTGAGATGGGCAGCCGCCCATCCGGCAAGGAACTGAGGTTGGTGTTTTGCTTGGTTTGGGTAAGGCGCCGGGTCACGGAGCCAGAGAGTTCTGGTGGAGTTAAGCTTCGGCCGGAGTTTCAGCAGCCGGCGCTTCCGCAGCGGCGGCGGGCGCTTCCGCAGCGGCGTCAGCCGCCGGGGCGGCGTCAGCGGCGGGGCCACCGTCCTTTTCGGCCTTGGCGCGGATGGCGCGGGCGATGGAGGAACCGGGGGCATTGATCACCCCGAGGAGGGTAGCGAGGAGGGACTCCTTGCTGCCGACATCGGCGAGGGATTCTACTTTGTCAGGGGTCAGCAGGCTGCCGTCGAGCACCGCGCTCTTGATGCCGGGCTTTTGGGTTTCGGTGCGGAACTTTTTGACCACTTGGGCGGCCTTGCAGACATCCGAATCACCGAAGACGATGGCAGTTTGGCCTTTGAGGTCGCCATTGAGCGCTTCGGGAAAACCACGGCTGGCTCCCGCCACCTTGACGTAACTGTTCTTGGTGACGTGGAGGTTGGAGCCCACGCCGCGGAGGCGCTTCCGGATCTCGTTGAACTGCGGCACGGTCATGCCGGTGTAGTCGACGAGAAGGACGTAAGGGGAAGAGTTGATCCGCGCGATGAGCTGGTCGGAAATGACTTTTTTGTCAGGATTCATGAAAAGATGGTCCGTTGAGGTTCAGGTAGGCGGCTTAGGCCTTCACATATTTGGAAGGATCGATCGCCACGGACGGGGTCATGGTGGCAGTGACGGAAATCGTTTCGATATAACGTCCCTTGGCAGTGGCAGGCTTGGCGCGCTGCACCGCTTCGATGGCGGCCACGGCGTTTTCGGCGAGCTGGTCGACGTTGAAGGAAATCTTGCCGACGGGGAGGGAAATGTTGCCGTTTTTGTCGAGTTTGAAGTTCACGCGTCCGGCCTTTACTTCCTTGATCGTGGTGGCCGGGTCTTCGGTCACGGTGTTGGTCTTCGGATTGGGCATCAGGCCGCGGGGGCCGAGGAAACGGGCAAGTTTGCGCACTTCGGTCATGGCGTCCGGCGTGGCGATGGCGACATCAAAGTCGAGGAATCCACCCTGCACCTTGGCGACGAGGTCGGTGAAACCAACGTAGTCGGCACCGGCGGCCTTGGCGGCTTCAGCGGCCGCGCCCTGGGCAAAGACGAGCACCGTCACCTTTTTGCCGGTGCCATGGGGCAGCGAGCAGGTGGCACGGATCATTTGTTCGCCCTTTTTCGGGTCCACTCCCATGTGCATGGAAATGGTCACGGACTGGTCGAACTTGGGGGCGGGCAGCTTCTTGAGAAGCTCCATGGCTTCTTCAAAAGCGAAGGTTTTGGTGGGGTCGACCAATTTCTTGGCAGACACATATCGTTTGGAGCGATGAGTGGACATGGTGGGATGCAGTGCGAGCGGGGGAAGTTTTCAGTTTTCAGTTTTCAGTTTTCCGTCGGCCGTGAGGCTTACTTCTTCTGAATTTTGATAGTTGCCGTCAGCTTCGTTTCCCTCCTGCGGTGGTTTGTGGTTTGGATAGTCAGTTCCGTTCCCATTTCAGAACTTCTGAAAACTGAAAACTGAAAACTGAAAACTTGGCTCAGCCTAGACTTCGCAGTCGATGCCCATTTGGCGGGCGGTGCCGGCGATGATGCGGTAGGCGGCTTCCGGACTGTTGGCGTTGAGGTCGGGCATTTTCTGGGTGACCACCGCCTCAACCTGGGCGCGGGTGAGTTTGGCCACTTTTTCCTTGTGGGGAACCTTGGAGCCCGAGGCGATTCCGGCGGCCTTCTTGAGGAGCAGACTGGCTGGTGGCTGCTTGGTGATGAAGGTAAAGGACTTGTCTTTGTAGACGGTGATCACCACGGGCAGGATATCGCCGGCAGATTTTTGGGTCTGGGCGTTGAACTCCTTGCAGAACATCATAATGTTCACCCCGGCCTGACCAAGAGCAGGACCGACAGGAGGAGCGGGATTGGCAGCTCCGGCTGGGATTTGGAGCTTGATGGTTTTGATGATTTCTTTGGCCATGACTGAGAGAACTTAGGAAGAGAGGAATGAAGGATAGGAAAGGATAATGGACGCGCAGGATTAGCCTTTTTCGACCTGCCAATATTCGAGGTCCACCGGGGTCGAGCGGCCGAAAATGCTGACCGAGACGCGGAGCTTGCCTTTTTCAGGATCGATTTCTTCGACGAGACCCGTTTGAGACTCGAAGGGACCGTCGGCCACCTTGACCGTGTCGCCAACTTCGAAGGCGATCTTGGGTTTGACGTTGTCCTCGCGCTCCCGGATCTGAAGCAGCATCTGCTCGACTTCCTTGGGCCGCATCGGGGTCGGTTTATCGCGGGTGCCGGCAAAGTTAATGACGCCAACGGTATCCTTGATAAAATACCATGAGCGGTCCACCAGGGTGCCATTTTCGGTGAGCATCTGCATGTTCACCAACAGGTAACCCGGGAAAAACTTGCGTTTGGATTCACGCTTTTGGCCTTTTTTGACCTCCGAAACCCGCTCCTGGGGCAGCAGGACTTCATAAACCAAATCACCCATTTCCTCCGTCTGAATGCGGCGCACAAGATTATCCCTCACCTTCTGCTCCTGACCGGAGAGGACGTGGATGACATACCATTGATCTCTTGCTGCTGGAATCGCGCCCATGGAATGGAATTGAGGAAAACTTGAAGGGAAAAGGGTTCGCCGCGGTTCCGGAAGAACTGGCAAGGGGGGGGACAAGAAGCGGCGATCAGCTGCCGATTCCGAGAGTGAAAAGTTTCATCACGTAAATCATGATGAAGTCCCAACCGGCAACGTAGGCTCCGAGAATCACCAAACCGACCACAACCACCACGGTGGAGTCCGTCAGTTCCTTGAACTTCTTGAATCCTTTTTCTTTGGCATCCCATGGCCAAGTGGTTTTTCTGAGTTCGAGACCGACTTCGGAAAAGAATTTGCGGATAGAACCAATCATGGGGACGGGAGACGGCGGGGAGGGAAGGAAATGGCAGGCCCAGTAGGACTCGAACCTACAACCAATGGTTTTGGAGACCACTACTCTACCAATTGAGCTATGGACCTGTGTTGCTGACCCGGCTTTTGGCGGGCCGGAAAGATGGGAAGGGGATTTTATCTTGTCAAGCGCCCATCGGGAGGATGAGGGCCCGGGAGAATCCCGTTGGAGAAGGATTTTCCGGAGCCGGAGACAAGGAAAGCAGGGCGGTGTGACACCGCCCTGCTTCCAAGAGTCCGGAACGGGAATTTCCCGTGGTGGATTATTCGAGGATCTCGCCGACGCGGCCCGCTCCGACGGTGCGGCCACCTTCACGGATGGCGAAACGCATGGTCTTTTCGAGGGCGATCGGCGTGATCAGTTCGACTTCCATCTGAATGTTATCTCCGGGCATCACCATCTCCACGCCTTCCGGGAGCTTGATGCTGCCGGTCACGTCGGTGGTGCGGACGTAGAACTGGGGCCGGTAGTTGTTGAAGAACGGGGTGTGGCGGCCACCTTCGTCCTTGGAGAGGACATACACCTCAGCCATGAATTTCTTGTGGGGCTTCACGGAACCGGGTTTGGCCAAAACCTGGCCGCGCTCGATGTCGTCCTTCTTCACGCCGCGGAGGAGGAGACCCACGTTGTCGCCGGCCCGGCCTTCGTCGAGCAGCTTGCGGAACATTTCGATGTCGGTGACGGTCGTCTTGACAGTAGGCTTGAAACCGATGATTTCGATTTCTTCCATTTTCTTGACAATCCCGCGCTCGATACGGCCGGTGGCCACGGTGCCGCGGCCTTCAATGGCGAACACGTCTTCCACGGGGAGGAGGAAAGGCTGGTCGATGGGGCGCTCTGGCAGCGGGATATAACTGTCCACGGCTTCCATCAACTTGAGGATGTTGGCCTTGTGCTCAGGATCTCCTTCGAGGGCCTTCAGGGCGGAACCCTTGATGATTGGGATGTCGTCACCGGGGAAATCATACTGGGAAAGGAGGTCGCGCACTTCCATCTCGACGAGGTCGAGCAATTCAGCGTCGTCCACCATGTCCACTTTGTTCATGAAGACCACGAGGGCAGGTACGCCCACCTGACGGGCGAGTAGGATGTGCTCACGGGTCTGGGGCATCGGGCCGTCGGCGGAGGAAACCACCAGAATCCCGCCGTCCATCTGGGCGGCACCGGTGATCATGTTTTTCACGTAGTCCGCGTGGCCGGGACAATCGACGTGGGCGTAGTGGCGGTTGTCGGTTTCATACTCCACGTGGGCGGTGTTGATCGTGATCCCGCGGGCTTTTTCTTCCGGAGCGGCATCAATATCTGCATAGCCCTTTGCCTGAGCGAAACCTTTTTCAGCCAGAGTAGTGGTGATGGCAGCGGTGAGAGTGGTCTTGCCATGGTCAACGTGTCCGATGGTGCCGACGTTGACGTGGGGTTTGGTTCTGGCGAATGCTTCCTTGGCCATGATGGTCTTTTGGGTGGTTGGTGATTTAGGGTGGGAGTGTCAGAAATGGAGCTTGTGATGGGGATTGAACCCATGACCTCTTCCTTACCAAGGAAGTGCTCTACCACTGAGCTACACAAGCAAATTTGTTATGTCGCGAAGACGAAACAACACCGCAATATGAGTCCTTGAAATCAAGGGCGGACATATTCCGGTGCCGGGTCCTGCACGCTTTGGGGCGAAAGGTTTCCAATATTCCCGGAGATGCTTTGCAGCCTGTTTGGTTTGGCTGGCTCGGAGCAAATCCAAGTGAGTTGGAAACCGCTTTCCGCAAAGCGTCGCGGATACTAGACGGTCCACCCCGGGTGTCAAAGGCATTTTTTCCATTCGTAACGCTTAGTTTTGAGATCGCGGCGGCGCACCGTCCGGAGCCAAAACCGCCATGGGGCGCTGCGCTTTGCCATGGCAGTCACCGCCTGCGGCCTGTTTGCATCCTCCGGGCACGCCCGGGCGAGTCCCGGGCGCATTGGCCAAGTTCCACTGATTCCGCATTTGAACCATGCCCAGGACGCGCTATGCATTTCATTCCCCCCGCCCTGCCCTGCTGATGCCTTTGCAACCTCCCAGCCCCCGATACCTGGCCCTCGTTTTCTGGCTGGCCGCCTTTGCCTGCGGGAACGGCCAGGACAGCACCGCCCCTTTGGCTTCCCTTGATTCGGCTCCTTATGTGAACCGCGCCATTTCCGCCATGCGGGCCCAGCAATGGAAAGCCGCCCGGACTGCATGGGATTCCGTTCTCAAGCTGGAGCCCAACAACGCGGCCGCCCTCTCCAATTTGGGCAAAGTGCACTACCAATTGGGGGACCACGAAGCTGCCCGGAATTCGCTGGAAAAAGCCACTGCCCTGAAACCGGAACTGGTCGATTCATGGCTCACGCTGGGGCAGGTGTATCTGGAATTGAAAGCGCCCATGATGGCGGTCTCGGCGACCACCCGGGGCGTGGCCGAAAATCCCGCTGACGCCCGCTCCCACAATACCCTGGCGATTGTGCTCAAACGCATTGGCTGGACCAATGGTGCCGAAGCCGAACTGCAGAAAGCGCTGGATCTGGATCCTGAATATGCCGAGGCCCACTTCAATCTGGCCGTCCTCTATTTGGAGCGCAAACCCCCCTCCCTGGAAATGGCCGGCCGCCATTACCGCAAAGCGCGGTCCCTTGGGGCAGAACCTGACGAAATTATTGAAAAGCAGATCCGCGGCGAATCCACCGTCGTGGAAAATGACGCTTCCGAAGAGAGCGGGGAGGATCCAGGCCCCAGCCCGGAAACGGCCCGTTCCCCGTCCACCCCCCCTCCGGCCCCCGCCTCCCCCCAACCACCGCGTGCTACCCCGGTGACGCCCCCGGCAAAAAAGCCAAGCCCCTCTCCTGCCAAAAAACCCACCCCTGCCCCAAGGAAGTCCCCCAATCCATGAAGCGACGCACGCTCCTCCGCCACGCCGCCTTTGCCCTGCCTGCTGCCGCCTGTCTGCCAAGGGCCACGGCCCAGATTCCCGGTCTGCCGTCCCCTCCAGGGACTTCCGCCAAAGCCTGCATCGTCGTGGATGCCATCGGCGGGCAGATTCTCTATGAGAAAAACGCGGATGAACGCCGCGCCGTCGCCAGCACCCAAAAACTGCTCAGCGCGCTCGTCTGCATCGAAAGCACCCCGCTCGACAAGACGGCCACGGTTTCCGCCTACGATGCCGCCGCCGAACCCCACAAGATGTCCCTGAAAGCGGGGGAACGCTATCCTTTAAAGACGCTGCTCCAGGCGATGCTCATCGAGAGCTTCAACGATGCCGCCCGCTGCGTCGCCAGCACCTGTGCCGGCAGCGAACCCGCCTTTGCCGTCTGGATGACCCGCCGGGCCCACCAGTTAGGCATGAAAAATTCCCTCTTCAAAAACGCCAGCGGCCTGCCTGCCGAAGGGCAATACTCCACCGCCCGCGACATGTCCCGCGTGGCCCGCGCCGTGCTCTATAACAGCACTCTGCGCCCCATGATCGGCCGTCATGAAATCTCCCTCTCCCGGCCGGACGGACGGATCAAAAAGTGCACCACCACCAATCACCTGCTGCGCCCCAATTCCCCCTTTTACCTTCCCCATTGCGTGGGCATGAAAACCGGCTTCACCAATCTCGCCGGCAAGTGCCTCATTTCCGCCGCCAACTACCGCGGACGCACCCTCATTTGTGTCATGCTGGGCAGCACCATGAGGTCCGGCACCATCTGGAAAGAATCCACCAACCTGCTCAACTGGGGCCTCGGCCTGCGTTAGGCCTGGTCCGGCCCCTGCTTTTCCCACCAAGCCTCCGCCATTTCAAAGTTCAAAGTTCAAAGTTCAAAGTTCGATGTTCAAAGTTCGATGTTCAACCTTAGATGTTAGATGTTTGAAATCAGGCACCGCTTTCCGTCTCCCGGAAATTCCCTCCCATGCGCAGTTATGATGACGACCTGGCACCGCTCCATGCCGCGTCCCTGCACCGCTGCCTGCGTGTTCTGGAATCTCCGCAGTCCAGCCAGGTTTCCTGGCAAGGGCAGGATTTGCTGAATTTTTCCTCCAACGACTATCTTGGGCTGGCCAATGCCGCCCCCCTGCGGGCCGCTTTCAAGGAGGGCCTTGATCTCTACGGAGCCGGCTCCGGGGCCTCAAGACTGGTCTGCGGGACTTTGCCTCCCCACGCCGCGCTTGAACACACCCTTGCCCAATTCAAAAAAACCGAAGCTGCCCTGACGTTTTCTTCCGGCTACGCCACCGCCATGGGCACCCTGCCTGCCCTCTGCGGCCCGGATGATTTTATCCTGCTGGACAAACTCAGTCACGCCAGCCTGATTGATGCCGCCAGGCTCAGCGGAGCCACCTTGCGGGTCTTTCCGCACAACCACATGGGCAAGCTGGAGCACCTCCTGCAATGGACCCGCTCCAAAGCCTCCGCCACCAGCCGCATCCTTGTCGTTACGGAAAGCATTTTCAGCATGGATGGCGACTGGGCTGACCTCTGGGACATCATCCGTCTGAAGGAAACCTATGGAGCTTTGCTGCTGCTGGATGAAGCCCATGCCTTCGGGATCCATGGGCCGCAGGGCCGTGGCCTTGCCGCCAAGCTGGGACTGTCCTCCCGCGTCGATATTCAGATGGGCACCTTCAGCAAAGCCATCGGTTTGTCCGGAGGATATCTTTGCGGAAGCCGGTCCCTCGTTGATCTGCTGGTCAACCGCGCACGCTCCTTCATCTACAGCACCGCACCTTCCCCTGCCCTCGCCCATGCCACCGGGGAAGTATTGCGTCACTGGCTGCCCACCGCCTATGGCGATGACCGCCGCATCAGGCTTTGGAACAATTTAAGTTATCTGACCCAGGCCATGGAGGGACGGATCGCCGAACCCTCCAGTGCCATTGTCCCGCTGATGATTGGCAGCGAGGCCGAAGCGGTCAGGCTGAGTGGGGCTCTGCTGGAAGCCGGCATCCTGATACCGGCGATCCGTTATCCCACCGTCGCCAAGGGCCGGGCCCGCCTCCGCCTCACCCTGACCGCCATCCACAGCAAGGAGCAGATCGACACCCTTGCCGCCATTCTGCTCCCGCTCCTTCCCCGGCGTCTTACCTGAAGCTGGAACCGCGGCTCCGGGCAACGATGAAAATCAGATAGCCGGTCAGGGCCCAGTCCTGTTTTTGGCAGGAGGCGGCACTCCTGCTGAGGGAACCGGCAGCACCTTGGCCCGGACCGCCCAAGCGTCCCATTCATGGACCAGTTCCTGCAACGCACCCGACTGCGCTGCCGGCAGATCGTGCGGTTCCTGACGGTCTCTGGAGAGATCGTAGAGTTCCCACTGGCTGCGGCCACTGGGGTCGTAAAGCTCAGCAGGCGCGAAAACGGCTTTGAGGTTCCCGAGGCAGACGGCCTTGCAGCCCTACTGTTCCGAACAAAACAAGCGTTCCGGCCCGGCGGCTGGCAGACCCGTCAGAATGGGCAGCAAACTGCGGCTTTTTTTGTTCCGCATTGACGGCTGCCGAACCTGCCCACCGTCAGGACTCATGAATGTTTAACTTGTTTTCGTTATTCTGCGTTTCAATCCATTCGAAGGTATTTATTCCCCCCGAATTTCCGCGTTCCTCTCCATGACTATATTTCCGATGTCCGTCGTTTGCCTTGCGGCCGTTTGTCTTACGGGGAAAGCCACAGGACAAACCATCGCTGAAGCGTTGGACACGGAAAATACAAACTGGACGTCATTCGGCAATGTTGTGCCCCTGGCCGAACCCGGGCAGGCTCATGACGGGACGGATGTGCTGAGGTTGCGGCTAGGTTCGGCTTCTCCGGGGACTTCCGGTATTCAGACCACTTTGCCGGTTGTTTCGGTGTTGGATTTTTATGCGCGTTCCGAAGGCGTTGATAATTACACGACGCTTTCGGTAGCTTCGCAGGAGGTGGTGGCGACCTTTTGGAAACCCTATTCCTTTCTCGCGGACCGGGGGCTTTTAACCATATCCAACACCGGAGATTACCGGAGGGGGGATTTGTTCCTGGATGCCATGCGGATACGCCCGGCCTCGGTGGTGACATTGGCTGAGGCCCTGGACCTGCCGGAGGAGCAGGGGGCGGTGGAGGAGGGGGACGCGATCACCGGCTTCGCGGAAAGTGCGCTGGCTCCCGATGGCCGGGATGCGGCATTGGTCCGCGGGCCGGCCCGCTTCCATGGCCCGCGGGATCGTGCGGCGGTTCTGACGTTTGTCTCTCCCGGCCCCGCCAATACTCCCGCTGTGGTGATGCTGCGGCCGGATGGTGTGCCGCAGCCAGGGATCAAGGACGGCATCCGCACATGGATTCCTCTCGCACAGGGATTCACCGACGGGATGTTCAAAGAGAACCCTTCCAATTCCGCAGGCGGTCCGGGACCCCCGTGCGTGCTGGATGAGGTCGCTTTTTTGCCGCAGCTTCCCTTGGCGGAAGTTTTGGATGCTCCTTCCCTGACATTTACTGCGAATGCAAGGGCGTGCGGCACGGACCGCACGCCAGATGCTGCAGATGGGGATGCCGCGCTTCTTTGCCCGAGATTCAACAGCACAACTGCGGAAGGGGCGGGCAGCATTTCCACGACCATTCCGGGCCCTGCCCTCCTGCGGTTTTCCGTGAGGGGGGATTTATCCGTCCGCATCAATGGGACCGTGCATTGGCAGGAAAATGCCTATTCCTGGAGGAAGGCGGATGTAGTTCTGCCGTATGCGGTCAACACCGTAACATGGGATACGGACCGTGATTACAATTTCACCGGTGCCTGGCTGGATGCGGTGGAGGTTTTGCCTCCATTGGCTTCCCAATCCCCCGGCAACCTGCTGGGATTGCCAGGATTTGTCCCGGAAGTGCTGGGCGATACGGTGACCGGCAGCGATTACCGTCAAGCCCTGACAATCTACAGTCCGACTGCCGGGAGCGCTCCCGGAGCGCAACTCCGGCTGCCCTTTCCAGGACCGGTTCTGATCTCAATGAAGGTGGAGGATTTTCAGGAAAAAGCCCGGCTCAGAGTGGATGAGGGAGCGTGGCATGCTCCCGCTTATTTTGGTTCCTACAGTTATCCGCAGGTGACAACGCTTTTCGCGATGCCACTGGCTGGTGCTGGACCGCATACGCTGGATGTCTCCGGTCCGGCGGCGCTTTATGGGCTGGAAGCGATTCCACTGGAAACCATTCCCTTGGCCGAAGCTGTGGATGTCCCCACGCTTGCATTTAGAACTTCCCCTGAAGTTCCCTGGATAGGATACCACACGACCAAAGGCATGGAATGTACAGGAGGTCATGCCGCCGCTGGAGGCGGTAGCACCTCCACGGCAATTCCATGGATCGAAACCACGGTGACCGGTCCAGCCGTGGTTTCCTTCCGTATGGCGGTGTCGGCTCTCGGTCATCTGTCGGGACCCTCGGCGGACTCCCGCGCCGCCACCATGAACGTGCAGGGATTGAGCCGGCCCATTTGGCCGGGATTGCAGGAAACCATCATCGGATCCGGTCAGCAAACCATTCGTTGGCAGGCACCCCCGGGGCAAGGGCCAGACCGCCCCGGTAGTTTATGGTGGTTGGATCGGGTGGTCTGCGCAGCTATTCCGTTGCGGACGGTCGGGGAGGTGCTGCAAACCGGAAACCGGGCGTGGATGGAATCGGAAAGCGGCGGGGAGATCCTGCCGGCGGAATGGGAATCCGCCGTGGAAGTTAAGGGCAGATTGCGTCGGGTGCTTTTTCTGCCGGAGCCGGGATTGACGGCTCAGGATATGCTGCGCCTGGAGACGAGGGTTCAGCTTCCCTGCCTCATAGAGGCAACCGGGGAAAACCTAACACTTTCTACTGCATCCGGTCACTCCCCGGTCGCGCTGGGTCTGAATGGCTATGCAACAAGCGCATGGACGGAAATCCAGGGGGCAGGTTCCGCTATCCTGACCATCAAGCTCGCCAACCCGCTGATAAGGGGGGAACTGCACGGCATGCGCATCCGGGAATCCGCCAATGCCATCGCCGCCCCTTCCCTGACATTCCCTCAGAGTGGTGCCTCCTGGCGGAAGTTGAGTGGAGCTTCGTGGCCTGTCTACCAGGAAACCTCA
Organism: Verrucomicrobiales bacterium; assembly: GCA_038210825.1. Taxonomy (GTDB): domain Bacteria; phylum Verrucomicrobiota; class Verrucomicrobiia; order Verrucomicrobiales; family V1-33; genus CAIZWU01. Next base: position 28,033 of record JBBQWG010000060.1, read on the forward strand.
TCCGAAGCACCTTTGTATCAGGTGCGGCCAGGGGAATGGCTGGAAACCACCGTGCAGGGACCATGTTATATTCCCGCTGATCAAAATCCTTTCTCCGTGATCATCCTGCCAGACAAGGGCAACCGGCCGGCCGGCAAAGAAATATTCTTCAACGGCCCGCAGCGCATTCTTGCCCGTGCGGGCAATAACGCCTCATTGAATCTTCTGAACGGGAATCTCTTCAGGCCGGGGATGCCACTCGGTCCTGCCACGGGTGCGCCGAAACTGGTGTGGAGCACCGGGGGCGATATCCCGTGGGCTGCTTTTTCCCAGGGCAGGGTGACCAGTCCACCGCTCCGCCCGGGAGAGACTTCCTGGCTGGAGGTGCAGCTTCCCGGGCCAGGCGTCCTCCGCTGGTTTACGGACCGCATTGGCAATTACACGAGTGCCTACGTGATTACTCCATTACTCGACGGAGTGGTGGTCCCCCATAGCGCCAGCACTTACCTGCACATCGGACCGGGCCTTCACACGATGCGTTGGGAAGCCTCGCTAAGCACCGGCACCGCGCGTTCCATCGAACCGGTTGAAAGAATCCGGGGAATTGATTTCACCCAGCAGTTCGACGGATCACTTGCGGAAACCCTGACGGAAGGCGGCTTGTCTTTTGTGGAGTGGCCAAAAGTATCCTATTACAGTTCAGGAAACCAAAGCTACCCGGTGCCATGGCCCTTGAATGCCAGTTGGCTGCCGTCCCGTGATGCAGCCCGCCCGACTCCGGTTCTGGTCTCCGCAGCCTCGCCGGGCTACCTCGCGCCGGTAGCCGGAGTGCCTGGCATTCTCTCGATGGCTATCAAAATGGAACGGAACGGATCCGCGGGTTCGCCTGTCATGTGGCCACAACAGGGATCCGGTTATACCCACCCGGCACCGGCCATGGCTGCACCATTTCCGTGGCAGCTCTGGAGCAGGGCAGACCGCAGCGCGCCCCTGCCTGTCCGGACGGATGGACAAACTTCCATTGATGATGCCGTTTTTCACCCCGACTCCATCGTAGGTCTGGGAGATGCCCTGGATCAACCTGCCCTGACATGGAGCGCCGGGGGCAGCCGGACGGAATTGTGGCAGGCCCGCAGCGGCCCCGGTTCCGGCCACGAAGATCCGGGTGCCGTCTGGTTGCAGCCCATGGGCGTGGGTGAAACCGCTTGGCTGGAGACCAGCCTGACCGGTCCCTTAGTGATCGAAACATTATTCTCGGATGCCGGGTGGGAAGTGGGATACGGACTTCAAATCGATGGTGCCCCGCTGCCGGTAAGTTTGTCCGACGACTCCACCGTCCATACCGCCTATCTGCCCCCGGGCCCGCATCAGGTGCGGTGGTCCGCCCGACCCATCCGGCCGGTGTATGCCGGGCAGGCACACGGCATCCGCCGCATCAAAACAAGAGCTTTCACGGCCCCGGTGCCGGACGCCGCCGCCTTGCTTGATTCCCCCGGGCTGGCCTGGGCTTCTTCCGTTCCGTCCCAGTTACGGGCAGCGGCGGTCAGCTTTGACGGCGAGGATGCTCTGCAGCTTCCCGTGACTTCGGCCGATGCGTTGGTTGTTTCACTCGAAGGTCCGGGAATCGCCACATTCATGGCGGGTCATCAGTTGCTGACTGGGCCGACTACCTGCCGGGTCGGTCTTGACAATCTCCAACTGACCCTGCCGGCCCTCAGTTCCAGCCCGCGGTGGAGCCGGTTCCAGGTCTGCATCCCTCAAGGACGTCATGCTCTGAGATTTCCTCCCAACAGCGCCAGCACGGCGCTCCCCTATCTGGATCAGTTTTCCTACCAAATCCTTCCTGTGCTTCCCGCCGGTCAGGCACTGGATCTCCCGGCGGGACATTACCTGAGGATTCCCGATGAAACCCTGACGGGAGCGGCGTCATGGCCGGATCTCTCGGAAAACGGCGGAAATTCCCTGCTGCTCGTTCCCGGATTGAAACCGGTTTCCTTCAATGCCCCGCCGGACAGTGTTATTTCGTTCCGGGTGCGATCCGTCGGCACTACTGCAGGCCTGATGGTAGCGGGGCAGGCTGTCGCCCCGCCAGGACCTGCGTGGAGCAGTCGGTCCGTTACTACGGCAGGCAATGGTTTGACCACGATTGATCTGGTTCCGTCCAACGGCGCGGTCCTCATGGGAAATCTTGTCATTAGCAAGGCGGTTTCCGGCAACCAATATTTCCAGTGGGCGGAGTCAGCTGGATTGGCCGCAGGTCAGCAGCGGCCGGAAGCCGATCCGGACGGTGATGGTCTCAACAATGCGTTGGAATACTCAACGGGCTCCGATCCGCTGACAGCGGGCCAATCGGTGGAAGGCTCCACTGCATCGCCCGGCTTCCCGGTGACCGGTGTGGGGGCGGATCCGTTGACAGGGGAGCCATGGCTGGAAATTGCCTATTGGAAGCACAGTGTTCAAACCGCCTATGTCGAAACCGCACAGGATCCGTCAGTGCATTCCATGGAAGGATTCCCGCAAGGATGGACCGTCAGCAATTTGCCCGGCACTCTAACTTCACCTGGCCCCTCCGGGTGGAACAGGGTTGTCTGGCGCACTCCGGTCGCCGCCATTGCCGGGGGACGCTGTTATGTCAGAGTGCGGTATGGGATTCCCTGACATTTCGGTGCAAATGATTTTTACGGAGTATGAAGCGCAGGAATCTGTTGATTCATCCAAAGGCGAAGCAGGCCGGGAGCGCCATCCGTGCCGGCGGCTGCGGAGCACCGGCGCTGTCCATGGCTTTTGAGGAACCAAGCACTGAAGCCGCCGGGACGGGGGGCGCTCCCGGCGTGGTCATGGCTTGAACATGGCATTTGTCTTGTCGCCGCCACTGAGAATGTAGGCGGTGAGATCGAGGATTTCCTCCTTGTTAAGCATCATCAGGAGCATGGGCGGCATGGAAGATACCGGGCTGTTCTCGATGCTTTTCACCTGCTTGCGGTCCACACTGACCTGCTGGTTGGGATCCGTGGCGTCGGTGTTGATGCTGACGGTGTCCCCATTGAGATTGACCACGACCCCGGAGAGCATGGTGCCGTCGTTTTTGGTGACGATGACCGGCGAATACTGCTCGTTGATTTCCTTGCTGGGATTGATGATCTGATCCAGCAGATCGTGGGCACTGTAGCGTCCGCCCGCGCTGGTCAGGTCGGGGCCGGTCATGCCTCCTGCGTTGCCAAAGCGGTGGCAGGCATAACAAGCCGCCGCGGCAAACATTTTCTGGCCGGTGTCGAAGTTGCGGCCCTTCATGCCGGTTTGGGCAGCGGCGCTCAGTTCCTCCAGGGTCCATTGCTTCGGCGTGCGGCCGGCAAAAACTTCCCCCGCCACTTCAATCGCGGATTTGCGTTCCGGTTTCTGCTCAATGAGAGCCGCCAACAGGGTCTTTTCGGCTTCGGTGAAAGTGGCAAGAGTATCGTTGCGGATGAACTCGACAAATTTGTCAAAGCTGGCCCCGCCCTTGTAATTGGCGGCCCGGAGGAACCATTCCAGCTGGGCCTTGCGCAACTCCGGAGTCCAGCCGGTTTTGAGGAAACGCAGGCTGCGGGCATATTCCAGCTGCGGTTCCTGGCTGGGGGCCGCAGCAATCAGGGCCATGCCCTTGGCGGCAGTGTTGGGAGCCTGAAGATGCGCCAGGGTTTCAGTGAGGAGCCAGTTCAGTTCGAAGTTGTCTGCAGGATAAGCCGGATCGAGTTTGGCAATGATGGCCGCCACGGTGGCCGCGTCCGGTTGGCCAAACCGGTTCAGCACGATTTGCGCAAGGCGCACATAAGCGAGGCGCTGACCGGGCGTTAGGCCGGCAAAGTCATGTTTCAGCAATGCTTCCCATAGCTTGCTCCGCATGCCGGTATTGACGGCATGATCTGCAGGCCGGTGCGTGGGGCAAACTCCGGTGACCCGCGTCAGGGCCAGCAAGGCTTCCAGCTGGGCAGTGGCATTGGATTCCGTGAGGGCCCTGGTTTCCCATTCCTCCACCGGCTGGTGCTCCACCGCGATGCGGGCAGCGGCACGGATGTAGCGGTCAGGATGGCTCAGGTGCGGCCAGACGGCCCGCACCGCAGCAGGATCCGGTTTGCCATGGAATTTTTCCAGCGCTATCCGGATGGTCCGCTCCTCACTGACAGGTTGAGGGGAAGCTTCGGGATTTTTTGGCTGGTCCGCCGTGGCCGGGGAATCCTCCGGCACGCCGCTTCCGGTGTAGGACACGCGGTAAAGTCCTGACTGCACCCGGCGGCCGCCAATCGCAAAATACATGGCCCCATCCTGAGGCAGGATGATGGCATCCGTCAGGGGCAGCGGGGAGCCGGTGATGAATTCCTCCTTGGTGGCGGTATAGCTGGCTCCCTGCTCTGTCAGATGCACCGCGTAAAGCTTGCCCCAGCTCCAGTCGAGCACAAAGAGCGCGTTCCGGTATTTGGCAGGGAATTTTGATTCATATCCAAAAAGCGTGCCGGTGGGTGATCCCGGCCCGATATTCAGGGTTGCGGGCAGATTGTCACTGTAGAACTCGGGGTATTTGCCGGCCCCATTGCGCCAGCCATACTCGCCGCCGCTGACCACGTGATTGATCCGGGTGGGGCGATACCATGGCGTATTGAAGTCATACTCCATATCCGCATCATAGGTGAAAAGATCCCCGTTCCGGTTCACGGAGGCATCGTAAATATTGCGGAAGCCGGAGGCGAAAATTTCGAATTCCTTTCCGTCCGGGGAGACGCGGTAAATGATGCCGCCGGGGGCCATCACGTGGCGGTTGTGACCACGGCCGTCCGGCATCCGGGGCAGCAAGTGGTCATCGCCCCACCGTTTGGGCACCGGCGAATGCGGCACGGTTTCCGGCAGAATAGCATTGTTGCCGGTGATCAGGTAAAGTCCTTTGCCATCGGGCGTCGGCACGATGGCATGCACGCCATGGTCCCCTTTGGAGTCGATGGCCCGGAGCATTTCCACTTTGTCAGGCATGTCATCGGCATCGCTGTCGGTAATGCGGTAAAGCCCGCTGGTCATTTTGGATTCGTAGTCATTGACTCCGGCGTAGAGCGCTCCAAACGCGAAAACCATGCCGTTGATGGCCCGGATGTCGGCGGGGACTTTTTCAATTTTGGCAGGATCCAGCGGCTGGCCGGCGGGCGGTGCGGTGAAGCGGTAGAGCCCCCCATACTGGTCACTGGCAAAAATGCGGCCCTTGTCATCATGACACAGGCTGACCCACGAACCCTGGTCTCCGCCCGGCACGGAATAAAGCAGTTCCACCTTGAATCCTTCCGGAGCCTTGATGCGGCCGACCGGAGTGGCCTTGTTCTCGCCGATTGCAGCCCCGGTGTTCCTTTTGGCGGGCCGGGCCGGGGCAGGAGCGGCGGGGACCGCCGCTGCTTTGGGACGCGAAGCCGGAGCCGGTTTCTGCACCAACTGGGCGTCGCTGGGTATTTTCCCCTGTTCAAAAGGAAGGATCCCTCCGTCCGGGAGATCCTTCAGCATGACATCCCTGATCTGGACCGTCATGGCAGGTCCCTGGTGAATTTGAAAAGCGATCAGTCCTTCGAGGGAGCGGGCCTTTTCGTCGTGATCGGTTAGGTCCACCGTGACTTTGCCATTGATCCGGTGGGTCACGCGGTTGCCGTTGGCCGTGATGGTGTAATCGTTCCATTCTGCCGGGTTCACTTTGACCTGGTCATGTTCATCCGTGACCCACTTTTGGCCCTGGGGATCGACGATGACGGTTTGACCGTTCTGGCCCATGATGCCGCGTCCGCGTTCCTCGTAAACCATGGCATTGTATGGCGGATTGGGATGCAGGTCACATTGATAGCCACCGATGGACCATGAACCATGCTCCGGAAGTTCACGGCTGCGGTATTGCACCCCGGTATTGTTGCCCTCGTGTCTGACTTTGAGCCGCAGTTCGAAGTTTTTCACCTTCCCGCCGCGCCAGATCAGGAACTGGTTGTATTTCAGCTGGCCCGGCCCGGTGGTTTTGCCGGTGATGATGCCGTCCGCAGCGGACCAAAGTTGGGGATTTCCGTCCCAGCCTGACAAATCGGTGCCGTTGAAGAGGAGACGGAACCCTTCCTCAACCGCGTGCAGTGGAAGACAGGCGAACAGCGACAAAAAGCAAAAACCGGACAGTTTCATAACGTATTTTGGGACAGAGCAAAAAGAACCGGCTGGCGCAGCGGCCCATGGGGACCACAGAATTACGGCAGCCGGTTGGGGAGTGTCGAGCCTTTCAGGCAACCCCATTCGCGTAATCGCGCATGGTGGAGAGGATGATCGTGATGGAAAGCGCCCCTGCATCCGGGAAACCGATGCAGGCCGCTCCGAGGGTTTTGGCCCGCCCAAACTGCGCCACCATGGCCTTGCTGGCGTCTTTCCCGGCTTCGGCGGCCGCTGCGGCCGCCGTGAGGGCGGCCGCCAGCGGCAGTCCGCAGCTTTCGCGGGCCGTGGCCGCAGCAGGAGCAATGGCATCGATCATGGTCTTGTCGCCCGGTTTGGCTCCACCCCGTTTCATCACGCCCTCGAGGGCGGCTTCGAGGAAGAGGGCTAGTCCTTCGGCGTCAAAAGCCGGGCGTCCCGCAACGGCTTTCCCACCGGCCCGGAAAATGGTGCCGAAGAGAGCCCCGGAGGCCCCTCCCATGCTGCTCATCATGGCGGTGCCGGTGGCCACAAGGACTTCCTCCACACTGGCCGGATCCGGTCCTTCCAGTTTGGCCTTTACGGCTTCCATGCCGCGCTTCATGCCGAGCCCGTGGTCTCCGTCGCCAAGGTCACGGTCCGCCTGCGAAAGCAGGGCTTCCGACGCGATGATGCGGTCGGCGACCAATAACATCATCTGCCTTGCCTGCTGGGGGGTGAGGTCCATGGCTATTTTGTGCCCTTGGTTTTGAGGTCGTTATAAAGCTGGAAGGCCTGGTCGGGGGAAAGGTTTTCGTGCACCACCCCGCGCACCGCCTGCATCATGCTGATGGGGGCATCGCTCTGGAAAATGTTGCGGCCCATGTCCACTCCGTTGGCTCCCTGCTGGATAGCATTATAACACATTTTGAGGGCCTCCAGTTCGGGCAGCTTCTTGCCGCCGGCGATGACGATCGGCACCGGACAGCAGGAGGTGACGGTATCAAATCCTTCCTCGGTATAATAACATTTTACCACATTGGCTCCAAGTTCGGCCATAATCCGGGTGGCGAGGCGGAAATACTGCGGGGTGCGGGCCATGGCCCGGCCAACCGCCGTGACGCCCATCACCCCAATGCCGTAACGGCTGGCCCCATCGACGAGATCGGTCAGGTTTTTGAGGGTCTGCCGTTCGTAGGCGCTGCCGATGAACACCTGCACTGCCAGCACGCTGGCATTGAGCCGGATGGCCTCCTCAATGCTGAGGGCGGTGCTTTCATTGGAGAGCGGTTCGAAACCGGGGCGGCCGAATCTGGCCTGCTTCCCGTCCAGTTCGCCTTCCCATTCCTCCATGGGGCTGACCATGGAAGTGCCGCCGCTGGCCCGCAGGGCAATGGCTTTGGTGGTGCTGGCAGGGATCACGCTGCGTTGAATCCCCCGGGTCAGCATGAGACAGTCGGCATAAGGTTCGAGGGGCAGGATGGTCTGGTCCACCCGCTCCAGGCCCGTAGTGGGGCCCTGGAAATAACCATGGTCAAAAGCCAGCATCACGGTGCGGCCGTCCTTGGGATTGAAGACGCGGCTGAGCCGGTTTTTCAAACCCCAGTCATACTGGTGGGAACCCTTCAGGAAAAAGCCGGGGGCGTCCTGCGGCACATCGGTGAAGTATTCCTTTTCTTTTTTGTCAGCAGCGCTGGTTTGGATATCGGCCATGGGATTGGTGGGTCAGAGGTGGAGGGTTGGGAAATGAAGGGGGAGGTGGCTTAACCCCGCCGGGGCCCGGCAGCAAGCGCCTCCGGCGAACCGGCAGGGGACGGCCCGTTTATACCACGGCCTGTCTTGCATTCCATGCCCGCATCCGCGAGAATTGTGTCCGATTCCGCAAAGTGATGCCTCTTTCCGATTCCTTTCTCAGTGTGGTGCCCAGCGATTCGGCTCATCGCGTCCAAGGCCGCCGCACGGTTTCCTATCCCGGGGTGACGGTGGATATTCTGGCCACCCGCCGCATTGAACTGCATGAATGGGAACTGCGCCGCTTCACGGATCCCTACTGGCGGCTCTACTGGCCGCTCAGCGAAGGAGGAGTGGTGGAGATCGATGGCACCGGCATGTCCCTGCTGCCGGGCCATCTGTATCTGATTCCGCCACACACCGTTTTCAGCACCACCATGCGGCAGCGTTTCAGCAAATGGTATGCTCATTTCAAATTGGGTCGGAGCGCCGACCGGGCTTTGCCTGGCATTTACGCCTTCCCCGCCCCGCCCGGGCTCAAGGACACCGTGGCCCGGCTGGCCGCCGGGGAGCCCGATGGACGGTTTCCATGGCTCACGATTGAATTCGTCGCCCAGGCGCTGCGGCTCCTTCCCGATCGGGTCTGGACCCGCGAACGCACTGATGCCCGGGTGCTCAAGGCACTCGACTTCATGAGCGCCCATCTGAGCCTGAAAATTACGGCCGGCCAGATCGCCCGGTTTGCCGGGCTTAGTGTCAGGAATCTGAACCACCTCTTTAAAATGGAACTGAACCAATCCCCCATGCGGGCGCTGCTGGATTACCGGCTGGATGAGGCTTGCCGCCACCTGCGCACCGGCGAAAAGAGCATTGAGGAAATCGCCGAGCAGTGCGGTCTGGTGAACCGTCACTATCTGAGCCGGGTGATGCGTCAATACCGCAACACCTCGCCCGCCGCCTACCGGCGGGAACAGATCTGGTCCTAACCCGCCCGCGGCCACCGCTGCGGTGGCCCGGATTCTGCCTGCCTGATCCCATGTCCAAACCGCCCCTTCTGCTGCTGGTGATTTGCTATCTCGGCTTTATCAGCCTTGGCCTCCCCGATACCCTGCTGGGCGTGGCGTGGCCTTTTGTGCGGGAAACCTTTGGCCTGCCCCAGGCGGCGGCGGCCTCCGCTTTTATCGCGATGGGAGCGGCCTACGGCCTGTCCGGATCGGCTTCTGGAAGGTTGCTGGGCTCCCTCGGCACCGGCCGCTTGCTGCTGTTCAGCAGTGCCGCAGTAACCCTCGCGGTATTCGGTTTCGCCAACACTCCTTCATGGGGGCTTTTCATTCTGGCCACCATGATTCATGGGTTTGGTTCGGGGGCGATCGATACGGGGTTGAACGAATTTGTCTCCCGCCGGTTTTCGGCACGTCATATGAACTGGCTGCACGCCTGCTTCAGCCTCGGAGCGGCTGCGGGTCCCGCAGTGATGACGGCGGCGGTGAATCCGGACGGGGCATGGCGCTCCGGATATCAAACCGTGGCATTCATCCTGCTGGGCCTGACCATTCTGTATTTTTTCACCCGCAGGAGTTGGTCGGATAATGCCGGGGAAACCGCTGTCCCTCCGGTCCGGGCTCCGCTGCGGGAAACCCTCGCCCTGCCCGCCGTGCGCTGGCATCTGGGATTGTTTTTTTTCTATTGCGGGGTGGAGAGCGCTGTCGGGCAATGGGCCTTTACTCTCCTGACAGAAGGCCGTCAGGTGGGCACTGCATGGGCCGGCGGCATCGTCACCACTTATTGGACGGCCATTTTTGCCGGACGGATCCTTGGGGGATTTCTGGTTCTGCGGGCCGGGGCGGCCCGGCTGGTCCGCCTGGGCATCGCCGGGGCCTTTGTAGCCACATGGCTCCTCCTGCCGGATGCCCCGCCCGCCGTGGCCCTGCTTTCCCTGTTCCTCACCGGCCTCGCGCTGGCACCGGTCTTCCCCTGCCTGATGACTCTCACCCCGGAGCGGACCGGTCCAGCCCACTCCGCCAACGCGATCGGCCTCCAGGTCACCGCTGCCACCATGGGCATTGCGGTCTGGCCGTCCCTTGCCGGGTTGGTGGCCCAGGGGGCCGGTCCTGCCGCGCTGCCGGTGCTGTTTGCGGGCATGACAGGGTTGTTGTGGATCCTTCACGAAATGGGCCAAAGTAGCCATCACCGCTCCGCGTGATGAGCCAATCTGCGCAAACTTAAATCCCCAAACTCTCCCTGCCTTTCGATTGAACCTGTTATATAAGATGTGACCGCAAAAAGTCCATGATTGTTATTGCGAATCCTAAAAACACGCATATAATTGGTGCTTAACTGATTAGCACAACCAATGCGCCATCTGCTCACCCCTTGGGACCTGCCACAAAGTCTGCTCTTCGACGATT
>JBBQWG010000061.1:0-37721 GCA_038210825.1 Verrucomicrobiales bacterium
CGACCTCAATCCGGTGCGGGCCGGGATGGTGTCGGACCCGGCAGATTACCGCTGGAGCGGTTATTCCGAAGCGATGGCCGGGAAGGCCAGATCGCGGCGTGGTGTGGTCAGAATCATCGGCCAAATGGCTTGGCCAAGAGCATTGGCCGCAGGAGCGAAACCTTGGGGAGGGGAAGCTTTTGCGCCCAGCGTGGAGCGCCGGGCGCTGGTGATTTACCGGGCGATCCTCGGAGGACAAGGTGCGGAGCGGATCCGTGAGGATGGGACCGTAGTGCGCCGCGGGCTTCCGGAGAAAGTGAGGGAAAAACTGGCCACACCCAACGAAAGACGCCTGGCAGCCGAAGTGCTGACGCGGCGGGTGCGGCACTTCACCCGTGGAGTCATTTTTGGGAGCCGGGCCCTGATTGAGGGGTGGTTTGCCTCCCACCGTCAGGTAGTCCAAGGCCGCAGCCGCACCCATCGAAAACGGGGGGCCAAAAGCCTAGGACAGCCCGCCCTGCGCGGATTGTATGCCCTGAGAGACACCAAATAGCCCGCTTGGACCATCCTGGTGGTGGTGAGCACTTCATCTGCGAAATTCCAGGCGTGGGGTCTATATGCCTGATTTTTTGGACGGTTTTGGCACTAAGCAGTTCTTCAAGATTGCGGGGGGCTTTCGGCTCGATGGTGTCATCAAAATCACAGAACCAGTAGAGAGCATCCACATCCATGCTTTCGATAAACGGGAGTTTGATCTCCGGTGCTTTTCCCATTTCCGTCTGGAGCCGCCCTGCCCGCGCTTTGAATTCCTCCTGCATCCGCACCATGAACTCCTCGGCGACTTCCGCCCTGCTCTGGGTGTCCCGACTGTCATATCGTTCGGCGGCCACTGACGCCATGGGGGCGGCCAGTAAAATCCCGGACATGATCACCAATAAATACCGCCGGAAGAGAGCCGGCTTTTTCATCACCTAACCTCATAACATGCGGTTGAAAAGCCGCAAATGATTCCATCAGAGCCCGGCGGTCTCCCGGCGCCGCCTGCCATCCCTGCGGAGTGCCCGCTAACCTTCGTATTCTCCCAGGAGGGCCCGGACGGTGCGCAGCAGGGTGAAATAACGCTTGGTTTTGCAGCCCCGGCGCAGGCGCTCGATCACCAGTTCGGCCGGGGTGTCACAGGGACATGGGGTGAGCCGTTCCACGCTGCCGGTGGTGAGGCCAACCAGGGTATGAATCCAAGCACTGTCCGGCTCGTGGGTCAGGCAGATCACGCCCCGGGGCCCCTTGAGCTGCACGCGGGGGACGGCCCGGGGGCTGTCCACCTGACCGAACACCAGACGCATGTCCCGGCCATGCTGGGAAACGGTGAAACTGTCTTCGGATGGCCGCCCTGACTCAAGGTTCCATGCGGCCTGGTGGATCATCCATGCAGCAAACATCTTGGCTGCCAGACGATGACCATTACCGTAGTCAATCTGGATTTCCTCCACCTCCCGCAAGTGGTCCAAGGCACCAGGCTCATCAAAGGCTGCGGCCATAGCCAGACGCAGGTGCAGCACGCGGGTCCAGGTCAGGTCATTCACGGTGAAGCCTCCGTGATCATGACGCCAGGCCTGCTCCAAGCGCCGCAGTTGTGGCAAGGGATCCGGCCAGCTGCCGCTGTCGATAACCAGACGGTCTATCACGGCATACAAATGCGGCTCGAAGCGCGGGGAAAACTCCCCCTGCCACCAAAATGTCAGGGGCAAGTCACTTTCCAGCCAGGAAAAAACGGTATTGGGCACCAGGTTGGGACTTTGTCCGGCGATCAGAAAAGCAATCTGCTCCGAGCAGATGGCTTTTTTCCCGCCGGAAGTCAACTGACAGTGCGCGGTGATCCAGGCCCGGACCGAAACCTCTGCGGCGCCGGGATGGGCGGCGATCAGCAAGGCCCGGCAGGCATGTTCCTGAGTCACTTCGTGAATGACAGCGGTGTTCTCTGCGAGGGATGCCACCTCTTCCGAATAGATGGCAAAATTCATCAGGGAGGCTTTGGTTTTGGCCTCGTTCGACTGCCAGAGCTGCTTCAAGTGCATGCCCAATCCGGCCAGGGGGACTTCGTTTCCGAGGTCAGCCGAAGGAATATCCGGATCCAGAATCAGGGAAGGCATGGAAGAGGAAAAGTTAGAGACGCCGCCAGTTGCGGCCATCCTGTTTGAGGAGTTCGTCGGCTTCGGCCGGTCCCCATGAACCGGCCGGGTAGTGGCACATGGGCGGCTGGCCGGTTTCACCATGCCAGGCCTGTTCAATGATATCAATATAACGCCAGGCATGTTCCACTTCATCACCCCTGGCAAACAGGGTGGCATCGCCGCTCATGGCATCCAGGAGGAGGCGTTCGTAGGCTTCCGGGCTGGCTTTGCCGAAGCTGGTGCTGTATTGGAAATCCATCTTGACCCGCTCGGTGCGCACGGCCGGTCCCGGGATCTTGCTGGCAATCCGCAGGGAGATGCCTTCGTCAGGCTGGATACGGATCACGAGGACATTGGCGGAATCATCTTCGGTGCCGCGGTTGAAGAGCACGTGGGGTGGGGCCTTGAAGTGGACGGAGATCTCGGTGGTCTTCTTGGGCAGTTGTTTGCCCACCCGCAGATAGAAGGGCACGCCTTCCCAACGCCAGGTGTCGATATTGATTTTCATGGCCACGTAGGCCTCGGTCATGGACTCCGGATGGATCCGGTCCTCCTGACGGTAACCCACGGCGGCCTTGCCATTCACGGTGCCGGTGGTGTATTGGGCCCGCACTACATTTTTGGCGACGTCAGCGGCATCGGTGAAGTGCCGCAGGCTGCGGAAGACCTTGACTTTTTCATCCCTTACCCCGTCCGCACTCAGATCGGTGGGCGGCTCCATGGCCACGAGGCTGAGCAACTGCATCAGGTGGTTCTGCACCATGTCGCGCAGGCAGCCCGCCTTGTCATAATAACCGCCGCGGCCTCCTTCCATGCCCAGATTCTCCGCACAGGTGATCTGAATGTGGTCGATATAACGGTTATTCCAGATGGGTTCAAAGATGGCGTTGGCAAAACGCAGCACCATGATGTTCTGCGCCGTCTCCTTGCCCAGATAATGGTCAATCCGGTAGGTATCCTTTTCGTCGAAGGTGTCGTGCACCGCGCGGTTCAGGATCTGCGCTGTGGCAAGGTCGGTGCCGAAGGGCTTTTCAATCACGACGCGCGCCCATTTGCCTGGAGCGGCCTGGTGCAGTCCGGCCTTCCTGAGCTGCTCAAGGACGATGGGAAAGTAGTCCGGAGAAGTGGAAAGATAAAAGAGCCGGTTGCCGCCTGCGCCCTGGGCATCGAGATCGTCGAGCAATTTGGCGAGCCGGGCATAACCATCGGAGTCTTCGAATTCGCTCTGATGATAGAAGATGGACTGGCTGAAACTGGCCCAGAGGCGGTCATCATGACCCTGGCGGGAAACCTTGCGGTTCACCGCTTCCAGCTCCGCACGGAAACTCTGGTGCGATTTTTCCCGGCGGGCAAACCCCACCACCCTCAAAGTCGGAGGCAACTCCCCGTCGGCGGCAATGTTGTAGAGGGCAGGCACCAGCTTGCGGCTGGTGAGGTCGCCACTGGCACCAAAAATCACCACGGTGCACGACTCCGGACGGGTGCGTGTGGCCTGATCTTCACGGAAAGGGTTGATCGCTTCCAAATTATGAGGGGGAAATTGACTGTAGTCCCGGGATCAGCCGCCTGACTGGCACGGGATAGCGCCAATGCACCCGCCCCAACCTCAAATCAAGGGATTTGAACTATCCACCGGGCCCATCAGAACCATGAAGTGAATTCGTTTGCGCTGCCGCTGAATGTGGCCATCACCCGAATAATCCGGGCTGTGCGGACGTAGCGGACTCCTCCACGGCTGCGGGGGCCATGAAAGGAGGTGGTGAAGGTGATGCCCGGCCTTGGTCGTCCCTGGAGGCGGCCAGCAATGCCTCAAATCCAGCCTCATCCATGATAACAACTTTGAGGGACTGGGCCTTGTCCAGCTTGGAACCTGCCTCGGTGCCGGCCAGGAGAAATGAGGTTTTGGCGCTCACGCTGCCTGAGACTTTCCCGCCAGCGGCGCGGATGCGGTCCGCAAAATGTTCCCGCGGCTGGCTCAGCGTGCCGGTGATCACCCACGTGGTGCCGGCCAGCGGCGCGCCGGAAGCCGGCGTCCCGCCCGCCGGCTGCGGTGCATAGTTGTCGGACTGCGGATCAATCTTCAATTCCTCCAGCCGCTGGAGAAAGGCCTGGCCTTCGTCACTGCGGAAAAAATCAATCACCTCCCCTGCGGCCACCTGCCCCACTTCCTGGGCAATTTGATAGGGTCCCAGCACGGGATGGTCGTCTTTCCGTTTTCCCTTGGGCAGGGCGCGCAATTCCGTCAGGAGGGGCGAGACGATGCGCTCCGCCGGATCCTCCGAGACGCGGGCGATTTCGCTGAAGTTGCGGTGCAGCCGGGCCAATTCCCGGGCAGCGGATTCCCCCACTTCCCGGATGCCGATGGCAAACAACCAGCGCGAAAGCGGCATGTGCTTCGCGCGATCCAGGGCCTTCAGAAGTGTGGCGGCATTCTTGTTGCCGTAGACCCGGGCTTTTTCCCCGGTGCCGAGGTTCAGTGCTCCCAGCCGCTCCACCGTCAAGCCGAACAAATCCAGCGGCGTGCGCACCCAACCGTGTTCGACCAGCTTGTCGGCGACGATTTCCCCCAGACCTTCCAAATCCAGCATCTTCCGCCCCGCGAAGTGTTTCAGCCGGGTCGCGGTCTGGGCCGGACATAACAAGGACGGACAGCGCCACGCCACAAAACCGTCCGTCTTCACAATCTCCCCACCGCAGGAGGGACACCTGCCCTGCACATGGTCGAAAAGGCTGAAGGGCCGGGAGTCAGGCGGGCGTTCACTCAACACGACCTCCACCACGGCGGGAATGATTTCTCCTGCCTTCTCAATAATCACGGTATCCCCTTCCCTGATATCCTTGCGCTGGATTTCCTCATCGTTGTGCAGGGTCGCCCGCGAGACAGTGCTTCCGGACACAAACACCGGATCCAATTCCGCCACCGGTGTCAGCACGCCGGTCCGGCCCACCTGGACCGTGATCGACTTCAACCGGGTGGCAACCCGCTCTGCGGCATATTTGTAGGCCATGGCCCAGCGCGGAGCCTTGGAGGTAACGCCCAGTTGTTCCTGCGCCTCGCGGGAGTCCACCTTGAGGACGGCACCGTCGGTTTCGTAATCCAGGGTCCGGCGGAAAACATCCAGCTCCGTGATGGCAGACAGCGCCTCCTCCAGCCGCTCCACTTTCCAGATCCGGTCGGCGGTGCGCAGTCCGAGGGACTTCATCAGGGCATGGAAGGCGCTAACCGTAGGCAGTTCCACCCCCTGCACCTGCCCCAGGCCATGTAAAATGATATCGAGAGGCCTTTGCGCCGCCACCCGCGGGTCCAACTGCTTCAGCGTTCCGGCAGTGGCATTCCGCGGATTGGCAAAACGGGTATCGCCGGCAGCCCCGCGTTCATCATTGAGCCGGCGGAAGGCGCTGTTGGGCATGAAGATTTCCCCGCGGACTTCCAGCAGGTCCGGAGCCCCGGACGGCAGGCGGTGCGGCAGCCGCCGGATCGTCCTGACATTTTCCGTGATGTCATCCCCCACTGTCCCGTCGCCGCGGGTGGCGGCATATTTCAGCCGGCCTGCTTCATAACAAACCGACACCGCAACCCCGTCCACCTTGGGCTCGATGAGGGCAGGAATGGTCTCCGTGCCGAGGGCTTTGGCAAGGCGTTGCCAGAAGGCCGCGACCTCCCCGGGGGAATAGGTGTTGTCCAGGCTCATCATCCGCACCGGATGGGTGATTTGTTGGAAGCTGTCCAAGGGGGCAGCGCCCACCCGCCGCGTGGGCGAATCCTCCTGCGCCAATTCCGGCCATGCTTCCTCAAGATCTGCCAGTTCCCGCAGCAGTTCATCATACTCCCGGTCCGTGATCACCGGCGCGGCCTGCCGGTGATACAATTCGTTATGCCGGTTCAATCCGGCAGTGAGTTCCGCCATCCGGGCGGCGACAGTCTCGGCAGAAGTTGGTGGCAGCATCATGGCGCATTCCACGGACCCGGCCCCATTTCAAGCCGGTTGCAGGCCCGGTCAGGATGCATCGAAGGAAACCACGATGGCCTCGTTCTGCTTCCACGTGAAGGGAAAGCGGGTTCCCGGCCCGTGACCCCGGCCGGTGCGTTCGTCCCTCAATCCTTTGATTTCTTGAGTGAACTCAAGGGAGACGGGAACGGTGGCGGACTTCAGCCCCACCGAATTGCCGCCTCCCAGATCGGTGCCCCGGATTTCGGGATTCAGACAGACAAACAGAATAGTGCGGCTTCCCTCCCCGGGAGATGCCGCCGATTTTGTCCAATAGGTGATTTCATATCCATGGTCGCGGTCCCCGCTTTCTGCCAGACGCACCCATGGAGAAATGCCGGGAGCCATGACAGGCCCCATAAAAACCTGCCGCTGCCGTGATGCTTCGGCACCCTGGGTGCGGTAGGCGTTATACCATTGCGGCGAGAGATTCATCAGATGCGCGGTTCCCTGGCCATGTTTCCGGGACCGGAGCACCGGCAGCGCCCGCACTGCCTGATGGAAGCCACTTTCATGCTTGAGACAGGTGTTTTGGTTAGTGAGGAATTCCTGCCTGGATTTCCACGAATAGTTTGCGTCCTGATCCACTTCGACCCAGCCCTTTTCCCCAAAGATATCGCCGGCTTTCATCGCCGGATCATGGCGGACGCCGAACAGATCATCCAGCACCCCGCCGGATGCCCTGCCCTTGCCATGCTGGTCCCACACCCCCGGCAGGTAATCCGCGACCACGGTGCCGCCGCGCTGGCAAAAGTCGCGGATACGCCGGGCTTCGGAATCGGAAAGGCAAAGACAGGCCGGCAGGATCAGCACCCTGTATTTGTCAGGGATGCCTTGCTGGATGACGTCCACATAACTCAGATAGTCGTATTGCAGACCGGAATCGCGCAGCATATTTTCCCAGGCCTGCCGCACGTGGGTGCTGCTGCTGAGGCGGGCGTCATCATTGCGGTTGATCCAGGTTTTGCCATGGGCCTGGGCATCAAGGATCCAGCCCAATTGGATGGAAGCATGGCTGTAATAGAGGGCCACCCCGTCATGTTTCCATTCCGCTCCCGCCATCAGAGGACCGATTTTCTGTCCCGCTTCCCGGTAGGCCGGGGCCACTTCCGCATGCCATGGTTTTGGCGTCTGTCCCTCAAACCATCCCTCGACCCATCCGATATGGCCGCGGTTGCCATGGGCGAGGTAATACCACGTCTGCCAGATGCTGTCTGCGGCCGACTGATGGAAGGAAGTGGTGACCGCAGGCAGGCCATTGCCGGGATTGAATGAACGGATGATGGCTTGCGAGGAGCCAAGGTTGTAGGACTCGATAAACTGCACCTTGCGCATGAGTTTGGCATAGTCGTAGCCGCCAAAGGCACTGGGGGCCTGACCTCCTACCAGCCCACAGGGCGTCGCCGGGTCCAGGGTGTTGGCATACTCCACCAGCCCGCCGATGGTATTGGACCACAACGAATCATTAAACGACCACTGGTCCATCAGCGGACTGGCATCAAATTCCGCAATACTCCACTCTGCCAGACGGCCCCGCAGATCCTCATAGCTGATCCACTTCTCCCGCACCGGGACCGCATTTCCATAGACTTCGCGGAGCCAGCGGGGATAAGCCGTGGCATCGTCCGTGATCTGCCACATCGTGGGATGGATAAAATGTCCCCACGAAGGTTCGTCATCGAGAGCATAAGCCGCCCGCCATGGTGAACTTTTTGCGGCCGTAATATTTTTGCGCAAATGTCCTTCCAACTTTGCCCGGGTAGCCGCATTGAGGGGGACCGGACGCACCCCGGTTCCGTGCAGGGCATCAAGGTGGGGTTTGACCTTGTCGCCGTCCCACAAATGCAGCAGGCCCTTGTCCGCCGCGTGGTCCACGTAAAACCGCAGATGGAACTGGTTGATCCAGTCCAGCTTTCCCGTCGGGCTCGTTTCGGTGCCGATGTCATCTCGGTCCAAGAAGGCACCATTGTAGCCCTGCTCCACACTCCATTGCCCGGATGCTGCAGTATAGCCGATATTCCATTGATAAGTCCATGGCATAAAGGTCCAGGCGGGAAAGGCCTTCAGAGCCCATGCCTTGTCCTGCTTCACCCTGCGGAAATCCTCGGAATCCTGCACATAAGACTCATAGGCATCCTCCGCGCCCCGCCCTGGAGTTGTAAACAGGATGACAGCCAGTAGGCCGGTGGAAAAAGAACTCGCAGTCATAGGCGGAAAGGCAGCGTCGGATACAATCACCGGCGCATCCCCACAACGCCCGCACCGGCTCCCTCCTTGCACCCGATCCCTGGTGAAGCCATTCCGCCCTTCGAGTGTTATAATCGATTGTAAAAAGGCTTTTTCCTACGGGATCGGCCCGCGGCACGGAGCCAGCAAGGACAGGCCGGAAATCCTGGCGGCGTGACCAAGGTGGGCGATCCCCGATTCATGCAAATCCGGTTGTGGTGATTTGCCTCACCAAAAGCCGCACATTGCGAGTTCGAGTGATAAGGGGCGCAGATTCCGACGGGGAATGGCACCAGGCCGGATTCCTGCAGCAACCAGAAGCCCTGATCGGTATCGAACATTCCACCGACATGCCATCCCCCTCCCTCCCTATGTTGTTCTCCTTACCGGGCACGGTTGTTAAATTTTGGCCACCTGCAGCCATCGGCTTCAATCCTTTGGGTAGCCTCCGCAGCAGTTTAATGGGAGGACTCGCCTTTCTGGCCGCAGGTTCCTCCATAGCCAGCAGTCAAGTCACTGAAGCATGGGTGCAAAGAAGTCAGGATCCTTCCAGCCAGCAATTCGCCCACACCGTCGGCATTGATGGTTTTGGAAATGTTGTGGTTGGGGGCTCATGGGGTTCAGACCGGTTCACCGCCAAATATGCGGCGGCTGACGGCACCCTGATATGGCAACAACGCCCGGCCCTTGCCGCCGGAAGCCCAGCCTCGGTGCGTGCCCTTGCCATCATGGTTGAAGGCGATGTTATCGTGACCGGACCTGCCACGGGTGTGGGCGGGGATCAGGACTACGTGACGATCCGGTATGCCGCCTCAGACGGCCGGATCGTGTGGGAATCGCGCTATCAGGGCCCCGCCGGTGGCCATGACGTGCCTGCCGCAATGGTTCTGGATGCCGCAGGCAACCCCATCGTCACCGGAACCTCCAATAACGGCAGTGCCGCGGCTGGGGTGGAATCCAATGGGAATGATATTTTCACGGCGAAGTATGCCGCAAGCAACGGGGCTCTGCTCTGGGAGCGCCGCTACAATGGACCAGGAAACCGCGGTGATACTGCGGCAGGGGTTGCGGTGGACAATCAGGGCAATGTCGTGGTGACCGGAACCTCAAGGTCCGACAGCAATGGGGATGGCCTTTTCGATAACGATTTCTACACCGCCAAATATGCCGCCAGTGATGGGGCTTTGATTTGGGAGAAGCGCTACGATGGCTTGTTGAACGTGGGCGATCTGGCAGCGGCGCTGACCGTAGACCACCTTGGTGATGTCCTGGTCACCGGCTCGTCCGGTGGTTATTACACCGCGAAATATGCCGGCACAGACGGGGCTCTGGTGTGGAGCAGACGGTATCAGGGCCCTGGTCTCAGCAGCGATGCCGCCTCTGGTATCGCGGTGGACGGCAATGGCAATGTTTTTGTTACAGGAGCCTCGGGCAGCGGTTCTGCGGGACAGGATCTGGATTACTACACGGCCAAATACGCTGCCGCAGACGGGGCGCTGCTGTGGGAAAAACGCTTTAACGGTCCAGGGAACGGCGACGACCGCGCTGCTGCTTTGGCGGTGGATGCCAGCGGCAACGTGGTGGTGACAGGCACCTCCACCAGTCCTCCGGTGGCCTTTGATACCTTTGGCGATTATTACACTGCCAAATATGCTGCAGCGGATGGAGCCATGATCTGGGAAAAATTCCACAACGGTCCCGCCAATGGAGGGGATAGTGCCTCCGGTCTGGCTCTCGCCCCTAACGGATTGGTTGCGGTGACCGGTTCCTCTGACAGCGATGCCGGCACCGGCATCCGCTCCAGCATGGCAACGGTGCTTTACCGGGAAATCCCCCCGGCCGCTTCCTTTGCCGGGTGGGTGGCGGGTTTCGGACTGTATGGAGCTGCGGCATCGCCCGGGGCCGATCCGGACCGGGACGGCATTGTGAACGGCGCGGAATACATTCTGGGCGGCGTTCCGGTCCTGCCGGACCTCACCCTGCAGCCTGCGGTCACGCGCTCCGGTCAGTCCCTGCTCCTGAGTTTTTTCCGGGTGGATGCCTCGGAAACTCCGGATACCACCCTAATAGTATCTACCGGAAGCGACCTGACCGCATGGCCGCAAAAATTCACCATTGGAGCCACCACCGCCACTTCAACGCCGGGCGTCACCATCATGGAAAACGGCAGCAATCCGGATTTCATCACCGTCGCCTTCCCTTCCGGCCAGGACATGCGCCGGTTTGCGAGGCTGGAGATCACCGTTGCTCCCTGAAGGGTGTCCCGCCCCGCCGCCCAATCCGGGCACAATGAACCAATGGACCAATGGACCAATGGCGGAGGAGAACTGCCCCCGGCCTAACTTTTCTTTTTCCATGGTGGCTTGCCCGGGCCGCTCCGGGGCGGTCCATCGCGGTCGAAGCCTTTGCCGCCGGGGCGCGGGGGACGGCCTTCCCCGCCGGGGCCGAAAGCACCGGGGCCGCGGGCGGCGAAGCTGACTTTGAGAGGACGGCCTTCGTGTTCGGCCCCTTCCATGTCGGCGACCAGGGTTTTGCTGTGGGTGCTGTGGATCTGACAAAACGTCTGGTCTTCCATCAGCTTGATTTGACCCACGGCCTGAGGCGGGAAGTTGAGGGCCCCCGTGGCAAGAAGATCGACAATTTCACGGGGCCCGAAGCCCTGGTTTTTTCCGACGCCGACGCGCACCCACTGAAAACCGCGGGCAGCCGCCGGAAGGGTGACCATTTCGTGAGGGCCTTTGGTGGTCTTGCCTTCGGGCTTGCCGGAGCGGGATTCCCTAACTGGACCTGGGCGGCCGAATTCTTCTTCGAGGAATTTGATATCCTCTTCCTCCTCCGGGTCGAGCGGGGCGATGGACTTCAACGGAGTCTTGACAGCAGGAGGGGCCGCAGCCGGTTTGGGGGCTGGAGCGGCCTTCTCCACAGGCTTGGCGGCGACGGGGGCTTCGGCTGCGGCGGGGGCCTTTCCTTCGGCAGGCTTGACCGGCTTCGGGGCGGCAGGTTTGGCCGGTTTGGATTCCGGGACCAGTTCGTCCTCCCTGACAAACTCGGCGGCGGCGCGTTCCTGCTTGGCGACGGTGACCGGTTTAAGCGCGGGTTTGGTATTGGTCATGGGCTGGCCGCGGAGATCGGGCTCGAAGCCGCTGGCGGCGAGGAGTTCGTGGAAGAGGGCGCTGGCGATGTCGGTGGAGGAATGGCCTTCTTCCAACAATTGTTCAACCATGGCATCCTGCGGCTTGAAGCGGCCGGTGGTGAGGCGCTCCCGGACTTTGTCGAGGACCCCGCCGGCGCGCTTTTGCTCCACTTCATCCATCGTGGGCACGGTGCCGCGCCGGATGCGGCTGCGGGTAAAGCGCTCAATGGCCTGGAGCTTGTAGATTTCGCGTCCACTAACCAGAGTGAAGGCAAGGCCCTTGCGTCCGGCCCGGCCGGTGCGGCCCACGCGGTGGACGTAATCTTCCGGGTCCCACGGCAGATCGAAATTGACCACGAGATCGACTTCCTCCACATCGAGTCCACGGCCCGCGACATCCGTGGCGATGAGGAAATCGAAGCCGCTCTTGCGGAATTTTTCGATGGTGCGGGAACGCATCGCCTGGGTGATCCCGCCATGGAGACGGTCTGCGGAATATCCCCGGCCCTGAAGCATGTCTGTCAATTCATCCACCATGCGCTGGGTATTGCAGAAGACGATGCCAAGGCGGACGCTCTGCATGTCGATGAGGCGCATCAGCGCATCCTGCTTGTTGCGCATCGGGACTTCATAAAAGACCTGCTCAACGGTGGGCACGGTAACATCCCGGGTGGCAATGCGGATGTGCTCGACATTGGTGGAGAATTTGTTGATCAGCTCCCGGATCGGCGCGGGCATGGTGGCGCTGAAGAACACCGTCTGGCGTCCGGGAGGCGCGGCCCCGAGGATTTTTTCCATGTCATCGCGGAAGCCCATGTCCAGCATGCGGTCGCATTCATCCAGCACGACCATCTTGAGGCGGCTGAGGTCGAGAGCGCGGCGGTCCATCATATCCATGACGCGTCCCGGCGTGCCGATCACCACCTGGGGGCCACGCTTCAACTCATAAAATTGCCGCTCATAGGAAGCCCCGCCATAGATGGGCACGGCGTGGATTTTGGGCATGAAGGCGGCCAGCTTGTGCACTTCCTCGGCGACCTGCATGGCAAGTTCGCGGGCGGGACACAGGATGAGGAGTTGCGGGTATTTGCCGTCGTGGTCGATTTGATCGAGGGCGGGGAGGACAAAGGCTGCAGTCTTGCCCGAGCCGGTCTGGGACTGGCCGACGAGATCGCGGCCGGTCAATAAAATGGGAATGGAAGCCGTTTGAATCGGCGACGCCTCCTCAAAACCTAACTTTTCCACTGCTTTCAGCGCGGCGGCTGAAAGACCTAATTCACTGAACGGGCGTTTTTCCATAAAACGGGCAGCTATAGCCTGGTTTCGGGATTTGTCGCGCGGTTTCCCTGAAATCTCAATGGATCATGCAAATCAGCCGCCCAGCCGGTCCAGCCAATAGGCCCATGGACGCAGGCCCAGACCTTCAAACAACAAAATCAATCCGCCGCCGCACACGAGCAGGGATACGAGTTGGATCAGAGGATAGCGGCGCGGCTTTTGCTCCGGAACCGGATTTCCTGCACTGATCCGGGCCACCGCCGCACCGGCGAGCAATCCACCCATCAGTCCCACCATGCCCAGCCCGCCCAGACGCAGGGAGGAAAAGCCCATGCTTCCGGCGAGGCTCCACGCAGCCCAACCCGCCACCAGGGGAAATGCAATAATGAGCAGCCACCGGCGCACCCCGGGCGGTGCAAGGGGCCGATGAATGTTATCCACCGCAGCCAGCAGGATGCCGATGCCGGCCAGGCCGGCGGCCAAAAACGCAGGCATGAGCCATCCCGTGCCTGCCGCCAGCGCCATGCCCGCGGCAGTGGCTGCAGCGGCAACTGCCAGCCCCCGGCCCAGGAGACGTCCACCCGCGAGACCAAGCCCCAAGGCTGCGCCCAGCAGGGCAAAGCGGAATACAAACGGCCTCCACGGCAGCGCTGCGGGCCCCGCCGCAAGGACGGAACCGGGGGCCTGGGGGAAAAGGGTGTCGTAAAAGACCATGGTGTCCCGTGGCACCGCCCCGAATTGGGTGGGGGTGGCATCGATTGGACCGAAGCGATAGGCATAACTCAAATCCCACGGCACCCCGGGTGCGGAGGGAAACTCCTTCACCATGGTGTGGGAAAAGGTGATGCGTGCCGGGGGAGCCGCGAGCGGGTATTCAAGGTAATAGATAAAGTGCGCCCGGTCCGGGGCTTCCGCACCTTTGCCAACAAATTTGGGCGGGCTGATCCGGTCGAGACTCCCCGAAAGCGGAACTCCGTCGGCCCGGAAATCGAGGTGGTCCAGCACATAGGGGGCATGCCGCGGGGCCGTTTCTTCGGCGAGTCCCATTTCCACCACGCCGGCTTCGGTGATGGGCAGGCCCTGCACCACATTCAGCTCCCGGATGCTGACATACAACTTCACCTTCATGTGGTCGGGAGCGACTTCCACCCAGATGGGATTCTGCAGGATAGGGTGGGCCATGGCAGGCCGCGCCACCAGCAGGAAACAAAGCGCCAGCCAGCCGCGCCAGCCTGACAAAAGAAGGGAAACGTTCATTTGGGCAGGAAAAAGCCGCGTTGTTTGTCACTGATGGGCAAGCCGGCTTTTTCCATCACGAGGAGCATATCCTCCCAGAGTTTGCGTTTCTCGGCATTGGCGGTGACCGGGCCCTCCGCTTCCTTTCTTAACAGATAGGATGGATGCAGCGTGGCCATGACCGGCATTCCCTCGAAGTCGTAAAATTTGCCGCGGGCCTTCATGACCCCTTCCCGGATCCCGAGGAGACCGGTGATGGCCGTGCCGCCAAGGGCCACGATTACTTTGGGCCGGATGATGGCCAGTTCTTCCCTGATATATTCCATGCAGGAAGCCATTTCTGCCGGGGTGGGCTGGCGGTTGCCACTTCCCTGGTTTTCCATGGCGGGGCGGTATTTGCAGATGTTGGTAATGTATACGTCTGAGCGTTCAAGGCCCATGACTTTGAGCACCCTGGCCAGCAGTTGCCCGGCCGGGCCGACAAAGGGTTCGCCCTGGCGTTCTTCCTCGGCCCCGGGAGCCTCGCCCACCAGCACGATCTCCGCCATGGGATTGCCCGCGGCAAACACCATCTTTTCCCGCAGGGTGCCGAGGGCACGGGCGGCCGTTCCCTCCCCGGCCCGGGCGCGCACTTCGGCAAGGCGGGTTTCCCGGGCTTCCCGGGTCGGCGGAACCTCCACTCCTGCCTCTGGAAGCACGAGGCGTTGCGGGTGTTCCGATGGGTCCACTTTGGTCCGGGGAATTCCGGAAGATTTTTCCAAAACGGTAGAATTGGCTCCGGAAACCGTTTCCGGGTCCACTCCGGCACCGGGGGCCTGCCGTTCTTCGGCGATCCCAGCTGCTGGTGGTTCCATGGCTTCCGCCGGGGCAGGACGGGGCTGCGGCCGCATCCTGACAATTTCCCGCAGATGCTCTGCGGCCTCTGCGGTCAGCCAGAGGCGTGACCCGCCCTGCCGCAGCCTCCCTTCCAGATGGCTCTGCAGCAGCCGCAGCACGGGATAGGGATCAGCGGAGGGCATGGGGTTATAAACGGAGCTGCGAAAATTAGTTGTCGGGCGGGCTTGCGCATCTTTATTGCCGCCGCACCGTTCGTCAACCCGCACCACCGCATCCCTACCATGTTCAAACGTCTCGGCAATATCATCAAAGGCTTCTTCGGACTTTTTGTCGGCGGCCTCGAACGCAAAAATCCCGAGGCCCTGCTGGAGGTGGAAAAAGAAAACCTGCGTGAGCAGATCGCGAAGTATAACAAAGGCCTGGCTGGCCATGCCGCCCTTTGCGAACGCCTCATCAGCCAGACCCGGGCCCTTGAAACCGAGGAAAAGGAATTGCACGCCAAAGTGGTGGCCCACCTCCGCGCCGGAAACAAGGAACTGGCCGGCCAGTATGCCCTGCGCCACCAGCAGGCCAAAAAAGAGCATGAGACCATCAAAACCCAGATGGAGGAAGCCGAGAAGACCTACAAGGAACTCCTCACCGCCCGCGACGTCAGTGTGAAGGCCGCCCGCGAGAAAATTGAAAGCCTCAAGCGCGGCATCAATGAAGCCAAGATTGCCCAGGCCACGGCCGAACTCAACGAAATGGCTTCCGGCATGATCAACGAAATCGGCACCGCCGGCGACACGCTCAACCGCCTCGAGGAAATCGTCCGCGAAGACAAGGAAAAGGCCGCCGGCCGCGCCCGCGTCGCCAAGGACAGCATCGACATGACCGGCATCGCCACCAAGGCAGGCGAACAATCCGCTCTGGAAGACATGGCCCTGGCCGATTTTGCCGCAGCCGAAGGCATTGCCCTCGACAAACCAGTCGTGACGGAAGCCTCCAGTCCGTCCACGGGCAGCAGCGACACCACCAAAACGATGGGCCGGGCCCAGAGTGAATAACCCCTTTCGGAAGCATCAACCGGCCGAAGCACGTCAAATTCCATGCACAACCCCTACCGAACCTCTCCGATGCTGGGAGGTCTCCTGATTTGCCTTGGGGCGGTGCTGATGGTGCTCTGCGGCTATTTCTATTTTGATGACGTGGCAGACAGCCCGGGAAGGGCCCGGACCCTGCTCTGGTTGGCGGTCACGGGCTATGCCGTGTGGGTCTGCGGCAACGTTCAATTGGCCCGCGCCCGGTTTTCACCGGTATGGGCCGGTCTGCTCTGCGGACTGCTACTGGTGCCCGGGTTGATCGCGCTGCTCACGGTGGTGCCCACACGCAGCCGCCAGCAGATCTGGCAGGAAGCCAATCCGGGGTTCAGCGGACGGGCCCAGCAACGGCAATACCGGGACGTCAAGTCCCTCTATTAAATGCCATCCCCCTCCAGCAGTGAGCACTCCCTCCTCTCTTCCGCCCTGGGCGGCTGAAATCGCCTCGCTCTACGAGAGCCATTCTGCCAGCCAGTTTGTGCTGCATGGCAATGTGCAGGATTCCCTCCTGCTGCCCGGCATGGGCGACCCCCGTCTCGGCAAACTGGATGAATATGTCCTCGATGTCCTGATTCCCCAATTTGAGGTCGTCCTGACCTACGACCTCGGCGGCGGCCTGCGCGTGGTGCGGGGACAGCCGCTTTTTGCCGCATGGCCCAGCGCCCCCTCGCAGGGCGCGGCCATGCCACGGGCGCCGCGCGAGGCCATCGATCTGCTCACCCACTATGCCCGGTATGCCTCGAATGTCAGGCGGGCCAACGGAGCAGCCACCCGGATTGCCTTTGTGCTGCGCGATGCCCACCTTGCCATCCCGGCCCTCCAGGGTGGTCTGAACTACGACCTCAATGCCATGGCGCTGCAGGTCAAAACCTGGGCCAGCGAAACCCTGCTCACGGAGCACCCTTTTGCCACGTTCCTCTTCACCGAAAACCTGAACGATCTGCATCCCCTGATCTCGCGTGATCCCCGGTCCGCCAACATCCGCGTTCCCCTGCCACCCCCGGCCCAGCTCGCGGAAACCTTCCGCCGTCTCGCTCCAAAATACCCCACCGCTCTCGGCCCATGGCAGGACCGCTGGGAAATCCCCGCTGCGCAGTTGTCAGGAGCCACCCTCGTTTCCATCGAAAGCCTGTTCAAAACCAAGGAGCACCGCCGCGAGCCCATCAGCGGACACGACCTTTCCCGGCTCAAAAAGGAACTGGTCGAAAAAGATTGTCAGGATCTGATTGAATTTATCGAAGCCGACCGCACTCTTGATGACCTTCACGGGCAGGAAAAGGTCAAGGAATGGCTCCGTCAGGATCTCGCGCTGTGGCAGCAGAATGACCATGCCGCCATGCCCATGGGTTATCTGTTCTGCGGCCCGGTGGGCACCGGCAAAACCTATATGGTGGAATGCCTCGCCGGGGAAGCCGGGGTGCCGGTGGTCAAACTGAAAAACTTCCGGGACCGCTGGGTCGGCAGCACCGAAGGCAATCTCGAAAAAATCTTCAGCCTGCTCCAGGCCCTCGGAAAGTGTTATGTCTTCATTGATGAAGCCGATCAGGCCCTCGGCAAGCGGACCACCGACGGCGACAGCGGGGTGGGCGGGCGCGTCTATTCCATGATGGCCAAGGAAATGAGCAACAGCGCCAACCGCGGCCGCATCGTCTGGATCCTTGCCTCCAGCCGGCCCGATCTCATCGAAGTCGACCTGAAACGGCCGGGCCGGGTGGATGTCAAGATTCCCATCTTTCCCACCCTGACGCCGGAGGAGGGATTTGGCCTGCTGCGTGCTCTTTGCAAAAAAAAGCAGGTTCCTCTCGAAAAAGAAGCCTATGTTGCGCTCCAAGCCTTCATTCCGCAATGGCTCACGCCCGGGGCTGCTGAATCCCTCGCCGTCAGGATCTACCGCCTTGTCAAAACCCAGAACCTGACGGCCGCCGATGCCGCCCTCGCCTGCCTGAAGGACTACCAGCCCGCTGTCCCCCAGGACATCATGCAATTCCAAATGCATCTCGCCGTCAACGAAGCCAGCGATCTGGCATTTGTCCCCGAAGCCCTGCGGCCTCAGGTAAAGCGGGCGGCTGCCTCCTGAAACGCCGGACCGACGACCGTCACTCCCCTGAATGCAGGATTGACAGCATCGTCGGAGAGACCCGGATTCAGACAGGCCCGAAACGATGAACCGTCCCAACAAAGAAACCATCCCATGAAATCCTCCCTCCGTGTCATCAATTTTGGTTTCGTTCCGCGCAGCACGGATCTGGCCCTTCTTTTCCTGAGGGTCTCGCTGGGACTATCGATGCTGCTGCTCCACGGTTGGGGAAAGTTGGGCTATTTAAACAACAGCGCGGAATTTCCTGACCCTCTCGGCGTCGGGAAGTATCTCACCCTGATCCTGGCCATTCTCGCAGAGATTGTTTGCAGTGTTTTATTGATCGGCGGGATCCTGACCCGCTTCGCGGCCGCCGTGCTGCTGCTCACCATGGGGATCGCTTTTTTCCGGGTGCACCAGGGCGACTTCTCCCAGCCGGGGGCGGAACTGGCCGCCCTCTATGGTATTGGTTTTGCCACCCTGCTGATTTCCGGGGGAGGCCGTTTCTCCGCTGATGGAGCCGGCGGTCCCTACAGCCTGGCGGCCATGGCGGCGGTGGCCGGCGGCCTTGCGGGCTATCCTATCAGTTATTTCTTCCAAGGGAGTGACTACCAGGCCGCAGTGACTTTCCCGAATTACCTGACCAGCCTCCGCGAAGTCCTGACCGCCGACGCCACCCGGACCACGGCTCTCCTCGTCTGGAGCGCCACCTTCCTCGTGCTGACTCTGGCGGGCTTTTGGGTCGGCCGTGCCATGCACCGGCGGGCTGTCGCCACCATCGCGGCGCGGGAAGCCCCTCCGGCTACCCCTTGACCGGGGGCCCTGGAGCACCCTGACGCCAGGGGAAGCGCTTGCGGCGGAGCGGGACCGGCGGTAAGCGCGGCGCATGAAATTCAGCTGGTTCATCGCTCTGCGCTATCTCAAGCCAAAGGGCACCTTCGTTTCGGTGATCACCGTGATCTCCGTCGCCGGGGTGGCCCTGGGGGTGGGGGTGCTTCTGGTGGTCATCGCGGTGATGAGCGGATTTGAAAAAAAGATCAAAGAGGAACTGCTCAAGGCCGAACCGGCTCTGATCGTTCATCCTCCGGCGGAGGACTGGTTCCCCCCAGCCCTTGATCCTCCGGCCATGGAAGAAGCGGCCGCCCCTGCTCCACCAGACTGGCGCGCCGTCGCCACCATGGTCAAAAAACATCCCGAGGTGCGCTCGGTTTCCCCCGTAGTCACGGTCACCAGTGTGCTGGAACGCAAGCCCACCGCAGACGAAGAACAGGCCCTCGAAGCCGGTGGCCGGCCCCTGCCTGAAGCCCAGTCTTTTCTGGTAGGGGTGGACCCCACAGACGCGGTCCAGATGGAGCGGCTCAACAAACTGATGGATGAAAAAGGCGAAGGCTCCTTTGAACTGGCGGGCGAAAGCATCGTCCTGACACAAAATTTGGCCTCCCGTCTCAACCAGGATGGCATGCTGATCCTGGGGGAAAGCGCGGTAAACGTCTTTGGTCCTTCCTTTCTCAGCCAATACCGCAGTTACTATCAGGAACAGCAAAGGGCCCGGGATGACCCTGCCAGAAAGGAAGCTGTGGAGGAAAAGGACCGCGATCTGCCCCTGCCGGAGGAATACGTGGTCCAAGGCGTGGTCTACGATGACAAACTGGGGGAACAACCCACCGGATTTATCTCCCTCAGAAATGCCCAGAAACTCGCGGGCTCCGGCAAGGGAATCGATGGCCTGACCGTGGAGATCGAAGATGCCTTCCGGGCCGGGGAAGTGAAACAGGAACTGCTCAAAGCCGGACTGCCCGAAGGCTGGACCATCCGCACATGGACGGAACGCAATCAGCGGTTTTTCGACGCCATCGCCAATGAGCGCGGCATGATGTATCTGGTCCTGGCCTTTATTTCCATCGTCGCTGCCTTCTGCATCATGAATACCATGATCACCATGGCGGTGCAGAAACGGAAAGAAATCGGCATGATGCGCGCCCTGGGTGCCAAAACCTCACAAATCGTCGGACTCTTTGTGGCCAAGGGGCTGGTGGTCGCCGGGGTCGGGGTCGGCTGCGGCTATCTTTTGGGCACCACGGTCCTCCATTTCCGCAATGACATCCGCAACTTCATCAGTTCCGCGTTCAACTGGCAAATCTTTGACGAGCGCATCTATGGTCTGCGGGAAATCCCCGCCGATCCCCGCGCCCTGGACAACATCATGATCTGCGGCATTGCCTTCATCCTCTGCACCCTCGCGGCGGTCCCTCCGGCATGGCTGGTGGGCCGCATGGACCCGGCACGCGCCCTGCGCAGCGACCGCTGACCCCAGTCCCCCACCAGACCATTTCAACCCCTGAATTGCTTCCGCGTTTGTGACATCGCCCCCTGACGGAATAGCCGAGCGGAACATCCGGGCCTTTCTATGGTTCCGCGTCCTTTTCAATTCGCGGTTCTACTATCCGATATTTACCATTCTCTTCCTCGACTTCGGACTGTCGATTGAAGATTTTGCCCTGCTCAATGCGCTGTGGGCGGCCAGCATCGTTTTGTTCGAAGTGCCGTCCGGGGCACTTGCGGACAAGCTGGGACGCCGCCGTCTGGTGGTTTTTTCGGGGTGGCTCATGGTCGTGGAAATGGCCATCCTGTTTCTGATGCCCATCGGCGGCGTCCTCGTGTGGCCCCTCATGGCCCTGAACCGCATCATCAGTGGTCTGGCGGAAGCCTGCTGTTCCGGGGCCGATGAAGCCTTGGTGTATGATGCCCTGCCGGAGGCAGGCCGGGACGCCGCCTGGACCCGCGTGCTGGCCCGCCTGATGCGCTGGCAGTCCCTGACATTTATGCTGGTCGCCCTGGCCGGAGCGGCCACCTACAGTGCCGACTTCATGAACAAGGTGATGCCCTGGCTGGGGATCAGCCATGTCTTCACCAAGGAAGAATGCATGAAGATCCCGCTCGGCCTCAATCTGTTGATGGCCTTTGCCACGGTTCATGTCAGTCTGCGTTTTATCGATACCCACGAACATGCCCCGGACGTGACCGGACTGCGGGCCCTGATCCGGGCCAGCTTTGGCCAGATGCTTCAGGCGGCCCGCTACATTCTGCGCAGTCCGGCGGCCATCGTCATTATCCTGACCGGATTGCTTTTCGATTCCTTTCTCCGCCTGTTTTACACGGTTGGCAGCAACTACTACCGGCTGCTCGGCATCAATGAGGCATGGAACGGCGTCATCCTCGCCGCCAGTTCCCTGTTGGGGATCGGCACCGCCCTTGTGGTGGAGAGACTGGTGGGCAAGTCCAGCGCGTCCCTCAACATGGGCCTGGTGGCAGGGCTGATCTTTATCGGCCTGCTGGGCATTTCGCTGGTCATCCCAGGGTGGGCCGGAGTCCTGTTTGTTGTCCCATTCTGGCTGGGCATGCGGTCGCTCCATTATTTCATCTCCCAATACCTGAACCGCGTCAGCCAGCCCTCCACCCGCGCCACCGTGCTCAGTTTCAAGGGCCTCACCATGAACCTTGCCTACGGGGCCATCATGCTCGCCTATCAATCCCAGACATGGGCCCTCCGGACCACGGAAAAATCCGCCATGGCCGGGATGGACAAACCGCAGACCGACATGCACCTCCTGGCCGCCGCCATGCCCTGGTGGCCGTGGGTATTTGCCGCTCTCGCCCTTGCCCTTGCGGTGGGCATCCGCCTCAGGTTCAAGGCCGGACTAACTACTCTGCTGGAGCAGGAAACTTCCGCAAAATCATTCGCCGCCAACCGGACCCCGCCGGTGATCAAAGCGGAGGTTCAGGGATAAATCACCACCAGAAAAACGAGGGTTTCGGTCCGTCCGGCGTTGATGAGGGCGTGGGGCACGTCCGCCCGGTAAGTGGCCGAATCCCCCGCGTGCAGCAAATCCTGCTCGCCTGCCGACTCCACCGTGAGTTGGCCTTTGACCACGGTGATGAATTCCCGGGTGCCCGCAAAGTGGGCCGCACTGCGCAGCGCCCCTTCCCGGCCGAGGGCGACTTCATAAAACTCGACATCCTTTTCCAGATTCAAAGGGCTCAGCGTGCGGATCCGGCAGTTGCCATCCGACCGGTAGTGGAAAGCCCGGTCATTGCGCCGGATCACGGTGATGGAAGCAGCCGCGCCGGGTGATCCGATCAGGTCTCCCAGCGACATGCCGAAAGCCTGGGCAATGCGCAGGGTCACCGCGAGGGTGGGATTGGCCTGTTCGCGTTCGATCTCGCTGAGCATCGACCGGCTCACGCCGCTGGCTCCGGCCATGGCTTCCAGCGACCAGCGGCGGTCCGCCCGCAATTGCCTGAGGCGAACCCCGAGATGACGCCCCACGGCCTCCGGGGGAAGGGCCGCGGGACCGGAAAGAGTGACAGAATCAGAGGATGGATGTGGTTTTTTAATCCGAACCGGCATGATTCTGCATACGCTATCCGGGAAATACGTCTTGCATACCGGAAGTTTCAAATCCAAAATATCGCACTGGTTTCCGCTATGGCGGACAGTCTCCCCTGCCCCGCCATGAAAGCCCTTGTCAAAGCCCACGCGGAACGCGGCCTCTGGCTGCAGGACGTGCCGGAACCGGAAACCGGCATCAACGATGTCCTGATCAAAGTCCACAAGACGGGCATTTGCGGAACGGATCTCCATATCTACAAATGGGATGAATGGGCCCGCAAAACCATCCCGGTCCCGATGGTGGTCGGCCATGAATTTGTGGGGGAGGTCATCCGGGTGGGCAGCAATGTCAGCGATTTCCATCCCGGGGAAATTGTCAGCGCGGAAGGTCATGTGGTCTGCGGCCGCTGCCGGAACTGCTTCGCGGGCCGCCGCCACCTCTGCAAGGACACTGTGGGCATCGGGGTCAACCGCACCGGTGCCTTCGCGGAATACATCAGCGTGCCCATGACCAATGTCTGGCATCACCGGGACGGGGTGGACGAGGAAGTGGCAGCTATTTTTGATCCCTTTGGCAATGCGGTGCATACCGCATTGGCTTTTGAAGTGCTGGGAGAGGATGTACTGATCACCGGAGCCGGTCCCATCGGCATCATGGCCATCCCCGTGGTCAAACACGCCGGAGCCCGCCATGTGGTCATCACCGACATCAACGAATACCGTCTCGACCTTGCCCGGCAGATGGGAGCCACGGTGGCCCTGAATGTCTCCACGGGATCGTTGGAGGAAGTGCAGTGCCGTCTTGGCATGAAGGAGGGTTTTGATGTCGGTTTGGAAATGAGCGGCAATCCCAGCGCCTTCCGCAGCATGGTGGACCACATGTGCCACGGCGGCAAAATCGCCATGCTGGGCATTCCTTCCAGCCCCATCGAAATTGACTGGAACAAGGTGATTTTCAACATGCTGACCATCAAGGGCATCTATGGCCGCGAGATGTATGAAACCTGGTATCAGATGAGCGTGATGCTGGAAAGCGGGCTCAATCTCAAACCGGTCATTACCCATCGTTTCCGCTATAGCGAATTTGAGCAGGGCTTTGCGGCCATGGAATCCGGCTCCTGCGGCAAAGTGGTGCTCGACTGGACCGTCTGATGGCGGCACCAACCTTGACAACCCCTCACGATCATGAACCGACGTCATCTCCTCACTCTCGCCGGCACCGCCGCCCTGACCACTTTGGCCAAAGCCCAGCCTGGCGGGCCGCCCATCCGCATCGGCAATATCGGCTGTGGCAGCCGCGGCACGTTTGTCTCGGAAATCCTGAAGGAAAACCCCCAGCTCCAGCTGGCTGCCGCTGCGGATTACTTCCCCGACCGTGTCACCTCATTCGGTGAGGAATTCGGCATTGCCGCCGGCCGGCGATTTCATGGCCTGGACGGCTACCGGAAGATGCTGGAACACGTGGATGCCGTTGCCATCCACAGTCCGCCCTTTTTCCATGTGCAGCAGGCTATCGATGCGGTGGCTGCGGGGAAACATGTGCTGATTGCCAAGCCAGTGGCCATTGATGTGGCAGGCTGTGAAGTCATCCGCCAGCTGGCGAAGGATGCCGCTGCCAGGGGCATAGTGGTGGTTGCCGATGTCCAATGCCGGGGCGATGCCATCTTCCAGGAAGGGATCCAACACATCCACGATGGCCGCATCGGTGACCTTCAGTTCGGCGAGTGCCACTATGAAGCCGACCTGATTCCGCTGCAGTCCGATGCCGACGGCACTCCGGAAGGCCGCTTGAAAAACTGGATCCGCCACCGCGACCTCGCCGGCGATATCATTACCGAGCAGAATATTCACGCCCTCGATATTGTGAGCTGGGCGTTCGGCCGACCGGTCAAAGTCAGCGGAATGAGCGGGCGCGGGGGCCGTCCTGACACCGTGGGGGACGTGGCCGATCATTACGCCCTCGTCTTCCAGTTTGCCAGAGGAGCGGTCACTTTTGCGTCGCGGCAATTCACCGCATGGGGCTCCCCCTTCCTCTGCGAAAACCGTTTTGTGGGCAACAAAGGCATGTTCCTCGGCAAGTTTGCCGGACGGGTGATGATCCGGGGCAACAAGGAGGCATATTGGGCCGGCGGGGAAACCAAGGACCTCTACCGCTCCGGCTCCGTCAACAATGTGGCTGCTTTCTGCCATGCGATCCTGACCAAAAACCCGGCAGGCAATCCCACCGTGGAAGCCGCAGTGGAAACGACTCTCCTCACTCTTTTCGGCGAGCATGCCTCCAAGGCCGGCCGCACTGTGACCTGGGACGAATTCGTCCGGGACGCCATCAAAGTGAAACCCGACCTCACCGGACTGAACGCATGAAGGACGCCTTTACCCAGCACCTGTCCAGCCAACTGGACGCCATCCGGAAGGCGGGCACGTGGAAACGCGAGCGGCACATCACCACCCCCCAAGGCACCCGGATCGAGGCCGACGGCGGTCCTCCGGTGCTGAATCTCTGTGCCAACAACTACCTCGGCCTTGCCCAGCATCCGGAGATCAAGGCCGCCGCCCATGCCGCTCTGGATGACTGGGGTTATGGCCTGGCCAGTGTGCGTTTTATCTGCGGCACCCAGGAGGTTCACCGCCAGTTGGAAAGCAGTCTCTCGGATTTCCTCGGAACGGAGGACACCATCCTTTACTCCTCATGCTTTGATGCCAACGGAGGACTGTTCGAAACTCTGCTCGGTCCCGAAGATGCCATTATCAGCGATGAACTGAATCATGCCTCGATCATTGACGGCGTGCGCTTGTGCAAAGCCCAGCGCTACCGCTATAAAAATTGCAGCATGGCTGATCTGGAAACCCAGTTGGCCGCCGCTGATGCCAGGGGAACACGCTTCAAACTGATTGCCACCGATGGCGTCTTTTCCATGGACGGCTTCATCGCTCCGCTGAAGGAGATCTGTGATTTGGCTGACAAATATGATGCCCTCGTCATGGTGGACGATTCCCATGCGGTGGGCTTCCTTGGGGCCACCGGCCGGGGCACCCACGAATTCTGCGGGGTGATGGACCGAATCGATATCCTGACAGGAACGCTGGGCAAAGCCCTCGGCGGAGCCAGTGGCGGCTACACCAGCGGCCGCCGGGAAATCATTGAACTGCTGCGGCAGCGCTCCCGGCCCTATCTGTTTTCCAATACCCTCGCCCCAGCCATTGCCGGAGGTTCCCTCGCCGCAATTGAATTGCTGAAACGGGATACGGCGCTCCGCGATCAACTGGAGGAGAACGCGCGCTTTTTCCGCGAAGCCATGACATCGGCCGGTTTCACTCTTGCCCCGGGATCGCACCCGATTGTGCCCATCCTGCTGGGGGATGCGGCCCTCGCGGGCAAGGTGGCGGAAGCCATGCTGGAACGCGGGGTTTATGTGGTGGGCTTCAGTTATCCCGTGGTGCCGCAGGGCAAGGCGCGCATCCGCACCCAGCTCAGCGCGGCCCATACGCGCGAAGATTTGGAATTCGCCGTCGGGGCCTTCATCGAGGTGAAACGGGAACTCGGACTCTGACCCCTATGAATCCCGACCTGATCTCCGCCGCAGCCGCGATGGCACGGCAACTCCAGCAACGCGCGACCGTGCTGCAAACGCCGGCCGAAAAGCGGCAGCAGGCGGAACTGGACCGGATGCTGCAGACACCGACTGACAAGGCGACGCTGGTGCAACTCACTGACCAGGCCTTCCGCCCCCATTCGGCAGCACGGGTGGCTGACCAGTTTACCCACATCCTTGATGTCCAGGGCGTGCCCCGTTTTTTCAGTGCGCTTGACCGGGCCATGCTGCGGGGGTTCCAGACCTTCGGGGGATGGCTTCCGGGCGTTTCGGTGCCGATGGTGAAAGGGCACATGCAGCAGGAGACCGCCAACGTGATTCTGCCCGCCGAACCGGAGGTGCTGGCGGAACACCTCCGCCAGCGCACCGCCCAGGGTTTGCGGATGAACGTAAATTTCCTCGGCGAAGCCATCCTCAGCGAAGCGGAAGCCGGACGGCGCCTGACGCATTATCTGGAAGCCCTGCAACAGCCGGAAACCGAAGTGTTTTCGGTGAAGATCTCCACGCTTTATTCACAAATGTCGCTCATCGCCCGGGAGCATACCATCAGCACCCTCTGTGACCGCCTGGAGCGGCTCTACCGCAGTGCCGGACGGTCGCATTTTGTCAGGCCGGACGGCACGACGGTGCCCAAGTTCATCTACCTCGACATGGAGGAATACCGCGACCTCAGCCTGACCTGCGAAGTCTTCATGCGCACCTTGGACCGGCCGGGGCTGCAACAGGTCAGCGCCGGCATTGTGCTGCAGGCTTATGTGCCGGATTCATGGGGGTGGCAGCAAAATGTCAATGCCTGGGCGCGCCAACGGGTGCAGAGCGGCGGGGCGGGGATCACCCTGCGCATCGTCAAGGGAGCCAACATGGAAATGGAGCGGCACGAAGCATCGGTCAAAGGCTGGCCACAGGCTCCCTATGAAACCAAACTGGACACGGATGCAAACTATAAACGCATGGTCCACGAAGGGTTTCTTCCGGAAAACATCGGGGCTGTAAAACTGGGTATTGCCTCCCACAATTTATTTGATATGGCCTACGCTCTGGTGCTGGCACGGGAAGGCGGGGTGATGGACCGCGTGCAGTTTGAAATGCTGGAAGGCATGGCCAACCACCAGCGCCGGGCTTTGTTTGAAGTGGCACCCCAACTCCTGCTTTATGCCCCGGTCTGCCACAAGGAACACTTCCTGAGTGCCATCGGTTATTTGATCCGGCGCCTCGATGAAAACACCGGACCGGAGAATTTTCTGCGCCATACCTTCAAGCTGGTGCCGGGCAGCCTGCAGTGGCAAGAACTGGAAGCCGGCTTCCGCGCCTCGTTTGACCGTCTCCCCACTTTGCCAGGATCCCCCCGCCGCACCCAGGACCGCCGCCACGAATCGGGCCGGTCGTTGCCTCCGGTGCGTCCATGGATGGATTTCCACAATGAAGCCGACACGGACTGGTCCCTGCCCCATCATGCGGAATGGGCGCAGACGGTCCTGACGCGGTGGAGTTCCCGTCAGGTGGAAATAGCCCTCGTGATTGACGGGGAGGATCTGCTGGACCAGCGGACCATCCGTAATTGTCAGGATCCCTCCCGGCCCGGAGTGACCGTGGGCCGCTACCGGCAAGCCACGGCGGACGACATTGACCGCGCGGTGGCCTGCGCCGCCGCCGACCCCTCAGGTTGGCGGGCCCTAACCCCGGGGGCCCGTCAGGAAATTCTGCGTCAGGCCGCCCATGAATTCCGCAAGGCGAGGGCCGATCTGATGGGGGCGGCTTTGGCGAACACCGGAAAAACGCCCGCCGAATCCGATCCCGAAATCAGTGAGGCGATTGATTTTGTGGACTTCTATGCGGAAACCGCGCGATGGTTCATGGAGGATGTTTCCGCCGGTTTGAAGGCCCGGGGAAAAGGCGTGGTGGTGGTGGTGTCGCCATGGAATTTTCCGGTCGCGATCCCCTGCGGAGGGATTGCGGCCGCCCTTGCTGCCGGAAATACCGTGATCCTGAAGCCGGCCTCGGATGCGGTGCTGCCGGCATGGGAATTATGTCAGGGTTTCTGGCGCGGCGGAGTATCCAAACAGGCCCTCCAGTTTGTGCCCTGTTCGGGTGGGCGGGAGGGCAGTCAACTGGTGCAGCATCCGCTGGTGAATGCGGTGATCCTGACGGGCGGCACGGAAACCGCCCTCGCCATGCTTGAGGCCAACCCGGCGCTTCCCCTGAGTGCGGAAACCGGCGGCAAGAATGCCACCATCGTCACCGCCCTCTCCGACCGCGATCTGGCCATCAAAAATGTGCTGCATTCAGCCTTCAGTCATGCCGGACAAAAGTGTTCCGCCACTTCCCTGCTCCTGCTGGAGGCAGAGGTTTATGAGGATCCAGGATTCAAACGCGCGCTGGTGGAAGCGGCCGAAAGCCTGACGGTGGGGCCGGCGTGGGACCTGCCGGTCAAGATGGGACCCCTCATCAAAGCTCCCACCGGCGACCTCGCCAATGCCCTGCTCACCCTGGAGCCCGGGGAGTCGTGGGCGCTGATGCCGCGCAAGCTGCAGGGGAATGAATGCCTTTGGACTCCCGGTATCAAGTGGGGGGTGCAGCCCGGCAGCTACACCCACCTGACAGAATTCTTCGGGCCGGTGCTGGGGGTCATGCGTTATGAAAAACTGGCCCACGCCATTGCGATGGTGAACCAGACGGGCTTTGGCCTGACCAGCGGGTTGGAAAGTCTGGATGACCGCGAGCAGGAGCAGTGGAGGTCCGGGATCAAAGCCGGCAATTTGTATATTAACCGCAGCACGGTCGGAGCGGTGGTGCTCCGGCAGCCCTTTGGAGGGATGGGCAAGAGTGCTTTCGGTCCGGGGCTCAAAGCCGGGGGCCCTAACTATGTGGCCCAGTTCATGCAGTTTGCGGAAGCGGTGCCTGGCGTGATTCCAGACCTGGCTCTTTCATCCGAACTGGGGCGTCTCCTCGCCGATTTGAACCTGGGCAATGCCGGGGAACAGGACCGTCTGGCGTTAGCGGTGGAGAGTTATGCGGCGGCATGGTCCGGGGAATTCTCCCGGGCGCATGACCACTTCAAATTAATTGGACAGGACAACCTGCGGCGCTATCTGCCGTTGAAGGAATTGCGCATCCGGATTCATGAAAATGACAGTGCCTTCGATATCGTGGGCCGAGTGGCGGCGGCGCGCACCGTGGGCAGCCGGATCACATTAAGCACCCCTCCAAATCTGGCCTCCCGCATGGTGGAGCGACTCCAGGAAGCTACCGAGGATTGGGCCGCGGGGATCGAGTTCCTATCTGAAACAGATGAAGAACTCGCCCTCGCGCTGCGCCATCGGGCCACAGACCGGGTTCGTTATGCGGCCCCGGACCGGGTGGCCCTGACCGTGCGCCGGGCCGCCGCCGCCACCCAAATACATCTGGCAGACCAACCGGTATTGGCCACGGGGCGGGTGGAACTGCTTTGGTATCTGCAGGAGCAAAGCCTGAGTTTTGACTATCACCGGTATGGCAATCTCGGACCACGGGCCGGGGAGGCCCGGGCTCCGCTCTGTCCACCATGTGTGCCTGACTTGGAATCCTGATCATTATTTCCCTGCCATCCCGTTTGTTTCCCATGAAACGCCGTTCCTTTCTTTCCCATGCCACGGGCAGTGCCGCCCTCCTGACCGCATCCCCGGCTGCCCCGGCGCAGAGTGCTGTTCCTGAAACGGCCCCCGCTGATCCCGCTCTGCTGGTTCTGACACCACCGGTGGCCATGGCCCCGCGGACCGATGGCATGGAGTTTGTCTGGGGTGTGTCGCGTCATGCCCGGGGCATGGTGGAAGTCAGGACAGAAGCCGGACTCCTGACCTTTGGCGGCAATGATTTTGGGTTTTCCTCACAAGGTGAAAAAGTGCTGCGGGTGCGGTTGGATGGCCTGGAACCAGGCAAAACCTATCCATACCGGGTGATCACGGAAGCCATGGACGGACCTGCGGCGCGTCACGAGACCCCATGGAGGCAGCTGCGCACCCTCGATGCCAAAGCAGCCTCGACCCGCTTCGTGGTCTGGAACGACACCCACCTCAACGGGGAAACCCTGACTAAACTCCATGCCGGCACGCCGGAGGCCGATTTTCTGGTTTGGAACGGCGACATCTGCAATGACTGGACCCGCGAGGAACTGCTGGTTCCCACTCTGCTGCATCCTGCCGGCACCGACTTCACGGCGAAGGCCCCGCTGGTCTTTGTGTGGGGGAATCACGATTTGCGGGGGGCCCATGGTTTCAGGCTCGCCAGCTTCGTGGCCACGCCTTCCGGCAAAT
Source organism: Verrucomicrobiales bacterium (assembly GCA_038210825.1). Taxonomy (GTDB): domain Bacteria; phylum Verrucomicrobiota; class Verrucomicrobiia; order Verrucomicrobiales; family V1-33; genus CAIZWU01. Next base: position 30,278 of record JBBQWG010000061.1, read on the forward strand.
CCTGGTACGCCTTCCGCAGCGGACCGGTGGCGGTGGTGGTGCTGAATACCGGTGAAGACAAGGCGGACGACCACCCCAGCTTCAAAGGGCGCGTCGCCTGCGAGCCCATCCGGGCCGAACAGGCCGACTGGTTAAGAGACGTTGTCCTGACAACTCCCGAATTCCGCGATGCCCCCTACCGGATGGTGGTCTGCCACATTCCGCTGCGCTGGACTCATGAAGCCGGGGCCGGCCAGCGCGAATATGACAGCTTCAGCGGACGCAGCCGCAAGCACTGGCATGAGGCTCTGGCGGCATGGAAAACCCAGGTGGTGATCTCCGGGCACATGCACCAGGTGGCATGGATCCCGGCGTCAGAAGCATTTCCCTATGCCCAGCTCACCGGCGGCGGGCCCCGACCTGACAAGGCCACCCGGCTGGAAGTGACAGCCGACGCTTCCCGGCTGCGTCTGAACCTGATGTCGCTCGACGGCAAAACCATGGTGGAGCAGGAGTTGATGCCGTTGGCATAGCATAAGCCGGGCTTGTTGCGCCGGAACGGGCTTCCCAACCAAGGGGGAGGTGACCTGTTCAAGCAGGCAGTGGGCGAATCGGCGGCTGGCCATCCCCGGCCGGCCTTGGCCTGATGAGTGGGATCAGAGCAACCGGCGATCGAAGGAAAATGGCCGGGGGGGACCAATAGCTATTTTCCTGAAATCGGAGTGGGCCGGGTTCAGCAGGTAGTTCGCCTCGTCAGGAATGATGGCGCTTGGCAGTTCCAGCACCGCAGAGCGGGCCTGCTTTACCCAAAGATCACCGATGAGTTGGGTTGAGGCCGGGGGCGGTTCCTCCTGCCACTCCTCCGGCAAGCTGGTGAACTTCTCCACCAGAGACCCGTCAAAATGGATGGAGAACGCGACATACTTTAGTTGGAGGGGTGGATTAAGATGAACCAGGTTCTCCAGCGCAGCCAGGGATAGCGTTGCGCTAGTGTAAATGAGCCGGGTGCCCTGCGAATTCCACCTCCCTCCATAAAGCCATGCTCCCTCGCCGTCGAATGCGGTGGACGCATGTTTCGCCTTCACGATGCGACTGGCCTGCCTCATCAGGAATAGACTCCGTATTCCATCCGGCCGAGGAGATCCTCCACTTCACGGGCACCCGTTTCGGTATCTGCATAATCCAATGGGACCGCTCCGCCAAGGCCGGCCTGAGGAGCCGAAAGCCATTTGCGGGCATTTTGCAGGGACTCCATCACATGGGTGGCCTTGCCCAGCAGGCGAGCAAAGCGTATCACCCGGTCCGATTCCGCCGCGTCCAGCTTGCCGGCAAGCTTGCGGCGGTGCAGCGTGGCCTTGGAAACACCCAGCACGGGAAGTAGGCGTTCGACCGGCAAATCCAGCCGGAGGCGGAGCAGTTCCAGTTCCTGGTAGGGCAGGCCTGCCTTGAGCTTCTGGAGCAGCCTGGCAGGACTGTAGTTGCGGGCGGACAGGTTATCCGAGTATCGCTTCACGCAAAAATCGACCACTCCCAGGCTGGTCTCCTTGAGAACTGATGGATGGCGTTTGCGGTCCGGAGGCACTTGCTCAGCCGGTTTCGCCTTCTGCGGTTTGGTCAAGTATTTCTCCATTTGAAACCGAAAATAGTCTCACATTAGCCACCTGTCAATTCATGAGGATCGCCGGTTTCAGGACCTCCGGGTCCGATAAGTGGCGTCAGTCTGCCGCCCTTGCCCGATCATAGGCGGGTGCTTTGATGGGTTATGAACTCGATCGAATTTGTTGCCGTCGCGGTGTGTGCGGTTTCGGGGGTGTTGGCCGCGTCCGGGCAGCGCTTTGACCTCTTTGGCATTCTGGTGCTGGCTACGGTGACGGCGCTGGGCGGCGGAACGATCCGCGACCTCTGTCTTGGTGCCTATCCGATTTTCTGGATTCAAAAACCGGACTATCTGCTGACGGCATTGGTGGCGGCCCTGCTGACTTTTGTGGCGGCCCGCTATTTCCGGATGCCACACCGGCTGTTGATGATCGCAGATGCCTTCGGGTTGGCGCTGTTTGCCATCTCAGGCACGGAAAAAGCCCTGAGCCTTCAGCCTTCGGGTCTGATTGCCATACTGATGGGAGTCATGACTGGAGTGGCGGGCGGGGTGCTGCGCGATGTCCTGAGACGGGAAGTTCCCCTGGTTTTCCGTCCGGAGATTTATCTGTATGCCACGGCCGCACTTGCCGGGGCGGCGCTGCTGGTGGGGCTGCGGCACTATTTTCCGGGGTTCCATCAGGCCCCCGTGGCCGCGATGGGACTGACCCTGCTGCTGCGGCTGAGCGCCATGGGATTCAAACTGAGACTGCCCGAATTCCGCACCAGAGAGGGCGATTAGCCGGACTCAGGCTGGGGAGCGCCATTTCAGGCAGCGGGCTTTTTGTCGTCCTTCACCGGAACATCCTTTTTCACTTCCGCCTTGATGACCTTGCCGCCGGTGGGTTTCACAATTTCTTTCTCCACCTTGGCCACATTGACCGCAAGGGGATCCCCACCTTCCAGCCATCTGGGATTGGAGGGATGAATGTAGAGCTTTTGTTTGCGGGCGCGCAGCTTGCGGGAAACGTCCTCCAGGCGCTCGTTGGTCAGGCCGTCCGCAAAGTCGGCAAACCAGTAGATCGCGTCCACGTCCTTGAGTTTGCTGTCAGTCAGAGCGACCCAGGTGCTGCTAACATTGGTGCTGGGCACATAATAGGTCTTGGCCCGTTTCTTGACCATGGCGAGGAGGGCTTCCCGCTGGTCCTTGTTCATGGCGGCGGTGTTGGATTCCAGGAGCGAAGTCACAATGCGGTCGCTGTCAAAGTCTTTGTCGGTCGTTTCCTGCACGCCGGGCCGGCGGATTTCGGTATCGTTCATGCCACAGCCGTAATGAAGTATGACCACAGACCCGGGAGCCACCTTGTCCACCTCTTTGATAACCGTGGGAAGAAAAGGATACATGGATCCGGACATATCCAGCACCACCGCCATGCGCCGGGCATCAATCTTCTGGCCGAACAGCGGCATGCTGATGAAACCGGCACCCCGGCCCGGGCCGACGCCGGTGCCGAAACCATCGCCCATCAGGCCTCCTTTGCCCTTCCCGGAAAGCCCGCCTTCCCCTCCACCGATGCCACCTCCCATGGGAGCAGCAATCGAGAGGGAACTGAAGTCGCTCATGCTCGTCTGGATGTCAGGCAGGCTGACGTCGGCATTGGCGGAAATGCTCACGGTCCGGCTCTTTGGCGCGCTCATGGTGGCGGCACGCTGTTTTTGGGCAATCCGGGCATCGCTGCCTTTCCCTCCGCCGCCGCCGCCCGGGAGAAACTCGATGGTTTCCTTCGGCGGAGTATAGACCGTGTGCACGATATAAAGGGCCAGCAGAATAACCAAGGCGTGGATGATGATGCTGATGGTGAGACTGCCGCCCCCGATACGGTGCCACCACCCATTGTTGACGGGCTCAATATGTTCCAACACGGGCAATTCCAGCACGGGAGCCGTGTCGTCAGCCGGATACGGATTGGAGGGAGCACTCATAGAAGATCAGGAAGGGGAATGGAGCAGCATCGCAGAGCCGGGGGGAAGCTGCCAAGCTCTAAAACGTCGAGGATTGCCTGATCCCTGGTAAAAAAACCACTGGAAACGACTCCCGGCGGGCACGCTTAGGACATCAGTCCGGTGATCTGGCCATCCTCTCCCACCTCAATGCGCTCGGCCGCCGGGACTCTGGGCAGGGCGGGCATGCGCATCATGGTCCCGGTGAGCGCTACCAGAAATCCAGCCCCCGCAGCGAGTTCAAAGTCCCGCACCGTGATAGTGAAGCCCCTGGGACGGCCCAGCAATGAAGGCTGGTCGCTGAGGGAGTTTTGGGTTTTAGCCATGCACAACGGAAGCCGGTCGAATCCATGGCGCGTGAAGAGGGCCAGCTTGGCGTGGGCTTCTGCTGTGAGAGTGACGCCGTCGGCACCGTAGATCCGGGTGGCAATCGCGTGGAGTTTGGTTTCCATGGAATCCCCCGGTTCGTAGAGAAAGGGCAGCGGGCCGGACGGCGTGGCGGCAGCTTCGGCCACCAGATCAGCAAGGGCCGTGGCACCGGCACCACCCTCCCCAAACACGTTGGCGGTGGCGCAGCGCAGTCCGGCCGCCTGACAAAACCGGTGCACGGCTTCCAGTTCGTCCGGATGATCAGTGCCGAATTGGTTGATGGCCACCACCACCGGACGGCGAAATTGGGCCGCGCTGGCGGCATGGGCCTCAAGGTTCTCCAAACCGCGCTCCACCGCCGCCACATCGGGGGTGGTCAGATCCGCCAAAGCCGTGCCGCCATGCATTTTCAAAGCGCGCACCGTGGCCACCAGCACGATGGCTGCGGGGGCCAGACCGGATTGACGGCACTTGATGTGGAAGAATTTTTCACCCCCGAGATCAAAGGCAAAGCCGGCTTCGGTGACCGCAAAGTCGGCATACCCCATGGCCATGCGGGTAGCGAGGATGGAATTGCAGCCGTGGGCAATGTTGGCAAACGGCCCGCCGTGCACAAAAGCCGGCACGCCCTCGGCGGATTGCACCAGGTTGGGGGCAAGGGCATCCCGCAGAATGGCCATCAGGGCTCCCGTGACGCGGAATTCCGAGGCCGTCACCGGTTCTCCGTCGGTGGTAAATCCCACCACCATGCGGTTCAGGCGGGCGCGGAGATCAGCCGGGTTTTCCGCGAGACAAAACACCGCCATCACTTCGGAAGCAGCGGTGATATCAAAACCACTCACCCGCTGCGTCTGTTTGGTGCCCACGGTGATGCGGCGCAGGGCGCGGTCGTTCATATCAAGCACCCGCTTCCAGGTGACTCCTTCCGGAGCCAGCCGGGTGGTGCCGAGGAACAACTGGTTGTCGATGGCAGAAGCCAGCAGATTGTGCGCCGCGGTGATGGCGTGAAAGTCGCCATTAAAATGGAGATTGATCGACTCGGCTGGAGTCAGGGAACTTTTCCCGCCGCCGGTGGCTCCGCCCTTCCGCCCGAAGACCGGCCCCATGGACGGCTGCCGCAAGGCTAAGGCGACGGAACGTCCGGTTTTCCTCAAGCCTTGGGCCAGGCCGATGGAGACCGTGGTTTTGCCTTCTCCGGCCGGGGTGGGCGTGATGGCAGAAACGAGGATCAACTTGCCGCGCGGAGGTCCGGCCGGCAGGGCTGCGAGCGAGATTTTAGCTTTGTCCCGGCCATAACAAACCACATGATCCGGGTCGAAGCCGAGGGATTGACTAACGACATCGATGGCAGGGAGTGCAGACATGGCCCGGACCATGTGCGGCAGGTGACGGAAGGAAAGCGGAGAAAAACGCCCTCCTGCGGATGCGGGACCTGCCATTTTGTTTGACGGCAGCCGGAATCCCGCGTGAAGTGCCGGACTTCCTGCATGCCCCTGTCCTTCCTGCGTAATCCGGTCCGTTGCCTGTCCGCCCTGGGCGCAGTGTTGGCGTCGGGGGCGGGAGCCCCGGCGGCCATCATCCACGTGGATTTCACCGGGCTGCCGGTGGTCATCCCCTCCAGCTTTGACGGCCTGTATCTCAATGCGGTTACCGGCACCCTCTCCACGGCTGCCTCGCCCCCGGTGGGCTGGGACATCAATCCCTACAACAATGGCACTGGATTGGCCTTCTTTGCCCCGGCCACCCCTTCCGGTCAGGGGATCCTGGCCTCCGGCCCCACGGCCCTCGCCCTGCTCGGCGGGGAGACCATTGGCCCGGCAGGCATTTACCAGCCGGACCAGGCGCTCGGCACCAATTTCCACACCACCACCACCCAGTATGCCGGGTTCCGCTTCCTCAATGAAAGCACCGGTCAAACCAACTACGGCTGGCTTCAAATCCGCACCACCGGCGGTGCCACCAGCCCGGGATTCCCGGCTTCCCTGCTGGGTTATGCCTACGAAAATACCGGCGCACCTTTGACCGCCGGCCAAATCCCGGAACCCGCCAGCTCCGGCCTGCTCGCCTTGGGACTGCTGGCCTTCGCCGGCCGCCGGCGGCGTCCCCCTTCCCTGCCGGTGGTCGGCTGACGCCCGCGCCGCACCACTCCCGTTTTGCCTTCGCTTTTCCCTCTCCGGCCCCGGCTTCCCGCTTCCCTCGCCCGGCTGCCTTTGTATCAGTCAGGCTGGTCAATCCTTCCAGATTCTCTCAGGCACAACTTCCTTTCAATTCCAAACAAACCCCCGCTTTGGAACGCTCTCTCCCGAAGGTTCCGTTGACTCCCCCCGCAGTCCCGGTAATCTTCCGCCCCTAACAACCATCCATGGAAAACCGCTTTGCCCCCCCCAGTGATTCCGCCGACCGTGAATTTACCTCTGCCGGCCATGGCTACTGGGCCGGCGCTTCCATCGCCCCGCACGACTGGGACAGTTGGGCATGGCAAATGCGGAACCGGGTGACTACCCTCGCCGGGCTGGAGTCCCGTCTGGTTCTGACCGAGGAGGAGCGCGCTGGCGTAATCCTGTCCGGCAACAAACTGGCCCTCGCCATCACGCCGCACTTTTTCAATCTGATCCATCCCACCGATCCGGACTGCCCCATCCGCCGTCAGGTCATTCCCCGCATTGAGGAATCCTGGGACAATCCCGAGGAAATGATCGACCCCTGCGGTGAGGACAGCCACATGCCGGTGCCCGGTCTGGTGCACCGCTATCCGGACCGCGTCCTTTTTCTGGTGACTGACCGCTGTGCCTCCTACTGCCGCTACTGCACACGGAGCCGGGTCGTCAGCGGCGTGGGTGAACAGGAACTCCACACCGAGTGGGAAGCAGCATTCCGTTATCTGGAAGCGCACACCGAAATCCGTGACGTGCTGCTGTCCGGCGGTGACGCCCTGCTGCTGTCCGACAACAAACTCGAAGCCCTGCTCAAGCGCCTGCGCAGCATCAAGCACATCGAGTTCCTCCGCATCGGCTCCCGCGTGCCCATCTTTCTGCCCCAGCGCATCACTCCGGAACTCTGCCGCATGCTGGCCCAATACCATCCGCTCTGGATGAGTGTGCATGCCAATCACCCGCGCGAACTCACCACCGAAGTCAAAGCCGCGCTGGAGCGTCTGGCGGATCACGGCATCCCGCTGGGGAATCAGAGTGTGCTTTTGCGCGGGGTGAATGATGATCCTGCCGTCTACAAAATCCTTGTCCAGAAACTGCTGCGCTGCCGCGTCCGTCCCTACTATCTCTATCAGTGCGACCTCATCAAGGGTTCCTCCCACCTGCGCACCAGCGTGGCCCGCGGCATTGAAATCATCGAACAGCTCCGCGGCCACACCACCGGTTATGCCGTGCCCCAGTTTGTCATTGATGCCCCCGGCGGCGGCGGCAAGGTGCCGGTGAATCCTGACTACATGATCCACCGCGACGACGGCATCACCCTGGTGAGGAATTACGAAAACAAGGTTTTCGCCTATCCCGAGCCGGCC
>JBBQWG010000062.1:0-37487 GCA_038210825.1 Verrucomicrobiales bacterium
GGGGGCAGGGCGGGGAGATTTTCCACCACCAGCAGGCCGTCCTGACGTTCCTGCCGCCACAGGGAAACCGCCACCGCAGCCGGTTGATCCTTGAGGATCGAGCCCAGCACGGCAATCCTGGTTTTGTCGAGCTGGCTGTCCTGCTGCAACAGGGACAATTCTGCGATGAGTTTTTCCTTTTCCGCGCCGAGGGCGTTCAGAGCGGTTTCGGCCTGTTCCAGGCTGGTGCGCAGGCTGGCAAGGCTGGCTTCACTTTGAGCTTTGGCCGCTTCACTCATTTGGACGGCTTCAAGGTATTGTTTCTCACGTTCCCGGGCTACCGCCGCTTCTGTCCGGGCTGCGGATGCCTGCTCCCGGGCTGTCTGAATCTCATTCCGGTTTTGATAAAACAGGACGGCAAGGGCGGCTGCGGCGGCCCATGGAATAAAATGGAGAATGCGGAATGGGGAAGCCGAGGGATTCGTGGCTTGTTGCGGAACAGTCCCGGTGGGTTGAGCCGCCGGGTGCGGTGCAGCCGGACTTGCGGCGGTTTCCCAATCCGCCAGCAGGGAGGCCCGCAGATCAGGCGGCGGGGCAGTCTGTGGCGCACTGTGAGCCATGGCGAGGACTGCTTCCGAGAGGGCATAAACCTCCCGCTGAAGTGCAGGATTGTGACGCAGTTCATGCTCAAACGCCTCCTGCTCGGGCGCGGTCAGCAGACCGAGCACGTAGAGGTTGGCGGATTCGAGCAGAGAGTCGTTCATGGATTCAGTAGGCCATCGAGGGATTCCCTCAGCTTGAGCAGACCGCGCCGGATGCGCGCCTTCACGGTGCCAAGGGGCTGGGAGAGTTGATCGGAAATTTCCTGTTGGGTCAGCCCGCCGAAGTAGGCGAGTTCAAGGGCTTGGCGTTGGTCCGGGGGCAGTTGGGCCACCGCCCCGCGCAGCATGGCGGCTTCATCACTGTAAACCGCCGGAGCATCGGAAGCGGCGGGAGAAAAATCTTCGGCATCGGATTCCTGGCGGATGGTTTCCGCATACTGGCGGTCACGCTTGAGGGCCCGGAGGCGGTCGATGGACCGGTTGCGGGCCATCGTTGCCAGCCATGCGGCGGGCCGTCCCAGGGCAGCATCATACCGGGCGGCTTTCTCGTGAAGCGTCAGGAAGACATGCTGCAGCACATCGCGGGCTTCCTCCGGATCGGCGAGGATCTTGAGGGCAACAGAATAAAGCAGGGTGGAGTGTCGGTCATACATCTGGGTGAACGCCGCAGGATCGCGCAGAGCCACGCGCTGCATCAGGGCAGCGTCGTCCGGCTCATCTGCGGTCGGGTTCAAAAGGGGAAAGGGTGGGGGGACCGGATTTCCCATGGGCCGGTGAAATGGCAGCTAGCCATTCCGCCAGTCCAACGGGAAACCCGCGGGTTTGGATGCGTGACGGGCAGAGAATGCGGTATTTTCTGCGGAAGGAAAGAAAGGATTTCAACAGACACTGCAGAACGGCGGAGCGTAGTTGATGGATCATGCCTGTCTTGCGCCATCTCATTCTTGTCCTCGGGGATCAACTGGATCCCCAATCTGCAGCCCTGCAGGATTTTGATCCCCGTCAGGATGCGCTCTGGATGGCGGAAGCCGCCGCTGAGTCGTCCAAAGTCTGGTCCCATAAAGCCCGCATTGCGGTTTTCCTCAGTGCGATGCGCCACTACGCCGGGGAGGCGGGCCGCCGGAAGTGGCCGCTCCATTACACCAGGCTCGGGGACCCGGATAACAAAGGCACCCTCGCAGCCCAACTGGCGGATTCCCTGCAACGCCTGAAACCGCAGAAGGTAGTGATGGTGGAAGCCGGCGAGTGGCAGGTCAGGGAAGCCCTGCGGCAGACTTGCCATGAGGCCGGGGTGGTGCTGGAAGAGCGGGAGGACACCCATTTCTTCTGCAGCCGCGCGCAGTTCGAAGCCCACGCCAGCGGCCGCAAGGGGCTGCGGATGGAATTTTTCTACCGGGAACTCCGCCAGCGCACCGGCCTGCTGATGGAGCCCGACGGGACCCCGGCGGGGGGCAAATGGAACTTCGACCATGACAACCGGGGCAGCTTTGGCCGGGAAGGGCCCGATACCCTGCGCGCTCCAAAGCGCTTCCTTCCTGACAAAGTGACCCGCGAGGTGCTGGAACTGGTGGACCGGCATTTTCCGGAGCACCCGGGCAAGCTGGCCTCTTTTGACTGGCCGGTCACCCCGGAGGACGGGCTGCAGGCCCTTGAGGATTTCATCGCCCGGCGTCTGGCGGATTTCGGCCACTATCAGGATGCCATGTGGACCGGTGAGCCATGGCTCTATCATTCCCGGCTCAGTGTGGCCCTGAACCTGAAACTGATCCATCCCATGACGGTTTGCCGGGCCGCCGAACAGGCATGGCGCGATGGATTGGCTCCGCTTGCCGCGGTGGAGGGATTTGTCAGGCAGATCCTGGGCTGGCGGGAATATGTCCGGGGCATTTACTGGCGGTTCATGCCGGACTATCTGGAAAAAAATGCCCTTGGAGCCACCCGGGCCCTGCCAGGATTTTACTGGACCGGCCAAACAGAAATGCGCTGCCTCAGGGAAGTCATCGGCCAGACGCTCGAATACGGTCATGCCCACCACATCCAGCGTCTCATGGTCACCGGACTCTTCGCCTTGTTATTGGGCGTGCAGCCCCGGGAAGTGCACCAATGGTATCTCGCGGTTTATGTGGATGCCGTCGAATGGGTGGAACTGCCCAACACCCTGGGCATGTCCCAGTATGCCGACGGCGGCCTGATGGCTTCCAAACCCTACGCCGCCACTGGCAAATACATCCAGCGCATGAGCAACTACTGCACCGGCTGCCCCTACCATCCTGCAGAGTCCACCGGCCCCAGGGCCTGCCCCTTCACCACACTCTATTGGGATTTTCTGCTGCGCCATGAGGAACTCCTGCGCAAAAACCAACGCATGTCCCTCCAGGTCAAAAACCTCGACCGGCTCGATGCCGCAGCCCGGCAGAAGATCACTGACCAGGCCGGCCACCTGAAGGCAAAGATTGCGGAAGCAGGGTGAGGCTGCCGCTTTGGCGGGAGGGCTTTTTCATCATTCCACCGGGCCCGCACCGCGGGCCGGTTTTTCGGGATCCGGTTCAGGCCTGTGATTTGAGGAAGGGCAAAGCGCAGGGCCGGCTATCTTCCGGATTGGACTTGTCCATCAGCCCTCTTTTCTGGTAGGGTGGGAGCATGTTGCGAAAACTGATCCCATTTGTCCTGATTTTGCCGATGGGTGTGGCGCCGGCTGCGGTGGTGTCTACGAGAGTGGACCTGCGGGTTTCCGCACTGCCGGGTTATCCGGCGAGGCATGGATTGGATGTGGATGCGGATGGGCTGCTGGATTTTGTTTTCCAGACTTCGACCACGGGCGATGGGGGTGGGGGACTATTGGACGAGTTGATGCTGCTGCCGCAGTCCGGTCAAGCGATGTCCTACATGGGCAACATCACGTTGCAGCCGGGGATGTTGCTGGGATTCAATCTTCCGGTGAGGAATGCTGATGGGCACCGGGGATTATGGCTGGAGGGCCCCAGGTCGATCAGTGCCCGCTTCTACAGTTCAGTTTCGCCGGGTGATTCCTACCATCATTTTGGAGAGGGCAGTTCCGAGGCCTATCTGGGATTCCGGCTGCAGCCGAAACCAGGGACGGAGTATTATGGCTATATCCACTTTCAGTTTGTGGATTGGACCGATCAGCCGCGGTTCCGTCCCCGATTTGCGGGAGATCCCGTCGTGGTGGGCTGGGCACTGGAGACGGAGCCATGGCGGGACATCGCGGTGATGCCGGTTCCCGAACCTTCGGCCGGTGGATTGCTATTGGGGGGATTCGTTATGACCTTTGCTTGCCGATCCGGAGTTGGCAGGAAAAGTGCCGGTAGCGCTGGTTAGGTGAAATCAGCAAGACTTCTCCTCACCCTATCGCCTGACAGATGGCTCTGGCCGGCCAGCGGGGGAACAAAAAAGCCGGACTCCATGAAGAGTCCGGCTTTGGATTGACAGACGGGGAGACTGGAACTCCGCGTTCGGGATGTCAGGCGGCGAAGCGGGCGGCGACGGCGTCCCAGTCGACGATATTCCAGAAGGCGGCGATGTATTCGGGACGGCGGTTTTGGTAGTTGAGATAGTAGGCGTGTTCCCACACGTCGAGGCCGAGGAGGGGTTTGGCACCTTCCATGACCGGGTTGTCCTGGTTGGCGGTGCTGGTGACGGTGAGTTTGCCGTCCATCAGGCTGAGCCATGCCCAGCCGCTGCCAAAGCGGGTGGTGGCGGCTTTGGTGAAGGCCTCTTTGAAGGCATCGAAGCTGCCGAAAGCGGAATTGATGGCCCCGGCAAGGGCTCCGGTGGGGGCACCGCCTTTGCCCGGGCCGATGGTGATCCAGAAAAGGCTGTGATTGGCATGGCCGCCGCCGTTGTTGCGCACGGCGGTGCGGATGCCTTCGGGAACCGCATCAAGGTTGGCGATCAATTCGTCAATGGACTTGTTTTCCAGTTCGGTGTTGCCGGCGAGGGCATTGTTCAGGTTGGTGATGTAGGCCTGATGGTGTTTGCCATGATGGATTTCCATGGTCTTGGCATCGATGTGCGGTTCCAGGGCATTCAAGGCATAGGGCAGGGCAGGAAGGGTATGGGCCATAGGAGTGGGGGATGGGTTGGAAGTGGAGGGCGGACAACGTGCCCGTGAGACAAAGGAAGCGGCACCCGCGCCGGATGCAACTCACCATTTTTCACCCGTTCAAAAGGAGGGCACGCTGGAAAAGCGGCCCGGGCGGTAGTCGGAGGGAATATCAATATCGGGATTCTGGATGCTCACCAGTTGCCAGCTCCAGGGCCGCCACGGCTGGCGTTTCCAGAGAAAGCGGGTGGGTTCCTTGGCCCTGACGGCCCGGGATTCGATCGTATCGGAGCCCGGTCCGCCGCCGGCGATGGCTTTCAGGCCGGTATCCACCACACCCTGGTCCGTTTCATACCGGGGGTCCACGGCGGTGATCTCAAGGATGGGGCTGAGGGTGCGGAGGTCCTGCAGGATGGCCGGCCAGTCGGAGGCGGTGAAGGTCCACTGGTCAGAGTAGTCAGGATGGATCAGCTTCATGCAGGCCTTGGCATCTTTTTCGGAAATGGCGGTCAGGAGCTGCTTCTGGGCAGACCGGAGCTGCCGGGCCGGGCTGAGATAATGCCATGCCGCGAAGAGCAGCAGGGGGATAAAGGCGATGAGGAGGATGTGGCGTCGGGTCATGGCAGGGGATGGAGCGGGGCCTGAAACGAACCCTGTCAGGAAAATGGCCCGGAGGCAAATCTGGAGTGAGGGGGAAACCGGTTGACGCACCGGACGGCGGACGCTTTAGAAAAATGATGTCTGACATGCCTGACCGCCTCCCTGCTGAACGCTACCGTCCCTGCGTGGCAGCGTTGCTGCAGAATGATTCCGGCATGATCCTGATCTGCGAACGCCGGGACTTCGCGGAAAGCTGGCAGTTTCCCCAGGGCGGCATCGATGCCGGGGAAACGCCGCGCGAGGCGCTGCAGCGTGAATTGATGGAGGAGATTTCCCTGCCGGGAACCGGGTATGAAATCCGGACCCAGCGGGCCGGCTACCGCTATCATTTTCCGGAAAGGCACCGTAAGCGGGGCAAGTTTGTCGGGCAGGAACAGGTGTATTTTTTGTGCCGCTTTGTGGGGCCGGAATCAATCCTGAATCTGGACACGCAGCACCCGGAATTCCGCCGCTGGCGGTGGATTCTGCCACACGAATTCGACCTGCGCTGGCTGCCCGAATTCAAGCGCGGAGTGTATCAGGAAGTGCTGCGCGACTTCTTTGAGGTGGAGGTGATTTGATGGATAGGAAGAGGTTCAATCCTTCAGCAGATCCGGCCGCAGCGCGCGGGTGCGGGCGAGGCTTTGTTCCACTTTCCATGCATTGATTTTCGCATGGTGTCCGCCGAGCAGAATCTCTGGCACCCTGAGTCCCCGGAAGTCGGGCGGGCGGGTATAACAAGGCGCTTCCAGCAGGCCGGTGGCGGCGCTGAAGGACTCTTCTTCCGGCGACCGCGCGTCTCCCAGCACGCCCGGGAGGAGGCGGATGACAGCATCGGTGAAAATGTTGGCGGCAATGGCTCCATTGGTCAGGATGTAGTCGCCGATGGAAATTTCGTCGTCCACCAGGGCCTCTACGACCCGGTGGTCGATGCCCTCGTAGTGGCCGCAGAGCACGATAAGGTGGGGGGAAGCCGTGAAGCTTTCCACGATCCGCTGATCAAGGCGGCGGCCCTGGGGGGTCATCAGCACGACGCGGCTTTCCGGAGTGCGCAGGGCTTCCACCGCAGCAAACAGGGGGGCACAGGACATGACCATGCCCTGGCCTCCGCCAAACGGGGTGTCGTCCACGCGGCGGTGTTTGTCCGTGCTCCACTGGCGCAGGTCGTGCACGCCCAGTTGCCACAGGCCGCGGGCCATGGCTTTGCCGAGGATGCTTTCCCCGAGCGGACCAAGGCACATTCCGGGGAAAAGAGTAACAATATCAATTTTCATGCCGTGGGATGGAGAGGACAAAGCCAGGGCCGTGCTAACGCCATACTGGCTGGGCCGGAACAGCGCTGCCGTCCATGAGCCGGTAAAGACGGTTGAGGCTGGGTTTGGTGTCGCCGCGGAAGGTGCGCCATGAGGCATGCAAGCCGGGATTGGCGGGATCGAGCCCGATGCCCCACAAGGGCCGGATGTCCGTGGGCACATTCGCATAACGCAGGTCACCCAGCACGAGGGGTTCGGTGGGATGGCGGCCTACCCAGTTGTCCGAGAAGTGGAAGAAGCGGCGGATGTCGTTGGCCTGGGTGGAATCCGGCGGCAGATTGAGGGCGGCAGCGGCGGCTTCCGGACTGGCAAAGAGGGCATGGCGTTCGCCAGGGATCAACTCGGGAGCCCGGCCCACGGGACAGCGGATGGCAAAGACCCGGCATTCGTCCCCCACCTGCACCAGACCGCGCCAGAGAATCACGTTGCCAAAGGAAGGCTTGAGTTCGCGACGGCTCACCGAAAGCGGAAGGTTGTCCGCCAGCCACGAGTCAAGCGTCGAAGCGGCGCGCTGCCGCTGCACGATACAAAAGCCCAGATACAGTGCGGCCCAGGCCAAACCCACTGCTGCAGCGCGGCGGCTGGCATAACGCACGGCAAGGGCAACGCAGGCACACAAGGGGATCGTGAAGAGGGGATCGATCACGGAAATCCAGTCGAGCGAGACCCGGGTGGAGGCAAAGGGCCACCAGAGGCGGGTGCCATAACTGGTCCATGCATCGCAGAACAAATGGCTCAGCCCGCCAAGGAGCGCCGGCCACAACAGCACTTGCCACGGCACGGGCCGTTTGAATAACTTCAGGATCATCGCCGCGATGCCTGCGCCCAGCAAGGCGATGACGGGGAGAAAGGCAAAGCTATGGGTGAAGTGCCGGTGGTATTCGATATTAAAAAGCGGATCCACCCGGGAGCGCAGCAGCACATCCGCATCGGGCAGCAGGCCTCCAACCAGACCCGCGAGGGCGGCGGCGCGTCGGGAGATTTTCTGCCGGGTCCCGGCAATGGCACAGGCCACGCCGAAAACTGAGTGGGTGAGGGGATCCATGAAGGGGGAGGAAGGGGGCTATTCCAGCTCCCTGCCAGCGGAAAGGTGCTGCCAGCGTTTGTAAGTTGCGGAGGGAGCGGGATGCGGCAGGGTGGGGAATGCGTTCAGATGATTTTACGATTTCGGCGATGGTCCAGGATTTTTATCCACGGGTGGGGCTGGTTTTGGGATCGGGGCTGGGGGGATTTGTGCAACGGGTGGAGGTGATGGCAAAAGTGCCCTACCGGGAACTGGCGCTGCCGCAGAGCGGGGTCCCCGGGCATGACGGGGAATTGGTCCTCGGCACGGTGGGCGGCACGCGCGTCGCCATCCTGTCAGGACGGGTGCATCTTTACGAAGGCCGGGGGGCCAAAGAAACCACCGCCGGGGTGCGCCTGCTGGGGGCTCTTGGGGTGCGCCAACTCATCCTGACCAATGCTGCAGGAACCCTCAATGATTCCTTCCGGCCCGGCGAGTGGATGATGCTGACCGACCACCTCAACCTTACCGGGGAATCTCCCCTGACTGGCGGCCCCCATTTTGTCGACATGTCGGAAGTGTATACCCTTGCTCTGCGGGCACGTTTTCTCGCCGGCGCGGCGGCCCAGGGGATGCGCCTGCACGCGGGAGTCTACGCGGGCTTGCGCGGACCTCAATATGAAACCCCGGCCGAAGTCCGGATGCTGCGCCAACTCGGTGCCGATGCCGTGGGCATGAGCACGGTGTTGGAAGCCATTCAGGCCCGGGCCCTCGGGATGGAAATCGCTGCCTTTTCCTGCCTGACTAATTGGGCTGCCGGCATGGCAGGTCCGCTGAACCATGCCGAGGTGATGGAAGTGGGAGCCGATGCCTCCGCCGCCTTGGCTGATCTGCTGGAATCATCTCTCCGGGGACGTTAGGAGGTCAGGGTGCCAGCCGGCGCGGATTCACCCTGGGGCTGCAAAGCGGCGGAGCGACTGGTGGACGGCGTGGAGCTTGGAGATCAGGGTCGGATTCAGCACAAAGGGATAAAAGTAAGGATGCCCGAGGGCGGCGTTGAGTTCGTTGGCCGTCAGGGAGAGCAGCACCCAGCGGTCGATGGCATCAAGGAATTGCTGGTCGAGGGGCGGGGCACCCGGGGTTTGCAGAGAAGCCCGGTCGAAGGAATCGGCGCGGAGATGAAGCCGGCGCAGATCAAGACCGAGCTGTTGGGCAGTATGCAGGGCATCTTCCATGTGAAGATAGTGCGCAAAGGTCTCGGCCCAGTCTTCCCATGGGTGGCTGCTGGCATAAGGACTGATGAAACGGTTGGCGCAGTCCGGGGGGGGACCCTGCCGATGATGAACTGCCAGCGCCTGGGCGTAGTCCCTCCGTTCGTCTCCGAACAAGGCCCGGAAACCCTGCAGCCAAGCGGCATCCCGGGAAAAACGTTCCCAATAATAGTGGGCCAATTCATGCCGCAGGTGTCCCGGCAGAGTCCGGTAGGATTCCCTCATTTGCCCCTGGATGAAGGCACGCTGTGCCGGATCGGCTTCCATCAGATTGAGAGTAATGAGGCCATCGGAATGGCCCGTCAGGATGGGAGGTCCCCCTGCCATGGGTTCCAAAAAATCAAACCAGACTCCGTCAGGATGGGTATGCCTCGAACGGACCGGAAGCCGCAGGCGCAGGAGTTGGATCAGGATATGGCGTTTGGCCTGTTCGGCGGCGGCCCAACGGTCGGTGGTTCCGGGCAGGCTCAGGTCCGGGATGGTGCGGGTCAGGGAACAAGAGAGGCACTGGGTGGCTGGATCGGTGGCGTCGATCATCCAATTGCACTGGTGTGCCGTGGTGCGTCCGGCGCAGGGTTTGAAGGAGCGTTGGGCCAGAGTTGGGGAGGGATTCCGATAGTGCCGCACCGCCCCGGGTGAAGCTGCCGGCTGGAGAGCAAAGGAAAGGAGCCAGCCGGGATCCGGAAGATACCCCACAAGGGATCCACACTTCAGGCAGGAGGTATTTTCCCGGAAAAGCGGGGCCCCGCAGGTGCAGGCCGGAGCGGGCACCGCCGGAGGCGTGGGCTGGAGCAGCGGGGGGGCGGCGGGTTTGGTGGACGAAACAGGGAAAAGCGCAGGCATCACCTCCAGCTTCGCACAAAACCGACCGGAGGACAGAGCGGAATGCCGGCTCTTGAGGATCAGGCAGTTTTCGCAGTGCCGCCACCTCCGGGTGGGATGGGAATGCGGCGGCTTGCCAGTGCGGTCCGCCCGGATCCATGGCAGTTTGCGGCAGCGGTTTAGGCCAGCGCCCTGAATTTCCCCCCTCGACGCCGGAAAGCGGGCGCATTATGGCTAATTACTTCGCTCCTCTAAAATGATTCGTCTACCCCGATGGTTCTGCTGGCTCCTGCTTTATGTGGTGGGCACGTTCGGGTGGATGGTCTATTTCGAGCACGGGCCCGGCTGGGAGCGGTTTCAGGCCGGAGCGAAAGTAGAACTGGAGCGGGCCTGGGCAGGGCTGCAGTGGTGGTTTTATGGAAAGGCGGGCTTTTAGACCATCATGAGCTTCCGGTTGGAAATGTTGCAGGTGGCGCGGCTGGCACCGGATTTATTGGGAGAGGCCGCCGGGCTGGTCGCAGGGTTTTTCCGGCGGCAGATTACTGCCGAAGGGGCATTTGGGGACCGCGAGGGGAAGCCGGATCTTTATTACACCGTGTTCGGCATGGAAGGCCTGCTCGCGCTGCGGCAGGAACCGGATTGGCCCAAGCTGGCGGTTTGGTTGACCGCATTTGGCGGTGGGAACGGTTTGGATTTTGTGCACCTCTGCTGTTTGGCCCGGTGCTGGAACGCGGTGCCCCCGGCGGCAGGAAAATTGCCGGAAACCGCCCGGAACGAATTGTTGGAGCGCTTGTCAGGCTGGCGTTCGGGGGACGGGGGATTCAACCAGCGGAAAGGAGAGGAGCGCTGCACGGCCTATGGCAATCTGCTCGGTTGGGCCGCCCACACCGATCTCAAGACAGCCCTGCCGGAGGCGGAAAAACTAACGGATTGCCTTGCGGCCCTGCGCACCCCGGATGGCGGCTACGCCAACGAGCCGGGCATCCCGGCAGGCACCACGCCCGCCGTGGCTGCCGCCGTGGGCCTGCACCGGCATCTGCGGCGCACCCCGGATGCTGCGGCCGGCCAGTGGCTGCTGGCGCAAATTCATCCGGAAGGTGGCTTCAAAGCCATGCCCGGGGCTCCCCTGCCGGATTTGTTATCCACCGCCGTCGCCCTGCACGCGCTGGACGGCATGCAGGTCTCCTTTGCCCCGCACAAGGACGCCCTCCTGGACTTCGTGGATACGCTTTGGAGCGCCGAGGGAGGTTTCCACGGTCATTGGGCAGACGACGCCCTTGATGTGGAATACACCTACTACGGTTTGCTGGCGCTGGGACATCTGGCCTTGTGAGGCGGGATTCGGGCGCAGGGGGGATTTCGCTGGATATTTGGGCGATACGGCATTCACCACCGGCAAAGGGAGGAGGAGACAGACTCTGCGCAGTTGGTGAACTTGGCCCGGCCGAAAGCGGAACCCTTATCTATCGGGTGCGGAACTGGTTACGGTAGCGGGGGTCCATAAGCCGAAGCCGCGCCCGCTTCCCGCTTGCCCCGGGGGCGGGGCGGGGGTGTGATGCCGCCCATTCATTTTCGATTTTTTTATGTGGAAAGGCAGATTTCAGCAGGAGACCTCCGGTCTGGTGCAGCGCTATGGGGAGTCCATCTCCTTTGACTGGCGGCTGTATAAATATGACATCCTCGGCTCCATGGCCCAGGCGGAGGCTCTGGCGCGGGCCAAAATCATCACCCGGGCGGAGATGCAGGCGATTCACCGGGGCTTGAAGGAAATCGAGGGGGAGATTGACTCGGGGAAATTCGAGTGGCAGACCGCCCTTGAGGATGTGCATATGAATATTGAAAAGGCGCTGACGGCGAAGATCGGTGCGCCGGGGGCCAAACTGCACACCGGCCGGAGCCGGAACGACCAGGTGGCGCTGGACGTCCGGATGTATTGCCGGGCAGAAGGGCAGGGGGTGGTGGAACTGATCCGCAACCTGCAGCGGGCCCTGACGGAAGTGGCGATGAAGTGGCAGCACGTGGTGATGCCGGGCTACACCCACCTGCAGCGCGGCCAGCCGGTCATGTTTTCCCATCACCTGCTCGCCTATGTGGAGATGTTGGACCGCGATGCCGGACGGGTAATGGATGCGGTGAAGCGGTTGAACCTGATGCCGCTGGGATCCGGGGCCCTTGCGGGATCCACCATTGTGCTGGACCGGGAATTTGTGGCCGAAAAACTGGGATTTGCCGGGGTGACCCGCAACAGCATGGATGCCGTGGCGGACCGCGACTTTGCGGTGGAACTGTGCGCGGCCCTTGCCCTGTGCGGCACCCATCTGTCGCGGCTCAGTGAAGATGTCATTCTCTGGGTCAGTGCGGAGTTTGGGTTTGTCAGTCTGAGTGATGCCCACACCACGGGCAGCAGCCTCATGCCGCAGAAAAAGAATCCGGATGTGGCGGAGCTGACCCGCGGCAAGACGGGACGGCTTTATGGCAATCTGATGAGTCTGCTGACAATATTGAAGGGCCTGCCGCTGACCTACAACCGGGACATGCAGGAAGACAAGGAACCGCTTTTTGACAGCTTCGATACCATCAAGCTGGCGCTCGAAGTGTATGCCGAGATGATGCGCGGTCTGAAGGTAAATGAGAAGGCGGTGGCGGCGGCGGTGGCGGACCCTTTCCTCCTCGCCACGGATGTGGCGGATTACCTCGTGCTGCGGGGCCTGCCTTTCCGGGAGGCCCATGAAGTGGTGGGCAAACTCACCGCGCATTCGCTGGCCACCGGCGTGGCCTTCCCTGACATCCCGCTGGAAACCTGGCAGGAACTTTGCCCGCTTTTTGAGAAAAAGGTCTACAAAGTGCTGACCCTTGATCATGCCATGGCCGCCCGCAAAGCGCCCGGGGCACCCTCCCCGGCCAATGTCGCCCGCGAGCTGGCCGCATGGCAGGCCCGGCTCTCCCCGAAAAGGCCGTCGGCAAAGCGGGCGAAAGCCTCCGCCCGTTAGTTTCTTATTATTGCCGGTGAATTTCCGCGCAGGCCGTGACCCCTGCGCTGGTGAGGTCCGTTCCGGCTCATTTCACCACCCTCCCGACTTTCCGTCATTTCCCCTCCCTATTTATGTGGTTCGCCCCAATGCTTAAACTCCGCGACAAGATTTCGCGGAAGCGCAACATCCTGCTGGAAGACGAGGAAAAGCCCTTTTTGGAGCACCTTGACGATCTGCGCAAGATGCTGATGCGCATCCTGACCACCCTCGTGGTGGCCATCACGGTATGCTTTGTTTTCAACAAATGGTTTTTTGAGGTGATCCAGTATCCGATGCAGCGGGCTGGTTTGGCTTCGGCCCAGGAACGCAATCTGCCGGAGGGAATCGACCTTGAGCAATGGAAACAGGTGCACACCGCCGCCCGCGGAGCCGCGGTGCTGCAGGGAGACGGACGCGAGCTGTTTCTCTCCAAAGCAGTGCCCTATCCCAAACTCCGGGCTTACGCCGAAGCCATGCTGATCTATCACACGGCGGACATGCTGCCCCTGGATCAGCAGGGACCCTATTTGGAACAGGCAGCCAAATTGCTTCCGGTGTCCCTGCAGACGCCCGTGGCCGAAGCCGGGCGGGCGATTCTGAAGGCCCGGCCCCAGAGCACCCTCCTGCCCCTGCGGCCGGTGATCGAAACCGAAGCTTTTGCGCCTGCCGAGACCTTCATGCTGTCCATGAAGCTGTCGTTGTTTGCCGGATTGATTGTCTCCTTCCCCCTGCTGTTTTATTTCATCCTCGAATTTGTCCTGCCGGGACTCAATCCCCGCGAGCGCAGGCTGCTCTGGCCGGCCTTGGCAGTCGGCTTCGGGCTCTTTTTGCTGGGGGTGTTTTTTGCCTACTACTTCGTGATTCCGAAAGCTCTCGAATTCTTCCACGAATACTCGCGGGACCTGGGCATCCGGGATGGCTGGCGCATCGGAAACTACATCTCCTTTGTGGTGAGTTTCTGCCTGATCTTCGGATTGAGTTTTGAGCTTCCGGTCATCGTGATGATCCTTGTCAAACTGGAGCTGCTGACCTCCACCTCCATGCGCCGCACCCGGTCGTGGGCGATCATCATCATCACAGTGGCCAGTGCCATCCTGACGCCTACTGGCGACATCTTCACGCTCTCTCTGCTGGCCGGGCCGATGGTCATCATGTATGAAATCTGCATCTGGCTGGCCCTCGCCCTTGAACGAAAGAATGCCCGGCAGGAAGCCGAGGAGGCCCAGCGCGACATGGCGCGCCGCGCCGCCCTGGTCGGCGTCGCCAGCGTGGCAGCGGCACGTCCTGGCAGCAGCGAGGCCGCCCCGCCGTCCACCAGTGCCCAGGGCATGGACGATGAGGGCTATCGCGGACCCGATGGGGAGGACGATCCTTACCACCACCACAACGAGGAATGGCATCATGATCATGATCATGATCACGCTCACGGGCATGAATACCATGGCGATTCCAGCCATGCGGACCAGGATCCCTCTCCTGCGGATTCCACCTGGGAGGGGCATCCGCATCATCCCGATCCGGACCTGCCGACGGCCGACGAGGAGTATGCCCAATACATGAGGGAGCACGCCCACCTGTTCCCTCCCGCCCAGACCCATCCGGAAGAGACGCCGTTGGAACCGGATACCGGCTCCCTTCCAGACCCCGGAGCACCCGGGGATCCTGCAGCAGGGGAGGAAACTGGCCCGGGAGAAGCAGTGCCAGGACCCAGCGGTTCCTGACGATGCCGCCACCGGTCGAATCGTGCCGGACGCGGCACCCCCGGCCCCGGATGGGGCACCCAAGGCGACGAAACCAGACGAAACCAGCACCTGAAAACGGGACCCGAACCAAATTAGGAGTCGCCGGCCCGGGCCGGAGGGGCGACAGATTTATAGCAAAAACGCGAGAAACCTGCCATATTGGTCCGACCGCCGGGCTGGAGGGAACCGTTGACACCCATCAGTGAAATCCCTACGGTCCGCGATTAATTCGCATGGATCCGTCCTTTCCATCCCCCTCCAGCCACGGCACCCGGGTTTTCCGGGGAGCCTGCGCGGTCCTGGTCCTTGTGGCGCTGGCCCAGGGTGCCGCTGTGGCGGTGGCATGGAAAGACAGGACCTGGGCCCCCAGTTTACCCGTGACCCAGGTCCCCGATCCGGGGGAGAGCGCGGGAGCCGGGGAAACGATGCCGCTGGCCCCCGACCCTTTTCAAGCCGGCACCGTGCTGACGGATGATCCCCATCCGGAGCTGGCCCTGCCTGCGGGTGAGGCCCCTTTGAGTCTTGACCCCGCAGAGCCGGTCCTGAGCCGGCCTCCTGTGGTCGTGGCGGCCCCGCTGGACGTGCCCATCACGGATGAAGCCTGTCTGGGCCATCTCGACGAGGGAATCTATCTGCGGGACCGCGGGGACATGGTGGGGGCGGTGCGGGAACTGCGCAAAGCACTGGCCCTCGCCCCGGAACATCCCCGCCTGCTCTATCAACTCTCCTCAGCCCTCGACAGCATGGGCCAGGAGCGCAAGGCAGCCGAACACTGGCGTCAACTCCGCCTGCTGGGGCAGGGAGCCGGAAATTACTATCAACTCGCGGTGGGGCGGCTCAAGGAAGGCGGCAACCTGCCGCCGTCCCCCCACGCCCCGCCGGAACCGGAGGATGAGGAAAAAGCAGGAAATCTCGTGGTGAGCCAGATCAAGGCCGAACGCATGGCCGACACGGCGCAGGGGGAAGTGTGGCACATTTCCGCCCGTATTGACCGCAAGGGCAGTGGGCCCGTGGAGGTGCCCAAGGTGGCGGTCAAGCTCCACCTCTTTGACGAGGTCAACGGCCAGCGCATCGACCGGTTCTACGGCGAAGAGCCGCCCAATTCATGGCTGGATCTTCCCGTGGACTGGACGGAGGGCAGCGAACGGGTGTTGTTTGTGGTAAACCGGCCTCCGCTTTCCCCGGATGAACTGGTCCGGCTGGGCCAACGCAAACATTATGGCCAGGCCCTCGAAATCCGTTATGGGACCAGCCCCGTCTTCACGGAAAATCAACTGGAGGACCTGGCCGCCGAACCGGCTTTCCTCGCCGGCCTTGCCCGCGAAATTCCGGAAAGCGCTCCGCTGGAGCTGAATCCGGCGGGTGGCGAATGGTTTGATCCTGCCATGCCCGTCATGCTGCCGGACCAGCCTGGTGCGTTGTTATTTCCCGGCGACAAGTTCGATCGTTAGGCCAGGTTCCTTTGCCGCGTAGTCCCTGTCCATGGTTATCCTTATCGCCAGTGATCAATCCAAAATCCGCCGGGGCCTCGCGGACCGGCTGCGCGAATGCACGGGACACCGGATCCTGACTGCTGGCAGTGTCGCAGAGATGGAATCCACCGCCATGGCGGAAGGAGCGCTCGACCTCCTGTTGTTTTCCCCGGTCTTTTCGGCCGCCGGCAAGGAATGCCGGGTCCGTCTCCGGGAACGTTATCCCGGAGTGCAAACGATTGCTTTGGAGGAAGGAATGTCCCTGGATCAGAGTCTGCAATTGGTCCTGCCATGGCTTCGCGGGGACGGGACCGGCCCCGCTGCGGCCGGCCCTGCCGAGGCGGTGCCGGAGGATGCCGGCAGCCTTGGTGACTATGATCTCAAAAACCTGCTGCGGGCTACGGAACGCACCCTGACATGGAAAGCGGTGCAGCGTTCTGTGCAGCGGGAGGTGGCCTTGGAGCAGTTGCGTCCGGAATTGGCGGCCGATCCGGAAGTCAGCCGGGAGTTCCGCCGCATGGTCCGGGCGCGGGCCCTCGTCTCCCACCCCGCCATCGCCGCCGTATATGAAGCCCAGGAGGAGGAGAATACGATCTTTTACACGCGGGAACTGGTGCGCGGAAAAAGCCTGACGGAATGGGCCGCTGAAAGTGCGCAATTTTCCCAGGAGGCCCTGTTGCAGATGCTGCTGACGGCCGGGGAGGCCTTCCAGTGGATGAAGGACCACCAGATTCCCCACGACCCGGTCCTGCCCGCCCATCTTTACCTCGGCCCTAACGGAACGCCGCGCGTGGCCAATACCGCCCAGCCCGGAGCCCGGGGCGCAGAGGAATGCCGCCAGACCATGGCCGCTCTCGCCTCGGCCTGCCTCCAGCTCTCCGGCCCCCGCAGTCCGCAAACCCGGGAATTGTGGCACGTCCTCGGCCTGATGAAAGCCCAGGGCCCTCATGCCGTGCAGACATGGAAACACCTCATCCGGGAATCCCGGGCGGCCCTGCAGCGCCTCGCGGAAGCCCACAGCTCCCTGCTCCCGGAAAGCAGGGACCGGATCCTGGCCCGCCGCCGTCTGCGTCTGCGCCAGGCCGGCCTGGCCCTGCTCGCCCTGCTGTTGGTCTCCGCTTCATGGGCTGGCTGGTCATGGTGGCAGCTCCGCACCCGGGCCAAGGTGAGGGACGTGGCGGATACCGTTTTCATTCCCGCCGGCGAGTTCCTCTTCCGCGACGGAAAAAAGCTGATCCTCCCGGCTTTTGATATCGACCGTTATGAAGTGACCATGGCGGAATACAGCGCCTTTCTTGACGCCCTGCCGCATGGGGAGCCTAACCGTTATGACCACCCCGACCAGCCTCCGGCCAAAACCGGCCACCAACCCCGCGACTGGGCGGAAATGGCAGCCGCCGCCCGGGCTGCCGGCACCTGGAAAGGGCATCCGATCACCCTGAATGCCCCGGTGTTCAACGTTGACTGGTGGGACGCCTGGGCCTATGCGCGGTGGAAAGGCCGCCGTCTGCCTACCGAAGATGAATGGGAAAAAGCCGCCCGCGGCCCGGATGGCTACCTCTGGCCATGGGGCAATGATCCCGATCCCAAACGCGCCAACACCGGGGCAGATTATTCCGACCAGCCTTCCGGCGGCGGGCGCATTGATGGTTTCACCTGGTGGTGCGACGTCGATGCCATGCCGGGAGATGTCAGTTCCTACGGGGTATTTGGCATGGCCGGCAACGTCGCCGAATGGACCGATACCCTGGTTCCCGACCCCGATCTTCCTGACGTTCAGGTCCCCGTTTTCCGTGGCGGGGCCTTCCACCATACCGTGCCTGTGCCCTTGAATGCTCCGCCATGGCTGGCAAAAGGTGCTCTTTACGCCCAGCCTTTTCTCGGATTCCGCACCGTTTCCCGCCGGACCGCTCCCTGACTCCCCTCCGTCTCCACCCCCTTGTTGCCATGCGTGCCCTCTCCTTCATTCTCGCTCTCCTCGCCTGCTGCGCCGCAGTGCCCCGGGCGGCCGCCCAACTTGAGGTTTCCCTCACCCTTGAGCGCACCAACTACGTTTCCCTCGAAACCATCGAGGCTACCGTCACCATCAAGAACACCGTCGGCAAGGATGTCGTCCTCGGCGGACAGGGCGGGGCTTCATGGCTCAACTTCCAGATTCACGACACCTCGGGAACTCCGGCCAGTCCCATCCGTGCCGTGGCCGTAGCCCCCATGATGCTGCGCAACGGGGAAACCCTGCAGCGGAAGTTCCCTCTCGACCGCTTTTTCTTCCTCAGCGACAGCGGCACTTATATCATCCGGGCGGCGGCGTGGTTCCCGGAACTGCAAAAGCATAACTATTCCCGGCCCATCCGCTTCAATGTCCAGCAGCCGCGGTCCCCAAGGTGGCAGGAGGTTTTCGCCGTGCCGGACGGCCGGGGCTACCGCCGCTTCCAGATCTTCACTTTCAACGATACCACCAAGTCCTATGTGTTTCTCAGCGTCATTGACGAGGATACCAAAATGGTTATGTCCCGCACCCCCCTCGGCACCGTCATTATGGACAAGGAGGTCCAACCCGCCCTCGACCAGCAGAAGCACCTCCATATCGTCTACATGAGCAGCCCTACCATGTATGTCTACCAACAGGTCAGTCCGGCCGGCAACGTGACCGACCGCAAATATTTTCTGGCCTCCAAAGGACAGCCCAGGCTGATCAAGAATCCTCAAGGCACGGTGTCCATCTCCGGCGGCACCGTTTATGACCCGCTCCTCGCCCCCAGGAGTGATCCCTTCCGCAAACTCTCGGACCGTCCCGCCGGACTCCCTAACTGACGGAGGCGGCGGGCCGCATCTCCATCCGGAGGTCCAAAAAATTCTTGGCACCTTCGCCGGGAAAGGTATGCTCGGATTTTTCACCGTCCTGCCTTTTTCCTCTCAGTCCACTCTTCCGGAGTCAGGTCCCGGTCCCTGCCATGACTTCAACGGCGTAAAATTTACTTCATCCCGATGCCATCACCCTCTCCTGAATCTGCCGTGCCCCCGGGCTCCAACACCCGCGAAGACCAACTGCTGGATGAGGCCGCCTCCAAAGGAGCCTTCGGAAAAGCCGGCATTTATGCCCGGTTATCCGGTCCAGGATGGCTGCAGGGAGCCATCACCCTTGGCGGGGGCTCCCTGGTAGGCGCGCTGTATGTCGGCATCATTTCAGGCTATCAACTCATGTGGCTTCAGCCCCTGGCCATGGTCCTCGGAGTCATCATGCTTTCGGCGATTGGTTATGTCACCCTCTCCACCGGACGGCGGCCCTTTGAGTCGATCAACTCAAGCATCTCGCCCGCGCTCGGCTGGGCGTGGGTCATCGCCACCGTGATGGCGAACATCGTCTGGGCCATGCCGCAGTTCAGTTTGGGCATTGGGGCGGTTCAGCAAAATCTGTTACCGGCCGTTGGCACATCCCTCGGCTCGACGATCGCGATCGGCCTGGTCTTCTTTGTGGGCGGCTTGCTGATCAATGCATCCTACGAGAGTGGCAACAGAGGGGTGAAGGTATTCGAGAACGTGCTCAAAATCATGGTTGGGCTCATTGTAATCGCGTTTTTTCTTGTGGTCGGGGTCCTCACTTTTTCCGGCTCGCTGAACTGGGGGGAAGTCTTCAACGGCGCGTTGCCCCGTGTCGGCGACCTTTTCCGGCCTGCCCAGGATTTTGCCGGACCCATCGCGGCAACTTCCCACCCGGAGGCTTGGACGAAGATTATCGTCGACAGCCAGCGGGATATTATTATCACCGCCTTTGGAACCGCGGTCGGCATCAATATGACTTTTTTGCTTCCCTACTCCATGCTCCGCCGGAAATGGGGGAAAAAACACCGGGGTCTAGCAATCTTCGATCTCTCCATCGGACTGATCATCCCCTTCGTGCTCGCTACTTCCTGCATTGTCATCGCCGCCGCCGCCGCCTTCCACGCCAAGACCGGAGATATTCTAAAGGCCGACGGAATGCCCGTCGCCAGCTCCGCCAATGTTTATTACGCCACCCTTGCGAAACATCCGCTCATCGCAGCAGTTCCGTCCGAGACCGATCCGGAGGCTAAAAAGCTGCTCGTCGCGCAGCAGCGGGCCGCGATTGATGCGCTGCCTGCTCCGGACCGCCAACTGGGCGCCATGCTTGCCCAGCGCAATAATATCCAACTGGCCTCCACCCTGACCCCCCTAACTGGTCCTACCATTGCCCAGCAGGTCTTCGGCTTTGGCGTTCTCGGCATGGCCGTCTCCACCATTATCGTGCTCATGCTCATGAACGGATTTGCCTTTTGCGAAATTTTTGGCCGGCCGGGCAACCGTTCGGTTCACATGTTGGGATGCGCAGTTTCCGGACTGGGCGGCTTTGCCGGCGCATTCCTTTGGGGCAATCCCGATGCCCGGGCCGCTCTGGCCGTCCCGACTTCTGTCCTCGGCGGGTCCATGATCCCTATTGCCTATTTTACCTTCTTCCTGATGATGAATTCCCGGACCCTGCTTGGGCCGGATTTGCCTGCCGGCGGTCGCCGGATCTGGTGGAACGCCCTGATGGTTGCCGCTACGGGAATTGCGACCTTTGGATCAGTGTGGGTGCTCTCCAGCAAAGGCACGCCTGGCCAGATCGGTATCGGCATTCTCACCACCCTCTTTATCGTCGGCACCGTGGGGTTTTTCCGGAAAAACTCGCTCAAAGCCTGAATGGCTCCGCGGCAGCACTCGGTTAAGAAAAGCCCCGGGCCTTTCCCATGGGGGCGGCACAGCCCCGGCCCGCGATACGACAACACCGAGCCGGGACTCAGATCCTAATATCCCTGGTAGGTCCGGGTGGTCGTTCTCTGATAGGTGCCGACCGGTGCCGGATCCCCGTAGTATGGACGGGATTCCCGGTAGGACGGAGCATAACGCTCGACCCTGACAGGGGCCTGTTCCTGAATATACTGCCGCCGCTCCACCATCACCGGCTGTTGTTCCACCGCAAAGGATCCACCGGGCCGGGGGGACATGTCCCCGGCATAGTAGGGTTCCACACACGACGGCAATAACATCGCACAGGCACCGGCCAATAGAAGGGAGGGAGTTTTCATGGAAGCTTGGTAACTTTAGTTAGGGGTGCGGCCAATGCATGGGACGCGGATATAGATGTCCGGTGGCCAGGGAGGGGGACCGTCAGAACCAGGCACAGGATGGGCAATCAAGGCTGGGTCCGTCCTTTGGTGAAGATACGGTAGAGAAAGAGCAGCAACATGGCTCCCAAAACGGAAGCGATGAAACCTGCCGGTTCGCCACTGCGGTAGAGGCCCATGGCGCTGCCGAGATAGCCCGCGACCACCGAGCCGATGATCCCCAGCAGAATGGTGATGATCATTCCTCCCGGATCCTTGCCGGGCATGAGGAATTTGGCGATGGCACCGACAACAAGACCGATCAATAACATCCAGATAATTTCCATGGTATTAGTTTAGTTAGGGTTTTACAGGGCGGCTCCCCGGATAACCCGAGGTGGTAGGCGGGAGGGCACAATATTGTATTGTGCAGGGAGTGTTCCAATTGGATTTCACTTCCCTGCCAGCAGGAATCTACGGGGGATTGGCGGCGGCCGGGCCGGAAGGGGAACTTGAGGAGACTGGCGCATTGCAATGAACCGGGGAGTCGATTCCGCATTCTGCGGCGGAGGGATTTGGAAAAACATTCCCCAACGCAGAACGGGCTTCTTGCGTTGTGATGGTAGGAGAGCCGATTGACCGGGCTCCACTATTTTTCCTCTGCCTTGGCCAGCACATCCTTCAGCAGGATCCGTTTGCCGCCCTGACGTTTGCTTTCATCGGCGGCTTCCATGAAAGCGAACAACTCCCTCGTTTCGCCAATGTCCACGGGGGATTTCCGGGTCTGGAAAAATTTCACGATTTCCACCACCAGGGGGGCATATCCATCGAAGGCACCGATGGCAGCTTCCCCTTTCTCCCCCATGGCGGTGCCTCCGTAGTTCTTGCTTTCGCGGAAAATACCCTGACGCCCACCCTGCCATTGCCCGGTGACCTCAATTTTGCCGTCGGCGGTGGTGCGGCGTTCGACGGATTCGCAGCCGGTCCCCATGACCGTGAAAAGCGCCTCGCAGCCGTGGACACCATACCAGAACAGGTCCGGGTGGGAGGGTTCCAAATGGGCCGGGCTGGTGGCTTCGGCGCGGAGCACCCTGCCGATGCTGCCCGCCCGGACGGCCTGGGTCGATTTCCCGTAGCGCAGGGAGGACGAGGTGAACAAGGGCACCCCCGCCGTTTCGGCAAGG
The DNA here is from genome assembly GCA_038210825.1 of Verrucomicrobiales bacterium. Classification (GTDB taxonomy): domain Bacteria; phylum Verrucomicrobiota; class Verrucomicrobiia; order Verrucomicrobiales; family V1-33; genus CAIZWU01. The sequence goes on from JBBQWG010000062.1 coordinate 22,204, forward strand.
CGGATGATCTCAAGGGCATCCGCCAGCGTGCCGCCCAGCGGCTTGTCGATGTAGAGCGGCTTGCCCGCCGCGATCACAATTTTCGCCTGGGCAAGGTGCGGACGGCCATCCACGCTTTCGATCATTACGGCATCCACCTGTGAGCAGACTTCCTCAATGGTGTCACAAATCTTCACCCCATACTTGTCGCGCAGCACCGCCGTGTATTCCTCCACCCGGCCGATGCTGGAGGGAATGTCAGGGCTGCCCCCCTTGAAGGCTGCAACCACCATGGCTCCCGGCACATGATCCTTGTGGGCCTTGTTATTGATCAGATCGGTGAAGGCGGTGCAGTGGGAAGTGTCGAGTCCGATAATGCCAAGTCTCAGATCTCCCGCGTGGATCTTGAGGCAGAGCAGGGTGGTGAGCAGCAGGGTCAGGATGGGTTTCATAGGCAGGAATTATTGGGTGATGGGCTGGGATTGACGGAGATAGGCGAACAGGTGCTGGATATCCTCGTCGCTCATGCCTTCGAGGAGGCCGGCCGGCATCAGGCTGAAACCGGCAGGGGTGACCGTGAGAACATCCCCGCGCCGCAGATTGATATCGGCCCCGTCAAATCCGCGCAAAACGAGGTTGGCGGCATCCTGATCCGCCAGAAATCCGCTGAGGGTGCGCCCATCTCTTGTGGTCACAAGATAGTTGGCGAAACCCTCGCGGATTTCGGCATTGGGATCGATGATACTGACGAGCATGGTGCCGAGGTCATCGCGCTGGTAGCTTGTCAGGTCCGGACCGATCTTGCCTCCTTTGAAAAACAGGGTGTGACAGGCGGCGCATTTGGCCATGTAAAGCGGCTCGCCCTTGTAGGGGTCGCCCGGTTTTGCGGCAATGATTTTTTCGACCTGGGCGATGCGCGGTCGCAAGGTGTCACTGGCCGTGGGCGGCGTGACCGGGAAATGCCGGTCGAGCAGCGCTTGCAGGGTGCCGTCCTGCTGCTGCCGGAGACGCCCGATTACATCGGCAGAGAAAACAGTCCCTGCCACCTTGCCCTTGGCCACGGCCCCCAGCAGGGAGATGCTCCATGCGGGCCGGCTGGTGAGAAGGTTCAGAGCGGCGGACTGCACCGCTTCCGGAAGCCCGGTCCATGACTCCAGTAGACCTTCCGCGATGGCAGGGTCGTCATAGATTTGCAGCGCGGTGCAGGCCGCGAGGCGCAGCCCGTCCGGGCCCGGGCTCGTAGCGATAACCAGCAATTCCGGAATGGCGGGTTGGTATTTTACCTCGCCGAATACCCGGACGGCGGCGAGGCGCTCGGCGGGCAGGGCCTTGGGTTGATTCAGCAGAGCCAGCGCTTCTGCCATGGCCGCAGGCTCCCCCTGCCGCACCCGCAGGGTCAGCGTCATCTGTCCACCAGCCGCCAACGCCTTTACCAGTTCCTCCGGCAGCGCCGGCAGGGAACGGCCATGGAAAGCCTCCTCAAAACCCTGCATCAGCGCTCCGCGCTCCGGCCCGCCGGGAGCCTTGTTCAGCAGGGTGGCACAGGCCAGCCATTCCAGCCGGGTGCCGCCCTCGGCAAAACGCCGCATGATCCGCCTGAGCAGATGTTGGGCCACCAGCGGCGAACGTTGGAAGTCAGGGTCCTCAAACAAGGACAGCACTGCGGCCCGGTCCCGGGCACAGTGGGACTCGATGACAAACCACGCCAGCAGCGGGATAAAAGGATCGGTTTCATCCCCGCTGCGTCCCGTGATGGTTTTGGTGAGGAGAAGGGCATCAACTGCTTCCAGCCGCCGCGCCGTGGATAGCACCTGACAACGCACCTCTGGATCCGCTTCGTTGGCCGCCAACTCCACGACGGCTGCCATCAACGCGGGGGAAAGGCGGCGTTTATCCCCCAGCAGGCGGATCGTCCAGGCGCGCACCATCGGAGCAGGATGCCGCAGGGTGTGCAGGGCGAGGTTTTCTGTCAGGCGGCCGGATTGCCCGAGGACCCACAGGGCCTCCAAGGCAGGGTGGGTGGACTCCCCCGCCAGCGCCGCTTCCAGCAGCGGTGTGGGAGCCTTGCCCTCAGCCAACAGGCGCACCGCCGTCTGCCGGTGCCATGGATTGGGATGCGACAACAGTGGCACCAGCTCTGCGGGGGTCTTTTTTGACAAATCCACCTCACGCTCCAAGGGAAGGTCCCTGCCGCGCAGCCGGTAGATCCGCCCGGTCGCGGGGTCGATCTGGCTTTGATAGTTCTGGCCATGCGCGATGTATTCCTCACGGAAATCCGCCACCAGCAGCGAACCGTCCGGGGCATTGGCCAAATAAACGGGGCGGAAAGTGAGATCTTCGGAATGGAGGAAATTTCCGCTGTCCGTCGTATAGAAGGTGGACCCCTCCCGGTGACGTTGGGCGGCGATGATGTTATGGTGCAGCGGATCTGCTGCAGCGAATTGGCCTCGCCAGCGTGCCGGCAGCGCCGTGCCCCCGGCCATGATGGTCATGTGGGAGAACCGGGGCACGGGGTGGGTGCTCCGCATCATCGGCATCTCACCATAGGCATAAGGATTCGGACCTGGCCCGAATTTGCCGGGATCCTTCCCCTGCTTCAGATAAAGCCCTTCCTGCACATGATGCCAGCCACGCGTGTCCCCGCCATTGTGCCCGGTGAAGAGCCGGCCTTCAGCATCGAAGGAAATGCCAAAGGTATTGCCGCTGCCATCGGCAAAAATTTCATAAATCCGTTTTGCCGGATGATAGCGCCAGACCATGCAGCCCTCCACAAAGACACCCGGTGCACCTTCCGGGTCGATCCCCGGCCGGCTGACACGGCTCGTGGTGGTGCTGCCCTGAGCACCATAGATCCAGCCATCCGGACCCCACGCGAGGCCATTGGCCACACTATGGGTGTCCTCAAGGCCGAATCCCTGAAGGCGCACTTCCGGTGGTCCATCCGGCACGTCATTGGTATCCGCATCCGGATAGAACATCAGATAGGGTGGATTCATCACCCAGATTCCCCCGTGGCCGGTGAGCACCGCGTTGGCCATATTCAGACCGGTCAGGACGTTTTTGTGGGAGTCATAACGACCGTCCCCATCGGTGTCCTCATGCACTGAAATCACATCTGCCCCCGGGGTGTGGTTAGGAGGTGCGGGCGGGACGCGGTCATATTTGGAACGGTAATATTTGTCCCGGCTGATCATTTTGACACCCGCGGGATAGGGATATTGCCGGTATTGCGCGACCCAGAGCCGGCCCCGCGCATCCCAGCTCACCTGGGTGGGCTGGGCGACTTCCGGCTCCTGCAGCAATGCTTCCACCAACAGATCCGGTTCGGTCGTTAACAACTGCAGGGCCTCTGCCGGGGAAACAAATTTCCCGCGCTCCGGGGACGGGTTGGCCTGCAGGACCGTAGTCCCCGGCTGGAAATCCGTGGTGGCATAAACGGCCGAGGAGGGACGCACCCGGACCGCTTTGAATTCCTGCGCAGCGGGTTCCGCCGTCGCCACCTGCCACGGCCGCTCCATGCGGATCTCATCAAAATATCCCGCAAAAACGGGTGCCACCGTGAGGCCCCGGGGCGCGGCGCTTCCTTCCAGCCGGATCACCAGCGCATTCCACGCTGCTTTTTCGAAAAACCCCTTGGGCACCTTGAAGCGCCGGGGCTCATGGCGAAGGTCCGAGGTCTTGATGATTTCCACCCCGTTCAAAAACACGGAAATCTCTCCCGGCAAATCCTGCAGTGTCAGGGTCATGGAGTCCCGCCAGAGATCACTCCCTGCCGGGTCCACCAGATTGTCCGGCACCATGATCCAGCTCCGCAGCCATACTGGCCCCGCCGCCAAAGCCACCGGGCCCGCCGCCACCGGACGATCCTGCCAGAGTTCCTGTCCGCGTCCGGATCCCGGGGCGAGGATGCCGATGGAAAGGAGGAGAGCAAGACTGGACGGGGGGAACCACATGTTGGCTTATACGGAGGCAGTCCGGTGTTCTGGCTGGAAATTGCGGATTATGATCCGCCAACTTCTTTCTGTGCAACTGTCAGGGGATGTTTTGAACTGGTGGAATCCGCCCCACGTTTCGGGCCGGAATGCGGAGGCGGTACCGGGAATCACCCGGTCCAAGCCTCCGATTGCCACCGAAATGATCAGCTCCATCGTGGCGTATCACTCATCTCCTGCATGCAACGCCCTTTTTCCCTGGTTCTTCTCGTGGCTTCGCTGACCCACGCGGCGGAGCCCCCCATGCCGGCAAAGATTGAGTTCAACCGCGATGTCCGTCCGATCCTGTCGGATAACTGCTATCACTGCCATGGCAACGACGCCGCCCACCGCAAGGCCAAGCTCCGCCTTGATGTGAGGGAGGAGGCCATGGCCATGCAGGCCCTCGTGCCGGGCCAGCCGGAGGCCAGTCTGCTGATCGAACGCATCATGGCCGAAGATGCCGATGAAGTGATGCCGCCCCCGGATTCCCACAAACAACTGGGTGCTGCCCAAAAGGAGATCCTGAAACGCTGGATTGCCCAGGGCGCGGAGTATCAGCCGCACTGGGCTTTTGTGAAGCCGGAAAAGCGGCCCCTGCGGGACGACCGGAACGTCCATCCAATCGACCATTTTATTCAAAACACTTTGGAGGCGAATGGTCTCATCGCTTCGGCCGCTGCGGATCCCGCAACGCTGATCCGGCGGGTGTCCCTTGATTTGACCGGCCTGCCGCCCTCCCCGGTTGAGGTGGATGGGTTTCTGAGGGACGCCTCCCGGGACGCGGAGGCCGCCTACCAGGCCCTGGTGGATCGACAGCTCAACAGTCCGCACTATGGGGAACGCTGGGGCCGCTGGTGGCTGGATCAGGCGCGTTATGCTGACAGCAATGGTTATTCCATTGATGCCCCGCGGCAGATTTGGAAATTCCGCGACTGGGTGATCGGGGCCTTGAACATGGACATGCCGTTTGATCAGTTCACCATCGAACAACTGGCCGGCGATCTGTTGCCGGACGCCACCACCAGCCAGAAGGTGGCGACCGGATTCCACCGCAATACCCAGATCAACGAGGAGGGCGGCATCGACAAGGAGCAGTTCCGGATTGACAGCGTGTTTGATCGGGTGGCGACCACGGGCACGGTTTGGCTGGGCCTCACCATCGGCTGCGCGCAGTGCCACGACCACAAATTCGATCCCATTTCGCATCAGGAATATTACCGGCTCTTTGCCTTCTTCAACAATCAGGACGAACCGGAATTGAAGGTCATGGATCCGGGCGTGGATGCCGGGGCCCTGACAGCCAGTCGGAAAGAGCTGGAAGCCCGGCTCCGGGACTATTGGCAAGCCAATGCTGACAGGGTGGTCAGGTGGGAAACCGGCCTCACCCCGGAAGTCAGGCAATCCCTGCCTGGTCATGTCCGGCGTAGCCTTGGCGTCGCGGAGGACAAACGCACTTTGGAACAACAACTGGTGTTGCTGGGGGCGGCCGGGGACGGCGACAAGGGCTTTGAGGAATTGAAGAACCGCTATCAGGAAATCGGGGCCCGGCTCGACAAAGGCCCCACCACGCTGGTAATGCAGGAACGGGCCCAGCCACGCCGGACCACAGTATTGATCAAAGGCGACTTCACCCGTCCGGCGGAGGAGGTGGCTCCCGGAACCCCCGCCGTGCTGCATCCGTTCCCGCAACCCGCAGCCTTGCCCAACCGCCTCGATTTGGCCCGCTGGATCATGAGTCCTGACAACCCACTGACGGCCCGGGTCATCATGAACCGGATCTGGCAGCAATATTTTGGACGCGGTCTGGTGGAGACGGAAAACGATTTTGGCCTGACCAGCACCCCGCCTTCCCACCCTGAACTGCTGGATTGGCTGGCCACCACATGGATTGAGCGGAAGTGGAGTCTCAAGGAGATGCACCGCCTGATCGTGACCTCCCATACCTATCGCCAAAGCTCCCGGAACCGGCCTGATCTCCAGGAAAAGGATCCCAACAATTATCTGCTGGGCCGCCAGCAGCGCCTCCGCCTGGATGCCGAGATCGTGCGCGATGTGGCCCTCACCGCCAGCGGCCTGTTGTCGAGCAGGCAGGGAGGGCCGCCGGTCTATCCGCCCATTCCCGACGGCGTGCTGAACCAGGGGCAAAGCAAGCGGATCTGGAAGGAGAGCATGGGGGAGGACAAATACCGCCGCGGCCTGTATACTTTTGTTTACCGGGCCTCACCTCCGCCCAGCCTCAGTGTGTTTGATGCCCCGGAAGGGTTCACCACCTGCACCCGCCGCATCCGCAGCAATACCCCGCTCCAGGCCCTCACTCTGATGAATGACAACGGATTTTTTGAATTCGCCACCGCCCTGGAAAAGATCATCCAGCAGGACGGGCTCGAAAGCGCTTTCCGCCGCTGCACTTCCCGGGCCCCGCAGCCTGATGAACTCGAGCTACTTGAAAAACTCGATACTTTGAACGCGGCCCGTGTCCTGCTGAACCTCGACGAAACCGTCACCCGCGAATGAATCCCATGAATCCGGAACATGCCCTGCGCGATCTGACCCGTCGTCACTTTTTCAGCCGGTGCTCCATGGGCGTCGGTTCCCTCGCGCTGACCTCCCTTATGGCGGGACGCGGGCATGGTGCGGCACCCGCACCCGGACCGGCAAATCCGATGCAGCCCAAGCCCACCCATTTTCCGGCCCAAGCGAAGAATGTCATCTTTCTCTTTATGGCGGGCGGGCCGTCCCAGCTCGACATGTTCGAGCACAAACCTCTCCTGACAAAACTGAATGGCAAACCCATCCCGGACAGCTACACCGCCGGGAAACGCTTTGCCTTCATGGACAGCAGCCACCGCAGCGACCTGCTGGGCTCCCGCCGCAGCTTCCAGCAATACGGCCAATCCGGAAAATGGGTGAGCGATCTCCTCCCATACACTGCCGGCATTATTGACGACATCACGCTGGTCACCACCTGCAAAACTGACCTCTTCAATCATGCACCCGCCAAGCTCTTCATGAACGCCGGCAGCGGCGTCTTTGGGCGCCCCAGCATGGGATCGTGGGTCACTTACGGTCTGGGCAGCGAATGCGATGATCTGCCAGGTTTTGTGGTCCTGCAAAGCGGTCCACGGGGTCCGCGCGGCGGGGCGGTGCTGTGGGGCAGTGGAATCCTGCCTACCACCTATCAAGGCGTGCCGTTGCGCAGCCAGGGGGATCCTATCGTAAATCTCTCCACTCCCAAATCCATCAGCCAGGGGCAGCAACGCCAGTTGGTCGATGCCGTCCGCGAGCTGAATCTGAAGCGCCTCGTCGAGACCGGCGACGATGAAATCAGCACCCGCATCAACGCCTACGAAATGGCCTACCGGATGCAGACCAGCGCGCCCGAACTGATGGATCTCCAAGGCGAAAGTCAAGCCACCCTCGACCTCTACGGCATCAAGGATGCCAGGGAAACCAGCTTCGCCCGCAACTGCCTGCTGGCCCGCCGCCTCGTCGAACGCGGGGTGCGTTTTGTCCAACTCTACGACACCAACTGGGACCACCACGGCGGCCCTACCGAAAATCTCGAAAAACATCTACCTGAAAAGTGTCTCGACATTGACCAGCCCTGCGCGGCCCTGGTGCGGGATCTGGCCAGCCGCGGTCTGCTCAAGGATACCATCGTCGTCTGGGGCGGCGAATTCGGCCGCACCCCGATGGGGGAAGTCAGGGAATCCACCGGCCGGAACCATCATATCGATGCCTTCACGATGTGGTTTGCCGGCGGCGGCTTCAAACCCGGCCTGACTTATGGTGAGACCGATGAATTCGGCTTCGGTCCTGTAGACAAACCGGCCCACGTGCACGACATCCACGCCACCCTCCTTCACCAGCTGGGCCTCGACCACAAACGGCTCTTCGTGCGGTCCCAAGGCCTCGACTTCCGCCTCACCGGCGTGGAAGAGGCCAAAGTCATCCGGGAGTTGATAAGCTAGAACGCCAGCCGGAAGCCGTGCGCCAGATCGCCCATGGATCAACCGGGGGGGTGGCGGGGGTAGCTAGTGAGGCAAGCTCCAGAGCTGGGATGCTCCCAGCAGTCCAGAGCCTCCGGCGGTCACGCGGCCCGCCCGTTCGGTTCGCCGAAGGCTCTGGACTGCGGCGGGCACCGCCGCTCTCCGGGCAGCAGTGGGAGCCGAGGAGTTCAAGATCATCCGGGAGCTGATAGCTTGAGGGTGGGGGATCAATAACCAACCGCGACCGGTTCCCGGATGGCGAGGTCTTCCACTTCGAAAAACTCAGCTTTGCCGATGCCTGCAAGGCCTGCGACGAGGCTGGAGGGGATGGACTCCACCCGGTTATTCAGGTCCCGGACGTTGGCGTTGAAGAAACGGCGGGAGGCCTGGATGCGGTCCTCGGTAGTCACCAGTTCCTGTTGCAGGCGGAGAAACTGGGCGTCCGCCTTGAGGGCAGGGTAGGCCTCGGCCACGGCGATGACCCGCCGCACCCCCCGCAGCAATTCGTTCTCGGCCTGGCAGAGTTCCCTGACATGGGCTCCGGTGTGGTCTGCGGATGCCGCCCTCGCGCGGGAGGCGGTGACTTCCGCAAAAAGCTGCAGTTCATGGGCGGCATATCCTTTCACGGTTTCCACGAGATTGGGAATCAGGTCATGGCGGCGCTTCAATTCCGTGTCGATATCCGCCCATGATTCCCGGCAATGGTTGCGCAGGCGGATCAGGCCATTGTAGGTGCCGATAAACCAGATCAGGATGATCAGTCCCAGGGCGGCGGGCAGGAGGAGGAATTCCATGGTTGGTCAGGGCTGGGGCAGGGGTGGAGGGAGCGGCGGCGGCGTGGGTTGCAGGGTTTGGCGGGCGTATTCCGGGATGCCATTTAGGAGGGCGGCGGCGGTTTCACAGGCCGGCAGGATTGCTGCGGGATCCTTCACCTGGCGCAACGGCATCATGAGCCGGACATGATCAAGGTGCATGGCCCCGGCATCACGGTCCAGCAGCAGGGCCATGGTGCGGGCACTGATGACATCAAAGGCCCAGCGGCGGTCCGGACTGGTGACATGATAGCGGTCGCTGAATTCTGCGGATTCAAAATCGATGTCATTCCACCCGAAGGCGGCGCTGATGCCGTCCAGCAGATGTTCCCGGCGGATCACGAGGGGTTTCAGGGGAAAGCCCGGCTGGAGGAGAACTACGGTGAAACGATGGTGGTGGGTGCGGCGGTTTTTCCCGGACCCTGAAGAGGTTTGATAGTGATAGTCAAAGGCGGTCAGGGCATGACCGGAGCAGGTGCCGCCAAGGAAGTTCTCCCCATAACGGTTGGACCCGCGCCGGAAGAACTCCAGTTCCGGAAACCGGTCCTCCAGTCCCCGTTGTTTTTCCGCAGAGTAGTGCCAGGCCTGTTCCGCCGCGAAGGCCGCAAAACGTTCCCGCCGGGCCTTCGCCTGGGCGTGACCGGCGAGCACCAGCACCACGACCAGAACGAGGAGAAAGCCGAAGAACAGGAAAGGAAAGGCAACCATGGGAAACGCAGACGGAATGGGAGCATCCTGAATCCGCTTTTATCGTTTTTCGAATACAAATGATCCGGCTATTTATTCCCTTAATACCGGGATAGGGAGTGGGCCGGCCTCAGGCCGGGGAGAAGCAGGAAGCCAGGAGACCGGGAATCCGGCCGGCTGTCCTTCAACGGGGCTGTGCGCTGACGGCTTTTCCATCAATGATCACCCCGGTGCAGTGGGTCGTGGTTTCGAGGGGATCCCCGTCGTAGAGGGCGAGGTCGGCGTCCTTGCCTGGCACGAGGGAACCAAGGCGGGCGGAGAGCCCGAGGATTTCGGCGGGCCGGATCGTCAGGGCCGCAAGGGCCTGCAGGCGGGGCAGGCCATGCGCTGCGGCCATCCCGGCTTCGAAGAGCACTACCCGGGTCTTGGGCACATAAGCCTCGTAGCCGGACTGGAACGCAAAGGGGATGCCGGCGGCGTGGAGTTTGGCAGGAAGGGTAAATGTCAGGTTCTCCCGGTCTCCTTCGGGGCGGGCCATCAGCGGATGCACGAGGATGGCAATCCCGGCTTCCTTGATAGGCTCAAGCAGCAGCCCGGCCTCGGCGGCACTGTCGAGCAGCAGACGGAAGCCGAACTCCGTCTGCAGGCGCAGGGCAGCACTGATATCCTGATGGCGGTCGGCCGTGATGATGAATGGGACTTCCTTGTTCAGCACGGCCCCCAGCGCTTCGAGGTGAAGATCGCGGTCCGGTTTTTTGCCGGGTTCGGCGCGCTTTAGTTTGTCGAGATACTCGCGGGCCTTGATCAGGTCCGCACGCAGCAGGGCCACCGATTTGGCGCGGGTGCCTGGGGCCTTCTTTTCCTCCTTGCTGAAACCCGCCGCTCCGAGGCTGACCGCGATGCCGGCAAAGGGCACGAGGGTGTCCTCCGGTTTGGTCAGGGAAGGCATGTTCGTTTTCACAATCATGGTTTGTCCGGAAATCAGGGCTCCGGCGGCGTGGCCGGTGTGCAGGGTGGTCACTCCCAGTTCCCTAACCCACTGGACGAGGGGGTCGCGTCCGTTGTAAGCATCAAGCGCCCGCAGTTCCGGCTGAAGGGGGGAAGAGGTTTCGAATTGTTCCTGATCGCGGCGGTCCCAGTTCAGCAAGCCGGTCAGGCCGACCGCCGTGCGGGCATCAATGAGGCCCGGCATCGCTACCGCCGCCTCGATGACCTGCCATCCGTCAGGAATGGGAATCTGCGTTGCCGGTCCAGCCTGTTGTATTTTACCATCCGGTCCGCAGAGGACGACAGCATCCGGCACCGGGGCAAGGTCACCGGTCATGGGATAAAGCAGGCGCGCTTTTACGGCGAGTTGGGCCGGAGCGCTGGTCGTCAGGAGGAGGCAGAGCAGGGCGGTTTTCATCTGGAAAAGCAGCAGGTGTTGGTGAGGACCGGGGAGCCGGCGCCGGGACCGCCTTCGGCCATGAGCTGGTCCTCCGGTTTGGTCAGGTCGAAGACTTTGGTGCCATCCACCCAGGTTTGCTCCACCCGGGTGTATGTGGATAGGGGATCGCCACTGAGGATGGCAAAGTCGGCGTCCTTGCCCGCCTCCAGCGAGCCGATTTGTTTTTCCAGGCCCAGCAGACGGGCTCCGGCGAGGGTGACGGATTCGATCGCTTTCTCGCGGGACATGCCTCCCCTGACGGCCAGGGCGGCGCTGCGCAGAAACCACCGGCTGTCGGTGATGGGATCGTCGGTATGGATGGCGGTCAGCACGCCGCGTTTTTCCAGCTCTGCTCCATTCCGCCAGTCGATGTCGCGGGCCTCCAGTTTGCCGCCCGGGGAGTCGAGATTGATGATGGAACAACCTACCCCCGCTGCGGCAATTTCGCCGGCGACTTTCCAAGCGTCGGACACATGATGCAACACACACTGAAAGCCGAACTCCTCCTTCAGGCGCAGCACCGTGAGGATGTCATCGGCCCGGTGGGTGTGATGATGGACCACCCGTTTTCCTTCGAGCACCTCCACGAGCGTTTCCAGTCCGAGGTCACGATCCGGCCGCTTGTTGGCATCGTCGCCGGCCTCGGCCAGTTTGCGTTGATAGTCGCGGGCCTTGAGAAACTGCTGCCGCACGAGGGCGGCCGACTTGCCGCGGGTGCCGGGGAAGGGGGGATCTTTGATGCTGTTGGTGCCATTCGCCATTTTGAGGCCGCCGGCAATGGAGCCGTCGGCCTGCCTCAGCGCCAATTCCTCAATGGTGCGGCCGGGCCGCAGTTTCAGATAGACTGTCTGGCCGCTGATGAGGTGGCCGGAACCTGGCATGATATTCACTGTGGTCAGCCCGCCTGCCCGGGCCCGGGCGAGGCTGTTGTCGCGGATATCAATCGAGTCAAGCGTGCGGGCTTCCGGATGAATCGGGGCTGACCGGTCGCCTCCACTGGGCGAGCCGATGTGGGAGTGGGTGCAGACCAGTCCTGGCAGGATCACCTTGCCCGCCACGTCTGTCACTTCTGCCTCCGCCGGGATAGGGACTGAGGCGCGTGGGCCCACGGCCACAATGCGTCCTCCCTGCACGAGCAGAGTTCCATCTTCTATCACCGGACCCGAGACCGGAAAAATCTTCGCTCCAATAAAGGCTTTTGGCTTGGCAGGAGCTGCGGGAGGGAGCGTAACGGGGACCGGATCGCCCTTGGCAAAACCCAAAGCCGCAGCAATGGCCAACAAGGAGGAAGGAAGGATCCAGGCGGGATGTTTCATGACGTGGAGCTAATAGGGCGTGCGGCAGGGGGTCTGTCAATTTTTCCGCGTGGCGGAGCCAGCGTGTTTCCTTACCATAAAAAAATTAAGCGTAAGTGCCATGAAATGGTGCTTAGCCGACACGACCACTGTCCATCTCTGCGTTTCAAGGGAGCGATACGCCTGATTGGGACGCCGCAGCGACCGCCTACCGCCTGCACACTTCCGAATCTCTCTCCGGCTGAACCGTTTCGAGCTGGGATGCTCCCAGCAGTCCAAAGCCTCCGGCGTCGCGCGGTGCGCCTATCCTTTTCGCCGAAGGCTCTGGACTGCGGCGAGGATCGCCGCTCTGAGGGGGGTAGCCACCACTTGCCCCGATACACTTCACCGACGGATGGGGTCCGGAAAAAGGTTTTAGTGGGCAATTCGAGAACCGGATAGCGGGGAAAGTTTGCTAAATCCGGCGTCCTGGCACCGTTGACGGACCAGCCATGATCAACCGCCGCCATTTTCTTGCCACCAGTCTGGGTGCCCTCACCGTCTCCACTGTGCCTGCCATTGAGCCCATCCAGCGCCCCGGCACCAGCCGCATGCAGCTGGGAGTCGCGGCCTACAGCTTCCGGGAGTTATTCCAGTGGTCGCGTGACAAGGAACAAAAACCCAAAGCAGACCGGAAGCCGTGGAGCATTCTGGATTTCGTGGACTGGTGCGCGGATCACGGCGTCGCCGGGGCCGAGGTCACCAGTTATTTTTTTCCGCCTGCCGTCGACCGGGCCTTCCTGCTTGAATTGAAGCGCCGGGCCTACCTGCGCGGGGTGCAGTTGGCCGGCACGGCCGTGGGCAATAATTTTGCTTTGCCCAGGGGCGACAAACTCAGCGCCGAAATCGCCTACGTCAAAAAGTGGATCGACCACGCCTCCGTGATGGGTGCGCCGCACATCCGCCTCTTTGCCGGCCCGCAACCGAAGGACCTCAGCGCGGAACAGGCCGTGGCCAACTGCCTTGCCGCCTACCAGGAATGCCTCGATTATGCTGCAGGGCAGGGCATCTTCCTCGGTCTGGAAAACCACGGCGGCATCGTGACGGAACCTGACAATCTCATCCACATGGTGAGGTCCGCCCAAAGTCCCTGGGCCGGCATCAACTTCGACAGCGGCAACTTTCACACCGCCGATCCCTATGCCGACCTCGCCAAAATTGCGCCCTATGCGGTCAATGTGCAGCTAAAAATGGAGATCAAACGCGCCGGCAGCGCCACCGCCGAAGCCAGTGACGTGAAGCGGGTCCTCCAAATCCTGCGCGACGCCAACTATCAGGGCTGGTTCACCCTGGAGTATGAAATGAAGGCTGACCCACTGGTGGAGGTTCCCAAAATCCTCGACACCCTCCGGCCTCTCCTCGCCTGAGCCCTCCAGGCAGGGGATGAAGTGATAGGAGGCCATTCCGGCTTCTCCTGGGGAGCGGAAACCGGTTTCCTTGCGAAACTGGATGGAATATCACCGGAAATGCGGGACTAAGTCCCTCGCCGGGCACGAATCCCGCTCTAGCATGGCACCATGCATGTCATAACCAAAACCGCCCTTATCCTCGCGGGCTCCGCCCTTCCTGCTTTCGCTGCCGTCTACAGCGGTCCCAATCCGGGGGACTGGAACACTGCGGCCAACTGGGATACCAATGCGGTTCCTGGCACCAGCACCGGCACCGATGCCGTCATTTCCAACGGAGCCACGGTTAACTACCCGGGTGCGGCGCTGGGGGACCTCAACGTGAATGCCGGGGCTGCCCTGACTGTTTCCGGCGGCTCCACCCTCCAAACTGACCAGAGCAACTGGAGCCAGATCAACAATGGCACCTTCACCCTTGAAGGGGGAATCTTCCGCCGCACGGCAACAGGGAACCTGGTAGGAAGCCAGGTCGCCGGCACCGCCGGTCTCCCGACCACCAGCGTCATCACCGCCACCAACTCCAGCCTTGAAATCGGTGCTCCCGCCACGGCGGCCAATCTGATTCTCGGATTCACCAACTTTACGGCTGCCACCCTGAATCTGCAGGATTCCACCGTCACTATCGGGGGCGAACTCTGGTTGGGCAGCAACACAGTGGGAGATGGCAACCAGACCGCTGTTCTCAACATCAATAACAGCTCCATCACTACTGGGGGAGCCGTGGGGCTTTGGGTCTGGGACTATACGGCCGAAGGCAACAGTCTGAGCATCAATTTTTCCGGACCCGCCGGCAGCTTTATCGATGTCGCCAACAGCATTGGCCTCCGCGCGGCCGGGCTGCCTGCCAACAATGCGGCCACCTGGGAAAGCCTTTGGGATGTCGGGGTCCTGACCGCCCAGGGCCAAAGCGGCCTGACCGGAGGTGCCTTCAGCAGCTTTTTTGTCACCACCGGGACCAATATCCGGGACACTCCGACCCCTGTCCCCTACCGTCTCACCTACATCCCTGAGCCATCCGGTTCCCTCCTCACCGCGTTTGCCGGCACGCTGCTCATGGCCCGCCGCCGGCGCGTTCCCGCCTGACCAACCCGGGAAGGGTTCCCTGCTCCTTCAGTGGTGGTTTTGCCACATGGAATGGAATCCGCAGGCGCTTTCAGCGCTGGGTTGATGGGGCTGCCGGGTCCTGGGGTTGAAAACCGGGCTGTCATGGAATGCGCCTTTGGGGCTTTCGTTGCCGGGCGCCCGAAGTGATTCGAATAGTTGCTATCCAGCTTAGGGAACAATGGCCCGGATAATCAGCAAATAGGGAATCCATCTTCAGCAAATCTCCTGGTTCGTTAGCAAACTTCCGGGCGATTCAGAGATCACCTCTATCTTGGTGGTGGCCATTGTTTCATATGGCCTGAGCGGGGAGGGTGGGATTCCTCCCCTTGGTTAGTAGCCCGTGCGGTCAGCAAATTGCTCAGTGATTTGTTTTTTGTCATGGGTATTTCTCCCAGCGCCAAGGGCGCATCCCATGACAGCCTGGGGTTTCAACCCTGACTTTTACACACATCTTGCACTGGGCTGGAAAGGCGTTGGATCTATTATTTAAGATATCTTAAATATTCTGATGAAAATCCAAACCACCACGCCGGAAACACTGCGGGAACCCTTGGCCTTGGAGATGCAGGGTGC
>JBBQWG010000063.1:0-36866 GCA_038210825.1 Verrucomicrobiales bacterium
GGAGAAAGTTTAGTCCCCCTTGGCACCCCCCGGCATTTCATCCAACGACAGCTAGAGCCGGGATTGCCCCCGGCAGTGGGTCGGCAGGATCTCCGGGGGCTTCTCTTCGTCAGGATCGGTCAGCAGGCCGGCAAAACGGACAGTCGTAACATAATCGCTGCTGCCTCATGACATGCCTCAAGCTTGCCGGCGCCACCCTAACTGCTTGGCATCTTCGCGGAAGGTGGTGGGCACAAAATCGTGGGGAAGGATGAGTTCCGCATTCCGGACAGGGCTTTTATCCTTGCCTCTTCCCGGCGCGATGCCCTGCCGGCGCATGGCTTTCCAAAGCGTGTATACCGCCACACCCAGACGTTTCGCATCCGCTTGCAGGGTGGTAGGGAAAAAGTCAGGGGGAAGCACCAAAGGACGAGGACCCCGCTTGCCGGGTTTACCTGCTCCAAGGTGCCAGTTTTTCGCCACCGGCCACGGAATCCCGTATTTTTTGGCGGTGGCAGTCACATTTTCCGCCAGCTCCGTGTCGGGGGGCCGTTGCAGGGACTCGGGCGGAAATAATAACAGGCGGTGGTGACGGACATACTGGGGGGATCTGCCGGTCTCTCTGGCGAGCTGCGCGATGGGTTTAGTCCAGTCCAGCTCGTTCCATGCGATTTTGGGGCTTTGGTTCTGGTTAGGCATAGTTGGGCATGAGGATCAGGTTCAAGATTCCCGCGGTTTATGACGCGGCTGCGGTGGCACCGGCCGATGGAGGCTGGCCCTCCGCGCCGCGTCCCCATTCGGCCTGGGCGATCCGGTCTTATTGTCCGCCGATGCGGCCGAGGACGACGTAGAGGGTTTTGAGGAGGATGGAACAGTCGAGGAGGAGGGAGGCGTGGCTGACGTAGTAGAGGTCGAAAGAGAGTTTGTTCCGGGCATCGTTGACGTCCTGTCCGTAAGGATAGTTGACCTGAGCCCAGCCGGTGATGCCTGGTTTGGCAAGGTGGCGGAGGTGATAGTAACAGAGGTGTTGTTCGTAGTGCTCGACGCAGACGGTCCACTCGGGGCGGGGCCCCACGAAACTCATCTCGCCTTTCAGGACGTTGAGAAGCTGGGGGATCTCGTCGATGCGGGAGCGGCGGAGGAAGTGGCCAAGGCGGGTGATGCGGGAGTCCCCGGGTGCGGTGGTGGTGCCGTCGGCCTCGGAGTTTTCCTGCATGGTGCGGAGTTTATAGACGACGAAACGTTTCCCCCGGAACCCGACGCGCTGCTGGCGGAAGAAGGCGGGACCATGACTATCCAACCGGACGGCGATCCCGGCGAGCACGAGGATGGGGGACGTGAGCACCAGGGCGACAGCGGCTAGGACGAAATCCACCAGCCGTTTGACATGCCAATAAACGGAGGTCGTGACGAGGCGGAAATCCCGGTCGAACAGCCACGCCGTGGAGGGGTCGAGGACATCGTGCATCCGCACCCGCAGGCGCCAGAAGGCAGGCCAGGTGTAGACAGGGAGACGGGTGGTATGAAGGGAGACGAGAAAGGGAGGGAGGTCGGTATGGAGGGGATCGGCGGAGAGGCCGATCACGATGGCTCCGAGCGGCACGGAGCCGGGACTGGCGGAATCGGGAGAGGCCGGAGCGGTGGCCCGGGTGCGCAGGTAATCGGAGAGGACGGCGGGGGTGGCCTGAGAGGGGTCGAGGCGTTCCACGGTGGCGGGGCGGCCGGCGAACTCGAGGGCCCGCTGGAGGGCAGCGGCTTCGTTCATGCTGCCGAGCAGCAGGACGCGGCGGACGCCATTGCTGTCCCACTCAATGCGTCTGGCCAGCATGCGGCGCCCGAAGAGGGAGACGAAGGTAAAACAGAGAGGCGTGGCGAGGAGGAGAAATCGGCTCGCCAGCTGCGTGGATCCGTAACTGCCGAATAGCGCCACGAGTCCCGCGCCTACAACTGTGGCAAAAAGGCCGGCAATGAGGAACTCGGAAGCAAACCGCAGGCTGCGGAGGTCGCTATCGCGATCATAGCCACCGACCAGCCACGCGGAGAGGAGCGAGACCCCCAGCGGAATGCCTACGACGCTGGCGTTCGGGAAATTTGAACCTTGAGCGAAGAGTTCGAGCAGCCAGAGGCAGACGGAGAAAAGGCCCATCCAAAGGGCGACATCTCCGATAAGCAGGGCGAGGGCCATGCCGCCGGAGCGAAGGCCACCAGTCTGGGAGGTGCCAAGGGCCCGCACCTGCGGTCCAGTATGGAGGGCATCCCGGTAGGAGGTGCCGGGTTGTTGAAGTTTCCGGTCTTCATCGGCTGCGGGCTTCAAAGGGCAAATGGCGGGCTTCGCGGGGGAAAGCCTCGAGACGGGTGGCCCCGGCGGGGGAAAGGTTCTCAGCAATGCCACCGGACGCGGGTCCGGCTTAACGAAAGGCGCCGTGTGGGAGGTTTGGCTATACCGGGGGATTGAGACAGGGCTCGAACTGTTCATAAGAGGGATACCGGGAAAGGGGAAGTTCTTTAAACGAACCGAACAGACCGGGAGAAATGATTTGTCAGGAGAAGCGGCAGGGGAGAGGCAGCCCCCGGACTGGGATGGAATCTGCTCACGCTGCCGCCTTTGGTCCCCGGGGAACTGGACCAGCAAACTTTGAGGGATGGAAGGATATGGGGCACTTGTTAGAGGTGCGTGATGTATCAACATTATTTGATTTTTGCTGATATCCAATGCAAATACCATAACGAGAGAGAATTTATAGAAATTTTTCCCGGCGATTCAAATACATAGGACAGTCTTTGTGGATATTTTTACCGACATCCCCGCAGCATTTTGCCGTAGGCCGGGGTCTTCAAGTGGCGACGAAAATCAATATCGCCGACTGCGCCCGCAGCGTTAAGGAAGGCATTGTGGCATGCTTACGCGATCCATCCTTCTGCGATGCCCCGCCGTCTCCCTCCGGCCCCTTGCCCTAACACTGGCTGGCATGGCCGCCGGCCAGCGCCACTGATAGTGATATAGCACATTTTTTCTGTTAGGGGATCCGGATTTCCCGATGGCATAACTTCATTCCCGCCACCAGCCTTCAAGTGCAGACCCCGTGTGTTGCGTTCCCTGCCGGCCAGCTGTCTCGTGGGCACCCCCAAGGGCCGCCTCACCCCAAACGAAGACCGCCTTTCGGTGATCCAGGTCGGTTAAACCTTCCCCCAACCTCAAAGGCGACCCCGGCATCCGGCCCTTCCACCATCAACGGGAATCCCGCATCGAAGCGCACATCCTCATCAGCTTTATCGTCTTTGCCCTGCACCCTACCCTCTGGGCCCTTAGCAGAAAAACCTGAAATACGGATGCCTTCTTTGTTGCCAGACTAGCAAATTTTCCCTATTTTTCCGCGTAACCGGCTGATTTTAAAGGGTGGCGGAGGGGGTGGGATTCGAACCCACGGTAGGTTTCCCTACGGCAGTTTTCAAGACTGCAGCCATAAACCGCTCGACCACCCCTCCTTGAGTGATGCCGGAGCATGACAAGGGAGAGTTCCCCAACAGGGCGGGGAATGCAAGGGGGCGGAGGAGTTTTCAGGGGTTCAGTTTTTAGTTTTCAGAATGGGCCGCAGGTTGGGTACAATCTTGCAGTCACCTACGATCTCCAGCTTCGCCCTTCCTCCTGCCCCCTGCCCCCTGCCCCCTGCCCCCTGCCTCCTGACCGCTGACCCCTGACCGCTGACCGCTGACCGCTGACCGCTGACCGCTGCCCTCTGCCCTCTGCCCTCTTCTGCCCTCTTCTGCCCTCTGCCCGCCGACCCCTGTCCCCTGTCCCCTGCCCGCCGTCCCCTGTCCCCTCTCCCCTGTCCCCTGTCCCGCTTCAGCCGTTCGGTTTGGTGCCGTAGCGGCGTTTGATGGATTCGGACACGTTGTTGCTGTCCACCCACTGGCGGGCAAGGTCGGGCTCGCGTTGGATCCAGCTGCGGACGAGGTCGCGGGTGGCCCGCTCGCGGCGGTTGGTATCGGTGATGGTGGAAGCCCAGGCGATGGCGGCTTCGGGGTCGGTTTTCTGAACCTGCATGGCAAACGTTTCTCTGGGGGCGTCGGTGGCGGCGGAGGGTGGGAACTGGTTGAGCCATGCCCCGGCTTCGTTGGGCTGGGTGCGGGACCATCGTTCCACCACTTCGGCGAGGACCTGGGGTTTGTTTTCCGTGTCCGGCAAGGTGTTAGCCCATGCGGCGGCGGATGCTCCATCCCTGGAGGCGAGACGGGCGGCGAGACGGCTGATGGCGCCATCGCGGAAGGGGCCGGGCTCCAGGCTGGTGGCCCAGGTTTGGGTGGCCTCGGGGGAACGTTGGGTGAGGAATTGGTCAAGGAGGCGCTCCATGACCTCGCCGCGGGCCCGGCTGCGGTTCATGGAGGTCTGGGCGAGCTGGGCGGCGCGGTCGGGATCGGTCCTGGCGAGGGTGCCGAGAACGGCAACCATATAATAATTACCGGTTTCGTTTTCGTTGGCTTCTTTGCCGTTTTCAGTGGCCCAGGCGAGGGCTTCGGCCGGGTTGGTTTTAGTCCATTTGGTGAGAACAGTGGAAGCGGCCATGGTGCCGGTCCATTCCTTGTTATCTTTGACGGCGGTGAGAGCGGCGAGCGGATCGGCGTCGGCCCAGTTGCTCATGAGCATATTCAATTCGCGGGCGCGCTCGCGGGGATTGAAATTCTCCATCAAACTGCCCAGGGCGGCGGTGCGGGCTTCGTTGGTATCGAGGGTTTTGAGGAAGGCGAGGAAGTCAGCCATGCGGCCCACGGGGTCCTCGTTTTCGAAAATAGACTTCAGCCGGGCGCTGGCTTGTTCGGGGGTCGGGGAACCCATGCGTGCCATGGCCGCTGTCGCGGGGGCGGGGGCCTTGGAACTGGCGGAGATGGCACCTGGTGGGGTTCCCAGCGGGGAGTGGGCCGCCAAATTGACGACGGGGCGGTTCTGCGAAGAGGAAACCGTGCCGGTGGCTGGCTGCACGGTGGCGCGTCCTGCGAAGAATGCCCCGCTGAGGGCAGTGGCACAGAGGGCGGATTGCAGCAGAAGGGTTTTGCGGGACATGGGGGGAAAGAACAAAAGAACGGAGGCCTGTTCTGGTTACGCCTCTGACTGCTGCAGGGCTATCATATTTTTGGAAGAGGGTTGTCTGGACCCGTGCGGGTGCCCGATAAGGGATGGGCACTGCGATTGCTCCGGGGATTCCGTTAGGCCGGCGGACAACGCAAAACGCCGGGCGCTTGGAAAGCGACCGGCGGATGCAGATCAGAGGCGCGGTGGGAAGACCGCAGCGGACGCGTCAGGCGATTTCCGCCACTTCGATCACTTTGCGTCCTTTGTAGGTGCCGCACGAGGGGCAAACGATATGGGACGGGACAGCGGAACCGCAGTTGGAACAGGAGTTCAGCTTGGGCGCGTGCCAGCGATGGGAGGCGGCGCGGATTTTCTGTTTGCTGCGGGAAGATTTGCGTTTTGGAACGGCCATGGGAGTGGGGTGGCAGGTTGAGGATTAAAGGAAAATCAGGAGGCAGGGGGCGGTCCGCCGGGTGAAAGGCGGTCGAGAGCTTCCCATGGGTCCGGGCGCGGGGCGTCCGATGGTTCCTCACCGGTCAGCGGGATAAACTCGCTCTCCGGTGCGAACGCGCCTTCCGTTTGACAGGGCTGCGGCTCGACATTGGACTCCTCGCAGCGGGGGTAGGCGGGAAGGGTAAGCAGGATATCTTCGCGAAGCTGGGCTGTCAAGTCCAGTGTATCACCTTCCGGCGATTCACAGGTGAAGTAGGGATCCATCGTCACCCGCCACGGCAGCCGGGCGGCACAGCGTGAGCATGGAAGGGTAAAACTCGCCTCCACGGTGCCCTCCACGATGACATCACCATCATCCAGCCGGACGGTCACTTCGTATCGCAACGGAGGCACAAATGCCGGATCGAAGGGGCCCGTGAGGCCGAAAATATCCGCGCGGTGTTCACCGGAGAAGGTGCGGCCGTCCGGAGGAAGGTCACCAAAATGGATCAGGGGAAGTGCCATGGCAATCCGGTGCGCCGGAAGCGGCCCGGTGCAAGCCCGGAAGCAGGGCCCCATGGCGGCAGGCAAAATAAAGCTCCGGGGCGGGCCATCACATCACATCACATCACATCACATTCCTTCGCATCACCTCAGCTCAGCTCAACTGGCTTGTTGGAGGACTTCCGGACCGTCCGGATGATTGAACAGGTTGGCAATGGGAATACCGCGGCGGTTTGCGACCCGCAGGGCCTGCATCACGTCTTCCATATCCCAGAACTGGGTTTTTTCGGCCCGGCCGACTTCCCGGAGGGGCTGGAGCGCATTATCTTCGCGGGGGGTCATTTTTGTCGTGATAATCATAAACCAAGGGGTTGGTTCCACTATCATACTAACGTCGCCGATGGAGATTCTTCCAATGCGGCTGCGTCACGATTCTGTCACTTTGGGAATCCCATCCCGGTGACGGATTCCAATACCGGCCCTCTTCCGGCCGTGCAGGTTGCGCAGCCCGGCCCGGACTCACAACAAGGAAGTCAGCGGCCGGCAGACCACTTCGAGGAGCCTGTGGTGGAAGGGGCGGGCGGCATGGCTGGCTTCCGTTACCTCCAGGCAGTCTGCCAAATTTGCCTCGAAGAGCTGGTGAAGGGATGCGGCCAGCTCAGGCGAGTAGAGCGCAACATTGAGTTCAAAATTGATGCGCAGGGAGCGGACATCGAGGTTGGCGCTGCCGCACATGGCGCTGTGATCATCAATGATGCCGACTTTGGCATGGAGCAGGCTGGGCTGATATTCGAAGATGCGGACGCCGTGCGGCAACAGTTCCTCGTAGTAGGACCGGGTGACATGGGTCAGATAAAAGTGGTCCCCCCGGGCCGGCACCATGAGTTCGATGACGATCCCGCGCATGGCCGCCAGCTGGATCGCGCAGAGCACCGCGTCCTCGGGCACAAAATAAGGCGTCATCAGCCTCAGGCGATGCTGGGTATGGTGCACCATGGCCAGCACACTGAGCTGGATTTCATTCAATTCATTGTCCGGCCCGCCGGGAATCACCTGCATCTCCACTTGTGCGACCGCGGGGCACTCCGGGTAATAACACTCCGGATTGAGGAGCGCCTCTCCCTTGGCGAAATACCAGTCCTGGGCAAAGACCTCCGCCAGCTGGGTGACCACGGGACCGGTCAGGCGGAGATGGACATCACGATAGGGCGGTTCCTTGCCGCCGGTCCAGTATTCGTTGCCGATGTTCATGCCCCCCGTCAGGGCCACCAGACCATCGGCAATCACCAGCTTGCGGTGGTTGCGCAAATTGAGATGCAGCCGCCCGCGCCATGGGGAAAAGGTGTGGAACCACGAAAATTTCCCCCCGGCCTGTTCCAGTTTACGGAAAAAGGAGCGTAGCAGCTTCAAGGATCCTATTTCGTCCACCAGCACCCTGACTTCCACCCCCCGGGACGCTGCGGCGATCAGGGCATCGCGGACAGTTCGCCCGGTGCGGTCCATGTTCCAAATGTAAAACTCAAGGTGCAAATGGTGCTTTGCGGATTCAATCGTGCGCAGCAGTTCCGGAAAAAAGGCGGTGCCATCCGCCAGCAGCTCCGCTTGATTGCCCCCTGTGGAAGGAAACCCGTTGATGCGTTCCAGTTCGGGAACCTGACAAAAATAGTGGCAATCCGCCGGAGTGCCGTGCCGCCCGGCGCGGGATTCAAGGTCATGCACCAGCCGGAGGCGCCGGCGGTAGACGCGTTCCGATCCCATGAAAAAGTAGGCCACGCCGCCCAGGATGGGAAAGAGCAGGATCGCCCAGAGCCACGCCAGGGTGGCATTGGGAGACTTGTTCCGCTGGGCCAGCAGGTGGGGCACCAGCGCCCATTGCAGCAGGGTGACGATGACCGTCCCGGTCAGCGCCCATTTGGGCACGGTCACTTCGGCAAGAGTCAGCATATTCATCGTTTTCCGAAAATCACACTGCCCACCCTTACGATAGTCGCCCCTTCCCCGATGGCCACTTCGAAATCCCCGCTCATGCCCATGGACAGGCCTTGCAGCGGCACGCCGGTATCCTCGACCAACCGGTCCCGCAATTCCCGCAGCGCTGCAAAGTGGGGCCGTGATTGCTCCGGGTCTGCCACCTGGGGCGGAATCGTCATCAGCCCGGCGACTTCGACGCGCTTCAGTTCCAAGAGCGGCCCGATCTCCCTCCTGACGGAATCTGCGGTGAACCCAAACTTCCGGCCATCCCCGGCCACGTTCACCTGGAGGTAGACCCGGGGCCGGCAACCCTCCTCCTGCGCGATCCGCTCAAAATCGAGAGCCAGCGCGGTGCTGTCCACGCTATGAAAAGCCTCACAAAGGGGCAGGACCTTCCGCACCTTGTTGGATTGGAGATGCCCGATAAAATGCCAGCGCAATTGCGGCGACAGGGCCGGAATTTTCTCAAGACACTCCTGGGCCCGGCTCTCCCCGAAGAGGCGTTGCCCGGCCCGGGCCGCCTCTTCGATCAATTCCGGAGGGAAGGTTTTGCTCACCGCCAGCAATTCCACCGCGTCGGCGCGGCGTCCGGACCGCGCGGCTGCTGCCGCCATGCGTTCCCTGATTTCCTGCAATCGTTCTGCCAATTCCATGTCCCACCTACGCACCCGGATGACCGGGCTCCAGAGCAAATCTGACTGCAGCATGCTCAGGGCACCAGTTTCCAGCAGCGCAGTTCCCCGTCATTCCTGACAAAGACATGCCCGTTGGAATAAGCCGGATGACTCCACACCACCTTCCGGTTTTTCACATCCGGACTGTTAGGGGCGATCAGGGCCTTGCGTGACTTTTCCTGATAGCCTCCCGGAGTCAGGGTAGCGCGAATCAGTTTCCCCTGCTCGTTGAAAAGCAGGAAATCATTTCCCGTGCGGCCTAGCCGTGTCAGGAAAGCGGTGACCCAGCGGTCTTCCTTGCCACCGGTCGCGGTCATGGTTTCCCAACGGCGCTCTCCGGTCTTCCAGTCGAGACACCGGAGCTGGCCGTAACTGCACACCCCGTAAATAAAACCATCAACCAGCAGGGGAGTGCACATCAGGGCATTGAGGTGCTCGGTGCGGGTGTCTCCTTCCCGCTGGGTTTCCCACAGGGTGTCAGGAAGCGAATGGTCAGGTTTGAGCTGCAGCATTTTCGATCCCCACCAGTAGGCACTGATGAGCAGGCGGTCGCCGTGTTGAATGGGCGAGGCCATGCTGACGCCATATCTGGATTCTCTGGGCAGGGTCCAATGCACCCGGCCGGAACGGGGATCGAGCGCATTGATGGCTTCGCCATGCCACAGGATGACCTGGGGTTGGCCGCCGGACTGGATCAGCTGCGGAGGGCAATAACCGGCCTGTTTGGAGGAGAGGGCACGCCACTTTTCCTCACCTGTCAGGAGGTCCAGGGCCACGCAGGTGCTCCCCTGCCCGCCCGCCAGGCAGATCAGTTTGTCTTCAAAGACCAGCGGATGACCGGCAAACCCCCAGGTGGGTGAAGGACAGGGCAGTTCCTTTTGAAAGTCCCGCTTCCAAAGAATTTTTCCATCCTTGGCATCCGCACAGACGAGGTGACCTTCCGCGCCCAGCGCATACACCCGGCCCTTGTGCACCGTGGGCGTGGCACGGGGTCCGCTGGCGTAGTCAATTTTGTAGACCACGGGCCAGCGCTGTTCCCACAACACTTTTCCGGTCGCGGCATCAAGGCAGAGCAACTGCTCCTCACCCGGCAGACCCTGACTGGTGTCGGCAGGAATGCCGGGACGGTGGCAGCTCATCAGATAGACCCGTCCATCCGCCACGGCGGGGCCGGCATAACCTCCTCCAACGGGCGCGGACCACACCATGCTGGCTTTGGCGGGATCCACTTTCTCGGCCAGGTCCGGTTCATCCCAGATGCCGTCGCGCTGCGGGCCCATCCATTGGGGCCAATCGGCAGCGGGCACGAGGGAAGCAGACAACAAAACAAGGGAAAGCAGCAATCGATTCATGGCGAACCTGAAAACGGTCGCAGGGCCTGCGATCCTGCAACAAAATTTGCAAAAGCACCCTTCATTCCTGCCCTTGCAGCCTGCGGGCGGCGGGTGGTGATAGAATCTTCTGTCCATGATCACCAAACTGCTCCTTTTTCTGTGCGAAGTTTCCCCGCGGGCGCGCCGGGCCCTGTGGCGCTGGTGGTATGAACGATGGGCACGGCGGGTGGACTCCGGAACATGGACTTTCATGAATTATGGCTTTGCCTGGCCGGAGGGCGAAGTGCCTCCCGCCCTGCAGCCGGAGGATGAACCGGACCGCTTCTGCGCCCAGCTCTATCATCGTGTCGCCGCGCCCGGCCAGTTGGCGGGCAAGGAGGTGCTCGAGGTGGGGGCCGGCCGCGGGGGAGGCGCGGCTTTTGTAGCCCGCTATCACGAGGTGGCCCGGCTCACCGCTGTCGACTTTTCCCCGCAGGCGGTGGCTTTTTGTCAGGGAAGGCACCGGCTGGGGCAATTGGAGTTCCAGACCGGCGACGCCGAGTCCCTGCCCTTTCCTGACGGCTCCTTTGATGCCGTGATCAATGTGGAGAGCAGTCATTGTTATGGCTCCGTGCCGTCCTTTCTGGCCGAAGTGACCCGGGTGCTGCGCCCCGGCGGCTTTTTTCTCTATGCGGATCTGCGCGAAGCTCCGGAAATGGCGGCCCTCACCAAACAATTGGAAGGACTCCCGGGGATAAAAGTCATCGAATCCGAGGACCTCACTGCCCATGTGGCTGCCGCCCTGACAAGGGATCATGGGAGAAAACAGCAAATGATTGAGACCCTGATTCCCGCCGCCCAGCAGGCCATGTTCTGTGAATTCGCGGGACTGGAAGGCAGCACCATCCACCGGAACCTCACCAGCCGCACTTTGTTATATTTCCGCTGGGTGCTGCAGCGGACCTCTTGACGGGAAGGGTCAGCCGGCGGGACGTTCCGCCACAAAGAGGGTGTGACTGAATCGTTTGGCTTTGGGATAGGCCTTGGCGGCGATGCATTTCACATTGGAAAATGTCACCCCCAGCGCCTTCGCGAAGGCTTCGTCACGGTTCGCCGACCAAAAGACCACCCGGCCGCCCGGATGAAGCGATTCCCGGATGCGGGCCAGCCCCGGTTTGGCATAGAGTCTCGCATTGCCCTTCTGCACCAGCGGGTCAGGACTGTTATCGACGTCCAACAAAATGGCATGATAGCGCGTGGACGACTGGCCGTCCATCAAATCAAAAACATCCTTCAGTTTCACCGTCACGCGGGGATCATCCATCAGATGCCCGTTGATGTCCTTGAGGTAGCTCCGGTTCCATTCCAAAATTTGGGGGAGCAGTTCCGCCACTTCCACCACCGCATGCGGCGAGCAAAGTTCCAGCACGCGCTTGAGGGTAAATCCAAATCCAAACCCGCCGATCAGCACGCGGGGCTGGGCTGGCAAGCTGGCACATGCCAATTCCGCCATGGTTTGCTCCGAGGCACAGGCATCCGTGCTCATCAACTGGTTGCCGCCCAGCATCAGATAATGATCACGGTCGTGATGGATCAGGTGCAGCGGCACGCCCTCGGGGGTGTGACTGGTGGCAAGCGTGGTGATCGGTTTCATGGAAATGCGGGGCCCACCCCGGCGAGGGTCCGGCAGGGCGGCCCCGCTTTTGGTCCCTGCGGTGCGTCTGGTCAATCGCAAGCCTGCACGTCGTGACGCGATCAATCCGCCGCGAGGAACCGCACGCAGACCGCCCCGCCCACTTTGATTTTATTGCCGGTGGAGCTTAGTTTTCCGGATTCCGGATCTACTTTGAGGACGGCTGCGGTATTGCTGTTCTGATGGGCTACGATCATCCATTTGCCGGTGGGATCGAGATTGAAATTGCGTGGAATCTGGCCTTCTGCGGGGGCATTCTGAATCAGGGTCAGCTTGCCCGTGGCGGGGTCACAGGAAAACACCGCGATGGTGTCATGGGTGCGGTTGGAAACATAGACCACCTTGCCATTCGGATGGGCTACGGTTTCGGCAGTGCTGAAGCCGGACTTTCCCTGATCCTCCGGTGGCAGGGTGGAAACGGTGTCCACCAGCGTCAAAGCGCCCGCCGAGTATGAAAAGGTCGAGGCGGTCATGAGCAATTCGTTATTCACAAAGGCAAACCGGCCCGAGGGATGAAAGGCGAAATGGCGCGGACCGGAACCGGGAGGCAAGGCCGCCGATCCGGCGGCTGCCAAACTGCCGGCCTTGGGATCGATTTTGTAGGCCAGCACCTTGTCCAGCCCCAGATCGCAGGCAAAAGCATACTGGTTGTCAGGGCTGCGGTTGATGCTGTGGGCATGCGGCCCTTTCTGCCGCTGCGGATTCACGCTGGATCCCTCATGCTGGATAAAACTCACCGGGCCTGACAGGGAGCCATCGTCCTTGACCTGATAGGACGCCACACTGCCGCCGCCGTAGTTGGCCACCATGGCCATGGAGCCGGTGGCATCGAGGGAAATATGGCAGGGGCCCGCACCCCCGGAATCCGCCTGATTGACCAGCCGGAGAGTGCCGTCCGCCTTGTTCACCGCAAAAGCGCTGACTGCTCCGCCCTTCTTTCCGGCTCCTGCCATCTCGCCCACGGCATAGACAAATTTTCCGTTGGGATGCAGCGCCAGAAAACTTGGATTTCCGGTCTCGGCGGCCAGAACCGGTTCGCTGAGCGTGCCGGTGGCGCTGTCAAAGCTGGACCGGTGAATGCCTTTGCTGCCTGATTTTTCATTGGTATAACAACCAAAATAGACATGCCAGCGGTCCCCCGCCGAGGCGGCAGTGGCGAGAGCGGAAAGCACAAGAACAGGGAGGGAGCGTTTCATGATGATGGAAAATTGGAGATGGACCGGCCACCCCTACGCCAGAATACGGTGCCTCGTCCAGCTTTGATCATCCTTCGCAATCCGGCCGGGTCCGCCCCAGGACCGCAAAACAGGTTGCCCGTGCAGGCAGGTCCGGTAGCTTGAGGCATGAAGACCGCCTCCCCCCTCATTATGCCGCGACGGAATTTTTTGAAAGGACTCAGCCTGTCCGCCGCCGTGGCTGCGGGCTTCGAGCCGTGGCAGGCAAGGGCGCAGGCCGAGGCCCGGGACGGCCAACTGACGATTTCCATTTTCCATACGACCGACCTTCACGGCCACATCCTGCCGGCCAAAACTTATGATGGCGAAGAGAATGTGGGCGGCATGGCCCGTTGTGCGGCGCAAATCAAGGAATGGCAGGCGGCGCAGCCCCACTCGCTGATGCTGGATATCGGGGATGTCTATCAGGGCACCCCGGAAAGCCGGGCCAGCGATGGCCAGATCATGATCCGATTGTTGAACCAATTGAAATATGACGCCTGGGTCATCGGCAATCATGAATTCGACTGGGGATTCGGCACCTTGGTGAAGAGCGTGCAGGCTTCCGCCATGCCGGTGCTGGCCTCCAATGCCAAATTGGGCAGCCAGTGGACGAACCAGCTCGAAGCCTCACACCCCCTGAGCAAGGTGGCCCCGTTCCTCATCAAGGAGGTGGCCGGCTTCAA
This sequence comes from Verrucomicrobiales bacterium, assembly GCA_038210825.1. GTDB lineage: Bacteria > Verrucomicrobiota > Verrucomicrobiia > Verrucomicrobiales > V1-33 > CAIZWU01. The sequence continues at coordinate 13,535 of JBBQWG010000063.1, forward strand.
AATCGGCATTATCGGCAGCGTCACCCCGGGTCTGCCGGCATGGCTCAACAAGTCCCTGTTGTCGGGTTTTGTGGCGGCCGATCCGGTCCGGTCCGTTCAGTATGCCATCAATAAACTCAAGGCCGAAAAAGCCGACGCCATCATCCTCGCGAGCCACTTTGGACTAAAATCCCTCTTTAACGGCAAACCGGCTCCTGACGATTTTGCCAACCGCATCCATGAGGTGACCCAGACCTGCCGTGAAATCGACGTCGTGATCGGCGGCCACACCCACCGTGACATTGGCAATGCCCTTGTGAACGGCATTCCCTATACCCAGGCCAGTTATTTCGGCATCCATGCCGGCCGGGTGGACCTGACTTTTGATCTCACTAGCCGGAAATTGACCGGGAAGACCGTGTCCACCAGGCGCATGGATGCTTCCGTGAAGGAGGATCCCGTGGTCCTGGCTTCGTGCGAAAAGGTCATCGGCGCGTCACGCAGTCTGATGGCCACGGAGATCGGGGAATTCACCGCCCCCCTGCCCCACCTTGGAAAACCCGGCGATCCGCCCGCCGCCCTGCTTTTCATCACCCGGGCCATCCGTCATGAACTGGAAGCGCGCGGCGAACGGATCGACGGAGTCCTGCATGGGCTGTTCATCAACGACCGCGATCTCCGCGCGGGCAAGCAGACCCTCGGCGACATGTGGGAAGTGATCCCTTACGAAAACCGCATTGCCGCCGCTGAATTCACCGGCGCGGAACTGGTCCCCATCCTGGAGGAAGTCTTTTCCGGCCGGTATGCCTCGCATCAACTGGACGGCTTCCGCGTCACCACGGAAGGAGCCAAACCAAAATTCAAGGTTACCGGAATCTTTACCCCGGACGGGGCTCCGGTCGATCCTGACAAACGCTACCGCATTGCCCTGAACGCCTATGACGCCCAGTCCGGCGGCCGGCGTTATGAACGCCTCAACGAACTTTGCTTCCAGCCCGGCGCCAACTTCAAGCTCTTTCCTGCGGAATCCCGCGATGCCGTAATTTCCTATCTGAGTGCCAGAAAGAAACTGGGGCCGGAGGATTTGCGGCCGGTGTAGGAATCCCGCTCCCCCTGCGGTTCCCTGACATGCTCCCGGGAAGCCCTCCGTGATTTGGTTATGCCTCTGTCGGTCCCTCCTGTTTCCGCCGTCTTTGCGGCGATTGATTTTGAATCCGCCGGGGTGATCCGGGGCGGCACGGACACCCCCATCCAGCTTGGGATTGCGGTGATGTCAGGACTGGAACTGCGCGCGGAGGAATCGCTGGTTTCCTATCTCCATACCGACCGTCCCGTGACGTGGCAGGCCAGCCAGGTGCACGGCATCACCACGGCCGATTTGAAGGATGCACCGGCCTTTGTCAGTCTATGGCCGGAGGTCAGGCAGCGCCTGGGAAACCGGGTGGTGGTGGCCCACGGTGCCGGAACGGAAAAACGCTTCCTGCGGGCCTTCCCCCTGCACGGGTTCGGCCCATGGCTGGACACCCTGAACCTTGCCCGGCGCTTCTGGCCCGGGGTGCCCGACTATTCCCTCGAAACTTTGATAGCGGCCGGCGGGCTCAAGGCCTCCCTTGATGCCGCTTGTCCCGGGCGGCGCTTTCACGACGCGCTGTATGATGCCGTCGCCAGCCTCCTTGTCCTGCGCCATGTGGTGCAGGAGGCCGGTCTGAGCACCGTGCCGATGGATCAGTGGCACCATCCGTCCTGATTGGCCCTATCAACCGTCCTGATTGGCCCTATCAACCCGCCACGGCCACCTTCCCTCTGCGGACCGGCGGCTTTGGATCGGGCGGGGCCACCGGCCCCAATGCTTCCACCAGCAGGTCGGGCCGGAAGGCTCCTTCGGGAGCCCGCTCTGCCGTGAGCAATTTCGCGTGGCGCATTTGCGACAACAGCCATGCGGCTTTTTCCTCAGTGGGTTCATTGATGCCCGGACCATGGAAACGCAGCAGGTCGGATGAGGCAATGCGGTTGCCATCTCCGCAGTCAAATGGCCCCAGCAGCGCCGGGCGCAGGGCCGCCCGGCTGTCCCGGAACCATCGGCAGGATGCCAGCAGATCCACCAGCGCCGGGCGGTTGGACGGATCCTCACACCAGCGGCAGGCTTCGTCCACCGCCCGCAGCAGGGCCGCATTTTCCTCCGGCCAGCGGTCCGCGAACGCCGTGCGGGTGAGCAGGATTTTTTCCGGGTGGGCCGGGGCCATGCTGACACTGGTGGCCGGACACCAGCCTGCTCCTGCCATGACCGCCGCACTGTTCCATGGCTCGCCGGAACAAAAACCCTCAATGTGTCCATTCTGCAGGCTGCTCAGCATTTGTTCGGGTGGCAGCACTGCGATCAGCACTTCCTTGTCAGGATCAATGCCGCCCGACAACAACCAGCGCCGCAACAGAAAATAGTGGCACGAATAGAGCGAGACCACGGCGAAGATCAGGCGCTCGGGATGTTTGCTGCGGACCAGCCGCTTCAGATCCGCCGCACTGCGGATGCCCATCCGGCGCAGGGAGGCACTCAGCGTCACCGCATTGCCCCCCGCATTCAGATAATAACTGGTGAAGACATCACAGGGTTTGCCATCAAGCCCATAAACCAGGCGGAAGAGCATAGGTGCCGGGGCATGGGCTGCGTCCAGATCCTGGTAGAAGATTTTCTCGCGGATGGAGGCCCAGCCCAGTTCCCGGGTCAAGGTCACGTCCAGACCGTGTTTGGCAAACAGCCCCAACTCCCGCGCTACCGTCAGCGGGGCACTGTCGGAAAGCGGGACAAAGCCAAGGCGCACCGTCGTGCGGGGACGGGCCGTGGAACGCACCGGGCGGGAAACCGAAACCATAGCAGCAGACATGAACAAAACTCCAAGCACAGGACGTGCCATTCCCCGGCCATGAATCCCGCCCCCTCCTCTGCGGCCCGCACCATGAAATCCCCTCATGCTCATGGCGCGGGATTTGCTTTGATGCTGCGCCATGGATGATGTGATCGACTCGTGGCAACTGCGGATGTTTTCCACCCTGTCCCGCACCGGCAGTTTTACGGAAACCGCCCGTCACCTGAGCCTGACCCAGAGTGCCGTCAGCCACGCCCTGCGCAAGCTGGAACAGGACATGGGCAGCAAGCTCCTCTACCGCGCCGGCCGCAGCCTCGGCCTCACCCCCGCCGGGAAACGACTCCTCCTCTGCGCCGATGCCGTCCTGCTGCAAATGGCCAAGGCCCGCTCTGACCTCACCAATATCGACACCGGCTTCCGCGGCACCCTCCGCCTCGCCTGCCCGGCGGATGCGGCCCGCCACCTCCTCCCACCCGTGCTCCGGGAATTCCGCGAGTGTTTCCCCCACTACTCCGTCATGGTCCAACCCGGCGATGGCCTCGAGCCCGCCCGCCTGCTGGACGACCATGCGGCCGATCTCGTCCTTGGCATCGAACCATCGGACACCCCGGCCCTCGCCAGCCGCCGCATGTTTTCCGATAACCTCGTCTTCCTTGTCAGCGCCATGCATTCATGGAACGACGGCCGCCCGCCCGACCGTGAGCGCCTCGCCGCCGAGCACTACATCCTCCAGGACCGCCGCGCCGCCGCCTTCCGGGAGGTGGAAACCCACTTCCTGCGCCAGGGCGTGCGCCTGCATTCCTTCGTGGAGCTGAGCAGCTCAGAGGCCCTCGTGGAACTCGTCAAGCTCGGCCTCGGCGTCGGCATCGCCCCGCGCTGGATCGCTTCTGCGGAACTGGCCCGCGGTTCCATCACCGCCCTGCCCGTGCCCGGGCTCGATCTCCAACGCCACTGGGCCGTGCTCTATCACAAAGACCGCCGCCTCAGCCTTGCCGAGGAAACCTTCGCCGGACTCTGCAAGGCCGCCTGCGGGGACCACGAACCCGTCGCCACCTGACTGTGGTCCGGCCCTGAAAGCCCAGTCTTTCCAAGCCTCCCAACGGTTTCCCCCCGAATTGTCTCACAATCGGGATGGCAATCCCCCCCGCGCTGTGCTAGACCCGCAGCGCATCATGAAAGAATTCGCTTATATCCACGAGGAAGGCACCCTCCCTGCCCCCCTCGACCAAATCGCTTTTTTTGAGTCCTTCCAGGGACGTCACCTCAACGACATTCTTTATTCCAGCTACTTCATCCAGGCCGACCCCGGCGACGAAGTCATCAAGGAAGGCCAGGAGGACTCGCGCATCTTTGTCCTCCTCACCGGCTCCCTTGATGTCGTAAAAAACGGCGAAGTCCTCGCCTCCCTCAGCACCGCCGGGGAAATTTTCGGGGAACTCGCCGCCGTCACCAATGAAAAGCGCACCGCTTCCGTGGTCGCCCGCTGCAATACCCTCTGCCTTGTCATCGACCAGCAGTTCCTCCGCGAGATCAAGCCCGAGGAGGACAATGCCAGCTACTACGCCGCCCTTTACGGCTTCATCTCCCGCGTCCTCGCCGACCGCCTGAAAAAAGCCTCCGTCCTCATCACCAGGCTCGAGAAAGAACTTGAGGAATCCAAGTCCAAAAAATAAGCTCGCTCCTTGCTCCCAAACCCTTTACGCCACCCACCATCATGAAGAAAATCGAAGCCATCATCAAACCCTTCAAACTCGAAGAGGTCAAAGCCGCCCTCTCCGAAATCGGCGTCCAGGGCATGACCCTCACCGAAGTCAAAGGCTTCGGCCGCCAGAAGGGCCATACCGAAATTTACCGCGGCAGCGAATACACCGTCGACTTCCTCCCCAAGGTCAAACTCGAAATCGTCATCGAAGACAGCCAGGTCGACCAGGTCGTCCACACCATCGTCAAAACCGCCAACACCGGCAAGATCGGCGATGGCAAGATCTTTGTCTCCGCCGTGGATGAAGCCATCCGCATCCGGACCGGCGAGCGCGGCGACTCCGCCGTCGCCACCGGCGACTCCATCGCTTGACTCAAAAAGACTACTTCGACCGCCTGATCCGGGACGAGCCCCACTTCCGCCGCGTCGTCCACTACCTCCGCCGCAATCCCGAAAAGGCCCGCCTGCGGGAAGGCGAGTATCTCCTCTACGAAGCGGAATGGCTCCCAAAGAGAGGCGATCTCTGAATCGCCCAGCGGCGGCCCCGCACCCTGCCAGTTCATCAGTCCAGTCATCCTGACAAACCGATCCTCTGCCCGCGTCCATGGCCGCCGCTGGGCGATTCAGAGATCGCCCCTCCTTGGTGGGGCCTCAGCGTGGGACGGGTGGGGGTTTGGCGAAGGTGGCCTGGAGCCTGAGGAGGCCCTCCTCACTGACGCAGATGAAGCCGCTGCGGGGCCGGTCGAAGTCAAGAATGGTGGCAACCCAGGAAGGAGGATCTCTGCATCACCTTGCTGCGGCCCACGGTCAGGGCGGCTCCCTCACGGTTCCTTCCGGTCCCCGCATTTCTCCGGACCGGATATTGATCAAGACTCTGCGCACCAACTCTCGACGACCCGGGTCAGAAAACACCCAAAACAGGAGTCCGCACCAGACGAACATGACCAGCGCCATGCCCATCAGGATTCGCCTTCCCATACGTTTCTGTTGGGTCCCGGCTTTATTCATGTGGGGAAGGTGGAGTGTTTCTGCGCTGCTTGTATGGCGGTTCGCTCCTCGTCATTGACCGCAGTCTCCAACGCGATTCCGTATGCCACGTCCAGTTTTTTTCGAAGATAGTCCCGCAGCAAACGAGTGTGTTCTTTCGGCGATTCCTCCGCGAGCTTCATCAAGCGCGTTTCTTCAGGGTCCTGGTCTCCGCCCGAAGCATCACGGACAGTCTGACCCAAGGCCGGAACGGCAAAAAGCAGTGGTATGCATGCTCTCCTATTCATTGTCGGCATAACTGGACCCGGTGCTGCGCACTAACGATTGCGATCACCGGCCCTTGGAGTCCGGCGCGGTGGGTGCTTTGGCAGCCGGCGTGACGGATGGAATGGGGTTCGGAGCATCGCTTGGTTCGTTTTTTTGTTTATTGTAGAAATCCAAGTAATGTTGTATCTGGCCGTCCAAGTTGAGCGGCTTCTTGTTCAAGCTCCTCCAGAATGACTTCAATATGATGCCTGCCATATCATCCGCATGTTTGATTCCTTTATCATTAAACCCTTTCGCTAGTGGAGAATCTCCCCACAGCCCCCAATTGTTCCGTATCCACATCCCAAGTCCAAAATGGTACTCAGTCATATCATCCTCTGTTCCCGAACGCATCTTTTCGATTAATTGCGGAGTAAGCATCGCATTGAGCTCCATGAAGCAAGCTTCCAAATCTGCTGGGATGAAAATGCCATCGGGGGCGTTTTCACTTTTTGTTGGCGTGATCCCATAAATGTCTTCTCTTGCAAGATCACCCTTTTTCGTAAGCGTCAACCCCATCTCGTTACCAACCTGATGAAGGCGCCAGGCCCCCTCACCAGAGATGGAAAATCCGGTTCCAGCAGGCTTCCCCTCGCGGAATTCGCCTGTGTATCCCTGCCCATCCGGCCACCTGATGGTTCCGATTCCGTGTTCTTTGCCATCTTTAAATTCGCCAAAATAGAGACAGCCCGTGGCAGTCCACAATTTTTTACCATATCCGTTTGGCAACTTGTCTTTGAAATATCCTTCGTAGTAAGATCCCACTTTCGAGCCGCTTCCATTCTCCAACTTCCATTCGATCCTCCCATAACCATTTTCACAATCACCAAAAGCAACTTCACCACTGCCCGGGAATCCTCCCTCAGCGCGGAGAAAATTCGCGCAAAGAAAAAATACGGCAATTGAGAGGCGACTTTCTGAGGAATGCATATTTTAGGACAGGTTATTTACCAACCAGCAGGTTTGGATATCATTTTGAAAGGCAGCCTATTTTGGGAGGGACTGGGGAGGGAAGAGGTTGGGGTTGAAGGATGTAGCAGCCATCCGGGTCGTATGTCCAGCCCAAACCGGCTTTACCAGAGATACGAGCTTCCTCCATCAAGGTGGATGATATGGGGAAGGGCCACTTTCCGGCCTTCACCTCACGCCGGGCGGGTGACGGTCACGGCGTTGCTTCCGCGTTCGTTGCCGGTGGCGGGCATGACGAAGACTTTGTAGGTGGCGGCATTGCCCGGGGCGAGGATGGCGAAGTCTGTGCTGAAGGTGCGGGGGTTGACGGGGCGGGAATGTTTTTCCCGAAGCGGCTCTCCAGCCCTTTCTTTCCCTCGGCGGGCAAGCATGCGCATCGTCAAGGTTCCATCGCGTAGCGGAGCGCCTCCCGGATGATCGCCATCGTGGTGTGTTATGGGCGCCCCAAGGTCTGCGCCACGGCTCTCTTCCAGTGGGGGAAGGGCGTCGGCAGAAGCAGGTGGAGTGTTCCTCAAAGCACGACCCACTTCAGTGGCGACGGCAAATTACCCGGTTATTTGTTTTTTCCCTGCGGGAGGCTCCAGGATAACCCGAAGCCCTGACCGCAGGGCGGTCACGGATGTTAGCCGTGGGCTTCAGCCCACGGGAGCCCCGTTGCGGGTAGTTTGTCGCAGAGCGGCAAAGGAGGGAACTCCGGAACGACGATCGATGGCAGGCTGGATCCGGCGTCGCGCTGCGACGCACCGTGGTTGTGTCTCCTAACGTGGGCTGAAGCCCACGGCTACCTTCCGCGACCGCTCTGCGGTCCGTCGTCGCTTGATCAGACCAGAAAAACACCTTCCCCTGCAGCCTGCAGCCGTTTTGTCTGAAGCCCCGCTAATCGCTGCTCCGCTCATAACCCAACAGATTCCGATCTCTGAATCACCCCGCCGCGGCCCGGCACCAGGCCGGTTCATCAATCCGGCAATTCCTGACAATCCCATCTTTCCCGCCATGAAAGTGAAGGATGACGCGATCCCAGGCAATCCGGATCTTGCCAAACGGCCTGGTTGACGTGAAGCATCCTGCCAAACCCTGCCAAAGCTGCCAAACACCCGATGGTCATCCCTCCTCCCCTGCCCGTCTTCCGGCCCGTGCCGGAATCCGGGCGGCAGTCCCTTCCTGACGTCTGGCGCGGATTTGCCCTGTTCGGGATTTTTGTGGTGAACATGGCCGGGATGAAGATGCCTTTGGATGCCTCTGCCGATCTTGATCTGGTCCATTCCAGCGCGCCTGACCATTTTGTTCAGGGCCTTGTGGGGCTGTTGATGCACGGCAAATTCATGACCTTGTTTACGCTGGTCTTCGGCTTGGGCGTGGGCCTTCAGGCGCAACGGGCGGAACAGACGGGATGCGCCTTTGTTCCATTCCAGCGCCGCCGCCTGCTGGTGCTGCTGGGCATGGGGATCCTGCACGGGATCCTGCTCTGGGCCGGGGATGTGCTCGCGGTCTACGCGTTGTATGGTTTCATCGGCATGGCCTTTATCCGCCTCCCCGCGCGCCGCCTCCTGCAATGGGCCATCGGTGGCATGGTCCCCGGCCTGTTTTTGCTGGCGGTGCTGGGGGCACTCAGTGCGTGGGTTCCTGACGCTTCGTCTGCGGAAGGTGCGGAAGCGCAAGCCGCCTGGATTGAAGTATATCAGAATGGCACCTGGCTTCACATCATCCACTCGCGGGCCGTCGAATGGCTTTGGTATTGGATGGGGGGATTGTTTTCGATGATCCCCTGGCTTTTTGGAATATTTCTCGTTGGCCTGGCACTGGCGAAGACGGGCTTTCCCTCCCATCCGGAACGGTGGTATCCCGCCGCGAAACGATATGTTCCGCTTTGCCTTGTGCTGGGGATGGCAGCGGCGTCAGGATTTTTTGTAGTTTACCATCCGGCGGGCTACGGATGGCTCATGCGTGGCCTGGGAATGGCCGGTTATTTTGCCGGTATGCCGCTCCTGGCCTTTTGTTATTTGATGGGGCTGACCGCCCTGGTGCTTGGGGGCCGGCTGCCCCGCCTGACCGGATGCCTTGCAGCCACAGGACGGCTCTCTCTCAGTCACTACCTGCTGCAATCGCTTCTGGCCAATGTGCTGTTCATGAGCTGGGGCCTTGGTCTATACGGCAAAATGGGGATCGCTGGCGCCGCGCTCATGGCTACGGGGTTCTACGGCCTTCAGGTGGTGCTCAGCCCGCTCTGGCTGCGCTTTTTCGAGACTGGTCCGGCCGAGTGGCTCTGGCGCACCCTCGCCTACGGAAAACGGCCGCCCTTCCGCCGCCGCCCGGTTTCGTCCCCGGACCCGAATTAGCTTCCTTGGACGGGGGCATCGCCATAGGATGTCCCCATGAAACCGTCTTTACCCCGCCGCCGCTTCCTCCAGACGCTTGCCGGAACCGGTGTCATGATCGACTCCCTTGGCTCTCCCTTTATGGGAAGATTGCCTCAGGTTTCCGCCCAGGAAGCCCGGATGGATCCAGCCCACGTGCGGTTTTCGCCGGAGATCGAACCCCTCGTGCAACTCCTCGAAAACACTTCCCGCGAACAGTTGCTGGAAAAAATCGGCAATGGCGTCACCCGCGGTGAAATGAACTACCGCGATGTCCTGACTGCGGTCCTGCTGGCGGGGATCCGCAATATCCAGCCGCGGCCCGTTGGCTTCAAATTCCATGCCGTGCTGGTGGTGCACTCGGCCCACCTTGCAGCCCTGAATGCGCCCGATGCTGACCGCTGGCTGCCGCTCTTCTGGGCTCTCGACCGCTTTAAATCTTCACAAGCCCAGGATATCAAAGAAGGTGACTGGACCATGGCTGCGGTGGATGAAAAGGCGATCCCCCAGGCGGCCCGGGCCCGGCAGGAATGCACGGCGGCGATGGATCAATGGGATCCCGCCCGCGTGGATGTCTCCGTGACTGGACTCGCGAGGGCTGCGGGAGCCCAGGAAATCTTCGACCTGTTCTGTCATTACGGAGCCCGCGACTTCCGCGACATCGGGCACAAGGCCATCTATGTCGCTAACAGTTGGCGGGCCCTGCAAACCATCGGCTGGCACCATGCCGAACCCGTGCTGCGCTCCCTTGCCTACGCCCTGCTCGAACATGAAGGGAGCAATCCGTCAGAGCGCGATGCGGCCCCCGACCGCGCCGGCCGTCGCAACGGTCCGCTGGCGGATAAAATCCGGGCGGACTGGCAGACCGGCCTGATCACCTCCGAAGCCCGGGCCGAAATGCTGGAAGTGCTCCGCAGCGGCGACGCGGAGCAGGCCGCTGACAAAGCGGTCGACCTGCTGAACCGCGGCACCCATCCGCAATCGCTCTGGGATGCCTATTTTGCCGCCGCCGCCGAAATGCTGATGCGCAAAAGGGGCATTGTGTCCCTCCATGCCGGCACCACCACCAACGCCCTGCATTATCTCTGGCAACATTGCCACAACGACCGCACGCGGCGTTTCCTTCTCCTCCAGAATGCTTCCTTTCTGACCCTCTTCCGTCAGGCGGCCGGAGCCGATGGAGGTGTCAGGGTGGATGAATTTGAACCCGCTTCCCCTGGCCCGTCCCTCGATCCGGTGCTGGCGGAAATCGGACAAAATCCGCTCAAGGCCGCCCAGCAGTCACTGGCCTGGCTGCAAAGCGGCGGAACCCCATCCGCCTTTATTGCCGCCGCCCAACGCCTCATCTATCTCAAAGGCACCGATTCCCACGACTACAAGTTCAGCGCCGCCGTCTTCGAGGACTACCGCCACCTCTCCCCGGAAGTCCGGGACCGCTTCCTTGCTGCCAGCGTCTTCTGGCTCAAGGGCTCCGGCGCTCCGGACAGCCCCCTCGTCGCCCGCACCCGCGAAGCGTTGCGCGCCTGAGTGAACCACATTTGAATTCCCTGGTCACTTCCGCATCATCACCGCGCTGCCGTCCACGACTTTGTCAGGCGGGTGCAGCAGCACGATCTGCCCGGCGCTGAGGCCGCCGGTGATTTCAGCGGTTATGCCGTTGTTGTGATGGGTGGTGACTTTGATGGCACGGGCTTTGCCGTTGTCGAAAAGGAAGGTCATCCAGTCTTCCCCACGGCGGAACAGGGCTCCGGAGGGCACCTGCATCACGGCATCAGCCTGCCACGTCCGGATGCGGGCCTCGACCCGGTAGCGGTCACCCAGCCATTTGCCGTCAGGCGGCGTTTCGAGGAAATCGACGCGCACCCTGACGCGTTGTTCCTCCACCCCAAGCGCGGAGAACTTGGTATAGCCACCGGGTTCGATCACGGAGACCCTCCCCCGCAGGGGAGATCCGCCTCCCCACTTTTCGATGGAAACGTCGGCTCCCGGCTGCACCGACACGGCATCGCTGGAAAGCAGTTCGATTTCGGCTTCGAGATCGCTGGGATCCCCGACCTCCATCAGGGCCAGACCGGGCGTGACCGCACGGGCACTTTCCTCCATAACCGTCAGGACAAAACCACTAACAGGAGCCTTCAGCACCAGCGGTCCCTCCAAGGCGGCCCCGGGACCGGAGGCCTGACGCGCCGCAGCCTTGGCCTGGGCAAGTTCGAATTCGGAAACCTGCACGGCAAACCCGGCAGCGCGCAGTTCGCGTTCCAGCAGATCCACCTGATTGCTGGCGAGGTCCATTTCGCGCTGGGAAATCGCTCCGCTCTTTAAAAGCTGCTGGTTCCGCTTCTTTTCGGTATGGGCCAGTTCCAGGGCGGACTGGGCGCGGTCGCGCTGGGCAGTGCGGAGCTGCTGATTGGCCTGGGCCGCGAGGACACGGGCTTCCGCTTCCGCTTTGGCACGGGGATCCAAAAAGCTGGCGGGAGCCGGATGGAGGGTGGCCAGCACGGTTTTTCCGGCTTCGATTTTGTCGCCGGGCCGCAGCGGAATGCGTTCCAGCATACCGGCCACCGGCGGTGAAATAACATGCCGGTGCCGGATGCGGGTCTTGCCTTCCTCCAGCACCGAAACCTGCATCGGCCCGATGGCCACGATGGCGGTCTCGACTTCGATTGGACGGGGGCGGAACCCGGCGATCAGTGCGGCCACCAGGCCCAGACCAAGGAGCCAGACCAAAGCCTGCCGCACCAGGCCGCTCTTGCGGCGGCGGTGCTGGCTGCTGGCAGGAGGAGGGGGATCGGGAGCATTCATGAGGAAAAATTCAATCGCGGGCCTTGAGTGTTCCAAGGAGGTCGAGATGCCGGAGGCCGCGGCTGACCACGGCAAAAGCCACGGCCGAGGACATCAGCACCACCAGCACTGCGGTGGCATAACTGCGCGCACTTAACATAAAGGGCAAGCGCACCGTCTCCGTGCTGGCAGCGGTCACGATCCCCTTGGCCAGACCCGTGCCGATAAGCAGGCCCACCGGAAGCGCCACAAGGGTCAGCACCACCAGTTCGCTGATCAGCACCATCGCCACTTCCCGGTGATGAAAGCCCACCACCCGCAGGGTGGCCAGCTCACGGCTGCGTTCGGCAAGGGCAATCCGGGCGCTGTTATACACCACACCAAAGCTGACAATGATGGAAAAGGTGAAATACAGGCCCTGGACCAGATTGATCATCTCTGCGGTGCTCTGACGGAACGCCTGACGGGAAGCATTCTTGATTGCCAGCGAGGCAATGCGCGGGCTTTCCTTGACCTGTTGCAGAAACTGCGGCCACTGCAGCGCATCCACCGTGAGATGGGCTCCGCTGATGGTGCGCCCTTCCTTCATGAGGCGGCGCAGGGCATCAATGTCCATGTAGGCGGCCACGCCATTGTAATCCGTGATGAGCCCCTGAACCGGTGTTTCCAGCACCGGCCGCCGGCCTTCCTGGACTTCCAGCCTAACCATTTCTCCAGGCTTGGCCCCGAGGATTTCCGCCAGCTTGGCCGAAATCAGCAGGCCGGCGGGAGGCAGACCAACCGGCGTGCCGGATTCATCCAGCAGGCGGCTCAGCCTTGACCCCGGCACCATGCCGGTGACTGCCAGCCGCCTCGACTGATGGCCAAAACGCAGGCGCGCCGGAACGCTGCGGAATTCCTCCGTGGAAATGACTCCAGGCAAATGCGCCATGTCGCTCAGGGCGGAGGCCGAGCCCGGTTCGATCAGGGAGACACTGACATTTTGCCGCTGCGCGACGTCCCATTGGAAGTCCATCAGATAGTCGATGGCATCGCGCATCGCCCCCGGGACGATGGGAATGCCCGTCGCGAGAGCCAACCCCAACGCCGCGAAGAAGGACTGCCAGGGACGGCGCTCGATGTTGCGCATGGCCATGCGGAAGGAGGGACCGGCCAGTTTGGTCAGGCCCAGCCGCTCGAGGAGGGAGGTGTGGAAGGCAGCGGGCGGTTCCGGACGCATCGCTTCGGCCGGCGGCAGGGTCACCGCCTGCCGCACCGCGCCGATCACGCCGGCAAAAGCCGCCGCGCTGCTGGCCAGCAGCGCACTGATGATGGCGGTGAGGTCGGGGTGGAATGTCAGGGAGGGAAACTGGAAAAATTTGTGATAGACCGAAACCACGCCTTCGCCCAATCCGACGCCGGCGATGCTCCCGATCAGCGTCCCGCCCAGAACAATCACGAGGGCGAATTTCAGGTAGTGCCAGCCCACCTGCCTGGAGGAATATCCAAGGGCCTTAAGCTGTGCGATCTGCTCCCGCTGCAGCCGGATCAGCCGGGTGAGCACGGCACTGCTCATGAATGCGGCGATGGCGAGAAAGACCGTGGGAAACGCCACCGACAGGGCACGCAGCACGTTCAATTCATCATCCAGCCGTTTCGCGGAGCCGTGGTCGTTCCGGGCGTAGGCGACCAGTCCGCCATAGGGGGCCAATTGGAGGTCAAGGGCTGTCAGCACCGGGGCCGTGGCTTCGCCGGGAGCCACATCGATCAGGACGCTATTGAAGGCACCGTCCATCCCGTAGGCATTGGCCAGTTCCCGCTCGTTCATCCAGAATACCCCAAAACGCCGGTTGTCAGGAAGGGTATCCCCCGGCCTCGCTTCAAACACAAACTCCGGCGACAACCCGATGCCCACAATGGTCAGGCGCTCACGGGTTCCATGCAGGATCGCGTCAATCTGATGTCCCGGCCGAAAACCGTGCGCCTTGGCAAAGGCCTCCCCCACCACCACCTCATTGCGGCGGCTGGTATCCGGCATGCGCCCCTGGCGAAGATAAAGCTGGTGCAGTTGCTGCGGCCGGTCGTCCGGGATGGAGATAATGGTTCCATCTGCCGGTTCCAGCATGCCCGGCAGGTCGAGGGTCATCCGGCCGGTGACCCGTGTTTCCACGGCAGTGACTCCGGGGATCTCCATGAGTCGGCTGCGCAGCGCATTCGGGGCCCGCTTCAAGTCGGAGAAGACATCGCCAAAGCGGTGTTTGGCGTAGTAGGCGTCGCGGGTCGATGCCAGCGAGAGGATCAGACTGCTGGTCATGATCATCATCGCCAGTCCGCAGGCCATGACCAGGCTGACGGCAAACAACTGGCCCTTCATGCGGCCGATGTCGCGGAGCAGCTTCAGGTCTAGCGGGGCCAGGATCATGACTTACCATGCAAGGGTGCGGACATCGCGGCGCCGGGCATTCGACTGGATCTCGGTGATCCTGCCATCCGACAAATGGATCACCCGGTCCGCCATGTCGGCGATGATGGCATTGTGGGTAATGATCACCGCGAGCGTGCCGAAATCCAGATTCACCCGCTGGATGGCTTCCAATACCGTGATGCCGGTTTTGACATCAAGAGCCCCGGTGGGTTCATCGCAAAGCAGCACCTCGGGGCGCTTGACAATGGCCCTGGCGATGGCGACGCGTTGTTGCTGGCCGCCGGAAAGTTGTGAGGGAAAATTATCCATCCGGTCACCCAGATCCACCAGACGGAGCGATTCCTCCGGTGTCATGGGGTCGCGGGAAATCCCGGTAATCAACGCCACGTTTTCCCGTGCCGTCAGGCTGGGGATCAGATTGTAGAACTGGAAGATGAAGCCCACCGAGTCCCGGCGGAATCTTGTCAGGATGTTTTCTTCGGCGTAGGTCAGTTCCGCGCCACGGTAATGCAGGGTGCCGGAGGTGGGCACATCCAAACCCCCGAGGATATTCAGCAGGGTGGACTTGCCGCTGCCCGAGGCCCCCAGCAGCACGATCATCTCTCCGGCCCGCAGGTCGAGGTCCACGCCATCAAGGGCCCGCACTTCGCTTTCCCCGCTGGCATACACTTTGGTCAGGCCACGTGCGGAAAACAGCACTTCGCCGGGCGGTCGGGCCGGCACCGGAGGGGTCTCAATCGGTGCAAGGGGAGGCATGGGGACCGGTCATGGTGAAGGCTTGACCGGTCCCAAGGGCACGAAAGGGGCACCGGCGACCGGCAGGGGATGGGTGTTCAGTTCCTGTTCCACGATGTTGGCGAGGTCCTGCAATAATTGGAGCGTGTTCTCGGGGAGTTGCCGCGGACGGACGTCAACGAGGCAGAGGGTTCCGAGACAACTGCCATTGGCGTGAAAGAGAGGGAATCCGGCGTAGAAGCGGATGCGCGGACCTCCGGTCACGATAGGACTGTCGGCGAAACGGTCATCCAACAGGGTATCCATGACCATGATAGGCCGCCGTTCCAGCACGACGTGGGCACAAAAAGCCAGCTCGCGGGAGGTTTCGCTGGCCGCCAGACCCTGACAGGATTTAAACCACTGACGTTCCCGGTCCACCAGCGTCACAAGGGCAATGGGCACTTCTGCGAGGGCCATGGCGAGGCGGGTAATGCGGTCGAAGCGTTCTTCAAAGGCTGTATCCAACACAGACAAGCCGTGCAGCGCATCAAGGCGTTGGCCTTCATTGGAGGGCAGTGCCGCACTGAGCCAGCGGCAGGTGCGCCGCATCAGAGCCGCATGCAGATGCGCCCGGGCATACTGCATGGAAAACGGCTTGACGAGCCATCCGGTCACCCCGGCATCCAACCGTTCGCCGGAAGCCTCACGGCCGGCAATCACGATCACCGGCAACTCCTTGAGCCGGGGGTCCGGATCGGCGCGCAGCCGGCGGCACACTTCCAGTCCGCTCAAGCCCGGCAATTCCTCCTCCAAAATCATCAGGGTGGGCGGCGCGGACCGGGCCATTTCCAGTGCCGCCGGACCATCGGGGGCATGGGTGGTTTCCACCCTGCCTACCGACATGGCGTCGGCCAGCAGCGCCGCCATCGATGAATCGGAAATACCCAAAATCACGGAAGATTGTGCCAGGGCGCTGACCTCGGCGCGGGGGCCGGGGGGCACGGCCGGCCCGGCCTTCGGCTGGCGGTGGTCCGGCACTGCGATGGAAAGGCTCTGGCCATCGGCAGCCGCAAAGACTTCCATGGGACAGTGCTCCGCCAGCAGATTCCTGCGGATTCCGGCCACGAGGTGATCCAGAGCCTCATCGGTGCGGTTCAGATCGTGATGGGCAAAGGCCACCCGTTGCACGCCAGCGAGGCGGCACATTTCGATAACATATTCCACCGGACTGTGGCCCCATCCTTTGCGGCGGGTATATTCCTCATCGGTAAACTGGGAATCGTGAATCACGAGGTCAGCCCCACTGAGGAAGCTGCTGTGGCAAAGATCCTGTTCATGCACCGGGGCGGGAGTTCCGGGGACCCGGCCGTATGGTTCATGGTCGCAGGCATAGACCACCACCACACCGTCCATTTCGAGGCGGTAGCCAAGGGTAAGCACCGGATGATTCAGATAGCGGGTGGTGATGGAAACCTTGCCAATATCAAATTGGCCTTCGACCAGGTCGTGGAACCCGATCTTTGCTCCGAGTTCGTAAAAGTTCACCGGAAAATAAGTATACTGCATCTGGCCGGAAAGGGTTTCGCGGAGGGACTGGCCCAGTCCGGCCGGACCGTAAATGTCCCATTGCCCTTGCGGATCAAAGAGCGGGGCAAAGAATGGAAAACCCTGAATGTGGTCCCAATGGGTATGGCTGATGAGGAGGTTGCCGCGAAGCGGAGCGGGGGAGCCCGCTTGCAGGGCTTTTCCCAGATCATAGGCACCGCTGCCGCAATCCAACACCAGCAGGGTGCCGTCCGGAGCAGTCACCTGGACGCAGGAGGTGTTGCCACCATAACGAACCGTCGCCGGCCCGGGCCGGGGCAGCGATCCCCGGGTTCCCCAGAATTTAACTTTTACCAAAGGCTTCATGTTAAGGCAGGCATTGATGTTCAGGGCGGACCCTGATGGGGCTCACGCTAGGTTTCCCCGGGGCCGCGTGCAAACCAATTGATCCGGATGCCCTCCGGGGGCCGGGCGCAGGTCCGACGGGCTCCAGAGGGCCGGAAGAGTCCGGTCAATTCACGCGCGGTTCCCGGGGTTGCTTGGACGGCTCCAGCGGAAACCGGGCCGGGTCCATCTGCCTGAGATCGTCCGCCGAGGGGCCGCCGCCGAATTGTTTCCAATAGATTTCCTTGAAAGGGTTGCCCCGGGCAAGCGGGGCGGACTCGTTGACCAGACCCGGCTGGATGGATTCCCACCATTCGTTATATCGGGCGGAGAGCCGCAGGACTTCTTCAGGCAACTGTGCCGCAAGATTCCGGGATTGGCCGGGATCAGCCTGCAGGTCGAACAGTTGCCATGCTGGATTCACGGCTCCGTTGAGGCTAACCAGTGAGTAGCGGGCATCGCGGATGGCGGCATGGCGGTATTTGGCGGTGCCTGGATCAGCCCCCCGCGGCCAGCGGCCCACATGGGTAACGAGGGTGCGGTGCGGCCACGGCGCTTTGGGGTTTTCCAACAGGGGCCCAAGGTCGCGGCCTTCCACCTGGGCCTCGGCTTCCGCAGTCAGGACCGCACCACCCAGCGTCGTCAGGGTGCGGAAGACATCAATGTGCGCCGTCTGGGCGGAGCAGTCGGCCGGCTGGAATCTGCCGGGCCACCGCCAGAAGGAAAGGGCCCGGGTTCCGCCCTGCCATGGGGTGCCTTTGGCCGCGCGCATTCCGGCGTTGAAGACCTTCACCCCTGCGGTGCCGCCGTTGTCACTCATCATCACGACAAGGGTGTTCCCGGCGATTCCCCACTCATCCAATTTGGCGAGGAGGCGGCCTGCATTTTCATCAATGTTATGGATCATGCCGAAGAAGTTCTCCGCATCCCGTCCGATGCCTTTTCCTTCATACAGGGCCCGGTCTTCCGGCCGCGCGATGTAAGGGGAATGCGGGGTATTGGTCGCCACCCAGCAAAAGAAGGGACCGGCCGCTTTCCGGGCTTCGATCCAACGGATGGCTTCGGCAAAAAAAACATCGGTGCAATATCCCCGGGTCTTCACAAAGGTGCCATTGTGCAGGATCGCAGGATCAAAGTAGGTGTTTCCCGGCGCATCGCCGCAGGAACCTGGATAGGTCTGACCGATGCCGCCGGCTCCATGGATGAACACCTCGTCAAAGCCGCGCTTCCCTGGCTGATAGGCGGCTTCATCGCCAAGGTGCCACTTTCCGAAAATGCCGGTGGCGTATCCCGCCGATTTCATAACCTGCGGCAGCGTGACGGCAGCAAGCGCGAGCCGCTCGCGCTCCAATATAGTATGGGTGACGCCATTGCGGAACTCATGACGTCCTGTCAGCAATGCGGCCCGGGTGGGGGCACAGGTGGGACTGACGTGAAAATCCGTGAATCGGATACTTTCCGAGCGGAGCCGGTCAAGGTGAGGCGTTTTTAACACGGGATTTCCATGGGCCGAGAGGTCTCCATATCCCTGGTCGTCTGCAATGAGGAATATGATGTTAGGCGGCCCGGCCGCGCGGCAGGGCCACATTCCCATCAGCAGTCCCAGGATGAATAAATGCAGTTTCATAAAACCAAAACGCAGGAACCCGCACTTTGCTTCAAGCCGGTTCAAAATCTAGCTGATCAACAGGAGGCGGGGCGGCATACCGGGGAGATTCTCCGGGGCCCGGTGGATGCAGGGAGGGACCGGGCTGCCGGGATATTCCACCGCAATCCGCCAGAGATTCCCCTGGCCGAAGGAAAACGGCCGCGCTTCAGGCAGGGGCTGGTAATGCAGATCATAACAATGGTCGGTAAGGTACTGAGCGAACCCGCCGTCGTCTGCCCCGGCATACTCCTTCAGCAGGGCGGCGCGGGTTTCCGGGTGATCCACCCGGCGTTGGGCCTCGTCGTTGCAAAGTCCCTCGCTGGCCGGACCGTAATAGGTGCAAAGCCAGGTGTCGGCTTCTCCGGTGGCGCTGTCGGCATGGAACGAATACACATCGGTGCGCACCGCTCCGGGTTTATCCTCCACGGGATAGGACTTGATACAGTCAAGCAACGGCTCCAGCCCCAGCTCCTCGAGCCGCCTTAAGTCCTCCATCAGGACCTTGACAGCCACATGGCCTGCCGCACTCAGGTCAAGGTCTGCCAGGATGGCCGCATTGAGGGTGCCGGTCCTTCCCCCGCCTGACAATTTCGCCACCACTTCGCCAAAATCGCCTGGCAAGTTGCGCGGCCAGCACAAGGCATTGACCCCACCGGCCAAGGGAGTGCGGACCAGTTCCCCGAAACTGCCTGCCATTTTGACACGCGGACAGGGCTCCGCCTGCTGCCCCGCAGAACAGGTCTGGCCGTCAAAGCAAGTCTCCATGGTTCAGGGCATGGGGCTCAGCGGAGTCAATTCACCGGTCGTGACTTTATGGTGTTCGCGGTGGGTGCCTTCCACCCCCATCCGGTCCACGACGGGAGTCGCATTGCCGGGCACGGCAGTGGTGGTGTCCTGGTGTTCGATACTCAGAGCGCTGCCCGGTTTGCTATCGGTCTGCGCGCAACTGGAGGCCAAGCAGGCGATCATCAATAACATCAGATGGGTTCTTTTCATAGGGGGATTATCCGGCGTTACCTGGCTGCATGGCAATCAAATTCCGGGCTGACATGCTTCCCGGGTCGGAAGGGAGTTGCTTGTCCTGCAACTGAACGGGGGAGGAAGCGACTTCTCCCATAAACCCAAGGACAAGGTCGACGAGCGCATCCGGAGAGTTGTAATTCACGGCATGGGCGGCGCCGGGAAGAACTGCCAGCCGCGCGCCGGGGATCAGGCGGGCCGCCTGTTCGATCCAGGCCTGGGGCACAATTGGATCACGGCCGCCCCGGACCAGCAGGGTGGGAACACCGATCCGGGGAAGTTTATCAAGGACGGGATCAGCGAGGGCATGGCGCAGGGTGTGGAGCATGGTGCGGAAACCAGCCCGCCAGTAATCGGCCAGACCTATCCAATACAGGCTGGGAGGCTCTTTCCAAACATCAGCGATGAGCCGCAGGGTTTGGGCCACGATGCTGCGTGCGGCAGGATCGACGGTGGGTGAAACCAGCACCGCTCCAGCGAGCCGGCGGGGGTAGCGGACGGCCAGGTCCATAATCACCTGGGCTCCCAGGGAATTGCCGATCAACAGAGCGGGACCCAGCTGGTGCAGTTCCAGCCAGCCCGCAAGAGCATCTGCCAGTCCGGGGATGGAAAGCGGGTGCCCGGGCTTGCTGCTGCGGCCAAAGCCCGGCAAGTCGGGAACATAAACTTTGCCATGCCGGGCTAACCGGCGGGCCATGGGCATAAAATACAGGCTGGACATGCCGAGACCATGCACCAGCACAAACACAGGATTCCCCTCGGCTGGTTTCACTCCCAGCACTTCAGCATGCATACTGTGCCTGTGATGCGGGGAAACCGGTTCCGGACCCAGCGCATGCGGGCTGCCGTGCAGGCCAGCCTCAGCGTTCATCCGCTTCATGGGCAGCGAGTCGGCGTTCGCGGTCGGCTTCCTCCACTCCGGCTTCATAGAGACGGGCGGCATCCAGGATGCCGTCATCCAGACCTTCCCGGGGAGTCCGGATGCCGGCGGCGTCCGCGGGTTCATCCCATTCTGTCAGGGCTTCTGTGCCTTTGACCACCTCCGGGGGAATGCTGTCAGGATCGACTACTGCGGCAGAGGCCAAAACGGTCTCGTTCAGGTTGTCGGTGTCGGCAATGGGCACACCGCCCAGGTGGTCAAGGGAAGGATCCGTCAATTCCACGGGCAGTGATTCGAGGAATGGCCCTCCGCCAATCTCCGGAGTCTCACGGACGGTTTGAGACGATGGAACGGCAGGTTTCATAGCCGCACCGGAAGATTCGCCATCAGAGGGAGAAATCCTTTTCATAAGAGCAGTGGGTGATCGCCTGGCCGGAGGACCGGAACGGATTGACCGGGGGCAGGCGGGATGGATGTATTACTGCAGGGAACATGCCCGGTCTGGTGCCGGGGAAACCAAAAGGAAACAGTGGCAAAATGCCCGATGTCGGATCCCGGCTCTTGCAGATTGTCGTGCCAATATGGGCCGGACGCAAGCAAAGCCTCAGCTCCCACCTTGCTCAAGCAACTGGGAGGAGGGTTGGCATGAAGGGCCAAGCTTGAGGGGGTTGGCGGGCGGCAGGCGTCTGCCCTGCTAATTCCGGACGGGTGCCTTCCCCTCAAAATACTCCTGGTATTTGGGCCAACTCCACGCGGCGACTTCGCGGCCCACTTTGAGGCCCACATTGTTATCAACCGGAATGTGATAGCCGCCGAGGGCACGGGAGAGGGCGGCCATTTCGGCAGTGCCACTCCATGTTGGCAGATCCAGAGTCATTTCCTCTCCCCCTTCCTTCTCCGTCAGTTCACAGTGCCGGCGTTTCTCGGCAAATCCGTAGTGGTCGCTGCCGGTGAAGAGTTCAATGATTTTGGCACAGGCACCACTGACGGTGGCATGGCCGCTGGTATAGCCCGGGAAAGGCGGAGTAATGAAGTTTTGTGGTGAATACGGATGCCATTCCTCGCCCATCATTTCCCTGGTTCCGCCGTCCACACCGGCCCAACCGGTGATTTTTTTCCCGGTATAGAAATGGCGGATGAGCGTCCACGGGCGGGAGGAGTCATAGGCCCGCTTCGTTTCCCAACAGGAGATGAAGGCATCGAAGGCCACATTGGCGACGGCAAAATAGAGCTTCACGTCCTGATCAAGGCTGTGATTGTCGCGGCGCGAGACATCCTGGGCAAAGCGGAGCCAATGTCCGCTTTGCCCCGTGCTCCGGGGACCATCGCGCATGAATTCTACAATCGCCTTCTGTTCCTTGGTCAGCTTCTGATTGCATTCCAGCACGTAGTCCGTTTCCTTTTTTACCGCGCCCGGGTCGGATTTACAAAGCGGCGGGGGTCCCGGACGGAATTGGGCACTGTTTTCCAGCACAAAGGGTTTCACCCGATACCAATGGGGGGTGAGGAAGCCGGGTGTGATTTTTTTTCCGTCCGGCATGGTAAAAGTGATGGGCTGCCAGCGGTCAGGATCGATAATTTTGTCAGGGGTGTTGACGGGGACATAGAAGGTGTAATCCGAATAAGGCTTGCCGTTGGAGCCAACCTCCTCCCCGAATTGATTGGCCCCGTCATTCCGGCGGTAATCGATTACCGCCATGGCAGCCAGATGTCCGATACCTTCCGGCTTGGTGGCGTCTTCGGAGACAAGCGCGGGATCGTATCCCATCTTCCGCATTTCCGCTTCCAGAAACCCCTTCGATTCAGGGTAGACAAATACCAGGGCGCGATGACTTGCATAACTGATCGCTTGGCGCTTTCTGTCCAGAGTATGCTCATTCTTTGGCCGGCGGAGATTGCCCCCGTGGCGGCTGCCGACAGCCTTTTCATCATAAGCGGCCCAGGCGTCGTAAACCGCAGTGGCCCAGATGGCCATTTGCCGGGAAAGCACGGTGGGACGGGCGTTGTAGAGATCAACGTCGCGGGCCGCGGCCTCCTGCATCACGTCCAACAGATAATAGGCGTGGGAGACCGAGGACTTGTCTTCCACGGGGAGGGATTTATGCAGCGGCTTTTCGCCGGGGGGCTCTGCAACCACGGGGAGCGCAGGCAGCATCGTCAGGGCGATCAACAAAGCAGGAGCCAGAAATTTCGGAGGCATGGTGGGAAATGAGGGTGTCGGAACCGCCAATTTCACAATTGGGATTCGATTAATACAATCAAAACTGGATCGAACTGGCAATAAAATGGATGGATCCATTCTTTCCCGGGACTAACAGCCGGCCGGAAAAGCGGCCGCCGTCCGAATCCCTGCTCATGGTGTGCCTGGTGACCGTCAGAGTCCGACCGCCTCCTGGGCGAGCTATGGGCAGCGGAAACTCTCCTTATCCTCAATGGGCAACTGTTTGCGGCCCGCGGCGTGGCCGAGGTCCCCGTCGCGGCGGACCAGAAAATCGTTATCATTAACCCCGAGCGCGAGGCCACCGGGGGCCACCATCAGACTGGTGTGCAGAAAAGCCCCGCGGTGCCTGGCGTCGGCCAGCGGACCGCCGCCACGCAAAGTGGAGAGGGAGGAGAAATCCGTCTCCGAAGTATCCTGTAGGAGACGGGTGGAGACGGATGGAGGCGGATGCCGCCGCTCGTAGGATGGATTGCTGGCGATGGCCTGAGAGGATGAGTTCCGGAGTCACCATGGGATTTGAAAAAAAGCGATAAGCGCCGGCGGTCGCCGCCCGGCCGATCATCGCAGAGTT
>JBBQWG010000064.1:0-35545 GCA_038210825.1 Verrucomicrobiales bacterium
AGTTCGTATTCGGCGTAGGGATTGATCCCGAGCGCGGTGAAGATCGTCGCAAAAAGGTTCTGCTCGTTGAATGGTTTCTCGATCACATCGACGCCATCCACGTCGGTCGCGCCGGTCACCACGCCGCGCTTCAAGCCGCAGCCGGTCATCATCAGGCTCCACGCATTCGGATAGTGATCGCGACCGCGCGCGGGATTCATCCACGGCGTCCGGCCAAATTCCCCCATCGCGATGACCAGCGTCGAGTGGAGCAGGCCACGCTCTTCGAGGTCGTTGACGAGATGGAAGATCACGCGATCCAGCTCCGGCACGAGCATCTGATGGATCTCGTGCTGGAAGACGTGGTTGTCCCAATTCATGCCGTTGGCGACCATCACAAACGGGGCCCCGTTTTCCACGAGATGCCGCGCCATCAGCGAGTGCTGGGCAAAACTGCCGGGGCCATAACGCTCGCGGTCTTTGGCGGGAAGTTTGTTGACGTCGTAGAGATCGGCACTGGCGGTCATGCCTTTCATGCGTTCGAAGGCGGCATTCCAGCTCCCGGCGATGGCGCTCCCGCGGTCACGTTCGTATTTGCTGGTAAGGAATTTCCGCAGGGTTTCCCTCGATTCCAAATCGTGCTGCGGAATGGTGGACGCTGCCGCATTCAGCAAATTGGTGTAGTCGCCTCCCAGTCTGACCGGCGCATGCTCCGCGCCCAGCCAGCCAGCCCAGTTCCCGGCTTTGAAGGACTCGAATTCATTTCCTCCCGGAATGGGATCCAGCAGAATGAAGTTGGGAATTTTACTGTCCACCTGCCCCATCGCCTGCGACAGCACACTGCCAAGGGTGGGCCGGGTGAATCCGGCCTGTTCCGGGCTGCCGCGTTGCAGCAGCGAGATGGCCTCGAAGTGCTCCGGCTGGCTCGTCTTCATGCTGCGGACGATATTCAGCTTGTCGGCGATGCCTGCGCAGTGCGGCATCAGGGAGGAAAAATGCACGCCGGGAAGTTTGGTGGGAATACTGCCGAAGGGACCGCCCCCGGGCCGGCCGGGCTTGGGGTCCCACGTCTCGAACTGGCTGGGGGCCCCGCAGAGCCATAACAAAATACAATGCTTCTGTGCCTTTTTCGTCTCCGCCGCAAATACGGGATTGTGAAACAGCCCGGCAAAACTTGCCGCGCTGGCCAAGGCCCCGCCGGTGAGGCCTTTCAGAAAAAGCCGGCGATGGACCTGGTGCTCGTTGGTGCGGCACTGGCCGGGAGGCAGGGCGGGGGAATCAGAGTTCATCGTCAGGGGACAGTCAGGAATTCCGCACTGGTCATCAGTGCCCACAGCAGATCGCGGACTGCTCCGGCGGGATCCTCCGGGCGCGAAGTTAGAAATGACAGTGCAGAAGCGCTTTCCTCCGCATCCGGCTGGCGGCCATAAACGGTGGCGAATGCTTCGTGAACCTGCGCCGCCGGCTCCGGCAAAGCGGCCAGGCGGGTCGCGGTGTTGTCCCCGGCAGGCTTCAGCAGATCCGCCAGCACCGGGGAATTCGTCAGGAACATGGCCTGCTGGAAACTCGACTGGGGGTTCGACGGCAAAACGTCAGGAAGGGCGGTGATGGCAGCACGGCGCAGGGCGTCGTCCTCAGGGGGCAAACCGGAGACGATGCGCCATGACCGGGCAATCTGCTCGGCCGTGAGCGGGCGCTCCAACGATCCTGCGAAGGCTTCCGGCGGCGCGTCAGGGGCGGGTCCCAGGGCATAGGCCCGGCTCAGCACGAGCCCCCGCACGAGACGCCGGACGCCGTAGCGGTTGGCCGCAAAATCCTTCGCCAGCCAATCCAGGAGTTCCGGATGGCTGGGGGGATTTCGCGCCGTCATTTCATCCACCGGATGCACGAGGCCGCGGCCCAGCAGCGCGGCCCAGAGGCGGTTCACAAAAGCGCGGGCCAGCAAAGGATTGTCATGCGTCGCGGCATCCGCAAAGGCTTCGCGGCGGGAAAATTTCGGCACTTTGACCTTGGCCTTGGCGTCCACGTATTTGTCTTCGCTGTCCTCCTCTTTTTTGTCCCCGGCCGGCCAGGTTTCCGGCACCGTATGGCCGGTTAGGAGGGTGACCGCCGCCGGCTGCGATTCCTTGTGCAGATTGGTGAAATTGACAAAGCCGCCGACTGCCGATTCCCCCACGCTGGAAGTGCCTTCCACGTTTTTGCTGCGGTTGAAGGCCGCGACCAATCCCCAGTAGTGGCCCTGCTTGATCTCGCGGGCCAGCGGATGGTCGTGGCATTGGGCGCAGTCGATTTTCGCGCCATACACAATCGGGGAGACGGCTTCCGCGATTTTCTGGTGCTCGTTGCGGCGCTCAAAGAGGAACCAGGAAGCGCCCCTGGTTTCCGGCTTGTCTTCGGGACGGGCCAATAACAACTCGCGCACCGTTTCGTTCCATGGCCGGTCCGTGCGGAAGCTGTGTTCCAGAAACGCCCACCAACCATTTTTTATGCGCCGGTCCTCGTGGTTGTCCCGCTTGCCCCGGCCCATCAAAAACGTGTCCCACAGTTCGCGCATCAGGATGGGATAGTCGTCCGAGGCCAGCAAGCGGTCCACCCAGGCCGTCCGGCGCGAATCCTCCGGAGCTTTCATAAACTCCGCCGTTTCGTCTGCGGTGGGAATGCGTCCCGCCAGATCCAGGGTGACGCGGCGGATCCAGGCGGCATCGCTCACCGGAGCTGCGGGGGTTAGGCTGCGGCGGGTCCAGTCTTCCGCCAAAAGCGTGTCCACCGCAGCGGTCACGCTATCAAACTCCCGGGGGGCAGTGGGAGGCTTTTCCCCGGGCGTTGCGGATTTCGACGCCAAAGCGGTGATCCACTGATGCACCACAGCGCGTTCGGCATCGGAAAGCTGCTTTTTCGGCGGCATGTGAGGATCCGCGTCCGCCGCCAGAAAAGTGTAAAGCGGGCTCTGTTCCGGTTTCCCGGGGACCACCACGGGCCCCTCGTCCCCGCCCTTCATGATGGCGTCCGGCGTGTCCAGTTCCAAGCCGCCCTTCTGCTCCAGCGGCCCGTGGCACTTGGCGCACTGGATGTCCAACAACGGCTGCACCTTCCCGGTCCACAACGCCGCCGCATCCCCGGCCCATCCCAGAGAGGGCAGCAGCAAGACGAATGTGCAGGTCAGGGAGGATTTCAGAAGCATGCGATGGGGATTGGTCTGCCACCAGCAGCACCACGTCCCTGAAACGCATCGCGGCAACGCCGGCTTTCAGGCCAGAGCGGATCCGAGGGAATCGGGAAACTTGAGGCCGCCAGTGTCATCGCGTCATTTTGCCGGTGCCGGCCGGTTCAAAACCTGATCCTTCACGCTGGAAGCAATGGCCATGACCTGATCAATCAGGGCTTTTTCAATCTTCAATTCCTCGAGGCTCTTTTGCAGATTTTCGGCGACGGCATTAAAATGGACATCGCTGAGGCCGGGAAGGTCCTCATGCGCTTCACGCAGATTTTTGCCGGTCCAGGGAATGGGGCCTCCGAAGGCGGCGGAGAGAAATTCGTTCTGGGTCCGGCGCTGTTTGTTCATGTTGATATCCTCAAAGAAGTGTTTGATGCGGTCATCGGCCAGAACCTTCACGTAAAACAAATCGATGGCCGCTTTCATGGCCGCCTTGCCGCCGAGTTTATGATACAGGCTATTCTGACGGGCCTCGTTCCATGCGGTCCGGCTGGCGGCATCCGCAAAAGCGTAGGTGCGGTCTTCATACACAAGGGTGATGGCAGGATCGGCAGGTTTCCCGCTGATGGGGCAAACCGTATTGACTTCACCGTTGCGGTCTGCCGCAGGGGCCGGCGGTGCCTTCTGGGCGGAGCAGGGCAGGATGCTGCAGCAGAACAGAGAGGCTCCAACGGCAAATAAAGTTAGGACAGGTGGCATGATGGGGTATTGTTGGAGTTTAATAGAGTTGCGCGCCGGTCGGGAACGCCGTATGTCTTAAACATGTATTTCCAATACATCTTTCAAGCAAGACGGTTTTTCCCGGTTTCAGGATGAGGACGGGAGTGGCAGGGAAACGGCGGGCGGGGCTGACTCGGGGTGCCGGCGGAACCCCTGCCGGCTGCGCTCCATTATTATGAAAATCAGTCTCTTCAGTGATTATTCGCTCCGGGTGCTGATGTATGCGGCCTTGAAGGGGGACTCCTTTTTGCTGGATGAGGTCACGGCGGCGTATGGAATCTCGCGGCATCACCTTGCCAAGGTGGTGAACCGCCTGGCCCAGTTGGGATATCTGACGACCCTGAGGGGCCGTGGGGGCGGCATCCGTCTGGCGGTGCCGGCGGATTCCGTGGCCTTGGGCAGCCTGCTCCGGAAAACCGAGGATGCCGTCGTTTTTGTGGAATGTTTCGACCCGGCGGTCAACACCTGTCCGGTCGCAGGAGCCTGCCGGTTGAAAGGCATTCTGGCCGAGGCGCTGCGGGATTTTTACCTCAGCCTCGACCGCTACACCCTGGCCGATCTGGTCACGGGCCCGCACCGCCGGCAGATGGGGGAAATCCTCCTTGGCTCCGGGGCCGGGTGAACTGCGGTGCCCGGAGGTTCCTGCAGGGAGCTTCAACGGGAAGGGCCGGCGGAAGTACTCCGGGCACGGGGTTGTCAGGAATAAATCATACTAGCGGAAATCGCCCGGGCATGCCAGGAATGCAGAAGGATGCCGGAGCTTTTGCACCCCGGTCGCTGATCCCAATCGACACCACCATGTCCGTTGACCTTATAAATACAGAGCGGCCTTTGCCACTGGACCGGGTGGAAGCCGTGCGCTTCCGTCACGAAATCCCCTTCGCCGATGCCCTCGCGCGGATGTGGGCTGGACGGGCTTCCGTGCCTACAGCCCCCCCGCCCCCGGACCGGATCCGGCGGGAGCTGCTGGCGGGACATGTGAGGCTTTCGGAGACGATGGCCCCGGAAGTGTTTGCCGCCGTGCGCGGGGCGGCACTGGCCTTGGAAATTTCACTCCCGGTGGAAGTGTATCAGGCGGCAGGAGAGGAAAACGCCGCCAACCGGATGTGTCAGGAGGAGATATTTGTCACCTTGCAGGGCAAGCTGGTGTCGCTGCTGGATGCGCCGGGGATGATGGCTCTGCTGGGCCATGAGTTAGGGCATCATCTGGCGCACACCGACCCGTTTGCCGGCACCCCGCGGCAGGAGGCGCTGCGGGTGGCCGGACGGCTGGCGGTGGATGCGGGCGCTCCGCGGCCGGTGCGGGTGGCGGCGTCGCGGCTGACCATGGCCATGGAGTTCACGGCGGACCGCTTTGCGGCGTTGGCGGCGGGTTCGCTGGAAGGGCCGGTGCGCTTGCTGATGTCGGTGGTGACGGGGCTGCCTGCCGTGCGGCTGACGGCGGATCCAGAGGCGTATCTGGCGCAGGCGCGGGCCCTTTTTGAGGAAGGCCGGGACGGAAAAACCGCAACCGTGGGATCGCATCCCGAGCACCTCCTGCGGGCGTGGGCCTTGTCCCTGTTTGGGGAAACAGATCTGTTCCGGGAACGGACGGGGAGCGGATCAGGCCGCCTGACCATGGATGCGGTGGATGCGGCGTTGGAGAGGATCCTGACAGGAAATGATGACGCGGCTTTTGATCCGGCGGAAAGCGGACCGCTGCCCCCGGAGGTGCAGGAATTTTCCCTCTGCGCCTCCGTCCTGCTGGCCACGGCGGATGGCGAACTGGCGGAACCGGAATTGGAGTTGCTGGAGCTGACGTTTGCCGACGTGGTGACGGATTGGAAGGACTATCTGTCAGCAGACCGGGCCACCGGCCGCTTTGGAGAACTGCTGCCCCTGATGCTGGCCAGCGGCCGGAGTGCGGCGCTCAGCATTTTCCACGTGCTGATCCACCTGATGCTGGCGGACCGCGAGGTGCATGTCAGGGAGCTGGAGTTGCTGGCCTGGATTGGTCGGGCTCTCGGGGAGGAGGCGCTGTTTCAAGTGTTGTTGTCGGCAGTGGCCCGCACGGTGGTGCTGCAGAGGACGGAGAAAGTAGTGGAGCGTCCCATGCCCGTGCTGCCACCGGGCCGGAGGGAAGCCGGGGCCGCGCTTGATGCGCTGCTGGCGGCGGTGGCGCGGCGCGGGGGCGGTCCCGTAGTATGGACGCGGCTGCTGCGGATTCTCGGCCTGCCACGGTGGACGCCTGAATTGTTGGAGGTAGTGACGAGGGCGGCGGCCCGGCACGGCCTTGGTTGGCAGGAAGAGCCGTTGCTGGAACAGGGAAAACCGGGACCGGGCGAAGGTCCGGCGGTTTTCCTTCCGTTCAACCAACAAACCGATTTGCCAGGAACAGATGCGGCTCCGGCCGGGTCCGGCCTGGCGCAGGCGGGATCGCGCGATGCCCTCGTGGTGGCGTTGAAGAATCTCCGGGAACGCCTCGTCGGCGGGGATGGGCGGAGTCCCAGTGTCAGGCTCTACCGCACGGCGGCGGGGCGGCATTTTGATTTGGCCCAAATCGACCGGCTGGTGCCGGGACGGGCGGAGCGGATCGCGGCGTTGCTGCCCGCCGCAGCTTCGATTCCGCTGCTCAGCGGAGCGGAGGCGGGCAGTCACAAGTCCGCCGGGGAGATGGCGCGGACGATCCGGAATTTGGATAGGGAAAGCCGCGCGCGGGTGGAGGAAACGGGGGCGCGGGATCTCTTTGTGGGGTATCCTTTCCTGACCGGCATGGCCGGCGGCTTTTTTGTAAGGGCCCCGCTGGTGCTGTATCCGTTTTCCCTCGCCGGGGACAGCCGGGGCGGGGCATCCTACACCCTGAAACGCCGCGGGGACGAACCGGCCATGGCCAACCAGGCCCTGCTGCGGCTGCTCTTCGCCAAGCGCGGTCTGCCGTTCACGGAGGAGCTGGCACTGCACCTTGATAACAAAGCAGCGGAAAGTCCCGAGAGCCTGCTGGAGGCCCTGCGGGAATTGGGTCTGGGCACCGCTGGCCTGAGTGGAATGGTGCGGCCGTTTGAAGAAATGAATGCGGCGGCAGCTTTGTTATTGCCGGACGGACTGGAAGTGGCGGAGCACGCGGTGGTGGGCTTTTTTCCGCAGTCCAGCTCGGACCTGCTGCAGGACTACGATGAATTATTGGAAAAACTGGATACGCGTTCGCCGGCCGCGCTGGGGCCCTGTCTGAATGCGGCCTGCGAATTGTTGCCGGCAGGGATGCGGCCCGGTTTTGCGCCGCCTGCCATGGCGGAGGCGGCGGCGGACCAGCCGGTGATTTATGCGGACCCCAGCCAGCGCGCTGCCGTGCAGCTCTCACGTTCCTGCCGGCTTCTGGTGATGGACGGCCCGCCCGGCACGGGGAAAAGCCAGACCATCGTCAATCTGGTGGCCGACACCCTGGCGCGGGGAGGCAAGGTGGCGATTGTGTGCGAAAAACGGGTGGCGCTGGATGTGGTGCAGCAACGCCTGGCCGCTGCGGGACTCGGGCATCTCACCGCCCTGGTGCATGATGTCCACGATGACCGGAAGGCGCTCTATCAACACATCGCAGACCGCCTCGAACCGCCGGAGCGGCGGCGTTTCGATCCGGCCCGGATGGAAACGCTCCGCCGGGAAGCCGGTCATCTGGAATCGCAGCTCGGACTCTACCAGGCATGGCTGGCCTTGCCGGTGACCGCCGGGTTTTCCCTTGGCCGGCTCTATGCCATGGCGTCGTCCTTCGATGCTCCGGCAGTGGCGGTGGAGGGGATGGAACGCCTTGAGGCGGAGGCCTTGCCGGGCCTGACCGGCATGGTCAAGGCGGTGCATCCCCTGGCGCGGTTGTTTGCGGAGGGTTCGCCCTTCCGCACGAGGGAGGGAATGGCAATGCGGCCGTCCCTCACGGGGGCTACTCCCGGAGATCTGGCCGGGAGTTTGGGGGAACTCCGCGCTGCGCATGGGACGGCGGTCCGGTTTGCAGAGGCCTATGCCCGGATGCCTCTGCCCTTGAGCGCCCTTGAGTCAGCGCAGGCGGCGTTGGTGAATTCAGTTAGCCTTGCAGGCCGGTTCGTTTCCGGGCCATATCCCGGATTGGCGGAAAGAATGATAGGATGCCGCCGGGATTCCGCAGCGGCAGCAGCCGTGGAGCAGGCGTTCGGGGTGGTGGAAACCCACCGGGCGGCGGCGCTGGAGGCTGGGGAGCGGATCGAATTCCGGATCGGCCCGGAATTTGCCGCCGCCATCGCGATAGTCAGGGAACATCACGGATCATGGTTCCGCTTTCTCCGGCCCTCGTGGCGGCGGGCGGGACGCATTATCCGGGAGAATCTGCTGCGGCAGTGGCCGGAGGAAGCCGGGGACAGGGTGACCCCGGAGAGGCTGGCCGCATGGGAGCGCCGCGACCGGGCCGGGCAGGCGTGGCAGGCGGCGGCAGAATTATTCACCCGCCTTGGCATCCCCGCCCATCTGCCGGGGAAAGCGGAGAAATTGTCCGCGCAACTGCCCGGGATGACCGCACTTTGGCAGGATGCCGGAGCCCTGTTATGGGACAAACCAGCGCTGGCCCCTCTGGCCCTGTGGCCCTTGGCGGAGGGCGCAGATGGCGCGCAGGGCGCTCCCGTGGACTGGGCCGGCTGGGGACGGCGCTGCCAGCAGGCCGTGGATTTGTGGAATGTCAGAATGGTCTATTCCCATGCGGCGGCGGCGGCGGCCCGGTGGTTTCCCCACGCCGCCGGACTGGATCCGGCGGGGCTGCTGCGGCTGGCGGAGGCGTTTGAAACGGAGGCCGCCGCCCTCGAAGCGGCGGACCGGATCCTGCATCCCGTCAGCGCGCAGCTTTCCCATGTTAGGACACTTGTGGAAAAGCTGGCCGACACCCTGCCGGATGCCCCTTCCTTTTTATGGGCGGACGCGGTGCTGCGGGGATGGGCAGAGCGGTTGATGGAAATAACCTATGCATCGAATCCGGAACTGGCGCACATGGTGCGGTCGGGTCCTCCATGCGGGAGCGAGCGGGCCTCGGCCAGATTGTTGGAGCTGCATCAGGCCATGGCGGCGGAGGAATCCCTGAGGTTGGCGGCGCGGGCGGATGCGGCGGGGTTGATGGCAGTGAATCCCGCCGAAGCCCGGGTGCGGCGTTCCCCGGAACAGGCAACGCGCGAAATGCTGATCCGGGAATGCCGGAAACAGCGCAACGTGATGCCCTTGCGGACTCTCGTGAGGAAAACTGCCGGAAGCGGATTGCTGGATGTGGTGCCGGTCTGGCTGATGTCACCGGAAACCACGGCAGTGCTTTTCCCCCGCGAGCCGGTCTTTGATTTGCTTATCATCGACGAAGCCTCACAATGCACCGTGGAAAATGGCCTGCCGGTCCTGACAAGAGCGCGTCAGGCGGTGGTCGCCGGGGATGACAAGCAGATGCCGCCGACTTCCTTCTTCAAAGCCGCCACGCGGCTCGAGGCCTCCGTGGAGGAGGATTCCGAAGCGGAGGTTTCCCCTGACAACTTCGAAGCCGAATCCCTGCTCGTGCTGGCGCGTCAGGGGGCGGCGGGGGCTCCGCTGAGGTGGCATTACCGCGCCCTTTTTGAGGAGCTGATCGCGTTTTCCAATCACTCGATGTATGGCGGGTCACTCCTGACTATTCCCTCGGTGCGCAGCCGTTCCGCCCCGTCGGCGGTGCGCTGGGTGCGGCTGGAGGATGGGGTGTGGGATGGAGGGGCCAATCAGCCGGAAGCCCGGCGGGTGGTGGACCTGATCGCGGAATTGTTGGAACGCCCGGTGCCTCCCAGTATCGGGGTGGTGACGTTCAACCTCGTGCAGCGCCGTGCCATTCTGGACGAAATTGATGCCCGCCGCACGGAAGATGCGGCGTTTTGTCAGCGGTATGACGAAGCCGCCGGGCAGGAATCGCTGGACCTGAGGCCATTCGTGAAAAACATCGAATCCGTCCAGGGGGACGAACGCGATGTGATCCTGTTTTCGCTGGGACATGCCCCGGTGCTGCGGATGCGCAAGGATGGAACGGAGGAACGTTATGTGCCGGCACGGTTTGGCCCGGTGGGTCAGAAAGGCGGGGAACGCCGGCTCAACGTCGCGGTCTCGCGGGCCAAGGCGGAGATCATTGTGGTGAGTTCCTTCGACCCGGCCATGTTGTCTGTGGCCCGCGCGAAACACGACGGCCCCCGGCTCTTCAAGGCCTTCGTTGAGTTTGTCCGGCACCTCGGGGAAGGCCGGCATCACCAGGCGGCCACGATCCTGAATCTCGTAAACGACACCCGTCCAGGTGCCAGTCCCGGAGCCTCCGCCGGCCTGCACTCATCCAGCCGGAGGGACGGGCTGTTCCTGCCGCTTCACCAACAGATATTCCTCGCCCTCGAAGCGGCGGGTTATCCTGTCGAGGAAATGATAGGAAGTTCGGAATTCCGCCTGCCCGTGGCCCTCGTGCATCCCCAGGACGCCCATTGTTATTCCCTCGCCATTCTCTGCGACGACGGCACCGGCGGCAGCGATGTCTTTGCGGATTTCGTCCACGTGCCAAACGTGCTGGCCCACCGCCAGTGGAAATACCTCCGGGTGAATTCACGCGACTGGCATCTCGACCGCGCCGGAGTCATGGCACGCATCCGGGCGGCGATGTGAGGGCGGCCGGAGCAAATTGGTGGCACCGGGATTTGACATTCTCAATTGCGGGACGGTGTCGGAATCGACCTCGCCATCCTCGAAACGGATACGGAACATGCGGCGGGCGATGGCTTCGCGCTGTTCGGAATTGGCCCATGCAGCGACATGTTTCCGTGCCATGGGGTTTTCGTGGTTCGGCTGGAGACCGGCGGCGTAAAACCGCAGGCCTGCCTCGCCCATTCAGAGCACCGGGGTAATGGAATCCGCGCAAGCCTTGATGGCAGCGTAGGTGATGGTGGTGCCCGGACCGAGGATAAGGGCACTGACGGTGGCCACCGGGATCCGGCAGATCAGCTTTTGGGAACCGATCCATTTTACGGAAGCCTCGTCCACCTCCATGCGACCGTGCTCCAGGTAGAGCGGCGTCCAGCGGTCGCGGGCCATGGACAGGGTTTCGAGAGGTGCATTTTCGAAAATGGGCATGGCAGGGATTTGGAGTTCAAAGTTCAGAGATCAAAGTTCAGAGATCAAAGTTCAGAGTTCAGAGTTCAGAGTTCAGAGTTCGGAGTTCGGAGTTCGGAGTTCGGAGTTCGGAATTAGGAGGTCGGAGGTCGGAGGTCAGAGTTAGGAGTTCGGAGGTCAGAAATCAAAGTTCATAGGGCAACGGTCAGATGTCAGAGATCAAAGTTCATAGGGTGGAGGTCGGAGCTGGGGGTTGCCGGGGTTGGAAGGTGCGGAGTTTGAACCCCTGAACTTTGAACTGTGAACTGTGAACTTTGAACTGCGCGAAGTGCTACAGCTCACCCCGGCGGCGGGCTTCCTGTTTAAGTGGGTGGTCTTCGGGGAGGCGCTCCAGCGCCCGACGTTTCGACTCTTCCCATTGCTGTTTGCCCTGCTGAATCGCCTGGCCTTTGCGGTATTGCCCCCGGCTGTGGTCATTGAGATGGCGCTGGCCGGTGATGGAGGAGTTTTGCAGGGCGTCCGCCCAGCCTGCCAACTGCCGGCAGCAGGACTCGGCGGAATCGCGGATCGTTTCCAACTGGCGGCGGAGGTCCTGCGGGCGGGTGCGCCGCAGCTTGACGACGGCCATGGACCGGACTTCCCCGGCGGAGCCTTTGGCGATGTAGAGGAAGTTGAGGCGGTCCGGCGTGGTTCCGCGCTCGAATCCCTCAGCGATGTTATTGCTAACCGACAGGGCGGCACGGTCGATTTGGTCGCGGAAGCCGCGGGTCCCCTGAAATGCGGCCTCGCCCAGCAGATCCTCGGTCAGCTCGTAGAGGCGGGCGGCCTCTTGCCAGACGGGAAGGTCTTCAAAGCGTTGGTAGGCCATGGGAGTTCAAAGTTCAAAGCTCAAAGTTAAAATTAAAAGTTCAGAGTTCAAAAGCCCGGAGTCCAGAGTTCGGAGGGCTTTGCGTGGAGGGCATGGGAAACGTATAGGGGTAGGATGAGGAACTTCAGAGGGAGTAGAACATGGTGTTGGCGGCGTCCAGCTGGTGGAAATGGACCCGGCGGGGATGGTGGGTGCGGCGGCCTTCGGCGAAGAGGTTCCGCCCCCACGGGTCGGCGGAGTAGGATTCGCGGGACCCCCGCAGTTGCACGGCGGCTCCCCAGAGTAGGATTCAAGTTGTGTGGCTGTAGGCGGAGGTTTTGGAAAGCGACTTGGGGGTCTCTTGGGTGAGGAAAATTTGCTATATGCCCTTGCCTCGCACCAACGACCCTTGTTCGT
The DNA here is from genome assembly GCA_038210825.1 of Verrucomicrobiales bacterium. Classification (GTDB taxonomy): domain Bacteria; phylum Verrucomicrobiota; class Verrucomicrobiia; order Verrucomicrobiales; family V1-33; genus CAIZWU01. Next base: position 12,258 of record JBBQWG010000064.1, read on the forward strand.
TCAGATAGTAGCCAGCTGACTTTTCCAAGGTATCCGGCGAATAGGGGGATTGTATGCCCCTCGGAAAGAGTTCCATCACAACTACTATCCCATCCATGCGTGCAAGAATCAGGCGGGTTCCGTTCAGGCCAAATGCAGCCTGCACCACCGCCGCTGGCTGGGGAAAAGAATAGACCTTCCGCTTTGTCCTGCGGTCCCAAAGGTAAACTTCTCCGGTCACGCTGGCCGTCACGAGCATCTCGGAGTCGGGGGACCAGCCCACGGAGGTCACTGAGCTTTCATGGTGAAGCGGTGGCGGCAAAGCTTCCCTGCTCCGGGGATCCCAGATCGCTGCGTTGTGATCCCAGCTGGCCGTAGCGAGCCAGTGGCCATCCGGTGAGATCCGGCAATCCGCAATGGGCGCGGAATGGCTGACGGTGGGTGGGTCATCAGATTTTCGGTATAGGTTAGCCGGGTCAAAAAAATGACACTGCCCCAACCAGTTTGCCGCCCAAAAACCAGCGTTTGTTCCATGCTCGAAACAGATGGCTGAAATTCCATGCCCGCTCATTAACGGTGCCTGCAGGGCGGTCCAGTCCGTGGTATTCCATAGAGACGTGGTGCACCATATTTCGGTTCCTATGGCCAGTCTTTCCCCATCCCCGGAGAATTCCAAATTCAAGATCCGGGCCGGTTCGCCTTTGGTTTCGTCCTCTTTGGGTGGGACACTCAGGACGGTGGAACGATGCAGCCGCTGGCGGCCCGGGACGTGCCATGCCTCCCAAATTCCATCGATACACCCGAACACCAACATTGTGCCATCGGGGCTGAGAGCAATGCTTAAGATCTCGGCATCCGCTGGGGATTCAAATTCCGAGATCGGTTCGAATCCATCGGCCACCCGCATACGCACAGCAATTTTTGTTGGAGAAAGCCAGCTTGCGGCGGTGCTTCCGTCCGACGAAATGCGGGGAAGCGGAATCATCCTGCGCACGGAGGTTGCCTTCAGCGTGGGGCTACCCTGCGAAAAACTGCTGCCGATTGGCTCCAAAGTGGACAAATCAATGATCCGGGCCTGTCCGCTTTGGCCGGCGATGATCAACGTCAAGCCTTTGCCATCCAGTTCAAAACCTGTTTTTGCCTGGCCTTGCCGGTATTCCCGCGTGACTGAAGCCTTTCCCTCCAGCTTCCACCAACGGCACTGGCCTTGTCCTATCTGCAGGTAGCTGTTTGGCCCACAGCGATAAAGGTTACCTTCAGGAAATATGGCGATCCGTTCCCCGGTGCGGGCATTCCACAACTCCGACTTGGGAATCCCCTGAAGAAAAATGGTGTCGTCATCATAAAACACCCGTCCTGGTTTCCACCCCGCCGCGATCGGAGGCCCCGCCAGCGAGCCATCCTCGATCTTGTGGATCATAATGTCCCCTTCCAAGCCTAACGCCGCAAATTTGGTGTTTGCCGGATTTAATCCGATATCTAAAGGCGACACCGTGTATTCGTAACGAACAGCCCCCAACTCCCGACTCCAGATTACTTCGCCTAAAGCCACGTCCAACAAGCCAGCCCGATATCCTTTTGCCTGCCCTGAAATCAGCATCTGGCTGGTCCCTTGAATGGCTCTGAAATGGTAGAAATTCCCGATGCTGATTGCTTCGCATGCTGTGGATAGATCCGTCACCAAGCTTGTTATCATGCAGATACGGACCAGATTGTTTGTATGGCTGCGTCGCAGCACCAACCAGTTGTCATCGGCGGTAAACGCGCAGCAGTCCTTGGAGAAATGGCCATCAAGGACAATATCAGGCTGAATCAAAATGCCGGACTCCGTATTGATGCACCGCACGATTGTTTGCGCGGAGGTGGATGGTCCTCCGTCGAACCGCAGGATCACCGCCAACTTGGCAGAATCTGAAAAGGCGATCCGCTGGTTCGGTGCGGGCGTGCCCTGAATCGTCCATTTTTCACTTCCGGTGTGAGTTGATCTCAGCCGCACCACACCCGCTTTATCCACCGTCATGAGATTGAGACCATCAGGCGAGACCGCAAAGTCAAGGATTGCCGCGCTCTGAGGAAGCCCAGGGGGCCACAAACTACCTTCCACCCCTTTGCCGTCCGGAGTGGCACCACATTTCACCAGCGCACGATCCGATTCTCTTAAATAATAAAGGGATCCAGGCGGAGCAATCCTAACGCTATTTGGCTCGTGCTCAGGTGTTTCACACGCACCTGCCAGGCTGAAAGCCCGTCGTTGCGTCATGATCTGCCCCGCCATCCACGAAGCCATTTCATTCCGGGGATCCCGGCGCAAGGCGCGCGCCAGCCACGGCAGGGCTTCATCGACCCTCCCACGCACGGCACTTTCCGCTGCTGTCATCGCATCCGCCGCCGCCAGCGTTTGCCATGACGCTGCGAGTGCTTCCTCAGCCGCATTCCGTGCAGCGGTTTCCCGCGCAGCAGAAAAGCTTTGCAACACGGCTACGCAAATGAGGCCCGCCACGAGGGCGAAGCCCGCCGCCCATAGGTCCGGTTTTCGCCGCATACTCAGCCAGACTCGTTCCACGGTGCTGGACTGCCGCACCGAAACAGGCTTCTTCCGCAGCCATCGCCCTAAATCATCCGCAAACGTCTGCGCACTTGGCCGCGCCTCCGGTTCGCGTTGCAGAGCCGCTTCACATACTGCCTCCAATGCTTTTGGAAGGGCCAGATTGATCTCCCTCAGACGTCGCGGACTCTCCTTCTGCACCCTCATCAAATAGGCCAGATCCGCTTCCTCAGGGCGGGGCGGGATCGGCAGTCGGCCGCTCAGCAAATGGAAAAGCAAAAGCCCCATGGCATAGACGTCCGCTGCCTTGGGCAGGATGCACGCTCCCAGGGCCTGTTCCGGAGCCATCCAATGCGGGGTGCCCGCGATCGTCCCCGCCTTCGTCAGACCCGCCACCGGCAGTCCTCCCGCATCGGTCAAGGCCCCGATTCCGAAATCCAGCACTACCACCGTGCCGTTCTCCCGCACCATTATGTTGCCCGGCTTTAGATCCCGGTGGGCTACATCGCGGGTATGGGCATGCTCCACCGCCCGGGCCACCTGCTCCATCAGCCGCACCTTTTCTTCCACCGTGCGGGGCTGATCGAGGTAATCCGACAATGGCACTCCATCCACCCGGGCCATCACCAGTCTTGGCCGTCCCCCGATGACTTTGAATTCCACAAAATCCGCAATCCCCACATGGGCGAGCCGCCGCAACAACTCGGCCTCTTTGGCCAACCGCGCTTCGGCCGCTGCATCGCGGCAGCAGGATTCCGGAAGCGATTTTAGCACAACTTCACGGTTTTCCGCCACCTGCACCCCTTCATGCACCTCCCCCATTCCACCCTGTCCTAATAGCGCTCCTATAATATATCCGTCACATACCTCTCCAATCCCCAGAAGGCGCCGCTGGAGGGAAGGGCCGAGAAACCGTCTCCCAACAGAACCCGGGGTCGCCCCAGTCTCGGACGGCTGACCGTTCATCGCTCCGGCTCCACTCCCAAAAGTTCGAGAAAATAAACACTTTCCTCCTGAAATTCCTGCACACTACGGCAATAATCCAAGGCCTTCCTGCGAAGCCGATCCCGCAGCTTCCGGCGCACTTGACTTACGGCATTCGGCGTGATTCCGGCTAGGGTCGCCAGTTCATCGCGCGTCACATCTTCTGCCCGTTCCGCGCTTTCCCGGATGTATTGCAGCACTTTCCGCTCCCGCTCCGGGACCTCCTCTGCCATTTCATCCATGACCTTGGAGAGCAGCAGGCTGGCCCAGCTTAAATCCCAAACCATCTCCGGCGATAGACCATCGGCCGTCATTTCCGCGTAAAATTGCTCTCCCTCCGCCGGCAGTGGCGATTTCCTTCTGACATCACGCTTCTGCGCAGTTTCGGAGCGGCGGCACTCGATCAACCACCAATCCAGTCCCCGCTTCAGGAGCCCCCGGAAGCTTCCTTTCTCCTCCTTTGCCGCATTCAGCAGTCCGGGAAGCCTCTCCAGATAAAAGGAATGCACCATATCTTCCGCATCCTGAGCATTGCCGCTCTGGTGCCGCACGTAGGCATACATGGCCGTCAGGTATTGCTCAGCCAGGGTGGTCATAGCCGCGCGGGCTTGTTCGGGATCCGATTCGGCTGCTTCCAAAATCAGGGACCATCGTGTCGTTTCAGCACGGATAGCTTTCCGTTGGGGTGATAAGGCCGTCGGGGAATCCAAGGTCTGTTCCATAGCGTGAACAGTATGAAATTGTTCCCGGAAAAGCGGAACTGAAAAAAATTAAAATTTAAGGAGCACCATTTTTTCCGGCCTGCTTACTACCTAATGAGGCCCCTCCAGAAGCTCAATCGAAACCTTGCATTGTTGCCCCATGTCTTCCTACCGTCAAAAAGGCCAGCAGGATGCTGCTCTCGGTGCCTACCATCCCCCGCATGGTGGGTTGATCCGGCAAGTTTTCAGGCTGTGGAGCCGGGCACAACGCCACGACCGCTGCGAGTATCAAGCCGGTTGGTGCCAGCAAAATGGCGTTTCTGTTTCCACTAGCCGGGGTATGGCACCCAGGCCCGCGTTCCCAAAGAAAAAATCGGGCACACCACCGGACCCTTCTTGAATCAAATTTTAATTTTTACTAGCTTTCCACGAAAATGGACCTCACTTACTGGACTTGGGATCCCAACAACCTTTCACGCAGGATCATCGAAACCGCAACCTGAATCAGCTAGAGGAAGCCTCCGTTACTATCGTCGATCAAGCACAACCATTATCACAAAATGTCCCACTCCCTCACTTGCACCGCTGCCCTTCTGCTCTGCCTGCTTGCCCCTGCCTGTGTCACTACCGACACCGCAGGCACCAGCGCCGCGAAACCCGACCGAAAACCGGTAGCTGCTGCGGCTGAACCTACCGGTGGCAAAATCCGGGTCGGCATGACCAAAAGTCAGGTCATCCGGGCATGGGGAGAGCCCTCCGGCAAAGACGAAACCGGAAGCGGGGAAATCTGGGTTTACGGCAATCAAAACATGCTCCGCATGATCCCCTACGCCGGCCCCTTCCTCAACGTGAACACTGGCAAGGTCATGTTCAACCACAACGGACGGGTCGTGGACTACCGCAATACCAACAGCGGCAACGTCTGGTCCCAAGGCGAAGGCATGGGGGGCAGCCGATTTTCCTCGTGGTGACTTTCCAACTTGTAATCTAATTAGCAGTCCAAAAATATTATGAACAATTTAAAAACCTTTAGGACCATCATTTCCTTATTAGTAGCCTTGGGGGGAGCTGTCATATTGATTTCTTCTTCGCCTGCGTCCGTGCGTGGATTTAACGAAGATGGGAACGCATCTAAGGTCGAGCTTTGGCGCATTGGGGACTCAATGCCAATTATTCCCATCGAAGATAGTCGCTGGCAAACTATTCTAAAGCCACCAGATTGGAACAAAAGGAAAGAAAAAGCAATAATCTTAATTCATGGTTGGAACCCCGAGGCAGTTCAAAACCGGCTTGCTTGGGCTGCTGAATGGCGATGGTTGCAAAAGACTCTCATCGAGAGGCTTTCGGTCGTCGATCCACAGCTCCGATGGGCACTTTTCCCTTGTGACTGGTCTAAAGCGGCGGCTACCGGAGCAGCGATTTCCCCCAACGGCCCAGTTCATGCAGCAATATCAGCGGCTAATGCTTCTGTTCTGGGGCTGGATTACGCGCGCAAGCTAAACGTGGTGTGTCCAAATCTTAGGAGAGTTCATTTTATTGCGCACAGTGCGGGCGCTTGGATTGCATTAAGGGCGGCTGCGGAATTAACTAGATTAAATCCTTTGGTAATATGCCAAATAACTTTTCTTGATCCCTTTGTTCCAAGTAAATTACCAAAATTGCTTGGACAAAATCTTGATCTTTCTGACACATTGGTAGAGAATACTGTAGAGAATAACAGCCGTATATGGAATTCTCAAAATATCTATGTCAATGACGCCCCGCTATCAAATGATAATTTTAGAACTTTCGCTTTCACGATTGCAACTCAGGGAAATTTTAATTGGGGTTTTTATCATAATAACTTTCAATTGGACTTTCCATTTGGTGCAGCAAATCCGTATGACTACCATTCAGGCCCAATTTTGTTTTACGCCGATACTATTAGAGCATTAGGTGGCGGAGCATACATTCATGCAGATCTTTCCTCCGTTCAAAACTGGCAGCAAAGAGGCGCGGCTCAGGCCATTTGGGAAAAAGAAAAGACATACTTCCCGGAAATCCTCGATGAACTACCAGCAAGCCGAATCGCTGAAGCAAGTGTCGGTTCGAGTGCTCAAATCTCAGTCAGCACTGCTTCAAACAGCAGCTATTTATTTCAATGGTATTACATAAATGAAAGCGGGCCGGGAAAAACTAAAACTCCTGTTCCAGCTCCATTGTTTGGAAACAATCGCATTTTACAAATTCCAGTGACTGAAGGTTACGACCGGAAACTGGTCTGTGAAGTTACCAGCAGCAGTGATTCGAAAAGAGTTACGTATAGTTCCATGTTTAACGTCAAGGCAGCGGCAATTATCCAATCATCACCATCCGCGCCAGTTTTGACTTCAATCTCACCGGCATCGGTCTCCGCCGATCTGCCTCAGTCGCAATTGGTTACGGTTTACGGGCGAGGATTCAACTCTTCCACTCCGGTCACGACGCTTAAAATCAAGCCCTTGGGGGGTGCTGTTCGGGTCATCGGTCCAAACATCGTTTCCCCATCTGAATTGAATTTTTCGATGTCATTCGCCGGGCAGCCCAACTCGTGGTCTGTTACGGCGTCCAACGGAGGCTCCGATTCTGCGCCAATCACGCTGGGTGCTACATCAGTGGTTCCGGTAGCAGTTCCCAAAGTCCTAAGTCGCATCTCCATTGAGAATTTGCCCTCTTCACTTTTCGAGGGACAGACAGCACCGAATGTGCGCCTGCGAGCCTTCTACTCTGACGGTTCCGAAGCTCAACTGAACGGCGTGACGGCATCAAACTGGCTGGTCCAATATTCGGCGCTGACTTTCGCTCCTCCGAGCACTTTTACCGCAGCACAAGTGGAGGCTGACCGCACTGCCACTGTTACCGCCTTCTACACCGAAGGCGGGGTCGAAAAAGTTGCCCAATCCCAGATCACTGTCATGAACAACACCTCCTCGGGCGGGGTGGTGACGGGTGAAATTATCAAAAATGGAAGTTTGGCCAATGATGGGGCTTTCTGGACCACCAACAATGCGGACTTTCGGATATCTTCAAATTTTAGCTGGGGGGGCCACACGGGCGGCTACGCATGGCTGGGGACGTCCACCGGTGCCTCAGGAAACAACTTGGCCGGGGCCATCAGCCAAGTCATTGACCTGCCAAGTAATGCCACCTCTTTGACTCTCAGCTTTTCAAGTGCCATATCGCTCTCCAATCCCAACGCTCCCACGGTAAATGATGCATTAACCGTAGCGATCAGGAACGAGGATGATACGGGAAATGTCGCTTTGCTGGAAATCAATCCAGTAAGTCATCCGACCGCGCTTGGAGCATGGACTACTTTCACGGCAGATCTCACTCCATACAAAGGAACCCGCAAGAAGCTGGTGTTTGGAGGCCGCACCGATAGCTCCAATCCGGCAACTCTGAGGGTAGATGACGTGGTGGTGCAGGTCACCTCTGCCTCTCCTACTTTGGTCGATCTTGCAATCTCCGGGGCTGATAGTGTCAAGGAAGGCACCCAGTCCCATTACCAAGCCTTGGCCAATCTTTCATCGGGGACTTCCGAAAATGTCACTGCCTCGACAATTTGGTCAGTAAATGAGAATGCCTCGATCTCCGAAGGCACACTGACAGCAAACCAAATCACTGGTCAAAAAACTGCCAGGATCAGTGCGAGCTATGTCCAAGGGGGAATCACCCGGTTTGCTTCAAAAGAAGTTACCATTCTCGACAGCGCGCCGATGCCTGTGGAGTTGGCCATCTACGGTCCCACTGAAGTGGATGAAAATAGTGGCGGATCGTTCAGCGCGGTGTTGAAGCTTTCCAGTGGGGTCTACCGCGACATTACTGGCGAAGCCTACTGGACCTTCACTGGATCCGGCGGGCAGGTTGATTACATTGGCAGGCTTTACACCAATGAGGTTTCGGCGGACTCCGTCCTCACGGTCAAGGCGGAATACAGCCAGGATGGAGTAACCGTCTCCGGGCAGGCACCACTGACGATCAAGGATCGGTTGCCACCGGTGCTACCTACTTCAATCGCGATCCTTGGGCCTGCATCGGTAGATGAGGGCGGAACCGGGCTGTTTGATGCGGAGGTGACCTTCGCCGATGGAACGAAAAAATTTCTTACTCCTGTCTGGGGGGAGAACTCCCGCATCACCACGATCACTGAACATGGGGTGCTGATTTGTGAGGAAGTGCTGACCGATCAAAATGTCACGCTCAGTGCCTCCTACACACTGAACTCCGCCACCGTGACGGCCACGAAGGTTGTCACCATCATGAATATCCGCAATAGCTCTGCCAAGCCAGAAATCACGATGCCGGCCGCAGTGGAAGTTCCCGCGGACCGTGCGCTGAATTTGCGTCTTCAGACGGCCCATCCAATCGTCTCGGCCACGGCCGCTGGCCTGCCAAGCGGATTGACCTTCAATTCAGCCACCTTTGAGATACAAGGGACGCCAACGGATATTGGAACATGGGAAGTGTCGCTCACGGCCAGCAACGATTTCGGAACGGCAGCAGGAATTCTGCTTTTGACGGTGAGCGAAGATGCTGGGCCGGAATGGGTGAAATTTACGAAAGCGGATATTGTAACCGGGCCGTTCAATCGGATGGCCGGTGACGGTGAAGGTGGGTGCTATCTGTATAACTTGACTACGGTAGCCCATCGTAATGCTGCAGGAACCATCGGTGCCAACATCAGCCTGGCAGGGATGGCCATTTACAGCCTCTCGGGGGCTCCGAACGGCTTTGCAGTGACGGGTCGCTTCGATGCCACATTCTCCGTAGGGGGCAGGACGATCACAAAATTTCCTAATGGGGAGGGCGAAGCGGTCGTGATTGTTTTCAACAAAACGGGTCAGGCCCTTTGGCATGATACGGCACGCTCCACAAACCGGAACGTGAATGCGGCGGCGGTGGTATTGAATTCCGATGGGAGTCTTTTTTGGGGGATCAACTATCGTGCGGAAGTTACATTTCAAAGTTTAAGCGTCGGATTGCCTCTTTTGAACTCTGCTGCTCCAAATCAATTCGATTGCGCCCTGATTCGAATAAATCCAAATTACACCTTTGGGTGGGGGCATCGTTGGGGTGGAAACGCGCAGGAGGATTTATTGGAGATTTCTCCGACAAGCTCCCAAGGCTGCCGGGTGAAGATTGGCAGTTACAGCACTACACTAACACGGGAAGCAATGCAGTTTGAAGGTCTCTTCAGGACGACGTGGAACTTGGGTTCCTCCGCCGGAGCAAAATACTTTGTCGAGTTTGTCGGAGAGCGGATCGGCTATGCCGAAGCCCAGTTCGAGTCTCCTTCTTATGATATTTTCCCCACCAAGATTATCGCCGATCCTTTAGGCAGCGCAAACTACTGGATTGCCGGGAATTACAAGAATAGCGCCTCCTTTAAAAGATTTACCAATGGGAATCTCAGCGAAACAGCATCCCTTGCGCCAGCTCCGAACGCAACTAATAGCGGGTTTCTCATCCAATCAGGGGGGGCGGCTAACCGTCCGTCCGCGGTATCCTCCTTCAATTCGCTTGCTCAGACTCCGCTCTCCTCAAATACGCTTCGTATCGGGCATCTCGCCCCTGGTCCAGATGGCTCGGTAATGTCCGCTGGAACTTATTCCCCGAGCTTTGAATCCTCTGGCAAAACATTTTTGGGAAATGTGTTGGAATATGGGCAAAATCCGCCAGTCATCCGGACCTTTGTGGCGGGGCACTCTGCCGACAATCAGCTTAGGTGGGTTATCTCTGCCGGAGGCTTGAATGGCGGGAGTCCGCTTGGATTGGAAAATGTTGGGCATGGTAGATGGCTGCTCTTGTGCAGTTCCAATGGAGACACCAAATTCGGCAGACTTCCAGTAATTGCTGAAGGCGGGGTGATCCTAGTCCAGATGGAACTTAAGCAACCCTCAGCGGAATTACCGATGACTTTCGAACGTTGGTTATCCTCAGGACTTTCTGCCGGCGAATTGGCCGGGGTGCGGTCAGGAAGCACCACAGGAGATTTGAACCAAAATGGGCAATCAGATCTTCTGGATTACGCGTTCGGAGCATCTACCGCATTCGACCTTCCCTTCAGTGATCCGGTAAGTTCCATCCTGAACGGGATAGACTCGTCTCGTCATTTATCGATGACATTCGACCGCGCTTTGGGTCGTCCCGATGCAAAACTGTCGGTGGAAATTTCCGACGATCTCATAGTATGGGTAACCGGATCTGTATATGTTTTGGGTGCGGACGTCCCTGACACCGTGCTGACGAAAGAAGTTAGCAGAGTGAATATGGGAGCTTTTGAGCGGATTACTGTTTCTGACAAAAGATCTGCCAGCGGCGCTCGGTTCATGAAGCTCAAGGCAACGACGGGTCCAGCGCCCGTGCCGGGCACAGTGGTGCAACCCTAGAAAATTTAATAATCCTACAGCTCGCAAGAATTATCTCCGCGCGTTCTTCGCTCGCTTCAGCTTGAATGTCCGAAAGTATGCCGCGGCGGGGGGTCAGCCGGTTTGGCTGCGGATGCCGGAGACGGCGGAGAAGATGGAGGAGACGATGCAGTAGGCGATGAGGGTGACGACGACGGCGAGGAAGATGATGATGACCGGGGAGACCATGGCGGTCAGGCGTTTGATGCGGCCGTCCAGTTCCTTGTCATACCGGCCGGCCGCTTTTTGCAGGGCCCGGGCGAGGTGGCCGGTTTGTTCCCCCACGCCGATGATGTCGGTCATGAGGGGTTGAAAGTTTCCGGCACGGACGAGGGCGGTGGAGAGGGGCGCTCCGGCGGAAACCGATTCGATAGCATTGCCGAGGCGGGTGCGGAAAAACCGGTTGGAGGTGCCGGCCACCAACAGTTTTAGGGCGGACAGGAGCGGAACGCCATTGGTCAGGAGATTGCCCAGCGCCTGGGTGAAGGAGGCATAAAACCGGGTCTCGAGGATGGGGCCGATGAGGGGAATGCCCAGCTTGGCACGGTCCCACCATGCCCGGCCGCGGGGGGTGGCAATGGCGGCGCGGAAGGCAATGAAAACGGCCGCTCCGCCGCCCAGCATGGTCCAGACGTGCTGGGTGCAGAAGTGGCTGAAATCAAGCAGGAGCCGTGTCACCGCCGGCAGTTGCTGGCCGGTTTTGGACAGCAGGTCGGTGAGCTGGGGAACAAGGAAGAGGGTAAATACCGCCATCAGCAGGGCGCAGGCCCCGGCCATGAAGGCGGGGTAGACCATGGCCGATGTGAAGCGGCGCTGAAGGTCCTGCAATTGGGTCATGCTTTGCGCCATGCGGCTGAGCACCCCGCCGAGGGAGCCCGACGCTTCGCCGGCTGCCACGAGGGAGGTGAACAGGTCATCAAAACTGGGCGAAGCGAGGCGGAAGGAAGCAGATAGGGTTTGTCCTTCGCTGAGATGCTGCCTGACAAGCAGGCTGACCCGGCGGATGGCAGGATCCTGCTGTTTTTCCGCCATCACGGTGAGGGATTGCTGCACCGGCAGTCCGGCATCCAGCAGGTCCGCCAGTTCGCTGGTGAAAAAGATGAGCCGCTGGCGGTTGAGGCGGGGCACGCCATGGGTGGCCGGGGTGCCGGCAGCAGGGGTGCTGCGGGCGGATTCCTGAAGATCAAGCGGGGCAAGTTGGCGGGCTTCGAGTTGCCGGTAGGCTTCGCTGCGGGTGGCGGCTTCGAGAGTGCCGCTGACTTTCCCGCCGGCGGCGGCGATGGCTTGATAGGCGAACTGCGGCATGATGGGGAAAAACGTCAGCAAGTCGGGGATTCGTGGGAGGCGGCGGTGACGGCAATGACTTCCTCGAGGGTGGTTTCGCCGGCGATGACCTTTTGCCATGCACTGTCCCGCATCGGGATCATGCCTTCCTCGACGGCCATGGCGCGCAGGGCAGAGACCGGAGCGCGGCTGGCGATCAGGTCCTGCATGGCGTGGCTGATAGTGCAGACCTCCACGATGGCCATGCGGCCGCGGTAGCCGGTGCCGCGGCACTCGCGGCAGCCGGTGGCCTCGAGAATGTGGTGCTTTTGCGCTACGGGGAACCCGAGAGTGCGCAGGTAGTTGTCGTGGTCCTGGTGCTCGGTGGAGGGGGCCCGGCAATGGGGGCAGAGCCGCCGCACCAGCCGCTGGGCCAGAAAAGCCCTGACGGATGAGGCAATCAGGAAGGGTTCGATCCCCATGTCCAGCAGGCGGGAGATGCCGCCCACGGCGTCGTTGGTGTGCAGGGTGCTGAAGACAAGGTGGCCGGTGAGGGCCCCCCGGATGGCGATTTCCGTGGTCTCAAGATCGCGCATTTCGCCTACCATGATCACGTTGGGGTCTCCCCGCAGGATGCTGCGCAGGCCGGCGGCGAAGGTGAGATTGATTTCGGGTTTCACCGCGATTTGCACCACTCCATCGAGTTTGTTTTCCACCGGATCCTCGATGGTAACAATGCGGCGGTCCTTGGTGTTCAGTTCCCGCAGGAAAGTGTAGAGCGTGCTGGACTTGCCGCAGCCGGTGGGCCCGGTGACCAAAATGATCCCGTTGGGAAGGGCCAGCAGTTCGCGGATGCGGGCTTCGAGGGCGGCTCCCATGCCAAGGCCACCGAGGTCGAGCCGTTCGCGGCCCAGCAGGCGGAGGCTGACACTTTCTCCATTCACCGAGGGGATGGTGGCGATGCGCACATCCACCCGCTGCCCGCCGAGTTCGAGATTGATGCGACCATCCTGGGGGAGGCGGCGTTCCGCGATGTCGAGGTGCGCCATGATTTTGAGGCGGGAGACGAGGGAATTTTGCAGCAGCCGGACATCCTGGGGGACGGCGACTTCGTGCAGGGCTCCATCCACGCGGTAGCGGATCCTGACATCATTTTCGAGAGGCTCGATGTGGATATCGGTGGCGCGCTCGCGGATGGCTTCGCTGAAAATCTGGTTTACGAAGCTCATGACGGTGGCTTCCTCCGTGTCCTCAAGCACCGTGACTTCCTGGCGGAGGGCGTCGGTTTCGTTTTGTCCGAGGCGTCCGTCGATGAGGTCCTCGAAGCGTTCCGCGCCCACTCCATATCCCTGGCGCAGGGCTTCGGTGATGCTGGTCCGGGTGGACAAGCCCCATGTGATTTCCATGTCCACCACCTGGCTGATGGCCTGGCGGGCTTCGAGATCGAAGGGGTCGCAGGTGAGGATCTCCATGGAGTTTTCCCTGACATTTCCCGGCAGCAGGCGGTGGCGCAGGGCAAAGCGGGCCGGCATCCAGGCGTGCAGTTTCTGGCCTGCAGGAACAGGGGAATGCTCGGTGAAGGCCATGCCGAGGGATTCCCCAAGGGCACGGTAGAACAGGGTTTCGTCGGTGAGACAGCCGGCATCCAGAATGGCATCCAGCCAGCGCCCTCCCTGGGCGGCGGCGGTTTCGAGGGCGGCGCTGAGGGCGGCCGGATCCTGACAGCCGCTGCGCTGGGCGGCGGCGGTGAGGAGTTGGTCCAAGGGCCGGTGGGGAGTCAAGGTCACGATGGGAAGCAGGGAAGGGCCTAGCGTTTGGGGGCGGAAGCAGGGAGGGGACGCTCAAAGGAGGGCAGCGCCGGGGAAAGATCGGGGAAGATTTGGGCGGCATCCGCTCCGATGCCGGTGCGGAGGTCTTCGCCGAGGCTGGTGGCGGTGACTTCCTCCGGATCCTCTACCACGACCGGTTGGATGAAGATGATGAGTTCCTTGCGGCTCTTGTTGGTTTTGGTGGATTTGAAGGCATGGCCTAACACGGGGATGCGGCTGATGACGGGCACACCCGAGGTGGACTTTTCCTCGGTTTCCGTGATCAGGCCGCCAAGGACCACGGTGGAGCGGTTGGCGACGGTGACGGCGGTGAGGAGCCGTTCGGTGCCGATGATGGGGACGCTGTCACCGGAGATCTGTTGTTGCCCGACCACGGTGTCGTTGACCTGGGCGATGGTCAGACTGACTTCCCGGTTGCTGTTGATCAGGGGAATGACTTCCAGCTTCAGCACTACATCCTGGAAATCGATATTGGTGCGCACGCTGTTGGTGTTGGAAAGATCGGTGACGCTGCTGGTGGGGACCGGGATGCGGCGGCCGGAGGTGATCACGGCTTTTTTGTTATTGGCGGCGTAGATGGAAGGGCGGCTGAGGATCTTGAAGCGGCGGCTGGTTTCGAGGGCGCGGAGGAAGACGTCGAGTCCGTCATTGATCTGGCCGTAGATATTGAGCCCGGAGATGGGATTGAGGGGAGCGGCGGCGATGGGATTGCGGATGTCGCCGACGGCCCTGGTGAGGGTGTCCCAACTGACGAGAGCGCCGGCGACATCCCCCCGGTCCCCGGCGCGGAATTGCCGCAGGTAGTCGATTCCAAATTCAATGCCGTCATCAAGGGAGAGTTGGCCGATGATGGTGGCGAGATAGACCTGGGGTGGTTTGTGGTCGAGGCGGTCCAGCAGTCCGGTGATTTTCAGGAGGTCCTCGGGCGGGCCGTAGGCGATGAGTTTGTTAGCCTGGACATCGGCGACGAGCCGGGTTTTTCCAATGAGGACGGACAGGGGGGCCGCGTTTTCCTCCGGCGTGGCGAGTTGGTCCTCGTAGCCTTCGGGGGCGGTGGCGGCACCCTCGCGGGCAGTTTGGATCCGGCGGGGCCGGCCGGCGAGGGTGGAAGGGTCGCTGCTGGCGACGGGAAGGCGGCGGGTTCTGACCACTTCGCCGCCGGCGAGGGTGCTGCTGCCAGTGCCGGCGTCCTGCAGGACGTCAACGAGCACCGGCAGGACCTGATCCACAAAAACATATTTCAGACGCCGCTCGAGGGGGACTGCGGTTTCAATGGGCTGGTCGAATTGTTTGATGAGTTTCTGCGCGTAGACATGATCGGCGTCATCGGCGACCAGCATGATGCGGTTCAGCCGGTCGTCGGAAACGACCCGGGCGGTGGGCGGGGCCGGGGGTTGCCGGGGAAGGCGGGTGGCACTGTCGCCGACCGTTTCCTTCGTTAGGGGCGGGGGCGTCTGGCGCTGGGTGAAGGTGGAAGTCAGGATCTGCCCGACCACCACGGCATCGGCGAATTGGAGGGGATAGAATTCGGTGCGCAGGTGGGTTTGGTCCTGGGACACGTCAAGGACGGAGACCACGCGGAGGATCTGGCGGATGTTGTCCGCATTTTCGGTGATGAGAAGGCCCGGCGGGCTGGTGACGGGAGTGAGGCGGCCGAATTTATTGAGTCCGAGATGGCTCCACAGCGTGGCGGCGGTTTCGGCCGGATTGAGATGCTGGAGTTTCAGAAAATACGACGCCATGGTGTGGCCGACGGGCAGTTCCGAGGGTTGCAGAAGGATGTCCAGACCGCGGCTGAGGTTGGATTGGTCGGCGGTCTGCAGCGCGACCCTGACACTTTTCCCACCCGGAGTATGGCTCATGACATAACCATTGAGCTGGAGGGTGGATTCGATGAGTTCCACGGCCTCGGCGGTGGTGACCGGGCGGGCGGTGACGAGGCTGATGGGCTTGCCGTCGAAGATGCCGGAGTCCTTGACGACCGCTTTGCCGGTGAGCATTTCGTAGATCCCCAAAATTTCGCTGATTCCGTTATTGGGAAACTGGAGCTGGATCGTGCCCGGATCCGCAGCGGTGCCGGCCCCCGGGGGGGCGGGGGCGGGGACGGGCAGCGGGGCCTGGGCCATGAGCGGCATCAGGGTCATGGCGGCGAAGCAGGTGCCGGCGAGAAGGCGGGAGAGCGGCGGGGTGAGGGATATCATAAAAAGGAAAAGTTGGCTAGTTGCTGGCTGCCGGGGGAGGATCGGTCGCGGCTTCTGCTTCTGCGGCCGGGGCCGGGGCCGGGGCTGGGGCTGAGGATGGGGCTGAAGCTGAGACCGGAGCGGTTTCGCCTTCCTCTCCGGCCGCAGCGGCAGCCGCCGCTTCGGCGGCTTCCGTGAGGGAGCGCTGGACAAAGGTGCGGCGTTCCCCGTCCCCGGAGGCCGGATAGGTTTGGAGGAAGCCGGCGAAGGATTTCCGGAAGGACTCCTGCCCGGATGGCGGGAGGGCTTCAAAGGATTTGGCCGCCTCCGGGTCAAGACTGCGGAGGAGGGCTTCGACCACGATCTGGCTTTCGGGACGGGCTCCGGGACGCGAAGTGTTATCGAGTTTCGGCGGGGTGAGCCGCTCGGGATCGAACCGGAGGCTGAGTTCCTGACCGGCGGCGGAAATGACGGCGGCGACGCTGCGGAGGTCGGAGCTTTGGGTGAGTTCCAACAGTTTCCACCCCTGCGGATTGGGGAGGGTGCCAACCACGAAGGACTCGCCGGTGCGGCGGTTCCACAAGGTGACCATGGGACCGTCCGGCAGCACGGCGACGCCGGAAAGGACCATGGATTCCGACAGGCTGAGGCTGCGGCGGAAGGGGGGCTGGTCGAGCAGATGGCTGAAGGCGGCGGCGGTCACCGGGGCGGGCACGGCGGATTCCGGGCTGGCGCAGGTCACACCCACCGAGGCGGCGAAGCCCGCGAAAAGAAGCACCGGTCCTGCCAGCACCGGCCACGCCAGCGGAGGCGGAGGCCGGCGAAGTCGTGCGGATTGATGGGAGTGGGGAGCAGTCATGGGACCGGGGATCGAAAACGCGATAAATTATATAACAGCTAGGGCCGGTGGAGCCTGGCGACGGTGACGGTGGCGGAGAGGCGGGGAGGCTGGGAGGAGCGGGGGATGATTTGAAGGTATTTGACGACCTGCATTTTTTCCGGGGACTGCAGGCCGGAGAGCCAGCGCAGGAGGGCACTGTCCGGACCGGATAACTGGAGAGAGACCGAAAGATCGGTGGCCCACGGGGTGGCTTCCGGCTTGAGGAGCACCGGGGATTCGGCTTGGAGTCCGCGTTCCCGGGCGGTTTCGAGGAGGTGCTCCAGAAAGACGCTGTGGGCTTCCCCGGAATTGGTCAGGCGCGGCATGTTGGCATCCAGCCAAAGCTGCCGCTCCTGCCAGAAGGGAGCATCGGCCTGCGCGGCGGCTGCGGCCGCCAGCTGGGGTTCGAGAGAGCTGATGGTCTCGCGGGCGGCGGCGGCGCGGGCCCGGTGGTCGCGCACCATGCTGCCCGTGCCTACCACGGCCAGCGCCAGCCCGCACAGGGCGAGCAGCATTTTTTCGGAACGGGTGAGGGGGCGGATCATCGCATTTTGCCTTTCAGTTCAAATTGGGCGGTGCCGTCGTTCCGGAGGCCCGGCTCGGCCATGCTCCAGGCGCAGATTTTCAGTTCCGGTTCGGCCGCGACCGTGGTGAAATATTGATAGGCCTCCCCGGCGGACTGGGCGGTGCCGCTGACGGAAATATCCGGGCCGCGGGTTTCGAACCGGGTCAGGACAATGCCCGCGTCGCCGAGGCAGCGGGTCAGCTGATTGAGTTGGATGAGGGGATAGCGTTTGGGCTCGAGGGCGGTGCGCAGGCCCTGCCAGCGCTGCTGGGTCTGGCGCATCTGATCGGTTTCAGCGCGGGCTTCGGCGCTGGCACCGGCGGTGCTGGTGACGGCTTCCTGGAGGCGGGCCGCTTCCGTTTCGAGAGCGATGAGTTGTTGACGTTGCTGTTGCCACCAGAGGAACCCGGCCACGGGCAGGGCGGCGGCAGCGGCTCCGCGGAGCAGTTGGCTCCGGCGGCGGGCCCGCGCTTCCCGGACTCCGGCGGGCTGAAGCGCGGGGGCCAGCGGGCCGGGGACCGGCGGGGGAAGGGTGTGCACGGTAACCGGCAGGCCGAGAGCGTTTTCCACCACGGCCTGCTCCGAATCTGTCAGGGGAGCCCCCCAGTCGATGCCGGTGGGAGGCGGGAGCAGGCCCTGCTGCCGAAGGGTCATCAGGGTCAGGGAAATTTCGGCGGCCAGGGCGGGAGCATCGTGGCTGGCGGCGGTGAGGTTTTGCACATGGGCGGCGTGGCCTTGCCATGCGGCAGTGAGCACCATGCGGCCGGCTTCGCGGTGGATTTGGAGGCGCTGCTCCGGGAGGGTGTAGAGGCGGGCGGCGGGGATGATGCCGTGAATTTTAAGCGCACCCACGGCGCTCAGACCCATCGGAGTCAGGGTATCCACGATGAGCAGATTACTGCCGCCGGGCATGGGAAAAAATTGGCAGGAAAACGAAGTTTGATCCGCGCTGCCGGTGGCCAATCCCCGCTTTTCCAGTTGGGTGAAGGCGAGGGAGCGGGCCTGTTTGGCATCGGCAGGCGGGGCGCTGAAGGCGAGGGTGCGGCACCACCGGGCGGGCAGGGCGAGCACCGCTTTTTTGACGGAAGCGGCTGCGGCCGCCGGCTCCTCGAACCAGCCGCCTTTGATCATCCCCCCGGGACCAGGGGACCAGATTTCCCAGCCGGGGCCAGGCGCGGGCAGGATGAGATGGGGGGGCTTGAACATGGGGCAGGGGGCAGCAGAAAAGGGTTAGTCCCGGCGGACCAGTTTCAGACCGGGACCTTCGATGAGGGTGAGGCGGCGTTCCCGTCCTCCGGCGCGGGCGAGGCACTCGGTGCGCCGGATGGGATGGTCGAGCACCAGGAGGTAGGCGGCGCGGCGGTAGTTTCCTTCCGGCACATCCAGCAGGCGGCGCACCTCCTCCATGCTGGTGAAGCGGCGGTCGTCCTCGGTGCCGGCGAGGCCATCCGGGCCTTCGCGCGCCCGGATCAGCCGGCTGACCTCGGAGGATGTCACATTAAGCACCGCTTCCAGAATCGCAGACGGGGCGTGATGCAGGTCGATGGTGCCATCGCCATGCAGGGTGAAGAAGTCACGCCACTCCGGCCGCAGGCGGTCCATGAGGTCGGCTCCGCGCACCAGCAGGACGTCATCAAGGGAGATGAAGGGTTTGTTGTAAGGATGATCGGGCCGGTCCATGGCGGCGTAAATTTCCCGTTCGGCCCCCTGGGGGAGGGGCGAGTTGTCAGGATCCGTCCAGTCGGCAAGGCATTCGGTGAGGGCGAGAGCATCGCGGGGCTCGAGGCCCCAATTTTCGAATAGCTGGCGGGTGATGCGGCGCAGGGGGCGGCTGGTGGCGAGTTGGTTGATGGCGAGGCGTGAACCTTCGGTGGAGAGGTTGACTTCCCACGAGCGGGTGGGCGAGATTTCCTGACGGAGCAGGGGGTCGCCCCGCCCGATGGCGGGATGCGCGGCCACGGTGCGGGCGGATTCGAGGAGCAGGCGGGCCCGGAAATCCTTTTCGGCGGCAATGGATTCATCCAGACCGCGGGACAAATGCCGGACCAGTCCGATCACCGAGAAGCCCATGAGCATGATCGCCCAGAGGACGAGCAGCAGCGAGGAGCCGCGGCGCGTGACCGGGGATGGAGCGCGGGGTGACATGGCGGAAAGTCAGGATTTCAGCGGGTGGGAAAAACTTCCCGGATCGGGGTGGTCCGTCCGGGAAGGAAAAGTTTCAGCTCCACGAGGGGCGGACGGCCAGGGCGGGACTGGTCCACCCAGATTTTCCGCTGCGGATCGTAGAAGCGCCATTCGATGCGGTCGATTTCCGGCAGGATATCCAGCCAAAACCGGCCTTGAGCGTCCGGCCGCAGGCTTTGGTTGCCCTGGCGGGATTTCACTGGACTGTCCGGCAGGGGCTCGCCGTCGCTGCTGGTGCGGAAAAAATCAGGCACGCTGAAGGCGAGGGCAAATTGCACGGAGGGCGGAGCCAGTTTGCCGCGCAGGAAGGCGTTGGCGGGGGGCGGTTTTTGACCATCTTCCCAAGGACGCGGGGCGAGGGTGATGACCGGGCTGACCCACTGGGGATGGGAGCCCCAGATGAAGGCGCCAGGGACGTTGCTCAAGACCAGCTCCTGACGCAGGGGCTCTGATTCCAGGAGCCGCAATTGAAGGGTGGCTCCCTCGGGAAGGTCGGCGAGGGCCTCGCGGGTACGGTGCAGAAAGGCTTCCACCCGCCGGTCCTCCGCTTGGGTCAGTTCAAGGCTGAGCGTCGAGGAAACGGCCCCGGCGACGATGGCATAAATGGCTCCGGACATCAGGGAAAGAATCGCCAGGCCCACCACTACTTCGATCAGGGTAAACGCGTGGCCGGACCGCCCCGGCGGGCGGGGGCGGTCACGGACGGTAAACATAGATTTCGGCCGAGTTTTCGGGAATGGCGTCCGGTTGAGTGCCCGAGGCCACCACCCGGAGACGATACAGGCCGCGCACGGGGGCTCCGGTGCGGTTGGTCCACTTGAGTTCTTCGAGGGTGGACTGGAAGGTAAGGCCGAGGGTTTCGTCCGTCCGGGTGAGGAGCATTTCCTCGCGTTTGGCCTGTTGCCGGGCTTCGGCGAGCAGGCTTTCCATGCCGCGGCGGACGGAGGCATGGCGGCGCAGATCATTGGAGGCATCGAGGGCGGAGTGCAGGGCCACGGCCAGCCCGGTGACGGCGATGGCGAAGACAGTGAGGGCGATGATGATTTCCAGGAGGACAAAACCACGGCAGGACGGGCGGTGGGGGGGCGGCTTCATAGCGACGCGGCGGTAAGGACCGGCCGGTGGCTTTCTGCGGTCAGCTCCCCGGTCATGGGATCGAAGGTGGCTTCCAATTCCTGACCCTCTTCCCGCAGTCGGACCCGGGCGGGGGAGATCATGCCGGTCGGTTGAAAGACCCAGGCGCGGAGCTTGTCCCCTTCCATGGTGTCCCATTCAGGGTCGCCCCACAGGAGCACCGCGCACCCGGTTTGTTGTTTCAGCGGAATCGTCTCGCACCACGGCACTTCGGGAACCCCGGAACTTTCGGATTCTCCCTTGGCCGGTCCGTCGGTTGCGGGGCGCACTGTTGGAGTGGCGGCGGTGGGGAATCCCGGCGCAGCGGGGCCTTCCCGGAGCACCCCGGGGCGTTCGGCGGCCTGGCGTTCGGTCACCGTGATGACCGGGGGGCGGCGCAGTTCCTCGAGGTGTTCCATGAGGTCCTCCCGGCGTTGGAACGGGCGGGCTCCCGCCATGGCGTGCATGCCGCCACGTTCGAAAACGATTTGGTAGGCCCGGCCTTCGCGCACCGCACGGAGACGCACCTCCTGCACCAGTTCGGCAAGGGCCCGCACCGGAGCCCGGGCCTCTTCGCTTTGATTCAGCCCTTTGAGGGTGGGGATGGCGATGGCGGCGATGACCGAAACGATGGTGAGGGAAATGACGATTTCCACGAGGGAAAAACCGCCCCGGCGGCCGCTGCGGGGCAGGGCGCTCTCTATCTCTTTATTTATCATGAAAAGAAGGCGGGCTTATTCTTTCCTCACTGGTTTCCAGTTTCCGAAGTCATCATCGCTATCAATTCCATCCTTTCCGAGTGAATATACATCAAAATCGGCTTTGCTGCGTTTGGCGGGGTATTCATAGCGGAATTCCCGGTTCCACGGATCCTTCGGCACCGCCTCCAGCAACTGGGTCCAGCGTTCCGGGATGGGTTCCACCACCGGCCGTGCCACCAAGGCCATCAGGCCCTGTTCGGTGGTGGGAGGAGCCAGATTGCGGGATTCGTAGACCTTGAGCTGGGTGACGATGTTTTTGATATCACTCTCCACCCGGGTCTCCTTGGCCACATCCACGTTGCCTTTGATCAGATTGATGGCGGCCGCTCCGAGGATGGCGATGATGGCAATAACAAGAACGATTTCAATGAGGGTAAAGGCGGCGCGCCCGGGAGTGGTGCGGAAGGAGCGGAGGTGACGCGGGTTCATGTTGCCTCTATACGGCTGGTCATGGTTGGTTTATCAAAGCCGTTCCCGGAGGGCCCGGGATATTTCCTCACAATAAAAGGCAGCCCGGCTCGCGGGCCATGGAAAGACGGCCGGCCCGCGGCGTTTTCCGCGAACCCGCCCGGACTGTTCCACGGTGGCCGCGCCGGCGCATGGATCCGCGCTGTGCGGAAAAGCGTCAGGGCCGAAGGCGGCCCACCGGTCCAGCCGGGCTCAGGCTCAGGGCAGTTCCCGGATCACGGATTCCTGCAGTTCCATCCTTTCGAAAAACGAATCGAGCTTGGCGGACAGGTGGCGGTTCCGGCGGCAGACGGGTGGGATTTGATCCTGCCACGCCCACCAATCACCGCCGCTGCGTGCGATGCGGCGCAGCCCTTCCTGCCAAATTTCCGCCAGATCGTTCAGGCCGGGCATATGTTTGTGATGGGTCGCGAAGTCCCCCATGCTGGAGGGAAGGAGTCTTTCCAGCATGGCTTCGCCGCTGAGGCCGGGCTCGTGACGCAGGAGGGCGGTTTCGGCCCGTTGGCGTTTGAGACCGTGCGGCAAGTCATTCACCCACGCCTGGGCGGCGGAATAATCATAGGGAGCCCAATGCCGGACGGCATGCCAGCCATCCCAGTCGTCCACCGGGTGCTCGCGCAGCTGCTGGGCGGCGGCGGCGGGATCCCATGCAAACTCATCTGAAGTCAGCGGGCTGCCGTCCTGGTAGGCGTTCGGACTCCGCACGGCAGGCGGAAAGGTAATGCTCTCCAATATAGGCACGGACTCAGGCAGGAAGCGGCGGGCGCAGTCCAGATAGGGTCCGAGTTGCGCGA
The DNA here is from genome assembly GCA_038210825.1 of Verrucomicrobiales bacterium. Lineage (GTDB taxonomy): Bacteria > Verrucomicrobiota > Verrucomicrobiia > Verrucomicrobiales > V1-33 > CAIZWU01. The sequence goes on from JBBQWG010000064.1 coordinate 34,932, forward strand.
AAGTCAGGGAGGCGGCAGCACTGACTTGCTCCGGTCCATGTTCCTCCACTTTATCGAGCAGGGCCTTCAGTTTGGTGGTCGGATCCGGATCGCTGCTGGGACCGGGGTATTCCTCCAGCCGCTTTTGCACTGCGGGCCAGATGCCGCGCGCTTCCGCAAGGGATTTGGCCTCGTCAGGAAAGTGATGGATCAGCGAACTCAAGGTAGAGACATCCATGTTGTCAGGAGCTGAGGAGGGAAAGATCCGGAGCACCGCGCCGGGGTCATACCGCATCAGCGCATACCGGTCCACAAACGCGGCCCCGGCGGTGATGGCCCATTCCCTGGCACCCCCGGGGTCGGTGCGATACCATGGGCCGAGAAAATAACGGGAATTCGCCTGCCCCCACTCCGGACGGTCGCGCAACAGCGCGGCCACGGTTTGGGAGGCGGCCCGGGACTGGGAGAAGGAAGAGCGCAGGATGGCGTCGAGCCGGAAATCCTCCCATTTCCCAAACTGCAGCAGGTAACGTATGGCTGCCGGGCCGTCGTGATAGGCAAGGGTCAAGGCGATTTCGTTCTCCGCAGTCCTCCGTTCGCCACGGGGTAGCTCCTCCGCTGCGGCCATGGCTGCG